>JBGQEL010000052.1:0-27305 GCA_041496385.1 Methylomirabilia bacterium | reverse complement strand
GAGGCGCGAGGCCGGCACCGCGACGCCGTACGCGGCCAGGAGCTCGCGCGCGTCGGGCTCGAGGAGCAGCCGCGGCGTCGTTGCGGTCGCGCGCGCCAGGACGGCGTTCACCCGCGCGCGATCCGGCGCCGACCGGCGGGCGCCCGGCGCCGGCCGCCGGCGCGCGGCGGCGCGCCAGCACGCGGCCATCGCCTTCGCCGAGGCCTCGAGCGAGCGGTACAGGGGCACGCCGGCCCTGGCGAGGGCGTCGAGCGCGGGCAGGCGCTCGCCCGCGTAGATCGTGTGGACGATGAACGGCTTGCCGTGCCGGCGCACGACGTCCACCAGGTCGCGGGCGGCGGCCTCCTCGCGCAGGCCGAGCTCCGGGGTCGCGATCCTGACGTAGCCGCCGAAGTGTCCGGCCAAGATCGCGGCGCCGATCTCGGGATCGGCCAGGCAGACCTCGGCCACGCGCGGCACGACTTCGGGCTCCTCTTCCGCCTGGCCCGCGAAGTCGATCGGGTTCGCCACGCCGCTGCGCGCCGGGAGGATCTCGCGCAGCCGGCGCTGGGTCTCCGCCGCCAGCGTGGGGACGGCGAGACCGAACCGGTCAGCCGTGTCGCAGACGATGGTCGCGTGGCCACCACCGTCGGAGATCACGGCGACGGTGTTGCGCCGGAGCGGCGGCAAGGAGGCCAGCGCGATGGCCGCGTCCCAGGCCTCGTCGCTCTCGGCGGCGCGGATGATGCCGCATTGTCGGAAGGCGGCGTCGACGATGCGGCGCTCGCCGACGAGTGCGCCGGTATGCGAGAGGGCCGCGCGCCGGCCGCTCTCGGTGTCGCCCGGCTTCAGGACGATGACGGGCTTGGGCGCCGGATGGCCGAGCATGAACTCCCAGAGGGCGCGCCCCTCGAGGGGGCCGAAGCCCTCGATGTACGCGACGACGACGCGGGTGTCCGGGTCGGCGAAGAGGTAGTCGAGGTATTCGGGCACGCGGACGTCGGCGGCGTTGCCGATCGTCACGAGCTTGCTGAAACCCAGCCCCTTCTCGCGCGCGAGCTGAGCGAAGGTCAGCGCCATGTTGCCGCTCTGGGAGATGACGGCGATCGGCCCGCTCGGCACGCGCCAGCCGAGTGCGTTGACGCGGCCGGACGCGCTGAAGAGCCCGGCGCAGTTCGGGCCGACGAGCCGGGCGCCGTGCGCGCGCGTCACCTCGACCAGCTCGCGCTCCACGCGCGCGCCCTCGGCGCCCGTCTCGCCGAAGCCCGCGGTGATGACGACGATCCCGCGCGCGCCAGCGGCCACGCAGTCGCGGACGGCGCCGGGCACGAGGTCGGGGCGGACGAGCACCACGGCCAGCTCGACGGGGCCGGGCGCCGCGCCGAGCGATGGATACGCCTTGCGCCCGAGGATCTCGGACGCGGTGGGGTGGATCGGATAGAGCGGGCCGTCGAAGCCGCCCTCCACCATGCTCCGCCACCGGCGCCCCCCGGTCTTGTGCAGCTGAGTGGAGGCGCCGATGACGGCGGCGCTGGCCGGGTTGAACAACGGGTCGAGCGGATGCCTCACCCGATCCCCTCAGCGGTTCTTGAACCGCGGGGTGCGCTTCTCCGAGAACGCGCGCGGCCCTTCCTGGGCGTCCTCCGTCTCGTGGATGAGCGCGGTGACCGCGGCGTAGAACCTCAGCATGTCCTCCGGATGCTCGTGCAGCCCGCGCCACGCCAGCTCCTTGGTGACGCGGATGGCCAGCGGCCCGTTCTGCGCGATGCGCTCGGCCAGCTGCTCGGCCGCCGGCAGCAGCGCCGCCGGCTCCACGAGGCGGCTGACGAGCCCGACCTCGTACGCGCGGCGGGCGTCGATGCGCTCGCCGGTGAGCAGCATCTCCATCGCCACGGACATGCCGACCGTGTGCGGCAGCCGCATGGCGCCGAAGCCGTGCAGGATGCTCCACCGGACTTCCGGGCAGCCGAACGAGGCGTTGGTGGAGGCGATGCGCAGGTCGCACCCCAGCGCGAACTCGAGCCCGCCGGCCAGGCAGTAGCCGTTGATGGCGGCGATCACCGGCTTGACGACCTGCAGCCGCTGCCCGAGGCGGTTCTGCCGCTCGTAGTCCCACAGCTCCTGGATGCCGCCCGCGTGCGAGCCGCCGTGCATCTTCTTCAGATCGGCGCCCGCGCAGAACGCCTTGTCGCCGCTTCCGGTGATGATGGCGACCCGGAGCGCGGCGTCGCCGTCGAACTCCCGCATCCGCTCGCCGATGAGCCGCGCCGTCTCCAGATCGAAGGCGTTCATCGCCTCCGGGCGGTTGATCGTGATGCGCGCGATGCTGCCGTTCGTCTCGTACAGGACCTTGCTCACGTGGGTTGTCCTCTCCGGCCTATCTCAGCCGCCACTCGTTCCACTGCTCGTTGACCTTGTCGAGGTTGGGGCCCCACCAGTCGCCGCTCAGCAGGAACCCCTTCTTGATGTTCTCCGGGTCCGAGGAGAGCAGCGGCCGCAGCTTGGCATCGACCAGCGGCATCGCCCGGGTGTTCGTGGGCCCGAAGGCGACGTACTTCGTCAGGTCCGCCTGCGACCGGGCCTGGAGCGCCCAGTTGATGAACTTCATCGCGTTGTCGGCGCCGGGCGCGCCCTTGGGCACCACCCACGCTTCGTAGGTCAGCGCCGCGCCCTCGTAGCTGATGCCGATCGGCTCGCCGTCGAGCATGAACGTGATCGAGCGCGTCCAGGGCGTGGCCGTGATCTCGCCGCTCTTGAGCAGCACGCCCGGCTGCGGGAACTGCGACCACCAGACGCGCACGTCGGGCTTGATGCGGTCGAGGCTCTTCAGCGCGCGCGGAACGTCGAGCGGGTAGAGCTTGTCCTTGGGCACGCCGTCGGCGATGAGCGCGAACTCCAGGCTGTAGGTCGGCGCGTTGTAGTAGCCGCGCGGGCCGGGGAACTTCTTGGCGTCCCAGAAGTCCGGCCAGGTCTGCGGCGCCTTGCCGGCCGGATACGCCTTCGTGCTGTAGGTGAGGAGCATCGGGATGGTCACGCAGCCGACCGCGTACTCGGTCACGAGCTGCGGCATGATCTCCTTGGCGTTGATGGCGCCGTAGTTGAGGCGGGTGAGCAGGTCGTCCTTCACCGCGGTGTAGCGCAGGCGATCCGGGATCGAGATGAGGTCCCACTCGACGTTCTTCGACTGGATCTGGGCCCGCAGCTTGGCCAGGTCCACGCCGGTCGTCTGGATCACCTTGATGCCCGTCTCCTTCTCGAACGGCTCGAAGAGCGCCTTCGTCTGGCCGTCCTGGTAGGTGCCGCCGAAGCCGACGAACACCAGCTCGTTCTTCCCCGCCGCCTTGGCCGACGTGATGACGTTCGGCAGGGCGGCCGTGGCCAGGGCGGCGGCGGTGCCGAGGAAGCGTCGGCGCGAGATCCGTGTGCTCTGCATGTGGCGTCCTCCCGGGTTAGGTGTTGACGGTCAGGCAATCCGCCGGGTCCCAGCCGGCGGTGAGCTGCTGGCCCCTCTTCCACGGCTGGTCCACCGAGGGCGCGAGTGTCTTGGCGATCACCTCGTCGCGCTGATCGAGGAGCAGCCGGTATTTCACGAGATCGCCGACGTACAGCAGCTCCAGCACTTCGGCCGGATAGCGATTGACGAGGCCCGCCGCGGCCGGGCCGAGACGCACGTACTCCGGGCGCACGACGAGGTGGCTGGGGCCGGACGTCCCCGCGCCGGGCGCGATCGTCACGCGGAGTCCCTTGCCGGTCGTGAAGACGGTCTCGCCGCCGGCGGTCTCCACCGTGCCCGACAGGAGGTTCGACTCGCCGATGAAGTCGGCGACGAACTGGTTCGCCGGGCGCCGGTAGACCTCGAGCGGCGGTCCGATCTGCTGCAGGCGTCCGCCGTCGAGCACGGCGATGACGTCCGACATCACCAGCGCCTCCACCTGGTCGTGGGTGACCGAGACGGTGGTGATCCCCAGCTCGCGCTGCAGGTGGCGGATCTCCACCTGCATGTCCTCGCGGAGCCGTTTGTCCAGGGCGCCGAGCGGCTCGTCCATGAGGAGCACCGGCGGCTCGAAGACGATGGCGCGCGCCAGCGCGACCCGCTGCTGCTGGCCGCCCGAGAGCTGCCTGGGATAGCGGCCGGCCAGCCCCTCCAGACGCACCAGCCCGAGCGCGCGACTCACGCGCTCGGCGATGTCACCGCGCGGCGTGCGGCGCATCTGCAGCGGGTAGGCGACGTTCTGGAACACCGTCAGGTGCGGGAAGAGCGCGTACTGCTGGAAGACGACGCCGATGTTGCGCGTGTACGGGGGCCGGTCGGTGATCGGCGCATCGCCGACCCGGATCTCGCCGGCCGTGGGCTCCTCGAAGCCGGCGATCATCCGCAGCGTCGTCGTCTTGCCGGAGCCGCTCGGGCCGAGCAGCGTCAGGAAGGTGCCCCCGTCAACCACGAACGACAGGTCGTCCACGACGCGGCCGCCGCCGAACGCCTTCGAAAGGCCGCGAACTTCCAGTCGCGCGCCGTGGATCCGCAGCCGTCCGGCTTCGCCGCGCGTCATTCGCGCAGGAGCCCCTGCGGGTCGACGCGCCGCCGGAGGATCGACAGCTCCTCGTCGGTCGGCGATGGCGTCTCCGGCACCGTCGCCGGCACGATGAGCTCGAATCCCGTCCGCGCCCGCACCTCGTCGACGGGGACGCCCGGATGGACGGAGCGCAGGCGCATCCGCTTGCTCCGCTCCTCGAAATCGAGCACCGCCAGCGGCGTGATGCAGTAGCGCGGGCCGCCGCCCGGCAGCCCGAGCGCGCGCCGCGCGTCGGCGCCACCGCCCGCCCAGCCGACCGTGCTGATGAAGTCGCAGCTGTCGACGAAGACGCGCGGCGAGTGCTCGTTGACGTAGAGATAGAAGCGGCGGACGTGCGAGGCGTTCGTGGTGGTGGCGATCGCCCCGGGGCCGCGCAGGGTCAGGCGGCGCGGGTCCGTGCCGAGGCCGATCAGGTTGGAGTTGCCGAAGGCGTCGATCTGCAGGGCGCCGACGAAAAAGACGGAGTCCCGCCGGCTCTTCTGGTAGAGGACGATCTCGTTGTCGTTGAAGTAGCCCTCGGCCCAGCGCGCGCCCCGCCAGTCCGCCAGCAGCTGGAAGTGCTCGATCACGGGCGTGTGATAGAGGTTGGTCCGCGTGTGCGCGAGCATCACGCGCATGTTCGGACCGTGATGCAGGTGCGCCAGCAACGCGGCGGCCCGGATGACGGGCAGGTTGGTGCCGACGAAGACCTCCTCGCCGTCGGCGATGTCGCGGGCGATGAAGGTCGCCATCACTTCTTTCACGCTGGCGGCGGCCGTCATCCGGTGTACTCGTCCAGCGCGAGCAGACGGCGAAGGCCGACCGCCTCCAAATAGTCCACGTGCGCCGGCGCCGCGTCCACGTAGCGGGCGAGGTAGGCCTCGATCGGCCCGCGGTCGCGGCGGCGCGCGAACGCGCGGCCGGCGTCGACGAGCTCGGCGATGTGCGCGCGGTCCTCCAGGTAGAAGCCGGGGCTCGAGAAGGGATGCGCCCCGTAGGGGGCCCTCAGGACCGCCGTGGCCAGGAGCGCGGTGCGCTCGGGGAAGCGCCGGATCTCCTCGTTCGAGACGAGGCGCTCCACCTGGACGACCGTCCGCGTCGCCGCGCGCCAGAGCAGGCGGTCCGCGTAGCCGGTGCCGACGAACTGGACGTTGCCGTAGGCGTCGGCGTGGGCCGCATGGAGCAGGGCGACGTCCGGCTCGATGGCGGGCACGGCGAGGAGCGTCTCGCCGCGCAGGGGATCGGTGAACGGCTTGAGGTCCGGGTTGATCGCCGGGAACGACGTCCCCACGCCGCCCCGGCAGGGCAGGAACGGGAGCATCTGGGCGGCCGCCTGCAGCCCCGTGTAGTACTGGCCCTCGTCGCACTCCCAGACCTCGATCTCGCCCCGCTCCGCGGCCGCCCGGTAGAAGGGACCGATCGACGCCAGCGCCTCGGCGCCCACGTAGGGACAGATCACCTTGCGCACGCAGCCGGCGGCGATCAGCAGATCGACGTCGAGCCCGCCGACGGCGGAGCCGATCACCGTCAGGTCCTTCAGCCGGCGCCGCGCGATGTGCCTGACGGCGACCATCGCGTGGCAGGCGGTGGCGAGCCCGCCAAGCGCGATCGACATGCCGTCGCGGAGCCAGCTGTCGAGCGCGCGCTCGTCGAGGACGACGGAGCGCCGCTCGGCCGGCGCGGCGCCGCTCAGAACGTCGGCGGGATGATCGCCCATATGCACCGGAGCTTCCTGCGACCCGGGTTGACGATGCGGTGCGGCACCGAGCAGTCGAACCGGATGCTGTCCCCCGCGCGCAGGCGGTGCACCGTGTCGTAGAGCGAGACGTCCGCCACGCCGGCGAGGACGACGCCGCACTGCTCGGCCGGATACGCGAAGCCCTCGTCCCCGGTGCTCGCGCCCGGCTCGTAGATGCTCAGGATGAACTCGATCTGGCCGGAGAGGTCGGGCGTGAGGAGCTCGTACGTGATCCCACGGCGGGGCGACAGGCGCTTGCGCTCGGCGGCCCGGACGACGGGCCGGCCGGCGGCCGCCGACGACGGAAAGAGGTGGCCGATGGTGGTGTCCAGCGCGCTCGCGATCGCCTTCAGGCTGCCGAGCGTCGGATTCGACCGGTCCCGCTCGATCTGGCTCAGCGCGCTCGGCGTGATGCCGGCCTTGTCGGCGATCTCCCGCAGCGTGAGCTGCCGCTGAAGCCGGAGACTGCGGATCCGAGGACCGACCGCGCCATGGGCCATGGGAAGGGTGCGACGAATCTATGAAGCGGTACTGAAAAAGTCAAGCCGCGGTTCAGCCACGCTGAACGCCGCGGACGCGTCGAGGCTGGATGCCGTGGCCAGCCGCGCGACGGCGAGGCTGGCCACGGTCCGCGTCAGATGCTGCGACCGCCGCTATCCGAGGGCGCCGCGCTCAGGGATTGAGCACGTCGCCCGCGCCCGCCTGCTGGATCAGCGTGGTCGCGTCCTCCGGGAGCAGGTAGCCCTCGGCGACCGCGTGGTTCGCGGCGTTCGTCACCGCGAGCACGTAGCCCGCGTGGGTGCCGTAGCGCTCCTCCAGCGAGAGACGCGGGTCGCCGTTGGCCACGCGCTCCGCCTTGGTCTTGGCGAACGGGATCATGCCGCCGATGTAGTCGCACACCTGGCCCTTGTGGAACCCGGCGATCGTGATGTTCCAGCCGAGATAGGTCCCGAGGGGCGCGTCGCGCAGCGCGGTCGGCACGCCGCCCAGCTCGTTGCCGTCCGCGTCCACGCGCGGGACCTTCATCTTGATCACGTGCTTGATCGCCGGCGGAAAGTGGGTCGGGACGCCGGTCGCGTCGCTCTCGTCGAAGAACGGGCCCCAGTCGTAGTCGAACACCGGGTTGACGAAGTTGGCCGGATCGAAGATCGTCGCCGGGATCCCCGGGACGCCGCTCGGGAATCCCATGGCCTGCTGCGTCGGATCGACGAGGTTTCCGTCCGCGAGCCTCGGCCAGCGGCTCGGCGGCGGCGGCGTGTCGTGCATGACCCAGCTGCGCATCGCCACCCGTAGCGCGTTGACCAGCTGCGCCTCGGGGACGGGATTGGCCCTGAACATGCCCTGGCCCCAGGTGTTGCCGGGGCAGTTGACCGGGTTGTTGGGGATGTTCTGGCTGAAGCCGCCGCCGCCGCCGCCGTGCGTGGTGCTGGGGACGTAGTACCGGCGCACGTCGTGGGGCAGCGGGATGTCGGCGTCGGCGGAGGTGCCGACCCATTCCGTCGTCATCTTGAGCGCGTACACCTCGGCGGAGCCGAAGTGCTCGAAGATCTTCGGACAGGTCTTCGTCTCCCTGCAGCGGTCCAGGATGCCGCGCGTCGGCAGATGACGCACGTGATCGGGCCACTTGACCCACCACTGCGGCCCCTCGCTGCCCATCTGGTAGAGCTCGAGGACGCCGTCGGGCTGCGCCCACCGGGAGTTAAGGGACACGCGCCGCCCGGCGATGATGGGCCACGCCCCGTCGTGCACGGGCTGCGGAGCCTTGTGCTGGCCGATCTTGTGCCCGCGGTGATCGCCCTCCTTGTCGTCGTCGCGGTCCCAGCCGCGCCGGTGGCCCCAGTCGTCGTCGCGGTCCTCGCCGTGCCGCCGGTGATGGCCCTCGGCCTCGTTGAAGCCCAGGTGGAGATACGCGCGGGTGAAGTTGCCCGACTGCGAGACGCCGCGGATGACCGACCACTGGATCTTCTGCGCCACCGGGTTGGGCGTCCCGGCGTCGTCCTGGGTCGCGTTCTTGAAGAACGCGTTCACGTCGCGGAACGCGGCGAAGCCGACGCCGAGCACGTAGGGATCCTTGGCCGGGTAGACGACCTGGTACAGCAGGGTCGGATCGAATCCATTCTTCAGGCAGACGTGGACGGGCAGGGTGCCCGGCAGGTGCGTGGGGTCGAGATCCTGGGGCGTGCCCGGAAACGGATTCGCGGCGTCGCAGTGGGCGAAGGCCCAGTCGCTGGACGGGATCGTCGAGCCGACGCTGACGACACCGTTGATCGTCTCGTGCGTGTGCGTGACCAGCGTCGCCTGGGTCGTGTCCAGCGTCGCCGGCAGGTACGGGATCGGGTTCCCCATTACGTTCAGCGGCGCGGAATTGACGCCGGTGCGGTTGACGATGCGTCCCAGGATCTTGCCGGTGATCGACGAGCCGTTGCGCAGCTTCGCCACCGGGACCCTGACCCACTCGTTGTTGGGGAGCCCAGGCTGCGGCGTGAGCAGGGTCGCGTTGGCGGGCACCGACGTGGCGCCGGCGTTGTCGCCCTGCCAGGCGCTGCTCAGCCCGACGTCGCCGAAGTTGCGCTCGGCGACGGCGATCGTGATCCGGCCGCCGCGGTTCGGCACGTCGTGCCACATGAAGCCGCTCGCCTGGGACATGTCCACCGGCTTGACGATGAAGAAGGTGGCCACGTACCGGACCTTGCCGTCGGGATCGGTCCCGTGGCGGAGGTCCGTGATGATCTCGTTGCGCGGGTTGTCCGGGTCGAGCTCACCGAACGCGCGTCCGGTGATCGTCTCGTAGGGGATCGTCTGGCCGGTGGAGGTGAGCGCCGCCGTCCTGTCGATGATGATCCGCGTGACCCGTGCGTGCGTGGGCGGCGCCCACGCCAGCAGCGTGGCGGCGACCGCCACGGTGAGGGGCGCGAATCTGCCGAGGAGTCTGTGCAGCGACATGGGAAAGCCTCCGCGTTGAGTGTGCTCGTCCATGGTCGTCGGGAGCGTGGCCGGATCATCGGAGTGGCGCCGGTGCTTGTCAAGCGGCAATCCGCCGCCGCACCCCCTTGGACGGAGCGGGCGCCGCGCGCTAGACTGGGCCGATGACGACCACCGCCCCTGGGGCGAACGCGGCGTTCGCGGTGGACGACGACGTTCCCATCCTCTACATGCAGCGGACGCGCGACTACTATCTCGCCCTCGGCTACGCCCCGTATCGCTGGGCCCACTGCGCCGAGGTTCCGTTCACGCCGCTGCGGACACCGCTCGCCCGGGCGCGCGTGGGGTTGATCACGACCGCGGCCCCATACCAGCCCGCGGCCGGCAACCAGGGGCCCGGCGCGCCCTACAACGCCGCGGCGAAGTTCTACCAGGTGTACTCGGCCTCCACGGAGAGCGCGCCCGATCTGCGGATCTCCCACGTCGGGTACGATCGCAAGCACACCTCCGCCGCGGACGCGAACACTTACGTACCGCTGGAGCGCCTGAAGGAGGCGACGGCGGCGGGGCGGATCGGGGCGCTGGCCCCGCGCTTTCACGGTGCGCCGACGAACCGCAGCCACCGGACGACGACGGAGACCGACGCCGTCGAGCTCTTGCGCCGCTGCCGCGAGGACGGCCTCGACGCGGCCGTGCTGGTTCCCAGCTGACCCGTCTGCCACCAGACCGTGAGTCTGGCCGCCCGCCACCTCGAAGCGAACGGGATCCCCACCGTCATCATGGGCTGCGCGAAGGACATCGTCGAGCATTGCGGTGTCCCGCGCTTCCTGTTCAGCGATTTCCCGCTCGGCAACTCCGCCGGTCGGCCCTTCGACATCCCGTCCCAGGCGCAGACGCTCGAGCTTGCGCTGCGCGTCCTCGAGAGCGCGCCGGCGGCCCGCACCACCGTGCAATCGCCGCTCCGGTGGAGCGACGACGCGGCCTGGAAGCGCGACTACAACGACCTCACCAAGCTCTCACCGGAGACGATCGCCGAGCGGCGCAAGGAGTTCGAGGTGGTGAAGGCCGTCGCGAAGGGCAAGCGCGAGGCCTCATGAGCAAGCCGTTCGCGGGCGTCCGCATCCTCGACTTCACCCGCTACCTGGCAGGACCCTACGGGACCTATCAGCTGGCGCTGCTCGGTGCCGACGTGGTGAAGATCGAGTCGCGCGAGGGCGACGAGACGCGCGCCTCGCCCGCCGACCGGACGTGGGCGGAGCGGAGGATGGCGCCGTCCTTCCTGTCGATGAACGGCAACAAGCGCAGCCTCACGCTCGACCTCCGGCGCCCGGAGGCGGTGGAGATCGTCAAGCGGCTCGTCGTCGGCGCCGACGTGGTGTGGGAGAATTTCCGCCCCGGCGTCATGGACCGGCTCGGGCTCGGCTACGAGGCGCTCTCCGCCGTCAATCCGCGGCTCATCTATTGCGGGGTTTCGGGCTTCGGCCTGACCGGCCCGGAACGGACGACCGCGGCCTTCGACGGCAAGCTGCAGGCGATGTCGGGGATCATGTCGATCACGGGCGAGCCCTCTCGCGGGCCGACGCGCGCGGGGTTCGCGCTCTGCGACACGATCGGCGGCGTGACGGCGGCGCTGGCCGTCGCGAGCGCGCTCTACCAGCGCACGCACACCGGGCGCGGCCAGCTCGTGGACGTCGCGATGCTCGACGCCGCGCTCGCCTTCATCGCCGGCCCGGTCTCCGAGTACACCGTCGCCGGCGTCGAGCAGCGGCAGATCGGCAACGGCTCGGTGAGCCGCAAGCCGACGGCGAGCCGGTTCCGGGCGCGCGACGGCTATCTCGTGCTCGCGGTGCTCACCGAGAAGCAGTTCGCGGCGCTCATGCAGGCACTCGGGCGGCCCGACGCGCTCGCCGACCCGAGGTTCAAGGACTGGCCCGCGCGCACTGCGAACGAGCCGGCGCTGCGCGAGATCATCGAGGCCGCGCTGGCGGCGGACACCCCGAGGAGCTGGGAGGCGCGGCTCACGGCCGCCGACGTGCCGTGCGGCGCCATCTGGACGATCGACGAGATCGTCCGCCACCCGCAGCTCGAGCACCGCGACGTGCTCCAGACGATCGACTCGCGCTACGGGCCGATGCGCCTCGTCGGCGCCGGGTTCCGCCTCGCGCATGGCAGCCCGGGGCTCGACCGGGAGCCGCCGACGCTCGGCGAGCACACCGACGAGATCTTGAAGGAAGCCGGCTACGGGACGGAGGAGGTCGAGCGCCTCCGTCGCGATGCGGTGATCTGACCACGGTCGTCGAGCTGCACCTCGGCGAGGCCACGGTGGCGGCGCGATCGCCCGCCGGCGACCGCGTCAGGCCGGGGTGACGGGGCTCTCGAGGACGGGGACGCTCGGGAGCGCGGTCGCGTCCGCCCAGGCCGCCGCCTGGTCGAGGACGAGTACCAGGTCCTTCGCCGCGCGGGCGCGCGCGGCGTCCTCCGCGGCGACCTGGCGGCGCATCCGTGCCAGCAGCGTCTCGCCGCCGTCCGCCGTCGCGTCGTCACGATCGCTCCCGGGGTCGTCGCGTGTGGTGGGGGCGTGAGTCGCGGCCGGGGCCTCGGTGACGACCGGCGCCGCAGCGGACGGCTCGTCGACGTGCGCCTCCGGCGGCGCCGCGGTGACCGGCGAGGCCAGCGACTCTAGGATTTCGGCCGCGAGCGTCACGGCCGACGGCGTGCCCTGCGGGCCGCGCGCCGCGGTCCGTAGCTCTTCGATGTGCGCCGCCTTCACCACGGTCTCGCCGGGCACGATCACCGGGTCGGTGTACGTCGGGACCGTAGCGGCGGCGTGCGTGAAGACCTCGTTCACGGCCTGGCGGAGCTCCTCGATGTGGACGGCGCGCACCGGTGTGACGCCCGGCGTGAGGACCGGGTCGGTGAACGTGAAGGCCGTGAGTCCACTTCCGGTGCGCAGCGTGTTGATCGTGTCGCGCAGCTCCTGGATGTGGACGGCGGAGACCGGCGTGCTCGCGACCACGAGCGGCTCGTCCGTGAAGCGCGACGCCCGGAGGTCGACCTTGGTGTTGGCGCCGGCCACCGTCACGTTCGACACCGTCGACGGCGTCGCGAGCGTGCCGCCGCTGAAGGTCACGCTGTAGGTGCCGGCGGGCGCCTGGAGCTGCCAGCCGCCGGCCGTCATGGTGGTCGTATCGAAGTCCGAGACGCCGTCGACGTGCACGCTGACGCCGGCGAGCCCTTCGCCCGCGTCGTAGGCGCCGTCGCCGTCGAGGTCCTTGTACACGACGCCCAGCACGAACGGGTTGCCCTGCGCGAAGCGAGCGCCGTAGTCCTCCGTGATCACGAGCGGGCCCACGGTGGTGCTCGCGTTGCTCTCGGGGGTGAGGGCGAGGCCGACCTCCCGGAACGTCGCGCTCATCATGTTGTCCCGGTGACCGGGCGGGGTCTGGATGCCCGTGGGCGTCATGCCCCAGTCGATGGCGAACGCGGCGTGCGCGGCGAACGGCGACTGCGCGAAGGCGAAGATGTTCTCGCCGACCGACGAGAATCCCGTGTAGCCGGCCGTCTGCACCCGCACGCCGAGGCTCTGCTCGCCGGGTAGCTGATGCTGCTGGTCGTCGTGCGCGATCATCTGCTGGTTGTGGGCGGTGGCCGAGTCGTAGAGCGCCGGGCTCCATGCCAGCGGCGCGGCGGGGACGAGCAGGCTCCACTGCGCGGCGAGAGTGGGCCCGCTCACGTGGAAGAAGGACAGCGCGCTGTTGACGTCCGCGTTCGCGGAATGCGCCGGCGTCGCCGCGACGTTGTCCGTCAGGAGCCCGATCTCCGCGGCCGGCGCCAGCCGCATGCGGTTCAGCAGCTCGAGCATCTCCTGCTCCATCCCGGTCGGGTCGAAGCTCATCAGGAAGCGCGACTCGAGCCCTTCGAGCACGAAGCGGCGCGGCCGCCCGGGCGGCGGGACGAGGGCGCGGGCGAGCCGGCGGAGGCGGTCGCGGAAACCGGGGCGCGAGGCTGGGCTGCGACTCACGACGAGCGATCCTGCGCCGCCCCAGTCGGGCGGTCAAGGGGCGCGGGGGCTCGGCGGATTTGACGGGCCGCCGCCGCGGGCCGATACTCGCGGGCACCACGCCAGGGAGGGTTGGCATGACGCTCGCGAGCGATCTCGACACGCCGGCGGTGACCGTCGACCTCGACATCATGGAGCGGAACATCCAGCGGGTGCAGGCGCACCTCGATCGCCACGGCATCGCCAACCGCCCGCACATCAAGACGCACAAGATTCCCGCGATCGGCCGGATGCAGATGGCGGCGGGCGCCGTCGGGATCACGTGCCAGAAGCTCGGCGAGGTCGAGGTCTTCGCCGACGCCGGCGTCGCCGAGGACGTGCTGCTCACGTTCAACATCCTCGGGCGCGAGAAGACCGAGCGCCTGATGGCCCTGGCGCGGCGGCTGCGGCGGCTCGCGGTCGTGCTCGACAACGAGGTGGTCGCCCGCGGCCTGTCCGAGGCGGGTGCGGCGCACGGCGTGGACGTGCCGTTCCTCGTCGAGTGCGACACCGGCTTCGGCCGCAACGGGGTCCAGACGCCCGAGGAGGCCTTCGACCTGGCGCGGGCGGCGATGCGGCTGCCCCGGATGGACTTCCAGGGCCTGATGACCTTTCCCAACCGTGAGCCCGGCACGCGCGTGTTCTTCGAGCGCGCGCTGGAGCTGTTCAAGCGCGCCGGCATCCCCGTGCGCATCGTGTCCGGCGGCGGCACGCCCGGCATCTTCACGGCGCAGACTTACCCGATGCTCACCGAGCACCGCGCGGGCACGTGCGTCTACAACGACGTGATGGTGGTCACCGGCGGCACCGCCACCTGGGACGACTGCGCCATGCGCGTGCGCGCCACCGTGGTCAGCCGTCCGCACGACGGCCGCGCTGTTCTCGACGCGGGCACGAAGGTCCTCACCTCCGACCTGTACGGCATGAAGGGCTACGGCCACCTGCTCGAGTACCCCGAGGCCGTGGTGCCCAGTCTCTCCGAGGAGCACGCGATCGTCGATCTCTCGGCCTGCGGCGATCGCCCGCGCATCGGCGACGTGGTGCACGTGGTCCCGAACCACTGCTGCGTGGTCTCGAACATGGTCGACGAGGTCCACGGCGTCCGGAAGGGCCGCGTCGAGGTGACGTGGCCGGTCACTGCCCGCGGCAAGGTCCGCTGAGGCGGCGCGCTCAGGGCCCGGCCAGGCTCTTCAGCGCGGCGAGGAGCTTGCCGGCCGGGCGTGCCAGCTCCTCCAGGATCGAGAAGTGGTCGTGGCCCTCGAGCGGTATCCAGCGGCCCGCGTGGCCCCGCCGCTGCCAGGCGGCCCAGTAGTCCTCGGACTGGCGGATCAGCTCCGGGAGCTCGCCGAGCCCGACGGTGACCACGAGCGGCGCCGCGCGCGAGGGCAGGTGCAGGATCGGGCTGTTGCGGGCCGCTTCGGCGGGGTCGAGCCGCAGCTTCTCGTTCAGGTAGTTGAGGCGGATCGGCTCCAGATCGTAGATTCCGCTGATCGCGACGCCGCCGGCCACGCGCGCGTCGTTCATCGCGACGGCGGTCAGATGGCCGCCCGCAGAGTGGCCCGCCACGAACACCCGGCGCGGATCGCCGCCCCGCTCCTCGGCGTGGTCGATGATCCACGCCACCGCGGCCCGCACCTCCGCCACGATCTGGTCGAGCCGTGCGGCCGGCGCCAGCGTGTACTCGACCAGCGCGAGATTGAACCCCGCGGGCAGCAACCCCTCGCCGAGGAACGCGTAGGGCTCCTTGTCGTTCGTCTGCCAGTAGCCGCCGTGGATGTAGACGAGCGTCGGCGCCCCGGCCGCCCCGCACGAAAAGACGTCCAGGCGCTGGCGGGGCCCGTCGCCGTACCGGAGGTCGATCGCGCCGCCCCGCGCCGTCCGCAGCGCGTCGCTGCGCGCCGACCAACCGGCGACGTAATGCTCACGCCTGGCCATGCCGACGGCGGCGGTGTTGTTGTAGGCGGCGTCGAGCGCCGCACCCTCCATGCCTCGGTAGCGCATCGCGCGAATTGTAGTCCGAGCGCGCATCCATTTGGGGCTTTCGGGAGGGGGGAGGTGTGGACCCGAGGCGGCGGTCAGGCGATCAACGCTTGAGCCACCGGCGCGCCGGCCACCGCCGGCGCCTTGATCGAGAACCCGACGTCGCTCATCTTCGCGTCCAGCGTCTGGACCGTGATGACGTACTCCCAGCGGATCAGGCACAGCGGAGGGACCGCCGCCCAGTCGACCTTCCTGCCGTCGGCCCTGAGCTCCTGGATGCTGTCCACCGACAGCCAAAATCCGACGGGGGGCTCCGGCGACGCGACGAGCCCTCGCGCCAGCCAGCGGCTCGCGCGCGAGGCCTGCGGGGCGCCGAGGAAGAGCCTCGCGCCTTCGTCGTTCAACCAGACCGCCGCATGCGTTCCCTTGTCCATCGCGTCCACCTCGTATTCATAGTAATATAGTAATTATATAAAATCTATAAGGACGGAGTCGAGCGATGCACAGATGCGCCACGTGCCGGCGAGAGCTCAAGGACGAATCGCAGGTGTTCTGCAACGAATGCGGCCGCGGCTACGGCAAGAAGCCCGGGGAGGGCACCCGGGCCACGCCCGGACGCACGGCGGCCCGACGGCGCCGCCGGCGCGGACGCTAACGCCCGGCGCGCGTCTCAGCGCTCACTCTTCCGATCCTCGAATCTCGCCATGCGCGCGCGCCCCTGAGCCTCGGCGGCCGCCGCCGAACGAAACTGTATCGTCGATGCCTCGACGAGGGCGCCGGCGCCGTCACGAATCGCCCAGATCCACCACGTCGCGTTCCCTCGGACCGCCTCGATGGAGAGTGTCATGATCCTCCTTGACCGTGAGACTGATATATCATAATATATGTTATATCAATACTTATCAACTATATAAAACCAGCCCGAGGCGCGGAGGAGGTGCGATGGTCGAGAACCGGACGAAGGTCCTCCTGATCCTCTCCCAGGACATCCTGGACCGGGCGCGCGTCCTGGCGGGGAAGACGACGACGCTGCTGAGGCTGCCCGTGAGCCTCCAGATCGTGCTCCGCGCCTTGATCGAGGAAGGGCTGAAGCGCGACGACCACCCGATTCTCCTCGCGAACATCGAGGCCCAGGCCAGGGCCGTGCGCCAGAAGCGGGGCGCGGCGCGGCGCGCGGGGAAGCCCGACGCGGCGCGAGGGCCGGGCGGCACACGGCGGGCGACCACGCGCTGACCATGGGGATCACGAGATCCAGCCCGCCGACGACCCACGACCTCGTGATGTGGCGCGTGCAGCTGAGCGCGCCTCCATCCATGGAGTGGCAGCAGTCGTTCCGGACGGCCGACGAACGCACGCCGGTCATGGTGCCGAGAGGCGTGCAGTTCGAGCACGCGGCGCTCACGTTTCGCAGCGTCGAGGCGGACGTTCCCCTGTGGATCGAGTACATCGACAAGTGGATCGCCTACGCCAACACGATCCAGGCTGATCTCCACGACGAACGCGGCCGGCAGACGGTGCAGCGCGAGCAGCAGCGGGACGTCCGCCGGCAGAAGGCCAGCGAGGCCAACGAGCGGTTCAAGAACCTCTGACGTGATGCTGAACGACATTCTGGCCGTGGGCGTCCTTGCCGCGTTCGTGATCGTGATCGCCACGATCCTTGGCGCGGTCGAAGGGCTGCGGAAGGTGTTCGGGCTCGGCCGCCGCCGAGGATGATGGTTCGTAGCGCGCGGTGCGCTTCGCGCGTGCCTGTGTCATACTCACCGGGTCTGGTTCGGTCGTCGGTTCGCTGTGGACCCCCCTCCTCATCAGACCCCGTCTCTGGCGCTCGCTTCCGCTGTACCAGAGCGCGGTTCCTCATCGCGGGAGATGTATTTGGAGGTGCGCCATGGCGCACAAACTGTTCATCGGAGGCCTGCCCTTTTCCACGTCGAGCGACAAGCTTCGCGAGGTGTTCGCGCAGGCGGGCGGAGTCGAGTCGGCGACGGTCGTGATGGAGCAGGAGACCGGCCGCTCGCGCGGGTTCGGCTTCGTCGAGATGGCGTCGGCCGAAGAGGCGGACGCGGCGGTCAAGAAGTTCAACGGCTCGGAAATGGACGGCCGGACCCTGAAGGTGGAGATCGCCAAGTCCGCCGGTGCGGGCGGCGGCGGCGGATTCCGGAGCGGCGGGCGCAGCGCCCGCTACTAGATCTAACCTGACGACGCCGATGGCGGTGACGGCGCAGACCGGCACCGCCACCGGCGCCGGCGTCGCCCTCTCGAGCGGAAGCCCGTAGAGGAGAGAGGCTCCAGCATGCAAGTCACGGCGTTTTCGACGTCGATCCGCCCCGAATGGCGGTGGCGCATCTGCGACTACGCGGGAGCGATGGTCGAGGAATCGTACAACAACTTCCCCACGATCGCCGCGGCCGTGGCCCAGGGCTCGGCGCGGCTCGACGAGCTCGATCGCGAACGCGTCAAGGAAGTCGGACGTTCGATGGCGGCGCGGAGCTACTGGACGAACACGCGCCTGCGAGGGCGGTAACGCACAAGTTGGGGTAGAATCCTCCCCGGCGATGCGCTACCGCTGGCCTGAAGGCAAGACGTCCGCCGTCGTCCTCTCCTTCGACTTCGACGCCGAGTCGGGGTTTCTCTTCCGTGAGCCCGAGAAGGCCAAGCGCAGCCTGGCCGATCTCGAGGAGCGCCGCTTCGGCCCCCGCGTCGGCGTCGATCGGATCCTGCGCCTGCTCGACCGTCTCCGTCTGCGGGCGAGCTTCTTCATCCCCGGCTGGACGGCCGTCAACCACCTGCCACAGTGCAAGCGCATCCGTGACGCCGGGCACGAGATCGGCGCGCACGGCAACATCCACGAGGCCGTCGGCATGCTGGACGAGGCGCAGGAGACGACGATCCTGGCGGAGCAGCTCGCGATCCTGCGGGACCAGCTCGGCGTGCGGCCCGCCGGGTACCGCTCGCCCTCGTGGGACGTGAACGTCTGGACGCCCGCCCTCCTCAAGCGCCACGGCTTCCTCTACGACAGCTCGCTGATGGGCAACGACGTCCCGTACGATCTCGCGACCCCGGCGGGGACGCTCACCGAGGTCCCGGTGCAGTGGCTGATGGATGACGCGCCGCTGTTCCGCCACGTCTACGGCGCGACCAACGCGATCGCCGACCCGGGACGCGTGCTCCAGATGTGGAGCAAGGAGTTCACCGCGATGCACGGGGAGAACGGCTGCTTCGTGCTGACGTGCCACCCGTTCGTAAGCGGGCGCGCCTCGCGGATCGCGCTGATCGAGGATCTGGTCGCCGCCATGCGGCGCGTCCGCGGCGTCTGGTTCACGACCTGCGAGGAGGTCGCGCGCTGGCACGCCAAGCCGGAGCGGTCGGCGCCGCCCGGCGCCGCGCCGAAGCGCGCGAAGCGCGCCGCACGCTGACGGACGCGGGTGGGATGGATCCGCGACTGCAGGGGACGCTGCGCCGTGGCGAGCTACGCTGAGCGGATGACCGGCTTCACCTGGAGGCACTCCGAGCATCGTCCGGGGGCCGCCTGGAGCGGGTTGCCGCGGCCCCCGATCACCGTCAACGCGTCGTGCACCTCGCGCGGAAACGCGCCCATCTTCAGCGCCAGGCACGCCTCGCAGAAATAGACCGCTCGATTCGCCCGGAGCAGGTGATCGAGCTGATCCTGAACCGTCCGCAGAACGTCCATGGCGCCCTCCCGCGAACGTCCCGATTGTAGACGGGATCGAGAGCCACCGCCATGAGCCGGACGGAGGGTTTTTCTGGGCTACTTGCGGGTGCCGCTCGACACCGTGGCCGCGACGCCGAGTAATGTCTCACTTTCGTTCCTTCGACTTCGGGTTCCGGGCTACCCAGTAGATTCCCCAACCGATCAAAGCCAGCCAAGCGCAGAGGCGGGGCCAGTTATTGTCGCTGAGAGGAAACCAGATTTCGGGCTCCGGCTTCGTGAGTAAATAGAGAGGGAGGATGAGACAGAGCAAGTAGCCTACCTGGCGCTTCCAGCGCTTCGCATATCGAATCTGGCCAGATGGGTCCTGGTATTTGGTCATCCGCTCCTCGTTAGGCAGCAAGCTGCGCGATGTCTTCCAGCGACCACACATGATCGCTCACGCCCGCCTCCATCGCCGGGGTCACCCGGAGCGTCTTGTGGATACGCGCGAAATTGTAGTGCATGAAGTAGAGCGCCAGCGCCGCCTTGTGGTTGTCTACCTTCTTTGAAAAGGCATTCGTCAGCCCTGTGAACCGACGCATGCCCATCCTCATGCTGAGATTCTGACGCTCCACGTAGCTCGTAGAGATATGGCGCGCATCGGGCTGGCCGGTGATGCAGACCGTCCGCGTCCCGAGGCACGCTGGCGGGCTATAGCGCGCCTGAGCTTCACGCCCGGAGTCACCCTCGTACATTTTCACGAGCATCGCGTAGTCGATCTCCGAGCCGAAGGCACCCTCGACAGCCTCAAGGTAGACCTTGTGACCGTCCGTCGTCAGTTGGACCCGCGTGGAGAGACGGTCGGCCAGATCTCGGATGAAGGATTGCGCGGTGAAGGCGTCGCGTCGCCCGACCGCCCATGATGGGACTAGCTTCGAGTCCGCATCGAGCGCCGTCCACGTCCACACGTCGCCGACTCCGAACGCGCCGCGCATCGCTTCGGGGAGGTTCTTCGCCTTCGCGCATACGAAACTCCAAATCTCATCGCACTGAATCCGCTTGCTCTTGAGGTTCCTGAGCGCCTTGTCCTGGTACTGCTCGCAAGCCGCGCCCACGTCTACCAGGAGCTTGGTTACGGTGTTGATGGACACGTCGGCGAGACGGCTCGCGGGGCGAAGGCTAGAGCCTTCGGCGAGCATCCCGATGATCTGGGCGCGGCGCTCACTAGGGAGTCTGTTCATGGCGCGATAGTAATATGCGCGGTTCTTCTAGTCAAGCATAAAGTTCAGTTCGATCAGGCCACCTTACCCGAAGCGTCAAGCTCGTGCTAACGTTATGGCTGCTTTGGAACCGGTTGATGTCTTCGCGGATGGGCTTAGTGTGTTTATGGGGACTTACGGGTGTGCCCTACACTTTTCGCTCTCCACCGAAGAGTCACACAAAACCACTCCGCCCAACCAGATCCTGAGCGGGCCCCGCATTGCCACAATCCGCGTGACTGCCGAGTTCGCAAAAAGCATGGTGTTTTATCTCCGACAGCACGTTCGCCGATATGAGTCCGAGAATGGTGAAATCGTAATCCCTCCGCCCGCACTCCAGCGCCTTGTGGGCGAGGAGCAACAGTCCTGGGATCAGCTTTGGGGGTACACTAAGTGAATGGAGCTCGTAAATACCGTTTCGACTTCTGAACCGCTTAGTCAGGCCGCTGGTATCGCCGTCGGTGCGGTGATGGGCGCCAGCGGTTCTCGGTCTCCATCATTCTCGCTTGGTGTTCCAGCCGATGACCTGACGCCATTTGAACGAGAGCGCGCAGCGTTCTTCCTAAAACTGCGCGAGTTAATGACAACTCATGCCGGTGAGTACGTCGTGATCTCTGGGGGTCAAGTGGCGGCACACGGAACTTCAGAAAACGAGACCGCACGACGTTTCTTCCACGATCACCCCGATGCCGCCGATGTCTATATTGGGTTTGTCGGGGAACAACGACCCGCCTATCAGATTAGACCGGCATCCCGCCGCTAGTCTCTTTCATGCCCGGATATCAGATTCCGCCCTGGGGGAGACCACCGGCCGCGCCCCTGGCAACCGTAGTAGTTCACGGGAAAATCCTAGGCCGCGACACGACTGAGCCAGTTCGCGCACTACTGGACAGCGGAGCGGATTACACAGAGATTCCACTGGGTGTGGCACGAAGGCTGGGCCTGCGAAGGTCTGGTGAGAGGCAGATAGATGGACGCCCTACACCAGACCCGACCTACTTTGCGCGCATTGAGTTAGAGCGGAGGATTTTTGAAGTCGTCGTTATTGCAACCGATGAATTCAAGGTGAATGGCGAAATCTGGGGCCTTATCGGCAGAGACATTCTGAACGAGGCCGTTGTCCTTGATGGACCTAGACGCACCTACGAGGTTGCTCCGACTATTTCCGGCGCCACCTAGCCCTGGCTGCTTTCCTAGCTATTTCTTTTCGGCGTCGGGCGGACAATTTCTTCGCCCTGCTCTTGCCCCCCTTGAGCCCACCGGTACGACGTGCTTGGATTGCTGGCGTGTCCGCTGCCGTTGTCGAGTCATTCAGGCGAGCGCCGGTCGCAACATCTCCGACCAGCTTGGCAAGCTGCATCGGGTCGCGGGGCCGGGCTGGACGCTTCGCCATGAGCGGAGTATGCCACAGGAGACACACGGTCCGATTCAGCCGCCAATTTTAAACTGAGACACCACCCGACGCCGAGGCCGATGTACATCGTGCCGGAGATCCAGCGCCCGCTCCGGAGCAAGCGCGGGCTGCCGCGAAGCCAGGTCGCCGCCGTGCCGGCTCCCAGGGCGTTGAGTCCGTCGGTCATCAATCCCAGCGCGACGAAGAGCAGGCCGAGGCCGAAGACCTGCGCCCCGACCGAGCCGTGCGCCGCGTCGACGAACTGGGGCAGGAAGCGGTGAACGCCACGGCGGAGGTGGCGAGCAGCGCGGACAGGCCGGCGGCCGCGGCGCCGACGTGCACGAAGGTGCCGGCGTGCACACCGGCCACGGAGATCAGCCCGGCGCGCCGTCCCTGGTCCATGCTGCGCGTCACGATGTAGAGGACCGCCGGGCCCGGCGTGATCAGGAGCAGGAGCGCGGCGACGACGAAGAGGCCGAGGCTCACGTCAGCCTCGCCGCGCCCGCCAGCGCGCCTCCGCCTCCGCGAACCCCGGCCCGCGGTCGATGAGCGGCAGCTCGCCGGCGCGGCGCGCGCGCTCGCCCTCCGTGGCCGTCTTGTCGGGCTCGAGCGTGACGGGGTCGAGCACGACGCCGTAGTCCTCGAGCGCGCCGCGCGCGCTGACGAAGCCGCGCGCCACGTCCTGTCGGACGCGCAGGGGCTCGCGGGCGAGGGGATCGCCCCAGCCGCCGCCGCCGCAGGTCTCGAAGCGCAGGAGGTCGCCGCGCGTGACCTGGACCCCGTCGCCCTGGCCCGGCAGCAGGCGCTCGCCGGGCGTCCCGGGATTGAGGACGATGCGTCCCGTGCGCCCGGCGCGACCGCCCGCCACGCCGTAGGGCGCGACGAGCGTGTTCTCCATGCGCGTGGCCAGCTCGGCGCGCTCGCAGAGCACGCGCACGTCACGGACGACCCCGGCGCCGCCGCGGTGGAGCCCCGGCCCGCCGGAGTCGGGGCGCACGGCGTAGCGCTCGACCCGCAGCGGGAAGTCGCGCTCGACGTACTCGACGGGGTAGTTCTCCTGGGCGATGTAGTAGATGACGTCCACGCCGTCGGCGAAGGGCCGCGCGCCGAGCCCGACGCCGAGCCCCTCGATGCAGAGGATGGGCCGCCGGCGCGTCTCGTCCCAGGCGCGGAAGTAGTAGAGGACGTAGACGGGCGAGCCCGCGGGGACGCGCCCGCCGTTGGCCTGCGCGAGCGCGCCGAAGATGCAGGACATGACGCGGAAGCGCGTGTTGGCGCGCATGCCGAGCGGCGCGGGGAAGCGCGGCTTCAGCAGGCTGCCCTCGCGCGCGATCCACTCGTCGAGGTTGGCGAGCAGTCCCTCGTTCACGTCCAGGTCCCCGTCGAGCGATTGGAGGTAGCGCCCGAAGGCGATGCGCAGCAGCCCCGGATTGGTCACGTAGTTGATCGGCCCGCGGGCCTGGTCGTCGGACCGCGAGCCGTCGAGCGTCACGCGGTCGCCCTCGCGCGAGAGCGTCAGCTCGACGCGGTAGGGCCGCGAGTCCGCGCCGCCGTCGCCGTCGAGGAAGTCGTGGAAGGTCCACGAGCCCTCGGGCACCAGTGAGAGGAACAGCTCGCGGGCGCGCGCGGCCGTCTGGGCGATGCCGGCGTCGAACGCGGCGAGCACCGTCGCCTCGCCATAGCGCGCGAACAGCTCGGCCAGCCGCGTCTCGGCGATCCGGCAGGAGGCCATCATGGCGCGCGTGTCGCCCTCGACCATGTCGGGCAGGCGCGAGTTGCGCAGGAAGATCCGGTACGCCTCCTCGTTGAGTCGCCCCTCGCGCATGATCCGCACGGGCGGGACCAGCACGCCCTCGTGATAGATCTCCGTCGCGTGGGGGGAGATGCTCCCCGCGCGCAGGCCGCCGATGTCCTGGTAGTGGCCGAACGTCGCGGCGAAGCCGACGATCGTCCCCCCGAAGAAGACGGGCACGACGAAGACCATGTCTTGATGATGCTGGACGGCGCCGTCGGTGAGGTATGGATCATTGAACCAGTAGGCGTCGCCGGGGCGCATGGTCTCGAGCGGGTAGGTGCGGAGGATCGGCGCCAGCATGCCCGGGCCGCTCGCCGAGATGTGGCAGGCCACGATACGGCCGCCGCGGTCGTAGATGCCGACGAAGAAGTCCTTCTTCTCCTTGATGAAGGGCGACATCGCGCAGCGCTCCATCAGGAGCTCCATCTCGCGGATCGTCGAGGTCAGCGCGCCGCGGATGATCTCGAGCGTGATCGGATCGACGCCGGCGCGTGACTCCCCCCTCATGCGCGCTCCAGGATGAGATTCGCCGCGTGGTCGACGCGCGCCCTGAAGCCCGGGGCCACCAGGGTCGTGGCGTCCTCCTGGTCGACGAGGGCCGGGCCGGCGAAGGCCATGCCCGGCGAGAGTCGGCCGCGCGCGTAGCAGGCGCAGTCGGCGAAGCCGCGCCCGGCGAAGTAGACGCGCCGGTCGCCGGCCAGCGCGCGGCCGGCGTCCGCGCCGTTCGCGCGCGGCGCGAGCGCCGCGCGCTGGGGCAGGCGGCCGATCGCCGTGACGCGCAGGTTCACCAGCTCGACCGGCGCCGCGGGCAGGTCGTAGCTGTAGAGGCGCCGGTGCTCGGCGTGGAAGGTAGAGACGAGCTCGCCGAGACGCGCCTGGCTGAGCGCGCCCTCGCCGAGCGCGCACGTCAGCTCGAAGCTCTGGTGCTCGTAGCGCAGGTCGGCGGAGCGTTCGAGCCGCTGCCGGTCGCGCGGCACCTGCTCCTCGTCGAGCCAGGCGCGCGCCTGCGCCTCGAGCCCGGCCCAGAGCGCGTCCGCCGCCGCGACGTCGCCCGCGCCGCTCGTGGCCCGCCGCGCGGCCTCGCCGGCCGTGAGCACGAACGTCGCGCGGATGTCCGTGTCGAGCAGCCCCCACGTCGACAGCACGCCCGGCCGCGGCGGCACGACGACGACGGGGATCTCGAGCAGCTCCGCCAGCCGGCACGCGTGCAGCGGCCCCGCGCCGCCGAAGCCGACCAGCGCGAAGCGGCGGGGATCGTGGCCGCGTCCCACCGAGACCAGCCGGATCGCGCGCGCCATGGAGTTGTCGATGATCTCGACGATCCCCGCCGCGGCCTCTTCGACGCTGAGCCCGAGGGGCCGGGCGATCCGCGCCTCGATGGCGGCGCGCGCCGCGCCGGCCTGGAGCGGCAGCTCCCCTCCGAGCAGCGCCTGGGGGATGCGGCCGAGCACCAGGTGGGCGTCGGTGACGGTCGGCTCCGCCCCGCCGCGGCCGTAGCACACGGGGCCTGGCTCGGCGCCCGCGCTGCGCGGTCCGACGCCGAGGCGCCCGGCCCCGCTCGCGATCGCGATGCTGCCGCCGCCGGCGCCGATGGTGTGGATGTCGAGCATCGGCAGCTTCAGGGGGAACGGGCCGATCGTGCCGTCCTTCGTGATCTCCGGTCGCCCGCCGCGGACCAGGCAGATGTCGGCGCTCGTGCCGCCGACGTCGATGGAGATGATGTCCTCGAGGCCGGCCGCGCGCGCCACGCTGAGCGCGCCGACGACGCCCGCCGCCGGCCCGGAGAGGACCGTCTGGACGGGCTGGCGGATGCAGGTGGCCGCACTTGTCACGCCGCCGTCGGACTTCATGATGAGGAGCGGCGCCCGGACGCCCTCGGCGTCGAGCGCCTCGCGCAGCACGCTCATGTAGCGGCTCACCGGCGGCATCACGGCGGCGTTCAGCGCGGTCGCCATGCTCCGCTCGAACTCGCGGAACTGCGGCAGCACCTCGGACGAGAGCGAGACGAGGACCTCGGGATACTCGTCGCGCAGGATGGCGGCCATGCGCTGCTCGTGCGCCGGGTTCGCGTAGGCGTGCAGGAACACCACGGCGACCGCCGGCACGCCGAGCTGGGCGAGCTGGCGCGCCACCGCCCGCGCCTCGGCGTCGTCGAGCGCGGCCAGCACCGCGCCCCGCGCGTCGAGGCGCTCGGTGACCTCGAAGACGCGATCGGGCGTGATCGGCCGCGTGGGCTTGCTCCAGCCGTAGAGGTTGCCGTGTCGCGGAATATCATGGCGGCCGATCTCGAGCACGTACTTGAAGCCGGCCGTGGTGACGAGCGCCGTCGGCGGCGTCTTGCCCTCGAGGATGGCGTTGGTCGCCGTCGTCGTCCCGTGCAGCACGCGGATCACGTCCGCCGGCCCGCGGCCGGCGAGGGCGAGCACCTTGCGCACGGCGGTGAGGAAGCCGGCGGAGAGGTCGTCGGGCGTCGAGGGCGTCTTGGCGACCCAGCTCGCCCCGCTGGCCGCGTCGGCGAACGTGATGTCGGTGAAGGTGCCGCCCACGTCGATGGCCAGCGTGCCCGTCGCGCTCATGCTGGGAGGCATTGTACATGCGGGTCGATTCCACCCGGACGGGCGCGCCGACACGTATATCCGGGTGGCCATGCTCGCCCAGCGGTCCCTCAGCCCGGCCTTCAATCGTCTCGCCTGGTCCAACCTTGCGGCGCAGTCGGCCGAGCAGGTCGGCGTGGCCGCGGCGCCCCTCGTGGCCGCCCTCGCCCTCGGCGCGGGCGCGGGCGAGACCGGGTGGCTCCAGACCGCGCAGACGTTGCCGTTCCTGCTGCTGTCGATTCCGGCGGGCGTGCTGGTCGACCGCACGTCGCGCCGCCGCCTCATGGCCTCGGCCGAGGCTCTGCGTGTCCTGGCGCTCCTGGGCATTCTCGCCCTCGCGGCCCTCGGGCTGCTGACGCTGCCGCGGCTGGCGCTGCTGGGCTTCGTCGGGGCGTGCGGGACCGTCGCCTACAGCGTGGCCGCGCCGGCGCTCGTGCCGGTGCTCGTGCCGGCCCACGCGCTCGCCGCCGCGAACGGGCGGCTCGAGCTTGCCCGCACCGTCGCCTTCACCGCCGGCCCGGCGCTGGCCGGCGCGCTCGTCGGCTGGACCGGCGCCGCGCCCGCGTTCGGCGTCGCGGCGGCGCTGTCGACCTGCGCGGTGTTTCTGCTCGCCGGTCTGCACGAGCCGGCCCGGCCGGCGCTTCGGCCTCGCCATCCGCTGCACGATCTCCGAGAGGGCGCGGGCTTCGTGTTCGGCCACGCGCTGCTCCTGCCCGTCTTTCTGACGCAGGTCGTCTTCAACACCGCGTTCTTCATGCTCCAGGCGGTCTACGTGCCCTACGCGATCCACGGGCTCGGGCTCTCCGCCGGGGGCGTCGGCGCCACGCTCGCCGTCTACGGCGTCGGCATGATCGTCGGCGCGTTGCTGGCCGCGCGGATCATGCGGACCCTGCCCTTCGGCGTCGTCGTCGCCATCGGACCGATCGCCGGGCTCGCCGCCGCGCTCGTCATGGTCCTGACGATCTGGACGCCGTCGGGCGTGCTCGCGGGGCTCAGCTTCTTCCTGATGGGCGTGGGCCCGATCGTCTGGGTGATCAGCACCACCACGCTTCGTCAGAGCGTCACCCCGGCCGCGCTCCTGGGCCGCGTGTCCGCGATCAACATCGCGGGCTACGGGGCGCGACCCATCGGCGCCGCGCTCGGCGCGCTGGTGGGAGGCGTCTACGGCGCTGAGGCCTGCCTCGTCGCGGCCGCTGCCGGATTCCTCGTCCAGGCCTCCGTGATCCTGACCTCGCCCGTGCTCCCGCTCGCGCGGCAGCCCGAGATGATCGGCTAGCCCGGGCTCTTCACGAACGACGATACCGAGGCCGGACGGGTGGCGCCGCGGGCGGTGCCCGCGCAGCCGGCGAAGTGGGACCCCCGAGTCTCGTCCGCCGCTCGAAGAGCGGCGATCGGGCGAGTGGG
>JBGQEL010000051.1:0-28203 GCA_041496385.1 Methylomirabilia bacterium | reverse complement strand
GCCCGCCGGTCGGCGCCGGATCGCGCGCGGGTGAACGCCGTCCTGGCGCGCGCGACCGCAACGACGCCGCGGCTGCTCCTCGAGCCCGACGCGCGCGAGCTCCTGGCCGCGTACGGCGTCGCGGTGCCGGCCTCGCGCCTCGCCGCGTCGGCCGACGCGGCGGCCGCGGCCGCGCGCGAGCTGGGCGGATCGCTGGCCGTCAAGCTCGTCGCGCCCGAGCTGCTGCACAAGAGCGAGGCCGGCGGGGTGCTGCTCGACGTGGTGCCCGGGCAGGCGGCCGAGGCGTATCGTCGCCTCGCGGCGCGCGCGGCCGAGCTCGGCATCGCGCCGGCGCGCGTGCTGGTCACGCCGATGATCGCCGGGGGCCTCGAGTGCGTGGTCGGCGCGTTCCGCGATCCGCAGTTCGGACCGGTCGTGATGTTCGGCCTGGGCGGCGTGGACGTGGAGGCGCTCGCCGACGTCGCCTTCCGCCTGGCACCCGTCGACGCCGCCGAGGCGCACGCCATGACCGGCGAGATCCACGGCCATCGCCTGCTCGGCGCGCTGCGGGGCCGCGGGCCGCGCGACGTCGACGCCGCGGTGGACGTCATCGTCAGGGTCGGGGAGCTGATGGCCGACGTCGAGGCGCTCGCCGAGCTGGACCTCAACCCGCTCCTCCTGCTCGAGCGCGGGGCCGCCGTCGCCGACGCCCGCGCAGTCCTGGGCCCACGGTGAGGCGCGCGACCCTGGCGCGGGTCGTCCTGCTGGGCCCGCCGCTGGCCTTTCTGCTCCTCGTCTTCGCGCTGCCGCTCGTCCGCGTGGTCTGGGGCAGCGTCTTCGCGCCCGGCTTCACCCTGGAGTTCTACGAGCGCATGTGGCGGACGCCGGTCTATGGCCGCGTCTTCTGGATCACGCTGAAGATCAGCCTGCTGACGACGATCGGCGCGGCGCTGCTCGGCTACCCCGCCGCGTATTTCCTGGCCTCCGTGAAGCCGCGGACCCGGCAGGTGCTCCTGCTCTGCGTGATCGTGCCGTTCTTCCTCAGCGTCCTCGTCCGCAACTACGTCTGGATGGTGCTGCTCCAGCGCACCGGGCTCGTGAACCGCCTGCTCCTGGACTGGGGAGTCGTCGGCGCGCCGCTCGACCTCATGTACAACGAGCTCGGCGTGCTCATCGCCATGGTCAACATGCTCCTGCCCTACATGATCTTCCCGGTGCTGAGCGCGCTGCTGGCCATCCCCCCCGAGCTGCGGCACGCCTCGGCCAGCCTCGGCGCCCATCCGGCGAAGACGTTCTGGCGCGTCACGCTGCCGCTCAGCGCGCCGGGCGTCGCCGCCGGCGGCCTCCTGGTCTTCATCGTCTCGCTCGGATTCTTCATCACCCCCGCGCTGCTCGGCGGACCGAAGCAGATGATGGTGTCGAACCTCATCGAGTTCAGCGTGCGCCAGGTGCTGAACTGGCCGTTCGCGTTCGCGCTCGCGAACACGCTGCTGCTCGGCACGCTGCTGCTCTACGCGATCTACGTCCGCACGCTGGAAGGCCGGATGCCGCGCGCGGCGGGGCTGCCGTGAGGCGCCGGCTGCGCCCGCTGGCCGCACGCGCGGCGCTCGCCGTCACCGGCGGCTCGGTGCTCGCGTTCCTGGTGGTCCCCGTGCTGACCGTCATCCCCATGTCGCTCAGCGCGTCGATGGTCTTCGAGCTGATCCCGACCACGCCCGGCTTCACGCAGTACCAGCGCTTCTTCGCCAGCCGCGAATGGATGCTCGCCCTCGGCCGCTCGGTCCAGGTGGCCCTCGGCGTGATGGTGGTGGCCACGCTGCTCGGCACGCTGGCCGCGCTCGGGCTGCGGCGCCTGGCCACCCGCAGCCGCCGCCTGCTGGAAGC
Source organism: Methylomirabilia bacterium (assembly GCA_041496385.1). Lineage (GTDB taxonomy): Bacteria > Methylomirabilota > Methylomirabilia > Rokubacteriales > CSP1-6 > AR19. The sequence goes on along the minus strand of JBGQEL010000051.1, from coordinate 26,340 downwards.
GGCCCTCATCGCGCCGCGGATCGTGCCCAGCATCGTGTTCGCCGTCGCCGTGTACTACGTGTTCGCCGCGGCCGGGCTGGTGGGCACCGTGGCCGGGCTCGTGCTGGCCCACAGCGTGCTGGCGTTTCCGTTCGTGGTGGTGTTCGTGGGCAGCGCGCTGCACGGGGTGGATCCCGCGCTCGAGGAGGCGTCGCTGAGCCTCGGCGCCGGGCCCGTCGCGACGTTCGCCCGCGTCACCTTCCCCCAGATCCGGCTGGCGGTCTTCGGCAGCGCGCTCTTCGCGTTCAACGTCTCCTTCGACGAGGTGGTGGTGACGCTCTTCATCAGCGGCGTGCGCGCCAAGACGCTCCCGGTGAAGGTCTGGGACGCCATCTTCTACGAGATCACGCCGATCCTGCCCGCCATCTCGACCGTGATCATCGTGGCCAGCCTCGTCGTGCTGACCCCTCTCTTGCTCGTCCGGCGGCGCGCGTGATCGAGGGGCCCCGCGGCGCGACCATGGGCGTCGAGGAGCGGCTGGCCGCGCTCGGCCTCGCCCTGCCGGGCCCGCCCACGCCCGTCGGCAACTACGTGCCGGCGGCACGCGCCGGGGATCTCGTGTTCACCTCGGGGCAAACGACGCGCCTCGACGGCGTCCGGCGATACGTCGGCGTGGTCGGGCGCGAGGTCACTCCGGAGGAGGCGTATCGCTCGGCGCGCGACTCGGCGCTGAACTGCCTCGCCTGCGTCAAGCTGCTGGTGGGCGACCTCGGGCGTGTCCGGCGTGTCGTGAAGGTCACGGGCTTCGTCAACTGCGTCCACGGCTACGAGCGGCTGTCGGAGGTCCTCGACGGCGCCTCCGACCTCCTCGAGAAGGTGTTCGGGGAGCGCGGTCGCCATGCCCGCTCGGCCATCGGGCTGCGGGCGCTGCCGTCCAACGTGTCCGTCGAGGTCGAGCTGATCGTGCAGGTCACCTCATGAGGAGGATAACGATGAATCGAAGGCAATTCGTGAAGACGGTGGCGGCGGGGGGCGCGGCGGCAGTAGCGTTCCCCGCGGTGATCCGGGGCGCCCGCGCGGCCGGCAACGAGCTCGTGTTCGTGGGCTTCGGCGGCACCTACCAGGAAGGCCAGACCAAGGCGTACTTCGAGCCGTTCGAGCGCGAGACCGGCATCAAGGTCATCCAGACCACCGGGGTGGACCTGGCCAAGCTCAAGGCGCAGGTGCAGTCCAAGCGCGTGGAGTGGGATCTGGTGCCGCTGCCGAACCGCCTCCTCTACACCGCCGTGCGCGACGACCTCATCGCGCCCATCAACTACAACATCGTCAACGCCAAGGACGTCGTGCCCGAGCTCGTGTCGGAGCGCTCGGTCGGCCACATCGTCATCGCGATGGGGCTCTCGTACGGCGTCAACGCGTTTGCGGGGAAGCCGGTGCCGCAGACGTGGACGGACTTCTGGGATCCCAAGAAGTTCCCCGGGCCGCGGGGCATGTACAACTTCCCCGGCATCACCATGGAGATCGCGCTGATCGCCGACGGCGTGCCGATGGACAAGCTCTACCCGATCGACGTGCCGCGGGCGCTCAAGAGCCTCGACCGCATCAAGGCCGACGTGAAGGTGTGGTGGTCGCAGTTCCCGCAGCCGGGCGTGCTCCTCAAGTCCGGCGAGGTCTCCATGACGCCGTGGACCCGGACCATCTCCGAGATGCTGGCGGGGCAGCCCTTCGGCTTCTCCTATCAGGGCGCCTGCTTCTACTACGAGGCGTGGACGGTGGCGAAGGGCGCGCCGAACGCCGAGAACGCGATGAAGTTCATCAACTACGCGATCCAGGCCAACCGCCAGGCCGACCTCGTGAAGTACGCGGGCGCGGCGTTCGCGCCGACCAACGGCAAGGCGCTGCCGCTCATCGACCCGAAGCTGCGCCCGCTGCTGGCCTCCCATCCCGACAATCTCAAGCAGGGGTTCCTGCTCAACGGCAACTGGTGGGGACCCAATCTGGACAAGGTGCAGGAGCAGTTCAACGAGTGGCGGCTCCGGTAGGAGGCGCCCCATGATGAGCGAGGTGAAGACGATGACACGTCAGGGGACACGCAACGGGACGCTGGCCGCGCTGCTCTGCGTGACGGTTCTGTTCGGCGCCGTCGCCCGCCCGGCGAGCGCGGCGTCGCTCGAGGAGATCAAGAAGCGCGGCCACATGATCGTCGCGACGGAGGACAACTACCCCCCCTTCGAGTTCGTGCAGGACGGTCAGCCCGTCGGACTCGACCATGACCTCTACAAGCTGCTGAAGGAGTGGGCCTCGTTCCAGGTCCGCCAGGAGATCCTGCCCTGGCAAGGGCTGCTCGCCGGGGTCGTCAGCGGCCAGTTCGACGTCGCGCTCTCGGCGGCGACGATCAGCGATCAGCGCGCCCAGCAGCTCTACTTCGCCATGCCGATCGCCGAGGCCACGCACTATTATATGAAGCGCAAGGGCGATGCGCGCATCCAGTCCATCAAGGACCTGGCCGGGCTCACGATCGGAACCCAGCAGGGGAGCTCGATCCACCAGCGGCTGCCCGAGGTGGACGCGCTGCTGCAAAAGACCGGCGGCAAGCTCGGCAAGGTGTCGCTCTACGCGTCCTATCCCGAGGCCTACCAGGACCTGGCGAATGGACGCATCGACTACGTCCTCAACAGCGTGATCGCGATCTCGGACGTCCTGCGCAAGCGCCCGGGCGAGTTCGAGCTGGGGCAGGCGGTCGTGCCGATCGGCTACCACGCGTGGGCGGTGAAGCGCGGCAACAAGGAACTGCGCGACCTGCTCAACCAGTTCTTCACCGAGCAGCGGAAGAACGGCAATCTCTACCGCCTCCAGGAGAAGTGGCTCGGCCGGTCGTTCCCCGACCTGCCGTGGGAGGCGAAATTGCCGGGGAACCGCCCGATGCCGGAATAGGCGCGGGCCGGCCGCCCGCGCAGCGTCCGCCATGGCCTGGAGCCCGCTGCTGTCCGAGCTCGCCAGGGGGACCGTCACCACCGTCACGGTGTCGCTCGCCGGCATCGCCGTCGGGTTGGTCCTCGGTCTCGCGCTCGCGCTCGTCCGGGCGCGCGGCGTGCCCGTCGTCTCGCCGGCGGTCGCCGTCTACGTGAGCGTCGTCCGTGCCACGCCCATGGTGACGCTGGCGCTCCTGATCTTCTTCGGGCTGCCGAGCTTCGGGCTGTCCCTGTCGCCGCTGGTCGCGGCGATCATGATCATCTCGATCAACACCTCCGTGTTCCAGGCGGAGATCTGGCGCGCGTCGCTGCTCGACTTCCCCCGGGGCCAGCTCGACGCCGCGCGCGCCGGGGGGATGACGCGCGCCGTCGCATTCCGTCGGATCGTCTTCCCGCAGGCCTGGCGGGCGAGCCTGCCCGGCCTCGTCAACGAGATGACGCTCGTCGTCAAGGGCAGCCCGGCGGTCGCGGTCATCGGCGTCGTCGACCTGACGCGCGTGGCGGTGCGCTGGACCACCGTCACCTACGAGCCCGTCCGGCCCTTCCTGACGGCGGCCGCGATCTACGTCGTCGTCGTCATGTGCCTGATCCGCCTCCAGCGGTCCGTGGAGCAGCGGATCGTCGAGCGGTACGGCAGCCTGTGATCGCCAACTTCGCGGTCGTCCTGGGCGAATGGAAGCCGCTCACCACCGGGTTCCTGAACACGGTCTGGATCTGCGCGCTCTCGGGGGCCGTGTCGCTCGTCCTCTCGGTCTTCGTGTCGATGCTGCTCGTCTCCCGGCGGAGCGCGCTGCGCCGCGCGGCGCAGGGCGCGGTCGACGTGCTGCGCGCGTTGCCGTTTCTCATGCTGCTCTTCATCGTGTACTACTGCCTGCCCGCGCTGCACCTGCGCTTCTCGAGCTGGACGTGCGGCCTGGCGTCCCTGGTCGTGTACAACACGGCCTACTTCGCCGAGATCCTCCGCGGCGCCTGGGCGCACCTGCCGCGCGAGCAGGAGGAGGCGGGCCGCGCGTACGGGTACGCCGGGGTCGGCCTGTACCGCCGGATCATCCTGCCGCAGATCCTGATCGCGAGCGGTCCGGTCCTCGGCAACCAGCTGATCACGCTCGTGAAGAACTCGGCCTTCCTCATGGTCATCACCATTCCCGACCTCACGTTCATGGCGAATCAGGTGCAGGCGATCTACTTCGTCCCGTTCGAGACGATGCTCGTCGCGGTGATGCTCTACTGGACCATCTGCTCCACGATCGAGTGGATCGTCCGTGGCATGGAGCGCGTGGCGGTGGTGCGCGGCCATGAGTGAGCCGCGCGGGCACGCCGGCCACGTCGTCGACGTCCGGGGACTCGGCAAGAGCTTCGGACCGCTGCGGGTGCTCCGCGACGTGAGCCTGCACGTCGCCGCCGGGCGGACGCTCTGCGTGCTCGGGCCGAGCGGCTCCGGCAAGTCGACGCTCCTCCGCTGCATCAACTTTCTCGAGCGCCCCGACGAGGGCGCGGTCTTCCTCCGGGGCGAGCGCGTCGGCTTCCGGCGCACGCCGGCGGGGCGCGAGCGGCCCATGTCCGACCGCGAGCTGGCGCGTATGCGCACGCGGATCGGGATGGTCTTTCAGCAGTTCAACCTCTGGCCCCACCTCACCGTGCTCGGGAACCTCGTGGAGAGCCCCATCCACGTCCAGCAGCGGCCTCGCGGCGAGGTCGTCGCCGAGGCCGACGCGCTGCTCGACAAGATCGGCCTCCGCGACAAGCGTGACGCGTATCCGAGCCGGCTGTCGGGCGGCCAGAAGCAGCGGGTCGCCATCGCCCGGGCGCTCGCCATGAAGCCCGAGGTCCTGCTGTTCGACGAGCCGACGAGCTCGCTCGATCCCGAGCTCGTCGGGGAGGTGCTCGCGGTCATGCGCGACCTGGCCCGCGAAGGCCAGACGATGATCGTGGTGACCCACGAGATGGGCTTCGCGCGCGAGGCCGCCGACGAGGTCCTGTTCATGGACGAGGGAGCCGTCATCGAGACCGCGGCCCCCCAGCGCTTCTTCGACAACCCGTCGACGGCGCGCGTCCGGCAGTTCCTGCAACGATTCGCCTGAGCCGCTCCGAGGCGGGCCAGACAGACGAGGAGACGACGATGAGCCCCGAGACGATCGAGGTGCCGGCCCGCGCGGGCAAGGCGGTGGATCTACCGACTGGCTGGAGCGTGAAGCTGATCAACACGCGCGGAAGCCAGGTCGTCGACACCTGGGCGTTCAACGCCCACGATCTCGCCGAGCACATGTCGATGGAGCACACCCGGGTGATGCTGGGCCGGGTCAATCCCAGGAAGGGCGACCAGCTCTTCTCGAATCGCCGCCGGCCGCTCCTGACGATCACCGAGGACACCTCCCCGGGCGTGCACGACACGCTCCGCGCCGCCTGCGATCCGGTTCGCTACGCGATGCTCGGCTTCGAGCAGCACGCGAGCTGCGCCGAGAACCTCGTTGCCGCGCTGGCGGAGCTCGGTCTGAAGGCACCGCACTCGCCCTGCCCGCTCAACACGTTCGAGAACTGTCCGGTCGGCCAGGACGGGGCCCTCGTCGTCGTGCCGCCGCCGGTGCAGGCCGGCGACTACGTGGTCTTCACGGCCGAGGTCGACACGATCGTCGTCTTCTCGGCGTGCCCCATGGACGTCTTCCCGACGAACGGGCCCGACCGCACGCCGAAGCCGGTGGCGTGCCAGGTGCTCCGCCCGTAGCGCCGTGCTGCTGATCAGGGACGCGGACTATGTCCTGACGCTCGACGCCCGCCGGCGCATCCTCGAGCATCACTCGCTGCTCGTCGACGCGGGCTCGATCACGGATCTCGGGCCGGCGCCGGCGATGGACGCCAGGCATCTCGCCGCCTGCCGGGAGCGGGGGGCGGTCCTGGAGGGCCGGGGGCGGCTCGTGCTGCCCGGATACGTCAACACGCACGTCCACACGTTCGAGCATCTCAGCCGCGGCCTCATCCCGGACGATCTCGCGACCTTCGCCTGGGCCGCGACCTACGCGCGGCCGTTCTACGCGGCGCTGACGGAGGGGGAGGCGTACGTCTCCGCCCGCCTCGCGTGCCTGGAGATGCTTCGCAGCGGCACGACGTGCTTCGTGGACGTCAACGTGCTGACCTCGCTCGGTCACCTCGACGCGGTCGCCCAGGCCGTGTCCGAGAGCGGCATGCGGGCGGTGCTCGGCCGCGGGGTGTTCGATCGGATGCCGAAGGAGATGTCGGACGCGATGGCGCCCGCACTGCGGGAGCGCGTGCTGTCTCCCTCACCCGAGGCGGCGCTGGGCGAGGTCGACGCGCTCCTCGGTCGCTGGACGCAGAGCGCCGATGGGCGGATCCGCGTCTGGGCCTCGGTCTACGGACTGTCCTACTGTTCGGACGATCTCTTCGCCGGCCTCCGGGCGGTGGCCGAGCGGCATGGCGTCGGCATGGCGTTTCACATCGCGTCCTCGATCGAGGAGGCGCGCGGCCTCGAAGCGCGCGTGGGCTGCTGGCCGATCACCCACCTCGACCGGCTCGGCGTGCTGGGCCCCGACCTCCTGCTGACCCACTGCACGGCCGTCACCGATCGCGAGGTCCAGATCCTGGCCGAGCGCGGCACCAAGGTCGCGTTCTGCCCGGGGGCGGCCCTCCGGCTGGCCAAGGGCACGACGCGCATCGGGAAGATTCCTGAAATGCTCGCCGCCGGCGTGACGGTCTCGCTCGGCGCCGACGGCGTGTCGTCCAGCGGCACGTTCGACCACGCCCGCCTCGCCGGCCTGACCGCCGGGCTCTTCAAGGATGCGCGCATGGATCCCACGCTGGTGCCGGCGGAGACGGCGCTCGAGATGGCCACGCTGAACGGCGCACGCGCCGTGCTCCGGGACGACGTCCTCGGATCGATCGAGGTCGGCAAGAAGGCCGACCTCGCGATCTACGATCTCGACGCGCCGGAGTGGGTGCCCCGCCACGACGTCGTGCGCAATCTCGTCTACTGCGCGGACGGACGGAGCATCCGCACCGTCCTGGTCGACGGCCGCATCGTCTACGACGCCGGCCGCGCGGTCGGGATCGATTCCCGTAAGGCGATCGACGAGGCGAGCGCCGCGGGGGAGCGGATCGCCGGGCGGCTGGGGCTCGACCCGCGCCGGCGCTGGCCGGTCGTTCGCGGGTGATGCCGAGGATCCCGACCGACGCCGTTGACACGCTGCCCCCGGGCGGCCTACCGTGGCGTAGCGGCCGAGGGCGGACCCACTCCGGAGAGGAGCAGGTGCCTATGCGCATCGTGCTGAAGGACCACAGTCGCTTCAGAGACCCGGCGAACCTGACCTGGGAGCGCTACATCGCCCTGCAGGCCCGTGAGCGCGAACGATACCTCGCCGAACGGGCCGCCATCCCCCAGGCGGCGCTCGAGTACAAGACCGTCAGCCGGACCTACCTCGAGCGCGCGGTCGAGCAGTTCGCGAACAACTACTACTCGGAGCTCGCCGCCACGCACTATATCGCCACCGCCGCGGCCAACGCCCCGTGCGAGGAGCTCAAGAAGTGCTGCTTGTTCCAGCTGGCCGACGAGCAACGCCACCTCGAGATGGACCGCGAAGTGTTCGAGCGCGCGGGGGTCCGCGAGCGCGATTGGCTGCCGGCGTGGGAGCAGCCGGGGACCACGTGCCGCTTCTTCCGGCACGTCCTGACCCTGGAGGACCCGCTCGAGATCCTCGTCAAGGCCAACTTCGTGGCCGAGGGCGCGGCCGGGCCGGGGACCTTCACCGTCCTAGCGGACGGCGCCGAGGCGCGCGGCGACGTGTTCTCGGCGGTCAATCATCGGGCCCGACTCCGCGACGAGACCCGCCACATCAGCTACGCGCGGGTCCTCGTCAAGGCCCTGATCGACGACGATCCCGAGAACCTCGACGTCATCCAGCAGTGGCAGGACGAGAGTCTTCACCTCTTCGCCGAGGTGGCCAAGGGCGGCGCGCGCCACGAGTGGTGGGAGGGCTTTCTGGCGTCGTACTACAAGATCGCGACGCCGCTCGGGCTGCGTCCGACGGCCAGTCTGATCTGACCGCCGCGGCTACTCCTCGTACGCCTTCTTGAGCGTCGCGACGACCGCCGGATCGGCCAGCGTGCTCGTCTCGCCGAGCGCGCGCCCTTCCGCGATGTCGCGGAGCAGGCGGCGCATGATCTTGCCGCTTCGCGTCTTCGGCAGCTCGGCCGCGTAGATGATGTCGTCCGGTCGCGCCAGCGCGCCGATCTTCTTCGCCACGTGCGCCTTGATCTGATTCTCCAGATCCGGTGTCATCGTGTGTCCTTGTTTCAGGGTGACGAAGGCCGAGATCGCCTGGCCCTTGATCTCGTGCGACTTGCCGATGACCGCCGCCTCGGCGACCGTCGGGTGCTCGACGAGGGCCGATTCCACCTCCATCGTCGACACGCGGTGTCCGGAGACGTTCATGACGTCGTCGATGCGCCCGAGGAGCCAGAAGTAGCCGTCCTTGTCGCGCTTGGCGCCGTCGCCGGTGAAATAGACTCCCGGGATCTGGCTCCAGTACGTCTCCTTGAACCGCTCGGGATCGCCGTAGATGCCGCGCAGCATCCCCGGCCACGGCCGTTTCAGCACGAGGTATCCGGCCTGCGCCGGCTCGCCCCTGTCGTTCACGACATCCGGTTCGATGCCGGGGAACGGCAGCGTCGCCGAACCCGGCTTGCAGACCGTCACGCCCGGCAGCGGCGTGATGAGGATGTGGCCGGTCTCCGTCTGCCACCACGTGTCGACGACCGGGCAGCGCCCGCCGCCGATGACCTTCCAGTACCACACCCATGCCTCGGGGTTGATCGGCTCGCCCACGCTGCCGAGCAGGCGTAGCGAGGACAGGTCGCAGCGCCTGGGATACTCCTCGCCCCAGCGCACGAACGTCCGGATCGCGGTGGGCGCCGTGTAGAGGATCGTGACGCCGTATTTTTCGATGATGCGCCAGAACCGATCCTTGTCGGGGAAGTCGGGCGTCCCCTCGTACATGACCACCGAGGCCCCGTTCGAGAGCGGACCGTAGATGATGTACGAGTGCCCGGTGACCCAGCCGATGTCGGCCGTGCACCAGAACGTGTCGCCTTCGCGCAGGTCGAAGATGTACTTCATGGTAGTGGTGACGCCCGTCAGGTAGCCCCCGGTCGTGTGGACGATGCCCTTCGGCTTTCCCGTGGAGCCGGACGTGTAGAGGAGGTAGAGCATGTCCTCCGCGTCCATGCGCTCGGGCGTGCAGTGCGCCGGCGCGTCCCGGATGAAGTCGTCCCACCAGACGTCCCGGCCCTCGGTCCACGGCACGTCCTGCTTGGTGCGGCGGGCGACGATCACGGTCTTGACGGTCGGACACTGCAGGAGCGCTTCATCCACGTTCAGCTTGAGCGGGACGACGCCGCCGCGCCGATAGCCGCCGTCCGCCGTGATGAGGACGCGCGACTTCGCGTCGTTGATGCGGTCGCGCAGCGATTCCGGCGAGAAGCCCGCGAAGACCACCGAGTGTGGAGCGCCGATGCGGGCGCACGCGAGGATCGCGACGACCACCTCGGGGATCATCGGCATGTAGACGGTGACGATGTCGCCCTTCTTCACCCCCCGCTTGCGCAGCGCGGCCGCAAAGCGGTTGACCTCGCGATAGAGGTCCCAGTAGGTCAGGACCCGGCTGTCGCCCGGCTCGCCCTCCCAGATGAGCGCGGCCTTCGTGCGCCGCGCGCCCTGGACGTGGCGATCGAGACAGTTGGCGGAGGCATTGAGCTGGCCGCCGACGAACCACTTCGCGTTCGGCAGCTTCCAGTCGAGCGCCCGCTTCCAGGGCTTGATCCACTCGAGCTCCCTCGCCTCGCGCTCCCAGAACCGCACGGGGTCGCGCCGAGCTTCCTGGTAGAGACGGGTCGTCTTGACGCGCGCGGCCTTCGTGAAGGCCTTCGGCGGAAAAAACTTCCGCCCCTCTTTCAAGAGGGCTTCGATCGGCTCGTCCCTTTGGAGCGCCTTCGCCATGGTGCGACCTCGCGTTGACCGAATTGGCATCGAGGGAAAACACTAGTCCCGTCGCCGGGGTGCGTCAATTACAATCTCCCCGGCGATGCTCGACCGTCGCGGCGTCGATGGGTGGTTGCTGTCCCTCTGCACGGCCCGGACCTTCATGACGTTCACCTTCATGACCTACGCGGCCTGTCTGCCGGTGCTCCGGGTGGAGTGGGACATGTCGGCGACCGCGGCCGGCTCGATCTCGACGGCCTTTCAAGTCGGCTACGCGGTCTCGCTGATGGGCTTCTCGTCGCTGGCCGATCGGGTCGGCGCACGCCGGGTGTTCCTGCTCTCCGCCGTCCTCGGCGCGGCGACGTCCCTGATCTTCGCGCTGTTCGCGCGCTCCTACCTGTCCGGGCTCCTGCTCTACACGCTTGTGGCGCTGTCGATGGGGGGCACCTACACCACGGCGATCATGCTGCTCGCCGACCGCTATCACGCCGAGCGCCGCGGCGGGGCCGTGGGGTGGCTGATCGCCAGTGCGTCGCTGGGCTACGCGTTCTCGCTGCTCGTCTCGGGTCTCATGCTGCCCCTCGGTGGCTATCCCCTCGCCTTTCTCGCGACCGGTGCCGGCCCCGTGATCGCCGTCGTCATCGCGTGGCTCGCGCTGCGGACGACACCCAACGTCGTCCACCCGCGCAGCCAGGACCTGCGCTTCGGCACCGAGGTGCTGAGGAACCCGCAGGCGATGCGGCTGATCGTCGGCTACATGTTCCATAGCTTCGAGGCCATCGGGATGTGGTCCTGGGCTCCGGCGTTCGTCACGGCCAGCCTTGCCGTCTCTGGCGCCCGCGGCGCAGGTGCGGTGGCGCTCGGCGCCAACCTCTCGGCGTCGTTCCACGTCACGGGGCTCCTCGCCTCGTCCTCGATGGGCCGCCTGTCCGACCGGCTGGGACGCCGGGCGCTGCTCGTCGGCCTGGCGGCGATCAGCACGGCCTGCTCCTTCACGTTCGGCTGGCTGCTCGCCTGGCCGACGGCGGTCGTGGTCAGCGTCGGGGCGATCTACGGCTTCGCCGCGGTCGGCGATTCGCCGGTGCTCTCGGCCGCGCTCACGGAAGCGGTGAAGCCCGCGTACCTCGGCTCGGCGCTCGCGCTGCGATCCCTCGTCGGCTTCGGCGCGGGCGCGTTCGCCCCGCTCGCCTTCGGCGTCGTGCTCGACGCCACGAACCGGGGCGGCGGCACGCCGACGAACTGGGGCTGGGCGTTCGCCTGTCTTGGGGTCGCCGGCCTGATCGCCACGTCGTGTGCCTGCACGCTCAAGCCCGCCACGCCCCCGTCGACGGCTCGACCCTGATCCTCAGATCGCGGTCGGCGCGAGCCGGCCGCAGAGCACCTCGAGCGCCTCGAGGAGATGGTAGGACCCCCAGATGAGCTCGTTCTTGGTCGCCACCCGCCCTCGCCTGTCGTCACATCCATGCGAGAGGACGCCGCGCTGATCGAGATAGCGCTCGACCAGCGCGGTCGCGCTCGCCTCAGCCTCCCTCCGGTATCTCAAGCGCCGGGCGTCGTCCGCGGTGAGCGCGGCCAGCTTCAGCAGCGCCGCCGCCACGATGGCGGTCGCCGCGGTGTCGCGCGTCGCATTGAACGACGCCGGATCGTCGAAATCCCAGAAGGCCACGTGGTCGTGCGAGCCGTGGAGCAGCCACCAGTCGGCCGTGCGCTCCGCGACGTCGAGGAATTCGGGCTCGCCCGTCCACTGGTACATGAGCGTGTATCCCAGGATCGCCCAGGCCTGTGCGCGCGCCCAGGTGCTCCCGGCGTGCACGCCGTCCCGACAATACCGCCGGGTCGCCGTCCCCGTGGCCGCGTCCAGCGACGCCGCCTGCGACACCGAGCCTTCGGCACGGACGCACAGCTCGACGTGGCGACGGGCATGCATGACGGCGATGTCGCGCCACTCCGGCCTCGCCGCCTCGCGGGCGGCCCACGGCAGGAGCGCGATGCCCGGCAGGGTGTCGATGCGTGTCTCGACGGAGCCGACGTCGAGCGCCGCGTCAGCCGGGGTCAGCGGGACGACCGCGGCGCGCGTGTCGAACGTCGCGGCCAGCGCCTCCGCCGCGGCGATGGCGTCGGCCCGCGCATTCGCGTCCAGGTGGAGCAGCGCGCCGAGCGCGGCGCCGTAGTAGAAGAGCCCGCCACGGAAGACCGTGGGTGAGGTCACGCGCCGGCGCAACCGCCCGCCCCACCGGCGGGCCCAGCCGAGGTACGGATCGTCCCCGCGCGGCGAGGCGGCCAGCCAGCACAGGCCGATCCAGTACCCGCCGCTCCAGTCGCCGTCGGTCGACGTCGTCCATTGACCCGTCGGGGGATCCGCATGTCGTGGGAACGCATCGCCGACGGCGTGGGCGGTCGTCACGATGCGCGCGCGCAGCAGCTCGGCACCCCGCTGCCACGTCGCCTGCATCACGAGCTCAGGGCTCGTCTCCCCGGGTGGCGCGAGTTGTGACGATCGCCGCGCCGACCCGCTTCGCCCCGGAGAGCGCGCCGACCTTCCAGACCTCGATCGCGACCCCCTGGATCTTCGGGAACTCCGCGAAGATCGTTCGCGCGAGGTGCGCCGCCAGCGTCTCGACGAGCTGAACGCTCGATTTCTCGATCTCGGCGACGACCCGACGGGACACCAGGCGGTAGTCCACCGTGTCGCCGATCGCGTCCGACGCGCTGACCGCCGAGAAGTCGACGGCCAGGCGCACGTTGACGAGGAGGCGTTGCGGGCTCGACCGCTCGCGCTCGGTGACGCCGATCGTGCACGACGCCTCGAGGCCATCGATGCAGAGCCACTGACCCGGCTCCGTTCTCATGATGCCCAGGCGAAGACCCACGGGTCGAGCAGCTGCGTCGGCTTGAGCCCGGCGACGGGGGCGAGCGTGTCGGGCCACGCCTCGAACGCCTCGGCCGACGCGCACCCCACCAGCTCGTACTCGCGCACCCGGACGCCCAGCGTCCGCGCTTCCGCCTCGATCCGTCGTGCCACGGCGAGCGGGGTCGTCAGGCGATAGTCGAGCAGGTTCATCGATACCTGGGCGAGCCCACGGCTCGCAAGCAACAGTCCCATGGCCCGCACCGCGGGCAGTCCGCCGGACGATTCCCGGATGGCGCGCGCGACGGCGTTGGCCACCGCGAGGTCCTCGGAGTCGAGGACGGCGTTGAACGCCACGAGCGGGCGGCGCGCGCCCACGAGCGTGGCCCCGGCGGTCGGGTGTGGCGCCGACGGGCCCGCGTCGGGCCGCCACGCGGGAGCGCACAGCCGCTCCGCAAGCTGCTCGAACCCGCCCTTGCGCACCGCCGGAAGCTCGCGCCGGTCGCGGCGGGCCGCCGCTTCGCCGTAGAAGAACACGGGCACATCGCACGCGCCGGCGAAGACGAGCCCCAGACGGTGCGCCGCCGCGATCGCGTCCCGCATGGTCGCCCGCTGCAACGGCACGAAGGGGATGACGTCGATGGCGCCGACCCGAGGATGGACACCGCGGTGCTTCGTCAGGTCGACGAGCTGGACGCTGAGCCGCGCGAGGGCGAGCGCGGAGGCCTCGACGAGCTCCGGCGTGCCGATGATGGTGAAGACCGAGCGATGATGGTCGACGTCGCTGTGAACGTCGATGAGATCCGCCCCCCCCTGCCGCACCGCCTCGGCGAGCAGCCGGATGACCCGCTGATCCCGACCCTCACTCACGTTGGGCACGCACTCGATCAGCGGGCCGGCCATCTACGCCTGACCGAGCCCACGGTCGCGGAACTCGGCAAAGCGGCCCTCCAGCTCCTTGGCCACCGCGTCGGCGACCTCGCGCGCCGTGCCCGGCCGGTCCACCTCGTCACCGTGCTCCCACTGCTCGAGGTACTCGTCGGTCCCGGCCAGGCCGAGACGCATGGCGACGGCGTCGATGAGCATCTGGAAGCGGTCGCTCAGCTGAATCTTCGCGCTCTCGCCGCCCGCGTGGGCCTCCACGACCGACGGAATGTCCTTCCAGTAGAGGATCTGGTACGTGGCCACTGGCGCGCCCTCAGAAAAGGCCGACGACGTTGCCGGCGTCGTCCAGGTCGATGCTCTCGGCGGCCGGCTTCTTCGGTAACCCCGGCATCGTCATGATGTCCCCCGCGTACGCCACCACGAACCCCGCGCCGGCGCAGAGCTTGGCGTCGCGCACCGTGACCGTGAAGTTGCGCGGGCGCCCAAGCTTCCTGGGGTCGTCGGACAGCGAGTTCTGGGTCTTCGCCATGCACACCGGCAGGCTCGCGTATCCGAGCGACTCGTACCGCGCCAGCTTGGTCGCCGCCGCCGGCACGAAGGTGACCCCGTCGGCGCCGTACAGCGTCGTGGCGATCGTCTCGATCTTCCCGGCCAGCGGCAGGCTCTCCGGATACAAGGGCCGGAACGTCGAGCGCCGGCCGTCGTTCATGGCATCGAGCACCGCCTGCGCCACCTCCGTGCCACCCGCGCCGCCCCGCTCCCAGACGCGCGAGATCCGCGCCGGCACCTGCATCCTGTCGCACGCGGCCAGCACGACGTCGACCTCGGCCCTGGTATCCGCGGTGAAGTGGTTCAGCGCGACGACGGCGGGGACGCCGAACCGCCGGATGTTCTCGACGTGCTTCTCGAGGTTCTCCAGCCCCGCGCGGACCGCGGCGGCATTCTCGGCGCCGAGGTCGTCCCGCTTCACGCCGCCGTGCATCTTCAACGCCCGCACGGTGGCGACGATCACCGCCGCCGACGGCGTCAGCCCGCCCGCACGGCACTTGATGTCGAAGAACTTTTCGGCGCCCAGATCGCTGGCGAACCCGGCCTCGGTCACGACGATCTCGCCGAGCTTCAGCGCCAGGCGGGTCGCCATGAGGCTGTTGCAGCCGTGGGCGATGTTCGCGAAGGGGCCGCCGTGGACGAACGCCGGGGTCCCCTCCAGGGTCTGCACGAGGTTGGGCTTGATCGCGTCCTTCAGCAGCACCGTCAGGGCTCCCGCGGCCCCGAGCTCCGCCGCCGTGACGAAGGAGCCGTCCGCGCGCTCCCCGACGACGATGCGGCCGATGCGGGCCTTGAGATCCTTGAGGTCCCGCGAGAGGCACAGGATCGCCATGATCTCGGAGGCGACCGTGATCTCGAAGCCGGACTCGCGCGGGATGCCGTTGACCGGCCCGCCGAGGCCGACGACGACGCTGCGGAGCGCGCGATCGTTCATGTCCAGCACGCGCTTCCACACCACCCGGCGCGCGTCGAGGCCGAGGCCGTTGCCCTGGAAGAGGTGATTGTCGAGCATGGCGGACAGGAGATTGTGCGCCGACGTGACGGCGTGGAAGTCACCCGTGAAGTGGAGGTTGATGTCCTCCATCGGCATCACCTGCGCGTAGCCGCCCCCGGCCGCGCCCCCCTTGATGCCGAAACACGGACCGAGCGACGGCTCGCGAATCGCCACGATCGAGCGCTTGCCGAGGTGGCGGAACGCGTCGCCGAGCCCCACCGTGGTCGTCGACTTGCCTTCGCCGGCGGGCGTCGGCGTCATGGCGGTGACCAGCACCAGCGCGCCGTCGGGTCCGGGCTGCAGGCGCTCGATGGTCTCCATGCGGACCTTGGCCTTGTAGCTGCCGTAGAGCTCGAGGTCCCCGTTCGCGAGGCCGAGCCCTTCGGCGATCGCCTGCACGGGTTGAAGCTTCGCCTCGTGGGCGATCTCGATGTCGCTCTTCATCCGGCGGGTCTCCTTGGGGATGGATCAGGATGCGGCGGACGCGCGCTTGTCTTCGATCCACTGGCGGCAGATCTTGACGGCCTCGGGGGCGTTGGCGCCGTAGGCATCGGTCCCGCACTCCTTCGCGAACTTCGCGGTGACGGGCGCGCCGCCGCAGATGATCTTGTACTTGTTCCGCACGCCCATCTTCTCGAAGTGCTCGACCGTCTTTCCGATGTTCGGCATGGTGACGGACAGGAGCGCCGACAGCCCGACGATGTCCGCGCCGTGCTGCTCGGCCTGCTCCAGGATCTTCTCGGGCGTGTTGTTCACGCCGATGTTGTGCACCCTGAACTGCGCAGCCTCGAGCAGCATGCACACGAGGTTCTTGCCGATGTCGTGGATGTCGCCCTTGACCGTGCCGACGACCGCCACGCCGACCGTCTCGGTGATCGAGCCGACGATGAGGGGCTTCAGCAGCGCCATCGACCCGTTCATCGTGCGGGCGGCGAGCAGCACTTCGGGAATGAAGTACTGGTTCGTGCGGAACAGCTCGCCGACGACGTCCATGCCGGGGACCAGCCCCTCGTTGATGACGAGATGCGCGTTGATGCCCTGGTCGATGCCTTGCTGCGTCAGCGCGACGCCGTCCTTCACCTGGCCCTTGATGACCCTGAAGGCCAGCTTCTCGAGCAGCGTTCTGTCATCCATGGTGTCGTCGCTCACAGGTTGATGGGGTAATAGCCGAATTCCTCGCCCGCGTCGTACATGGCCTTGATGTTCCGGAACGAGATGTCGGGCAGCATCCGATGCGCCGGGGACAGGATGTAGCCGCCCCCGGGCGCCATCTCCTTGATGCGCTGGCGGACTTCCTGACGCACGTCTTCGGGCGTGCCACGCGGCAGCGTCGACTGCACGTTGATGCCGCCGAGGAACGCGATCCGGCTGCCGAAGTCCTTCTTGAGCCGCCAGGGCTCGGAGATGACCTCCACGGGCTGCAGCGGGTCGAAGATCTCCATGCCGTCCTCGACGAGGCCCGGCATCATCGGGTAGGCGGCGCCGCACGAGTGATACATGATCTTGCAGTCGCGGTTGCCCACCTCGTCCAGCATCTTCCGTACTTCATGGAACCGCCGCTTGTAGTAGGGCCGCACCACCTCCTCGTGGATCTGCGGCGAGACGAGGGTGCTCGTCTGCGTGCCCAGATCCTCGGGGGAGAGGCGGAGAATCGACAGGTACTTGCCGACGGCGTGGATCCCGACGCGGTTCATCTCGAGCTCGACCGCGAGCAGCTTCTCGAAGAGCGCGTGCACGAACTCCTGATCGATCGCCATGTCGATGAAGATCTGCTCGAAGCCGCGCAGGTACTTCGCCTGCTCGTAGATGCCGCCGCGGCCGAACTGTCCGAGGATCGCGTACGGGGTGTCCTTGTAGATCCGCGGAATGTCCTCCGGCAGGTCGCCGAGGAACGACGGATCGTGTGGGTCCGGCCACGGGTAGTCGTCGAGATCCTTGACGGTCGCTTCCGCGAGCGGGTAGATCCGGATCTCGAAGTGTGCGCCGCCGTAGCCGGTCTCGAACTCGGCGCGATGATGCGGCACGCCCCACTCGTCGGTGTAGAGCTCGTCCTCGGCCCGATAGACGAACCCGCGGCCGCCATTCGTCGGGTAGCCGGAGCGCCGGATGATGTCGAGGTCGAGCTTCTCCGCGACGTCGAGCTGCACCCGGGCGTCGGTCGACCACGTGGTGGCCCCCGGTCGGATCGCGTTCGGCGTGTTCTGCCAGTCCCAGGGCTTGGACACCACCGGGGACAGGCCGAGCTCCCGCCGCAGCGCGACGTACGAATCCTGCGTGATCCAGATGTCGCGCGGAACCCGGTCGGGCTCCTGCAACAGTACGGCGCGGCGGACGCGCTCGCGCGACGTCATCGTCTTCTTGCCCATCACTGTCTCCCGTCTAGATGATGTCTTTGATCTGACGCGCGAGCCGCATGACGTAGCCCCGCATCGCCAGCTCGGATTCCTCGGGATCGCGCCGCACCAGCGCCTCGATCACTTCCTGGTGCTCGTGCACCGTTTCCCGCAATCCCCCCTGCTTCTTGTAGAGGTAGTACCAGAGCCGGAGGTGCAGGTTGTAGAGGCGCAGCAGTGTCGCCTCCAGGTATCGGTTCTTGGCGCCGCGCGCGAGCAGCTCGTGAAAGAGCCGGTCCTGCGCGACGAAGGTATCGGTATCCATGTCCGCCATCGATCGATCGAGGCCGGCGTGGATGCGCTGCAGCTCCTGGATCTCCGATGGGGTCATCCGCGTGGCCGCGAGCCGCGCCGCGTACCCTTCCACCTGCGCGCGGAACTCGTTGATCTGCTGGACCTCCTCGGCCCGGATGTCGGCGACGAGCATGCCGCGGTGGTGGAGATGGGTGACGAGCCCCTCGACGATCAGGCGCTGGATCGCCTCGCGGATCGGCGTGCGGCCGATCCTCATCTCGCGCATCAGGTCGCTCTCCGTCAGCACGGAGCCCGGCGTCAGCTCGAGCGTGACGATCTTGTCCACGAGCGTCCGGTACGCCTTCTCGGTGAGCGAGGCATGCGCCTTGATCTTCATCCGCGCTTCGCCGCCTCCAGGCCCTGGCGGACCAGCGCCCGGTCGAGCTCGCCACTCGCGATGAAGACGAGGCTGAGCGCCCGGGCGTTCGACGCCGGCGTGATCTCGAGCTGGCCGGCGGCGAATTGCACCGTGCAGACCTGGCCGCCGACGGTGAGGAACCCCTTCGCCCGCACGATCTCGGGCGCCAGGCCGCCGAAGAACCGCTCGACCTTCGCCCGCTCGGTGTCGAAGGGTGCCGGGACCACGAACGACACGAACGACGCCGCCGGCGCCGGCGAGGCGAGCCCCTGCTCGAGCGCGCTCGGCTCGGGCGCCTTTCCCCGGTCCAGGATCATGGCCAGCTCCACGTCGCAGCGCTCCGTCATGACGACGGTCGCCCGCGGGTTCAGCACCGCGACCTCGCGCCGGACCGCCTCGAGCTGCTCCGGCTTCGCGAGGTCCGTCTTGTTCAGGAGCAGCACGTCCGCCCGCCGGACCTGCTCCGTGTAGAAGGTGCCGAGGACGCGTCGGAGCGCCGTGAACTTCGCGGTGTCCACGACCGTGACCATCGGCCCGACCTCCACCGAGCCTTTCAGGGCCGGGTCACCGAGCACCTCGAGCATCTCGCCGGGCTGGGCCACGCCGGTCGCCTCGATGACCACGCGCGTCGCGCCCTTCTTGTCGCGCAGCTCCTCGAGCGCGCTGACCAGCGACCCCTTCAGCGTGCAGCAGAGACAGCCGGCGCTGATCTCCACCATGTCGACGTTCTGCCCCGACAGAATGGCGCCGTCGATCCCGACGTCACCGAACTCGTTCACGATGACCGCCATCGCCTCGCGGCTCCCCCGCTCGCTGATGATCCGGCGCATCAGCGTCGTCTTGCCGGAACCGAGGAAGCCGCAGATCGGGTTGACGAGCATCATCCGTCTCCGGACAGCAGCATGTCGGCCGCCTCGTCGCCCGGGAAGCAGATCGCCTCGATGAAGATGTCCTGGAAGTCCGGACGCGCCGCGAGCGATACGTGCTCGATGGACCGCGCCAGGCCGATCGCGCGGTTCCGCTCGGTTTCCGAGAGCAGCGCCATCTGGGCGCCGAGGGCGGCGGCGTTCCCCACGTATCGGATCCGCTCGACCGGCAGCTCGGGGAGCAGGTGGATCCGCACCGCGCTCTCGATGTTGATGTAGTTGCCGAAGCCCCCCGCGAGCATCAGTTCCTTGATCTGGCCGTCCTGCACGCCCATCACCTTCTTGAGCATCAGGATGCCGGAGTAGATGGCGCCCTTGGCGAGCTGGAGCTGGCGGACGTCCTGCTGGCTGATCGTGATGTCCTGACCGTTGCCGGACTCCGAGGCCCAGGCGAGGACGAACTGCCGCTCGCCGTCGCGTTCGACGAGGCGATCGCGCAGCGCGGGCGGGAGCCCGTCGCGCTCCTCGGTCCGCAGAAGGCCGGAGGGTTCGAGCAGCTTGGCGTCCAGCATCTTGGCGACGGCGTCGATCAGGCCCGACCCGCAGATGCCGATGGGCGGGACGCCCCCGATCACGCCGCATACGACGTCGTCGCCGATCTCGACCTTCTCGATGGCCCCCAGCGCACCGCGCATCCCATGCTTGATCTGCGCCCCCTCGAGCGCGGGGCCGGCGGGCGCCGAGCACGCCATGAGTTTGCGGCGGGAGCCCATCACGACCTCGCCGTTGGTGCCGATATCGACGGCCACCCGGATGTGGGGACTGTCGTAGATGCGTGTGGCGAGGACGACGGCCATCGTGTCGGCGCCGACGAAGCCGGCCACGATCGGCAGGAAGCAGACCGCCGCGTTCGGGTTGACCCGCACGAGGAGCTCGTGGGCCGTGAGGGAGATCGCCGTGCGGACGGATGGCGCGTACGGCGCCAGGCCCACGTGGGTCGGGTCGATGCCGAGGAAGATATGGTGCATGCACGTGTTGCCGACGATCACGACCTTGTAGACGTGGTCGGGGGCGACGCCGGCCTTGTCGCACGCCTCCTTGACGAAGCCGTTGATCGCGGCCAGCACGCGCGTCTGCAGCTTCTTCAGCGCTTCGGCGTTGAACTGGGCGAAGGCGATCCGCGACATGAGATCGCCGCCGTACACCGCCTGCGGGTTGATGCTGCCGACGGCGGCGAGCTGTTCGCCCGTCGCCAGGTCGATGAGGAACCCGACGATGCTGGTGGTGCCGATATCGAACGCCATGCCGTACCGGTGCATGGTCGTATCGCCCGATTCGATGTCGACGATTCGCTTGTTGAACGTCGTGACCGTGAGGGCGCCGTCGGCGTCCCGGATGAGATGCGGGATCCGCCGAAGAAGATCGAGCGGGACGTCCGGGCTGACGCCACCGCCGAGCGCGGTGAGAATCTCCTCGACGTCGGAGGTCTGGTGATGCTCTTCGGTGGGGAGGCTGGCCTTGATCAGCCGCTTCTCGACGCCCGAGTCGAGCTTCGTGGTCTCGCGGAAGACGTGGGTGCACGAGAGGATCTGGTGCCCCCCCTCCGTGATGGCCGGCACCACCATCACGCTGCAGTCCGAGGAGATCGCCGTCTGGCACGACAGGCGGAAGCCTTCCCGGACCTCGTCGTGACCGAGCTGCACCGTATCCATGATCGTCGGAGGCGGCACGCTGCCCCTGACGATCTTGATGCGGCAGCTGTGGCAGCGGCCCCGGCCCCCGCACGTCGCCATCACGTCGATGCCGGCGTCCTGCGCGGCGCGCAGGAACGTCTGCCCGGCCGCGACGGACAGCGCCCGGCCGGCGGGCTCGAAGGTGACGGTCAGCGGTCGGCTCATCAGACGACGATCTTGCGGAAGGGTCTCGGCGACGTGGCCACCGCCACCGCGCCGGCGTCGAGGCGCACGTCGTACGTCTCCGCCTTGCCTTCCGGGAAGTTGCGGTAGTGGTACTCCGCCGTCGACTGGTTGACGTGACACGCCGTGGTGAGGGGATTCAGTCCCGTTCGCGCCGAGTACCGGAAGCGACAGCGCGGGCAGGTCAGGATCTCCCCCTCGAGCCTGGCGCCGTTCCAGTCGCAGCCCTTGTGCGGGCACGCGGCCTGGAGCGCGAACACCGCATCGCCGACGCGCGCCAGGAGCACGCTGAATCCCCTGTGTTCGAAGAGCCGCGCCGCCCCCGTCGGAATCTCATGCAGACGCGCGACCGCCACGAAGTCCATGGCTACTCCCACCCTTCTCGCGGCTCCTTCACGAGCCGCTTGGCGAGCCGCACGGCCAGCATGGCGTCCTTGCCCCAACCGTCGGCGCCGATCTCGTCGGCCCATTGCTGGCTGGTGGGCGCGCCGCCGACCAGAATCTTGACCTTGGCTCTCAGCCCCGCCTTCGCGAACTCCTCGATCGTGACCTTCTGGTAGTAGATCGTGGTCGACAGCAGCGCCGAGAAGCCGACGAGGTCGGCCTTCTCCCGCCTCGCGGCGTCGATGAACTTGTCCGGGTGCGTGTCCGTGCCGAGGTTGATGACGCGAAAGCCGGCGTTCTCGAGCATGATCGTGACGATGGTCTGCCCGATGTCGTGCATGTCGCCGAGCACGGTCCCGATGACGAACGTCCCGACCGGCTTCTCCGCCGCCGCCGCCAGCAGGGGCCGGATGAGCGCGAGCCCGGCCTTCATCGCCCGCGCCGTGATCAGCATCTCGGGGATGAAGATGATCTGCTCGCTGAACCGCTCGCCCTGGATGTTGAAGCCGGGGAAGAGCCCGTCGTCCAGGATCGTCTTCGGATGGATGCCGGCGTCGATCGCCTTCTGGACGAGCTCGTGGGAGATCTTGTGCTTGCCCTTCTCCACCGCCACCCACAGATCGTTCCAGTCCCAGCCCGCGGGCACGCGCGACGGCCACCCGTCGGGAATCTGGAGCGTCGGTACGGTTCCCATGCCTGCGCTCTCCTAGTTGAGCGGGTACTTGCCGTAGACGCCGTAGTCCTTCACGGCTTCGATCATGGCCCAGATGTTCTGCACCGGAACGTCGGCGAGGATGTAGTGCGCCGGCGAGAAGATGTACCCGCCACCCACGGCGAGGTTCTTCATGACGTTGAGGACGCCCTCGCGCACCTCCTCGACCTGGCCGCGCGGGAGCAGGCGCTGGACGTCGAGGCCGCCGATCATCGCGATCTTGTCGCCGAACTTCTTCTTCATGGTCGGTTGATCCTGGTTGCCACCCACCGGCTGCATGAGGCCCGTCAGATTCACACCGAGATCGACCTCGTCCTGCATGATCTGGGAATAGTCACCGCACGAGTGGAACTTGAGGTAGACGTCCCGGTTGACCTTCTTGAACTGCTCGAACATGTACGCGAAGCGTGGCTTGGCCAGCTCACGCCACACGGCGGGGTCGAACATCATCCCCTGCTGCGAGCCGATGTCGTCGCCCACGCGGATCATGTCGACGCCGAGGGCCGCCACGTGCTTGCCGAGGGCCGCGTAGTACTCGGTCAGGCCGTCGAGGACGCCGGCGATCAGCTCCGGCTCGTCGTAGAGATACAGGAAGAAGTTCTGCGTGCCGACCAGGTGCGCGTAGGCCGCCTCGATCAGGGTCGACGACAGGTCGACCATGATGAAGTAGTCGCCCTGCCACTGCTTGCAGACCTCCCTGATCGGGTCGAGCAGCCGAGGGTTCGCGGGATCCGGCCACGTGTAGTTTTTCAAATCCTCCATCGAGGTGATGGGGTGGTGCTTCGGAAAGTTTTCGGGCACCACCTTCGCCGGTCCCCAGAAGTCCTGCGTCTTCTCGAAGTCCTTGTGCTGCGCCTCGGTCATGCCCTGCAGGCCGCTCTTGCCATAGCCAACTTTGAAGTCGCTGTACCAGGTCTCGCCGATCGCGATCGGATGGTGCGAGAACTCGGCGTTGATGCCGATCTGGTACATGATGGCGTCGTTGCCGAGGCGGAGCTCCAGGGATGGATCGTGCTTCATCCCGGTCCCCGTGTTGTGAATGCCGAAGACGCGCGCCACCTTCTCCTTCGATTCCTTCTTGAAGCGGTACAGCGTCGGCACGCGGTCGACCTTCTCCCGCCGGATCGCGCGGGCGAATCGTTCCCGGGGCTTCAGCTCGCTCATGGCCGTCCTCCTCTGTCGGTTCCTCGACGCATCATATATTTTCCATATCCGCTGTCACGGGCGAGACGGCTCCGGCAGCGCGGTATCGATCATGGCTAGAAGCCGAGGAGGCGCTGGCGCTGACGCGCCGACGCCGCGATGTGCTCGGGCGTCGACCCGCAGCAAAAGCCGACGAGGTGGGCGCCGGCGCCGACGAGCTGCTCGAACCGCGAGGCGGCGAACTCGGGATCCTCGTAGGCCATGGTCGCCATGACCTGCGAGTTCGGCTTGGCCGACACGAAGACCTTGCCGGTCAGGCCGTGCTCCGCGAAATACCGCGTGAACTCCCGCGTGACCGCGATCGCGTCGTCCACGCCGATCGTGCAGTTGGCGCCGACGACGTCGACGGCGAGCGCCCGGGCGCCGACGAAGGGACGCTCCGCGAGCAGATCTTCGTTGCCCTCCATGATGTGGCGGACGGTGTCGCCGAAGAACGTCCGGAAGGCCGCGTCGCTGCCCGCCGGCCGGTTCATGAAGGCGAACGTCGTGTAGAGCGGCAGGGTCACGCCCTCGTCGGCGAACACCTCGCGGGCCGCCTCCACCGCCACCTGCCCCTCGAGCGACTGCAGCATCGTCTCCACGCAGATCGCGTCGACCCCGGCGCGCACGAGCGCGCGGATCTGCGCGAGCATCGAGGCCATCACCTCGTCGTACGTCGCGGACTGCCCGATGATCTTCCCGGTCGGTCCCACGTTGCCGCCGACGAAGATTTCCCGGTCCGCCGCCGCGACGACCTCCCGGAGCAGCCCGACCCCCGCCGCGTTGAACCGGTCGGCGACCTCCGGCTCCATGTGAAACTCGGCGAGTCGCAGGGGCGTGCTATTGAACGTGTTGGTGAGCACGACGTCGGCGCCCGCATCGATCTTCGCACGATAGAGCTCGCGGACGACGTCGGGCGCCGTGACGTTGTATTGATCGCAGCACTCGCCGCCGACGTGCGCCACGCCGAGCCGCTGCTGGAACCAGGTGCCGGTCGCACTGTCGCTGAGCAGCGGCGTGCGTGACGACAAGCGCCCGAGCAGCCCGGCCATCGAGTGTGAGTATAGCATCGCGATTCGGCCTCAGACCTTCTTGCTGCGGTAGTACGCGAGGTAGTTCAGCGAGTACTCGTCCTTGCCCATGAGCGCCTCGGCGGCGAGCTTGAACTCGAGGTACTCCCGTGGCGCGTTCATCTGCGGATCGATCATCAACGTGTCACAGCCGGCGAGAATCGACAGGATCAGGAACGCGTCGTTCAGGATCTTGCGCTCCGGCAGCCCGAACGACACGTTGGAGTGCCCGCCGAAGAGGTGCACGTCCGGAAACATCTCCCGCAGCCGCCTGATCGCGTCGAGGTAGTGCATCCCGAACTCCGGTCCGGCGCCGACGGGGAAGACGAGGGCGTCGAGGAAGCGGTCCTCCATGGCGATGCCGTGCTCGTCCATCTGCGTCGACAGCTCGGTCAGATGATCGACGCGCTCCTGCGCGCTGTACGGCATGCCGGCGCGGCCCGAGGCGTTGCCGGCCAGGTACGCGTTGTACTCCTTGGCCATGGCGTGGAGGACGTTGCGGCCCTCCTCCAGGTTCACCGAGTTGATGAAGGGCCGGCTCTTCGTCGGGTCGTGCACCTTGAGCCCGGCCTCGATCGTCAGCGGATCGGACGAGTCGATGCTGACGACGGCATCCGTCATCCCCTGCACGGTCGTCACCACCCAGCGCATCCATTCCATGCGTTGCTCGGGGTACGGCGACATCTCGTCGACGCACAGGTCGATGATGTGGGCGCCCGCGGAGAGCTGGGCCTGCACCGCCGCCTGGAGATAGGCCAGGTCCTTGTTCCGGAAACACTGCGCGACGTACGGGATCATCGCCGTGGCGTGCTCCTTCGGGTCCTCCGGGAAGGCGTCGGTCAGGTCGAGCACCCGCTTGACGCCCGCGAGATCGGTATAGCCGAGACCCCGCGTGTCTCCCTCCTTGAGGATCCGCGGGCTCGAGCCCTTGATCTTGCGCGTGGCGTTGAGGTTCTCGCCGATGACGATCAGTCCCTGATGCTCGATCATGCGCGGCGTCCTTTCGATCGGAGATCGCTCAGGCGGATGACGGCCGGATCCTCGCCCCTGAAGTGGTTCGTCCACGAACACGTGCCGCGCTTGGCTCCGTCCACGCTCGGAATGAGCACGTCCTCCAGCTCCGTGAGGCGCCCGGCGTCCCGGGCGATCCGATACTTCCGGTTGTGGATGCACTCCCGGTCGCCGTACTCACAGGTGTTCTCGGCGGTGCCGCCGCACGGGCCGTTGGCGAGGCCCTTCGGGCACGTCTCGGGACACACGAAGGACGTATACGGGAGCCGGCAGAAGCCGCACGTTTGACATCCGACCAGGGGCTGCTTCAGGCCTCGCTCGAGCCGGTGCAGCCCGCGGTCGAGTCCCGAGCCGGAGGGTACCAGTCGCGCGATCGGCTTCAACAAGGCCGCGCCCGGTGAGCCTTCCTTGAAGACCAAGCGATCCAGCCGATCGAGGCTTCGGTACGTCCTGTACTCCGACCCGGGCGTCGCGGACCTGGCCAGAGGGCGGAGCGTCAGTCGATCGGAGGGGACGCTCCACCCGTCGGGCTCCGCGAGCTCTTCGAACAAGTAGTAGGGTCGGGGCGCGGTGGCGGCGGGCGCGCGATCGTGCCCGCGCAGGGCATGCCACCACGCGTCCCACCACGCGCCCTCGTTGCTCAGGCCCTGCTCGAGTCCCTCGATCTGCCGGAAGAGCCTGTCGAGCTTGTCGAACTGATGCATCCCCGTGAGCTGAAAGCCGGCATAGCCCAGCCGCTTGAGCCCGACGATCTGGAGGGCGAGGCGCCGGTATGCGGCGCCCACGCCCTTGTCGGGCTGCTTCGCTTCCTCCTCGAGGCGCGCCTGCAGGGCGTCGGTGATCGTGATGCCGGCGAGCCGGTTGTTGCGAATATAGCGCGCGCGCGCGACGGTCAGCAGCATGACGCCGGCCATGACGGGCGCGGTGAAGCCACGGTGGCGG
>JBGQEL010000050.1:0-28378 GCA_041496385.1 Methylomirabilia bacterium | reverse complement strand
GCCCCCGCCGCTCCAGCCCGTGAACGCCGAGCCCGTCGCCGCGCCCGCCGTGAGCGTCACCGCCGTGCCGGTCGTGTAGCTCCCCGCACAGGTCGCGCCACAATTGATACCCGCGGGCGCGCTCGTCACCGTTCCGGTCCCCGCGCCGCTCTTGGTCACCGTCAGCGTGAACGTCGGAAGCGCGAACGTCGCCGTCACCGTGGTGGCGGCCGTGACGGTGACGACGCAGGTCCCCGTCCCGCTGCACCCGCCCCCGCTCCAGCCCGTGAACGTCGAGCCGGTCGCGGCGGCGGCCGTCAGCGTCACCGCCGTGCCCGTCGTGTAGGTCCCCGCGCAGGTCGCGCCGCAATTGATCCCCGTCGGCGCGCTCGTCACCGTCCCGCTCCCCGTCCCTGCCGGGCTGACCGTCAGCGTGAACATCGGGACCGTGAAGGTCGCCGTCACCGTGGTGGCGGCCGTGACCGTGACGACACAGGTGCCCGTGCCGCCGCACCCACCCCCACTCCACCCCGTGAACACCGACCCAGTCGCCGGCACAGCCGTCAGCGTCACCGCCGTGCCGCTCGTATAGCCCCCCGCGCACGTGGCGCCGCAATTGATCCCCGGCGGGTTACTGGTGACCGTCCCGCTTCCCGTCCCTGCGGGGCTGACCGTCAGCGTGAACGTCGGGAGCGTGAAGGTCGCCGTCACCGTGGTCGCGGCCGTGAGCGTCACCACGCACGTGCCCGTGCCGCTGCAGCCCCCGCCGCTCCACCCCGTGAACGTCGAGCCCGTCGCCGCGCTGGCCGTCAGCGTCACCGCCGTGCCCGTCGTGTAGCTCCCGGCACAGGTGGCGCCACAGTTGATCCCGGCAGGCGCGCTCGTGACCGTGCCCGTCCCGGTCCCACTCTTCGTGAGCGTCAGCGTGAACGTCGGGAGCGCGAACGTCGCCGTCACCGTGGTGGCGGCCGTGACCGTCACCACGCATGTCCCCGTCCCGCTGCACCCGCCCCCGCTCCACCCCGTGAACGTCGAGCCGGTCGCGGCGCTGGCCGTCAGCGTCACCGCCGTACCGCTCGTGTAGGTCCCCACGCAGGTCGCGCCGCAATTGATCCCCGCCGGCGCGCTCGTGACCGTGCCCGTCCCGGCGCCGCTCTTGGACGCCGTCAGCGTAAACGTTGCGAGCGCGAAGTCCGCGGTCACCGTGGTCGCGGTCGTGACCGTCACCACGCACGTCCCCGTCCCGCTGCACCCGCCCCCGCTCCACCCCGTGAACGTCGAGCCCGTCGCCGCGCTGGCCGTCAGCGTCACGACCGTGCCGCTCGTGTAGCTGCCCGAGCAGCTCGCGCCGCAGTTGATCCCTGCGGGCGCGCTCGTGACTGTCCCGCTTCCGGCCCCGGTCCTGACCACGCTCAGCGTGGCCGTCGGCGCCGTGAACGTGGCCGTCACGCTCATGGAGCTGGTCACCACAGCCACGCAGGTCCCGGTCCCGCTGCACCCGCCACCGCTCCAGCCGGCGAAGACCGACGGGGAGGTCGGCGTCGCCGTCAGCGTGACCGTCGTGCCGCTGGCGAAGGTCGCCGAGCAGCCCGTCCCGCAGGTGATCCCCGCGGGCGCGCTCGTGACCGCGCCGCTGCCCGTTCCGGCGAGCCCGACCGAGATCGACGGCCCTTCCGGGAGGCCCGCCTGGACGCCGCTCGTCTTCGCCACGAAGGTGTCATAGTTGCTGATGCCGATGTCGGTGCCGTCGGCCGCGTTGCTGAAGTTGACGCCTTGCCCCTGCCCCGTGACGCCCGGCAGCAGCCTGTAGTTCCGACCGGCGAAGCTCGTGAAGTACGAGGCCCCGGTAAACGTGGACGTACTGATCGTCCGCTGTCCGGCAGGGAGACCGGACTGGCTCCCGGGTGCGAGGGCGTTGTTCGTGAAGCGCCACCCTCCGCCGAAATACTTGTTCAGGATGGTCGTGGCGTTGCTCGTCCCTTCGCCGTCGGACCAGATGGCCTCATTGCGTTCCTGGGTGAGGTTGTTCGTGAACGTGAAGCCGCTCATCGTGAGCGCGGGCATCTGGGACGACAGGCCGGTGGCGAGGTATCCCATGTTGGAGTCCGAACCGGCGTGGACCACGGTGTTGTGGTCGATCGTGAGATCGTCGTAGCCGCTGAACACGGCGATGAAGCCCCGCCCCCCGGCCGAGCCGAACCACGACGAACGGTTGATGTCGTCGAGCAGGTTGTCGTGGACGTAGAGCCGGGCGGCGGTCTCGCTCTGGTGGTTCGAGTTGTCGACGCCCACGGCGTTGATACCGCTGTCCGCGCCGCGGATCAGGTTCCAGCCGACCTCCACGTCGTTGATGCGGGCGTTCAGGTCCGAGCCTTCGACGCGGACGGTCAGCTGCATCGCCGAGCCGTTCTGGTCGCCGAACTCCGACCAGAGCTGGAACATGAAGTTCTGCTCGATCCGCAGGCGCGTGCCGCGCTTGTACTCGAAGTGGTTCTTCACGAAGTGGCTCGAGTTCCGGTAGGCCGTGTCCTTGAAGAAGTAGTTGCGCCGGACCGTCACGTCGTAGGGCGTGCCCTGGTCGAAGGTGGAGCTGACGCCACCCGAGAGAATCCCGATCGACGCGTTGCTGATCTGGTTGTTCTGGATGAGGATCGGCCCCATCGTGTCGTTGAAGAAGATGTTGTGCGACTCCGCCCCGGAGAGC
Organism: Methylomirabilia bacterium; assembly: GCA_041496385.1. GTDB lineage: Bacteria > Methylomirabilota > Methylomirabilia > Rokubacteriales > CSP1-6 > AR19. The sequence goes on along the minus strand of JBGQEL010000050.1, from coordinate 25,695 downwards.
CAGATGTTGTCGATGAAGGCGTCCACGACCGCCGACGACTTGGCGTAGAGCGTGACGCCGTTGCGGATGTTCTGGGCACCGGCGTTGCCGTGGATGTAGCACCGGTCGATCACGATGTTCTGCGGGGACTGTGATGCCGCGCTGATCCCCTGGCCGATATTGATCAGCGTGTTCACGAAGTTGGCCGGGTCGCTGTTCGTCGGGTGGATCTCCAGGCCGATGATCCGGAAGCTGTTCGCGCCGTTGCTGGTCGTGATCCCGTCGGAGTTGTTCGGCACCGACATCTGCCACATGCTCGCGGCGTCGACGGGCGCGACGCGCGTGCCCGAGGGGGGGAGGGTCGCGAGCGCGACGTCGTCCGGACGAATGATGATCCACTTGCCCGCCGCCATGGCCTTGTTCGGCAGGCTGAGCGTGTCCGTGCTCGTGCCCGCCGTCACCTTCAGGATGACGCCGTTCGTCAGATCGCTCGTCGCGTGCCCGCCCGCCGTGGTCCCGACGTTGTTGATGTGCGTCTGCAGGCCTGACGCCGCGAACGGCCCGTAGACGTTGTAGCCCGTCGTGTCGGGCATGGCGGCGTTGAACGTCGCCGGCGGCGTCGGAAGGATAGGCGCCGCCGACGCACCCGGGGCCGGGATCAGCAGCAGCACGGAGGTGCACGCGATCCCGAGCAGCGCGGCGGCGGCACGAAGACCGAGCCGAGCAATGGCAATACGTACCAGTGCCGTGAATCTGACCAGAGAGGTATGCGTCCGCGGATTCGTCAAGAAGCGATCTCCGAATCCGGAAATTCGCAGCATTCGTGCCATGGCGGTGTTCCGAGCGAAGTCGTGCGTTTACAAGTTCCAGCTCATCGCAGTTCGTGTCTTCGTGGCAGGGCACTGTCATTCGCATGACGATTCTCACGCGCGAGAACGGCGCACGACGACGCGATCCAGCGTGACGACGAACGCGTCGCTGCGCGCGACGGCCTCTCGAGGTGGCGGTATCGAGCCGGTGGTCATTCATGGCCCACCGCCACGAAGGGCGCTTGACCCCCGTCGGGCTCGGCGATAGGCTCCGAGCCGGCCTGGCCCGCGGAGAGCAGCAGGCAGTCGGTGGTACCGTCGGCGCCAGCGAAGGAGCCCGCATGATCATCAAGAGCGCCTGGCCGGCCATCACCATTCCCGAGGTCTCCATCACCGAGTACGTGCTGCGGCACGCCGAGCGGCTACGGGATCGGCCGGCGATGATCGACGGCCCGACGGGCCGCACGCTGACGTACGGTCAGCTCGCAGAGAGCATCCGGCGGGTCGCGACGGGTCTGGCGCGCCGTGGGTTCCGCAAGGGCGACGTCTTCGCGATCTACAGTCCGAACCTTCCCGAGTACGCGGTGATCTTCAACGCGGTCGCCTCGCTCGGCGGCGTCAACACGACGGTCAATCCGCTCTACACGGCCGGCGAGCTCGCCAAGCAGCTCCAGGATTGCCGCGCGCGGTTCCTGATCACCGCCCCGGCGTTCCTCGACAAGGCCAAGGAGGCCGCCGCGGCGGCCGCGATCGAGGACATCTTCGTCTTCGGCACGGCGGAGGGCGCCCGCCCGTTCGCCGAGCTGCTCGAGGCGCCGCCAAGCCCGCCCGCGGTCACGATCAACCCGCGGCAGGACGTGGTCGCCCTGCCGTACTCGAGCGGCACGACGGGGCTACCCAAGGGGGTGATGCTCACGCACTACAACCTCGTGGCCAACCTGAGCCAGTGCGAGGGCGCAGAGAACTTCGACGGGTTCAAGGAAGGCGATCGCATCATCGCGGTCCTGCCGTTCTTCCACATCTACGGCCTCGTGGTCATCATGAAGCTCGGCCTGTCGCAGGGCGCGACCATCGTGAGCGTGCCGAAGTTCGACTTCCAGGAGTTCCTGACGCTCATCCAGAAGTATCGGATCACCATCGCTCCGCTCGTGCCGCCGATCGTGCTCGGCATGGTGAAGCATCCGGCGGTGAGCCAGTTCGACCTCTCGAGCGTGCGGCTCGTCTTCTCCGGCGCGGCGCCCCTCGGCGAGGAGCTCGCGCGCGAGCTCAGCAAGAAGCTCGGCTGCCCCGTCGTGCAAGGGTACGGGATGACGGAGGCGAGCCCCGTCACCCACCTGAGTCCGACGCGGAACGCGCCGCTGAAGCCAGGATCGGTCGGTCGCGTCGTCCCGAACACCGAGGTGAAGATGGTGGGCGTCGACACGGGCGTCGAGGTCGCCACCGGCCAGGAGGGCGAGCTCTGGATCCGCGGACCGCAGATCATGAAAGGCTACCTCAACCGGCCGGAGGAAACGGCGGCGTGCCTCGACGCCGACGGCTGGTACCACACCGGCGACGTCGGCTACGTGGACGACGACGGCTGGTTCTTCATCGTCGACCGCACGAAGGAGCTGATCAAGTACAAGGGCATGCAGGTCGCGCCGGCCGAGCTCGAGGCGGTGCTCCTGACGCACCCGGCCGTGCTCGATTGCGCCGTCATCCGCAAGGCGGACGAGGAAGCGGGCGAGGTGCCCAAGGCGTACGTGGTCCTGAAACCCGACGCGACGTCGCGCGCGACGAAGGGCGAGGCGATCATGGCGTTTGTCGCGGAGCGCGTCGCCCCGCACAAGCGCATCCGGCACCTCGAGTTCATCGACCAGATCCCCAAATCGGCGTCCGGTAAGATCCTGCGCCGCCTGCTGGTCCAGCTGGAGAAGGAGCGCGAACCCTGACCGGCCGGGAGCCGGGCCCGACGTCCCGCACCTACTTCTCCCAGCGGCTGCGGCTCCACTACGTGGACTGGGGCAATCGCGACGGGCCGCCGCTGGTGCTGCTCCACGGCGGACGCGACCACTGCCGGAACTGGGACTGGACGGCCGAAGCGCTCCGGCACGACTGGCACGTCATCGCGCCCGATCTCCGGGGTCACGGCGACAGCCAGTGGTCGGCGGACGGCAGCTACACGATGACCGGCTACGTCTACGATCTGGGGCAACTCGTTCACCAGCAGCGCCTGGCGCCGGTCACGATCATCGCGCACTCCCTCGGCGGCAACATCGCGCTCCGCTACGCCGGCGTCTACCCCGAGACGGTGGCCAGGCTTGTGGCCATCGAGGGGCTCGGCCCCTCGCCACGCGCGCTGGCCGAGCGCGGCATGAAAAACATCGCCGAGCGCATGGACGAGTGGATCCGCGAGCAGCGCGTGCTCGCCGGCCGCGTGCCCCGGCGCTACGCGTCCATCGAGGACGCGTTCCGGCGCATGCAGGAGGAGAATCTGCACCTCTCGGCGGCGCAGGCGCGGCATCTCACGGTGCACGGCGTGAACCAGAACGAGGACGGGACCTACAGCTGGAAGTTCGACAACTACGTGCGCGCCTGGCCGCCGTATGACATGCGCGGCCGGGACATCCAGCTCCTGTGGTCGCGGATCAGGTGCCCCACCCTCCTTCTGTACGGCAAGGAGAGCCGGTCCGGGAACCCGGCCGAGGACGGCCGCGCCGAGTTCTTCCGTCACGCCCGGGTCGTGGGCGTCGACGGCGCGGGCCACTGGCTGCACCACGATCGCCTCGACACCTTCCTGCCGATCGTCCGCGAGTTTCTCGGGGCGCACTGATCGCCGTCCCCGCGGGAGCGCGGCACGACCGCTGGGACGCCATCGCCGACCTCGTCCTGAGCTTCGGCGCCTACGTCACCGCTTCGCGGACGCCGCCATCTGACCGTCGCCCGTGCTCATGATGATGAACGCGCCACCGGGTCGGAACTCGTAACGATACGCCGTCCATCCTGGCGGCGGCGCCGGGATCGACGGGAGAAAGGGACCGCGGCGTGTCCCTTGGGCGTCGGCCGCGGGTGACGTGAGGTCCACGAGCCCGTCTGGCAGGGCGCCCGTGTGGAGCCGGTACTGCATGACGGCGCTCGCGATGGACTCCACGTCCGCGGTGGCCTTCGCGTGTCGCGCCCGGCGCCCGATGGTCGTGTTGTGCAGAAAGGACACGGCCAGGGTGATGACGATGACGACCGTCAGCGTGGCGAGAGAGATCGGCACCCACCAGGAGACGCCACGGCCCGTGCGGGAGCGTGTCATCAACGGGGCCTGGCGACCGGCTCTAGTCGCCCCGGTGCTGCGCGCCGACGCCTTCGCCGCGGCGATCCACGACGTCAGGTTCCGCGGTGCTCGACCTCTCGAGGTCGAGCATCGCCGGCAGGTTCCCGGGCTGCTCGGCGAGCTCCACGCGCTCGACGTGTCGCATCCGGACGAGGATGTCGCGGATCCGGTAGATGGCGGTGAGCATCTCGTCGATGTGCCGCCGGCTCCCCGCACCGATCTCGTGCGCCAGCAACTGGGCGTGTCCCATGACGGCCGTGAGCGGGTTGTTGATCTCGTGCGCCGCGGCGGCGGCGAGACTCGCCACCGAGCGGAGGATATCGCGCTCCTGTCGCGCCGCTTCGGCCTCCTTCCGCTCCGTGATGTCGCGCGCGATTACGGACGCGCCGACGATGCGCCCGCCCCCTCCGCGGATCGGCGACACGGTCACCGAGACGTCGACCCGCGAGCCGTCCTTTTTTAGCCGGACGGTGTCGTAGTTGTCGATCAGTTCGCCCCGCCGGATCTGACCGAGGATCCGGGGCGGCTCGCTCGCCTGCTCGGATGGAATGATGATCGAGAGCGGCCTGCCGATGACCGCGCTCGAGGCGTGGCCGTAGAGGCGCTCGGCACCGCCGTTCCAGCTCGTGATGACGCCGTGCAGCGTCGTGCTGAGGATCGCGTCGTCCGAGTATTCCACGATCGCCGCGACCCGGGCGAGCGCCGCTTCGATCCGGCGATGCTCCGCCACGACCGCGGCCAGCGAGAGCGTCATCGCGGCCATCGTGCCCATGAAGGCCTGCAGCAGCAGCAGCGATTCGTTCTGCGTCTCCGCGACGAAAGGCCCGGACCCGTGGAGCGTTCCCCAGATGGCGATCCCCGAGAGCAGGGCGATGGCCGTGGCCGCCTCGCGTGGCCCGAAGCGGAACGCGGCCCAGACCAACGGCGGAACACAGAGGAACGTCAGGGAGCGGTGCTGCACGACGGTGGACAGCATCCCGTCGAAGACGAGCCCCCCGACAACCACGAGCACCAGGAAGAGCAAGGTGGCCTCGAAGGCCCGCGCGGGACTCCACCGAACGCGAACGTCGCGACCCCAGAGGAGGAGGACTGGCGCCACGATCAGGGCGCCCGCCGCATCGCCGAGCCACCAGGTCAGCCAGATGGCGCCCAGGCGGTCCCAGGATGCATAGCCGCCGAGCGCGAGGGTGCTCGGGCCCACGGTCGCGCTCACCGTCGTGCTCAGGAGGGCCGCCAGGCCGATGAACTTGAAGCAATCCGGCGCGCGATCGAAGACGTTTCGACCGTGGGCGAATCGCTCGACGAGGACGGCCCCGAGCAGCCCCTCGAGGGAATTGCCGACGGCGATGCCCAACGACGTCGCGACCGAGCCCGCCGTCGTGAGATTCACCAGAAAGGCACCGAGCAGGATCGCCGGCCAGACCCGAAATCCGAACAGCATGAACGCCGCGAGGGCGATGCCCGTGGGCGGCCACACCGCCGTCGCGTTGGCGTGCACGAAGGCCAGCATCAGCCCGAGTTTGCCGGCGACGAAGTAGACGCCGAGGAGCACGGGAAGGGTCCATGCGATCGGAGAGAGTCGGTGCATGGTGCGAACGTAGCCCGTCCGTGACGTCCCGGACAATCGGGCGAATCACGTACGCGGAAGCAGGCGAATACCCGATGCGCCGCCGCGCACATTCATCGGGGCGGCCTCAACGCCGCACCAGCGCCCAGCCGGTCAGCTTGAGATCCTCGCTGATGTCGTGACTGCGGCGATCTTCGCGGCGTCTCTTCTCCGCCGCTGGTTCCGTGCTTCGGCGCCGCATCTCCGCACGCCGATCGAGGATCACTTCCAGGCCGTCACCGAACACGTGCTTGAGGTACACGTACCGTGTCGGCTCGCTGCGCGACACGACGAGGAGCAGGCGACCAAACGGCAACGGCTTCTTCTTTGTGTTGCCTTCCCATGCCTCGAGCATGGTGCGATGGTCGCGCCCCTCGGGTTCCCGGAGCAATCGGGTGAACACCCCATTCGGACCGAGGGCATACCCGGGACCTGGGCGGATCCTGTGCGTGTCACGCCTCTGACACCTCGCCGGGCGGCGGCGGCGCAGTGAGGGGAAGCCGAGCGCGCACGACCGTCCCCTGCCCGCGGGTCGAATCGAGCTCGAAGCGGCCGCCCGCGAGCGAAACGCGTTCCTCCATGCCGACGATGCCGAAGCTCCCGCCCAGTGAGGCCGTGGTCCGGGCGGCCGCGACGTCGAAGCCGTCTCCATCGTCCGTGACCGAGAGCGAGACCTCCGTGTCTCCGGCCGCGAGCTCGATCGTCACCCGTCTGGCGCGCGCGTGGCGCACGACGTTCGTCACCGCCTCCTGGATGACGCGGAAGCACGCCGTCTCGACTTCCTTCGGCAGACGGTCGCCCGCGACCTTGTCCACGATCTTGGTCTCGAGCCCGGAACGCTCCGCCTGCTTCTTCACGTACCACTTCACGGCGGGGACCAGGCCGAAGTCGTCGAGCAACGACGGGCGCAGGTCCAGCGCCAGGCTGCGCGCCTGCTGCGCGAGCCGTTCGACGATGCCGATGCTGTCGTCGCGGAGCGTGCCGTCCCCGGGGGTGACCGCGTGCGCGCTCATGCGCTCGAGATTCAGCTTGAGCGCGCTCAGGGCTTGCCCGATCTCGTCGTGAAGCTCGTGGGCGAGGCGCCGTCGCTCGGTCTCCTGGATATCGAGGAGACGTCGCGACAGGAGCCGCAGGCTCGTCTCCGCGCGCTTGCGCTCGGTGACGTCCTGGATGAGCGCGATCATGCTGGCCGGCTGGCCCCGCTCGTCCCGCGCCAGCGAGACGCTGTTCTGGACCCACACGATCCCGCCGTCACGGGTGAGGTAGCGCTTCTCGTGGACGAACCCAGGAATCTCGCCGGCTAGCAGCCGTCGGAACAGCCGCATGTTCTCGGGCAGGTCGTCGGGATGCGTCAGCGCGGCGAAATCCGTGGCGCGGAGCTCGGCTTCGGAGTATCCGGTGATCCCGCAGAACGCGCCGTTCGCCTTCAAGAAACGTCCGTCCAGGCCCGTGAGCGCCATGCCGATCGCGGCGTGCGCGAACGCCGAGCGGAATCGTTCCTCACTCTCCGCGAGCGCCGCCGCGCGCCGCGACGCGCCGTGGACGTACGCCAACACCATGGCGGTGACCGAGAGCCCGAGCGCGAGCGCCGCCCAGTCGAGCCACGCGCGATGCTCGGCCAGGTATCCCTGGGTGGGGGAAAACGAGAGCGACCAGCGGCGGCCTGCGACGTCGAGGGTCGTGCGCCAGCCGAGCCGCGCTGTGCTCGCTTCGCGCTGGCCCGCCGCGGACCGTGGGAGCTCCAGGACGGGCTCGGGCGACGGGCCGGTCTCGTCGACGGCGCCGAGCTCGATGCCGGCGACGTCCAGGCCCCGGAGCGAGGCGGCCACCATGTCGCCGACCCGGAAGACGCCCACCGCGAAGCCCCGGATGCCGGCGCCGCCACGGACCGGCATCAGGATGAGGAAGCCCCATTGCCCCCCGCGTTCCTGTACCAGCCGGATGCGCGCGGTCGCGGCGGGCCGGTCCAGACGCTGCGCGCGCTCGATGGCCTCGCGTCGCACCGGATCCGAGAGGATGTCGAAGCCGAGCGCCGACTCGTTCCCCTGGCGGGGCTCGATGTAGCCGACCGGGACGTACTCCGCGCGCGCCCGGGCTCTCACCAGCGCGCCCCCGGCGCCGAGCTCCGTGATCTGGAATCCGGGCGCGACGCCCTGCCGGCCCAGGGCCTCGTACCGCGCCCGCTCGGCGTCGAGGACGCGGGGGTTCCACGAGAGCGCCTGGATGTTCGAGTTGCGGATGAGGAAGCCCTGGACGAAGTCGCGGAAGCCCCGCGCGCCCGTGTCCGGCGACACTTCGAATAGCGCCCGGGTGGAGTGAAGGACCTCGAGGTTGCTCGCGAGCCCCTTCTCGACGGCCGCCGTCATCGCCCGGGCTCGGCGCTCGAACTGGGACTCGAAACGCGCACGCTCCCACACCCGCGCTGTGACGTAGGCGGAGACTGAGACGGCGACGCCGACCGAGGCGATCAGGAGAAACGGAATATAGGAGGCGAACCGCCCCCCGGCCTTGAGGGTCAACGCTGTGCGACCTCGACCCGAAAATAGTCAAGTCCCGGGCCGAGGTCAAATGGGCCGTGGTCAACCGCCGGCGAGCCTGGCGGGCTGCGCGCGCCCCGACTCGAGGGCCAGGTCTCGCAGAATCGGGCCGAGCCTGTCGGGGTCGTGGCGCACCACGGGCCCGGGCTCGAGGACGTCGGCGCGCACGATCCGCGGCCCGCCGGCCGGCGGCGCGAAGTCCGCGTCCACGGGGCACGTGCGCTCGACCAGGTATCGCTCGCGGACCCTGGCCGGGAGCCGGCTCGCGTTCACGACGACGGCGTCGAGCGCGCGCAGCGGCACCCCGTGCGCCGCCAGCGCGCGCAGATGCTCGAGCACGCCGTACCCATCGGTCTCGCCCGGCTCGGTCATGGCGTTGCACACGAAGATCCGCGTGGCGCCGGAGCACGCGACCGCCTCGGCGATTCCCGGGACGACCAGCACCGCGACGACACTCGTGTAGAAGCTGCCCGGCCCGAGGACGATCGCGTCGGCGTCGCGCAGGGCCTCCAGCACACCGGGCGCCGGCGCCGCGTCCGGAGGATCGATGCGGAGGCGTCGGATGGGCGCGCCGCCGTGTCGAACCTGCGACTCGCCCTGGATCGAGCGGCCGTCGGCGAGGTCGGCGACCAGGTGGGCGTGGCTCGTCGTCGAGGGAAGGATCGTGTCATCTACGCCGAGGAGCGCGGCGGCGAAGCGAATCGCCGCCACGTCGTCCGCGGCGACCATGCCGAGGGCCGCCAGCAAGAGATTCCCGACCGCGTGCTCCGCGCCGCCGCCGTCGAAGCGGTACTGGAACGCGGCCGACACCTCCGGCGCCACCCGGGCCAGCGCCGTGAGGCAGTTCCGAACGTCGCCGGGCGGCAGGACCCCGTACTGCCTGCGCAGGACGCCCGAGCTCCCGCCGTCGTCCGTCGCGGTCACCACCGCGGTGATCCGGCAGTCCTCCGGGAGGTGACGGCGCAACGCCTGCAGCACGACCGGCAACCCGGTCCCGCCGCCGAGCGCCACGACGCGTGAGATCCGGCGCTCGGCCGTCGGCAGCTGTCTGAGCTGCATCACCAGCTGTTCGTTCATTTTGAACCTCGTGGAGGGTGCGTGGTCCTTGGCCAAGAGCGTTCGAGTCATCATGACGGGTGGAGGCTACGCGGCGCGGGCGCCCGGGAGAATCGGGCGCGTACCGGAGAGCGGCGGTGGAAAGTCCCTGACGCGAGGGGCGGGCGACCGCTTACGGCTGGATGAGGCCGCGGCGGACCGCATAGCGGACGAGGCTGGCGGTCTCGTGGATGTCCAGCTTGCGCATGACGCGCATCCGGTGGGACTCGGCGGTCTTGAAGCTGATCCCGAGGAGGCCGGCGACCTCCTTCGTCGTCTTGCCCTCGGCGACGAGCTGAAGGACCTCGCGCTCCCGCGGCGTCAGCGGATCCACCGGCACGTCCGACTTCGTGAGAAAGGCCTGGACGATGGTCTGCGAGATCCCGGGGCTCAGGTACATCATGCCGCGCTGCACCTCGTGGATCGCCCGGACCAGATCGGCCGCCGCCTGGGTCTTGACGACGTAGCCCTTGGCGCCCGCGCGGAGGGCCTCGAGCACGTAGTGGTCCTCGGTGTGCATGGTGAGGAGAATCACCTTCGCCCGCGGACAGGCGCGCAGGATCTCCCGGGACGCGTCGAGCCCGTTCAGGGCCGGCATCGCGAAGTCCATGACCGCCACGTCGGGGCATCGTTGCCGCGCGACCTTCGCGGCCTCCCGACCGTCGCCGACCTCCGCGAGGATCTCGAAGCCCTCCCCCTCGAGGAGGGCCCGGAGGCCCTGCCGGACGATCAGGTGGTCATCGGCGAGCAGAATTCGAGTCGGCACCAGTCGCCTCCAGCGGTACGGTGATCAGGAGCTCGGCGCCCTGCCCGGGCGTCGAGACGACGTTCAGGGTGCCCCCGACGACGTTCAGGCGCTCCTCGATTCCGAGGAGCCCCAGACCCCCGGGCCCCCGCCCCGGCCTCGCCGGGGGCACGCCAAACCCCACGCCGTCGTCACGTATCGTACAGCGCAGAACGCGGCCCGCGCGCGCGAACCTGATCTCGGCACGCGCCGCCCCGGCGTGCTTCGTCACGTTCGTCAACGCCTCCTGGACGATGCGGTAGAGCGCGGTCTCGGTCGCCGCCGGGAGTCTCGTGCCGGGCGTTCCCTCGACCGCGATCCGGAGGCCGGTGCGCTTGGAGACTCCGTCGGCCAGGAACTCGAGCGCCGGGAGGAGGCCGAGGTCGTCGAGGATCGTCGGGCGAAGCTCGTGGGAGAGGTGCCGGAGCTGTTCCTCGATCTTGTTGAGGAGCCCGCGCACCTCTTCGAGCCGTTGCGAAGCGCTGGGGGGCAGCTCGCGCGCGATGTCGGCCAGCACGATGTGCACGGACGCCAGGAGCTGGCCGGCCTCGTCGTGGAGCGCATGGGCAATCCGCTTGACCTCGTCCTCGAGCGCAGCGTTGAGGTGCCGCAGCGCCCCCTCGGCCCGCTTCCGGTCGCTGATGTCGCGCGCGATGCCGAAGGCGCCGACGATCCGGCCCTCGTGCATCAGCGGCGTCGTCACGAACTCGCCCGGGACGTGACCGCCCGACCTCGTCAGGATCCGCAGCTCGAATATCGTTGGGGTCCCGCCCGCGAGCACCGCCTGAAACATCGCGACCGCGCGATGGAGATCGTCCGGATGCACGAGCGGCGCGAACGGTTTGCCGAGCCATTCGCTGCGTGACCAGCCCGTGATCGACTCGAAGGCCGGATTCAGGGATCGCATGTGGCCCTCGAGTGAGAGGGTGTAGATCACGTCCCGCGCGGTGTCGACGAGATCGCGGTAGCGCTGCTCGGACGCGCGCAGCGCCGTGTTGACGTCCTGGATCCGGCGCTGGGACATCTCGAAGGGCAGCAGGCTTTCCACGCAGAGCTTCTGGCCCGCGCGGAGCGTCCGTGACCCTTCCTTGACCGTGCGGTTTTTCGCCAGGGCGCGTACCAGGCCCCAATGCTGGATCGTCGCCATGTCCAGCACGCCCAACCCCTTGCCCAGCGCCTTGCGCCCGAGCTCATAGGCCTGCTGGAGCGACGCCTCTCCGCGTCCGGCGAGGTAGCCCTGCAGCGCGCCGGCGTACTCCGCCGCCAGATCGCGCAGGTCCGCGTTCATGCCGCGGTTCCCAGCCAGCGGCCGACGAGAACGAGCGCATCGTCGTTGCCCCGGGCCCAGTCGGCGAGGATGTGGTCGGCGAGTCGCTGGGGCGCCTCGGCCGAAGCGAGCGGCGCGAGCGCGAAATCGTTCCGGACGCCGTCGGTCGCGAAGATCAGGGTGTCCCCGCGCATGACGGGGACGATCGCGGCGGAGAGCGCCGGCAGGCGCCCGCCGACGACCCCGCCCCGCAGGAGGAGCGACTCGCGTCGGGGAGTCGTCGTCCCCTGGGCTCGCAGCAGCAGGCCCTCGACGTTGCCGACGCCGATCCAGGTCAGCGTCTCGTCCCGTGCGTTGAACGAGGCGACGCTCATGACCACGCCTCGCGTGGCGTACAGGGCGGCGTGACAGTTCTTGATGAGCGTGATCATCGGCTGCGCCCGGTAGCGCTCCACCGCCCTGACGGCGGCGCGGGCCGCCTCGGCGGCCTCGACGCCGTGACCGAGCCCGTCGACGACGGCCACGAGGGCCCCGTCCGGGCTCGCCCGGACCAAGTGGTGATCACCGGATTCCGTCTGGCCAGGCAGAATCGACCCGACCACCGCCCAGTCGATCAGCCTCGCCGTCACCGCTTCCATTTGCGGACCGTCACGATCGTTCCCCTGCCGAACTCGGAGGCGATGTCGAATTCGTCCATGAGTCGCCGCACCCCCGGCAGCCCCAGGCCGAGGCTGCCCGAGGTCGAGTACCCGTCCTGCAGCGCCAGCGTGAGATCGGGGATCCCCGGACCGTCGTCGGAGGCGATGACCTCGATACCCGGCTTGCCGTTGTCTTTGCCGATCTGCCGCACGACGATCTCGCCGCGGATCGCGTAGCGGACGATGTTCCGCGCCAGCTCCGAGATGGCCGTGGCGATGACGGCCAGCTCCGTCGAGGGAAAGCCGCAGTGCCCGGCCATCTCGCGCCCCTTCTGACGGGCGGTGACGATATCCACGTCTGAATCAATGGGTACCCGCACCTCATCAGCGATGAGCGCGCCTTCCATCCGCAACCGTCCCCCTGAGGCTACGATCGAGGTACGCGAGGCCTTCCTCGAGGTCCAGCGAGGTCGCCACACCCTCCAGCGTCAGCCCCAGCTTCACCATCGAAAACGCGACCTCCGGCTGTATGCCGACGATGACGGTCTCCGCGCCGCGCAGTCTGATCATATGGGCGATATCCCGCAACGTGCGGGTCGCGAACGAATCGATCACGTCGAGTGCCGTGACGTCCACGATCACGCCGCGGGCCCGGACGTGGCTGATCTGGTCCACCAGCGTGTCGCGCAGCTGCTTCAGGTCCTCGTCGGTGAGCGCGGACTGGACCATGGCGATCAGATACGGTCCCTGCTTGAGGATCGGGACCTGCATCGACGATTCCCGCCTACGCCGGCTCGGTCGCCGGCTCGCGGGTGGGGATGACCTTGTAGCCCAGCAGGCGCTCGGCCTCCTCAATGCCGCCCTGGAGATCGCCGACCGTGTTCATCTTCCCCAGGTCCACGCCGATGTTGACCAGGGTCTGGGCGATCTCGGGCGAGAGGCCCGTCACGATCACGATCGCGCCGAGGAGCCGCGCGGCCTCGACGGTTTGCACCAGGTGGTTCGCCACGGGCGAGTCGATGTACGGCACGCCCGTGATGTCGAGCACGACGACCTTGGCGCGGTTCGTCCGGATCCCGCGGAGGAGCTGCTCGGTCAGCTGGCGGGCGCGCTGCGGGTCGATGACGCCGATGATCGGGAGGATGAGGAGGCGCTCCCGGACCTGCAGCACCGGGGTCGACAGCTCACGGATGGCCTCCTGCTGCTCGCGGATGATGCGCTCGCGCTCCTGGACGAAGCCGACCGCCACCGTGTTCGCGATCCGGTTGGCCGCGGGCTCGTACGCGTCCAGGATCCGGTTCAGCTCGGTGAAGTCCTCGTGGTACTTCGCGAACAGCGAGCGCGCGAGCACGTCGCGGAGCAGGAGCACGATCCCGACGACCTCGTGCGTCTCGACGCCCCGCGGGATGATGCGCTCGGAGAGGTTCCGCGCGTAGGTCTGGAGGGCCTCGTAGGTCCCGGTCTCGAGGGCCTCGACGTAGTTGTCGTAGACGGACGTCGCTTCCGCGAAGATCTCTTCCTTCGTCATCGCGGTCAGCAGCTTGGCCTCCGTGATCAGGCGGGCCCACTCCTCGCGCAGCTGGGCGCGCTGCTGGCGCAGGTGCGCCACCAGCTCGCGCACGCGCGAGGCCGTCGACTCCAGCCGCGGCTCCGCCGTCGCCGTACTTGCCATGTTCCGGACACTGCTCATCGCGCACCTCCCGTGAGATGAATCGGTGGGAACTCTAGCTCACGGGCGGCGCCCGACGAATCAGGTGTTTACCGGATCCGGTGAGAGGGAAATCCCGGGGGGCCTCAGTCTTGGAGGTTGATCGCGGCGGCGGGGTGGTTCACCACGTTGCCGGCGAAGACCTGCTTGCCGATGTGGAGTCCATCGTCGTCGTCGTAGACGGGGAGCCCCAGCGGCCGCAGGTCCATCTTGAGGAGCGCGGTCTCGGCGTCCAGCAACGTCGCCACGGCCAGGGGACGCTCGCCCCACAGGATCGCGAAAGATCGCGGCGTGGCCACGGTTCGCACGCGGCTACCGGGGCGCTCGCCTTCCCGATCAACGCGGACGGCACGCAGCGACGGCGGCTTCCCGGTCGTGATGAGCTCCACACGCAGCGGGTCGAATCGCACGGTGACGATGGACATCCCCTTGTAGGTGAGAACGCTCTCGCACCCCACGAGCCGGTTCCGCCCCAAGAGCACGACCTGACGGCGGTGATCGGGGCCTCGTGTCGTCTCGCCCGCGCGCTCGTCCGCACCGCCGGCCCGCCCGACGGACGCGACCGCCAGCACCACAGACAACGCCAGCGAAAGCCGCCGTGTCACCGCCACACCTCACCGCGCTCCTACGCCCTGGACTCGCCGGCGCCTTCCGGGACGAGAGATCTGAGCGGAGTCCCGTGCGTCGCGTAGCTTCGCAACTTGTAGTGAAGACCCCTCGGGCTGATTCCCAGGAGCTTCGCCGCCTTGGTCCGGTTGCCTTCGACCCGCGCCAGCGTCTCCAGGAGGTATTGCCGCTCGAGCTCGGCCAGCGTGAGATCGGGTCGCAGCGAAACGCGGGGCGCCCAGGGTGACTCCTGGACTTGCGCCGGAAAATGCTCGAGATCGAGCAGGCCGCACTCGGCCTGCACGACGGCGCTCTCGAGGCAATGCTCGAGCTGCCGTACGTTGCCCGGCCATGGGCACTCGACGAGCGCCCGCATCGCCCGCGTGGTAACGCCGTGGATCCGCCTGTGGGGATACCTGAGGGCGAGCCGCTCAAGGAAATGGGCCACGAGCAGCGGTACGTCCTCCCGGCGATCTCGCAGGGGCGGCAAGTCGATGCGCGCCACCGCGATCCGAAAGAAGAGGTCCTCGCGGAATTCGCCGCGCGTCACCGCCTGCGGCAGATCCCGGTTCGTCGCCGTGATGATGCGGATGTCGACGCGCTCCGGGCGGCTCCGCCCGACCATCGTGAATTCGCCGGTCTGGATCACCCGGAGAAGCCGGGACTGCAGGTGGAGGCGAAGCTCGGTGATCTCGTCGATGAACAGCGTGCCGCGGTGGGCCCGGGCGATCACGCCTTCGCGTGTCGAGACCGCGCCGGTGAACGCCCCGCGAACGTGACCGAAGAGCTGGCTTTCGATCAGGCCCTCGGCGATCGTGGAGCAATCCAGCGTGACGAACGGCTGGTCGCGCCGGAGACCGGAGGCGTGGAGCGCGCGAGCGACCAGCTCTTTTCCGGTGCCGTTTTCCCCCTGGATCAGGACCCGCACGTCCGAGGGCGCGAGCTTCGCGATGCGCGCGCCAATCTCACGCATCTGCGAGGACTCGCCGATGACGTTGGAGAAGGCCCCCATCGCCATCGATCAATCCTCGTCTACGGGGCAGACCTCGTGCAGCATCGCCACCAGCTCGTCCACGCTGCCCTTCACGAAGGCCGCGAGGCCGCAGCCGCGCGCCCGCTCGACGAGCTCACGATCCCCGGACCAGATCATGGCGTGCGCGGGCAGGTCCGAGAGCGGGATACCCATCTGCGCGTAGACCGACCCGTCGAGCACGAGAGGTCCCGCGTTCGCCTCCAGCCATGCCCGGGCCTCGGTGGGGCTGGCGGTCACCCGGACGCTCGGCGTGAACCTGCTCAGATATTGAGCGAGCATGACCCCGAGCGTCTCGTCGTCTTCGGCGATCAGGATGTCGGTCGACTGCCGCCGTCTCTTGGCGTGGATGGCGACGATGGCCATTCTCCGTCCTCCTTTCGGTCGCGTGCGTGCGCTTCACGTTCCGGCGCCACAGGGCCGCTCCGCCCAACACTCTGCTGCTTCTTGTGTCCAGGCCATCGGGCGAGTGCCGCATCGGCGCCGGGGTGAATCCCTGAGGCCCCGCTGGGGTCGGGACCGCGGGTCTAGTGCCGGCGGCGTTTCCACCAGACGGCGCAGCTCAGGCCGACGAGGCCCGCGCCGAGCAGGAGGAGCGTCCCAGGCTCGACCGCCGGTGAAAACTCGAAGCTTTCGCTCCTCAGGAACCAGTTCCCGCGCGCATCTCCGAAGAGATCCAGGCCGAGGATGCCGGCGCCACTGATGACGAACTCGAAGACCCGCTCCCCACCGAGCTCGAACTGGCCGAGCACGCCGACGGGCGATCCGTGCATCACGAACGGGAGCTCGATCGTCGCCGGGCCGACACGCGGCCCCGACCCGATGTCCGGCGTGAGGAGCCCCTTGTCCACGAGCACCCCGACGGCGTTGGCGGTCCCGCTCCCTCCGGTCGCGAGCACGGGGAGCGACTCCGCGCCGGCGACAGCGTGGACGAGAAACAGCGCGACGAGTGAGAGCAGCACGGACGCGCATCGATTGTGTACGTCCTTCAAGCTCGGCCTCCATGCGTGACGGCGTGGAGTGTAGGCGCGGTCGGCGAACGGTTTCGAGCCGGCGTTCTCCCGAATCGGGCATGGGTGGTTCCCTCACGGGTCCATGCCGCGCGTCAGGTCATTTCCCGTGTCGGACTCCGGGGGGGCCCCGATTTACCGCGGGAGGCCGAGCCGCGACGCTACCCATCATGCAAACCCAGAGCGAATCGGCCAACCTGGATGTCCTGAGAGCCGTGGCCGTCCTCATAGTGCTCGCGGCTCACCTGCTCTATGCCCTGCTTCGCGACTCCCACGTGATCACCGTGTTCCGGGGTCTCGGCCCGTTCGGCGTCTACCTCTTCTTCGTCCACACGAGCCTGGTGCTCATGATGTCCATGGAGCGCTTGCGCCTGTCCGGCAAGGCGCTCTTCGCGGGGTTCTATATCCGACGAGTGTTCCGGATTTACCCGCTCTCGATCGTCTGTGTCGTCGTCGTCTGGATGCTCGAGATCCCCTGGGTGCCGTTCCTGGCGGCGTACGACTTTCCGACGGGCCCGCTGCACCTGACCTCGAACCTGCTGCTCACCATGAACCTGACCTACAGCCCGCCGATCCTCGCACCCCTCTGGAGCCTGCCCTACGAGCTGCAGATGTACCTGTTCCTCCCGCTCTTCTTCCTGTTCTTGCGTCGCTGTCCTTCCCTGGCGGCCCTCATCGGCATCTGGGCACTCGCCGTGCTGCTGGCGCTCGGCCAGCCGCACGTCGCCGGCCGGATCGGGGACCGGCTGACACTGATCCAGTACGCGCCGTGCTTCATCAGTGGAATCATCACGTTTCATCTCGGAGGCAGAGTCACGCCACGCCTGCCGTTCTATCTGTTTCCGGCGTGCGTCGGCGCGCTCTTCCTCGGATTCGACTTCCTGGATGGGAGGCTGCGCGGCTGGATTCCCTGCCTGCTACTCGGTCTGGTGCTCCCTCTGTTCCGCGAAGTCGAGACCGCGTGGCTGCGAAGGGGCGCCCATGCGGTGGCGAAGTACTCGTACGGGATCTATCTCTTCCACATGATCGCGATCTGGCTGTCCTTCTTCCGCGTGGAGGCGTCCCATCTCGTGCGGTGGGCGCTGTTCTCGGCGCTGATGGTCGTGGTCCCGTTCGTGGTCTATCACGCGCTCGAACGTCCGTTCGTCTCGCTCGGTCAACGGCTCGCGACACGCGTCGTGGATGCTTTGGTCCGGTCTGCGCTAGGTCGCCCGGCCGCTCACGCCCCTCGGCTGACGGCCCAGGGGCGACCGCCGGCACAGGCTCCGCCCGTGCGCCCGCGTCCTGTTCCGGCCATGCTGATCGTCGAAGGTGCGGGGGTGGAGGTCGCAGCGACGAAGGCCGCCGCGGAGGTCAGGAGCGCTGGGCGACCCGGTCGTTCATCGCGGTCAGCTTCCGCGCCAGGCCTTCCGCGATCGCGATCACCAGCTTGCTGATCGCCCGGCTCTCGTTCTCGAGCAGGCGCTGAAACTGCGAGCGCGTGAGGACATAGCATTCACAATCGGTCCGGGCGCGGACGGTCGCCGACGCGGGCTGATTCGTCAGCAAGCTCACCTCGCCCAGCATGGTCGGTCCCTCGACGGCGGCGATCGGCGGGCTGCCGGGCGGCGGCGTCCCCCGAACGATCTCGCCGCTGCCGCGCGTCAGGAAGATGAGGCCCGCGTTCCGGTCACCCTCCGCGCAAATGGGCGCGCCGGCCAGGACCTTTCGGGGAACCGTGGCGTCAGCGATGCGCTCGGCCTCCTGAACGGTGAGGCTGCTGCAGAGCCGTGACCGCAACATGTCGGTCAACTGAGAAGCCATCGCGTCCAGCATACGCGGCCCGCCCGCCCCGGCGAAGTTCTCCGGTGACCGCGGCGCCGAGTGGCCCCGAGGGGAGCCCGGCCTACTCGATGGTGAAGTGCGCCTCGGTCGTCCGGCCGGTACGGCCGTTGATCGGCAGGATGTCCTGGGGGCAGGCGGAGAGCGCGATCAGGAGATCCATCTCCGCGCGGAACAGCGCGTAACCCTCCGGCGGGGACACGGGCTCGCCCCACGCCAGACGCCCGTCGGGCGTCCACGGGATGTTCATGAAGAGGTTCAGGGAGGGCGGCGTCGCCGGCAGGGTGACGCCGAGCGCGGCGAGGGCGGCGTGCAGGTTGTCGCGGCAGTTGTCGTGATAACCCTCGACGCCCAACAGGCCGTAGCGGTGAGGGTCGCACGGCGCGATGAGCGTGTCGTGGGCGCACCCGGAGGTGTCCTCGACCAGGGTGAGGATGGGGCGCCGCCGGTTCGTCACGAACGTGTCCCCGACGCCGGCCGCGAGCTTCATGAACCACGCACGGCTGGCCTCCATCGACATCCACTCAGTCACATCGCCTGCGTTGAACGCCCAGGCGTCCACCACCTGCGTGCCGTGGGTGTTGATGACGCGGATGAGCTGACCGGCCCGCGCGCGCGCCGCGGCGCCCCGCCGTGCCGGGATCGTGACGCGCTCCCCGATCATCGCCCCGACTCCCGCGCCCGACCCCGCGCGCTCATGCCTGGCGCAACCCGTGGCCCCCGCCATAGTCAGAAGGCCGCGGCGGCGCCCAGCCGGTGAGCAGCTCCGGCGCCGGCTGCCAGATCTCCACGCCGAGCGGGCGACAGGTGGCGAGAGGATCGCCGGCCTCGGGCCCCCACACCTGCACCGACAGGTCGCCGTGGGGGCAGACCGAGATCGCGCAGAGCACGTCGATCTCGGCGAAGAACTCGATGAAGTCGCCCCGGCGCGCCGGGCTCGGCTTCACGAAGTAGCGGCCGTCGGCGGTGAGGCCGGTGACCTGGAAGACGTTCAGCACGTCGTGCACGTCGAGCTCGGTGAGGTGATACGGCGCCACGGCGCGCACGAGGTTGCTGTGACAGCAGAGGTCGAACTCCTCCCCGTTGAGCAGCTTGTGCACGTAGGGGTCGCAGCGGGTGCCGAGCAGATCGTGACACCCGGCGCCGTCCTCGTCGCGCCCGTACTGGATGGCGTCGGCGGTGATCGTCAGCATCGGCCTGAGATAGGGCAGACACGACCAGAGCCGGTCGAACGTCGTGAGATGCGCCCGGTGGAGCTGGCGGGTACGCGAGGCCCAGAAGCGCTCGCGCGGATTGGCCAGGCTCCAGACGTTGAGGTCCGCCACCTGCGGCCCCTCGACGGCGACGATGCGAACGAGCTGGCCCGCGCGCACCGGCCACGCCCGGCCCGAGCGCCGGGGGACGACGAATCGCTCGACGAGCGTGCGCGCGCCCGTCTCGCGTGCGAGGCGCCCGTAAAGCTCGCGGTCGACGTCGAGGGGCGAGCCGGGCTTCGCCTCGTAGATCACGCGCGGTCGCGCCATGTCCTCACCTCGCTGCGCCACCCTTGCCTCGCCGGCGGGCTCTCGCGCCGCCGTTGACAACGGAGCAACGCCCATAGTCTCATACGGCCGAACCCAAGGAGGGCCAGCCATGAGACGTTCGCGAATCGGTGCGGTCGCCGTTGCACTCCTCGGACTCGTCGGGCTCGTCGCCAGCGCCGACGCCCAGCAATGCCCGAAGGGCAAGCTCCGCCTCTACACATCGTGGCCGATGCAGGGAGCGATGCTTCCCGAGGGCACCGGCATGAAGAACGGCGTCGACCTCGCGGTGTCCGAGGTCGGCGGCGTGGTGGCGGGCTACTGCCTCGAGATCGTCAACCTGGACGACGCCTCGCCCCAGACGGGCAAGTGGGACGGCGCGGTCGAGGCCGAGAACGCGAACAAGGCCGTCGGCGACCCGCTGGCGATCGTGTACATCGGCACGTACAACTCAGGCGCGGCGAAGGTCTCGATCCCGATCACCAACCGGGCCCACATGGCGCAGGTCACGCCGGCCAACACCTATCCCGGCCTGACGAAGAAGCGCGGCGCCGCCCCCGGCGAGCCCGAGATCTACCGTCCGGGCGGGTTCGTGAACTACTTCCGCCCGATCCCGGCCGACGACATCCAGGGCGCGGTCGCCGCCAAGTGGGCCAAGCGCATGGGCGCGAAGAAGGTCTTCATCCTCAACGACCAGGAGCTCTACGGCAAGGGCATCGCCGACGTCTTCGAGGCCACCGCCAAGAAGATCGGGCTGCCCGTCGTCGCCAACGAGGGCATCGACTGGAAGCAGCCCGACCAGAAGCCGGTGCTGACGAAGATCCGCGCCTCCGGCGCCGATCTCGTCTACCTGGGGGGCGTCATCGAGACGGGCGCGCAGGTGGTCATCAGACAAATGAAGGAGGTCGGCCTCACCGCGCCTCGCACCCGCTTCATGGGCCCGGACGGGCTCCTCGAGGAGGAGCTGCTGAAGGGCGCGACCTGCGACGCCGCGCTGGCGACCGACATGCGGGTCACCTTCGCCGGTCTGCCCTTCGAGAAGATGCGGGGCATCGGGGCCAAGACCTACGAGACCTACAAGGCGAAGTTCGGCAAGGAGCCGACCTCGTACGCGCTCTACGCCGCCGAGGGCGGCCGCGTGATCATCGACGCCATCAAGCGGGCGGCGCCGGCGATCGAGAAGGCCAAGGACGTGACCGAGAAGCGTGAGGCTGTGCGCCGGGCCATCGCGTCGACGAAGAACTTCGACGGCATCAACGGCAAGTGGAGCTTCGACGAGAACGGCGACGTCGACTACGACACCATGTCGGGCTTCAAGGTGGTGAAGGCCGACGGGCCGATCGGCTGCAAGTTCCAGTTCGAGACCATCCTCGAGTAGCGCCTGCCGGGGAGGGCCGGCCCTGCGGCCCTCCCCATCCGTCCTTCCATGGAGTGGTGGGAAGTCCTCGTCCAGCAGACGATCAACGGCCTGACCCGCGGCGCCGTCTTCGCGCTGATCGCGCTCGGCTACACGATGGTGTACGGCATCATCGAGCTCATCAACTTCGCCCACGGCGACGTCTTCATGCTGGGGCTCTTCATCTCGCTCGCCTGGTTCACGCTGCTCGGCGTGACGAAGGCGCTCACCGGCTGGCAGCTCGTCACGCTGCTCCCGCTCGTCTTCCTCCTCACCATGCTCACGACCGCGGCGCTGAACGTCGCGATCGACCGGGTGGCGTACCGGCCGCTGCGGGGCTCGACGCGGCTCGCGCCGCTCATCACGGCGATCGGCGTGTCGTTCATGCTCGAGAACATCGCGCTCCTCTGGCAGGGCCCGGCGCCCATCGCCTACCCCGACGTCATGCCGTCCGTCGACATCCTGCGCGACTGGCTGGGCGTGGAGTCGGCCATCTTCATCACGACCAAGGACCTGTTCGTGGTGGGGGCGGCGATCCCGCTCATGGTGGCGCTCAACTACTTCGTGACGCGGACGCGCTGGGGGAAGGCCATGCGCGCGACGGCGCAGGACCGCGAGACCGCCCAGGCGATGGGGATCAACGTGGAGCGGACCATCTTGCTGACGTTCTTCGTCGGCGGCGCGCTGGCCGGAGCGGCGGGGCTGATCCAGGGCATGTACTACAACATCGGCATGTGGTGGATGGGCTACCAGGCGGGACTGCGCGCCTTCACCGCCGCCGTCCTCGGCGGCATCGGCAACATGGCGGGCGCGGCGCTCGGCGGCCTCATGATCGGCTTTCTCTCCGCGTGGAGCGATCAGTACATCTCGGCCCGCTGGACCAACGCCATCGTCTTCTCCATCCTCATCCTCGTCCTCGTCTTCCGGCCCCACGGCCTCATGGGCGAGCGAACGTCGGACAAGGCGTGAGCCGGTGACGGTCGACCCCCGCCGGGCGCTCGGGTGGGCGGGGCTCGCGGCGGGCCTCCTGATCTACCCGTTCCTCGACCGCGCGTTCGGGCTCCAGACGGTCCACGCCGTCTCCGACGGAATGATCTACGTGCTCCTCGCGCTGGGGCTCAACATCGTGGTTGGCTATGCGGGACTGCTCGACCTCGGCTACGCGGCGTTCTTCGCGATCGGGGCGTACACGATGGGGCTCCTCAACTCGCCGGTCCTGGGCTCGCCGTTCTACGGGCACGCGTGGAGCTTCTGGGTCTGCATCTGGCTCGCGGCCGCCGTGTCGGCGCTGCTCGGCGTCGTCATCGGCGCGCCGACGCTGCGGGTGCGTGGCGACTACCTGGCGATCATCACGCTCGGGTTCGGCGAGATCATCCCCGTCGCGATCCGTAACCTCGGAGACATCACCATCGACATCGGCGGCTGGCGGCCGATCGAGCGACTGAACCTCACCGGCGGCGAGAACGGCGTGAACCCAGTCGGCCGCCCGTACCTGCCGGGGGTGCCGTTCGAGACCGACCCGGTGCCCTGGTACTTCCTGATCCTCGTCGTCGGACTCGCCTCGCTCTGGGCGATGAACCGGCTCCGCGACTCGCGGCTCGGTCGGGCGTGGATGGCGATCCGCGAGGACGAGACGGCCGCGGATTGCACGGGCGTCAACCCGATCTCGACCAAGCTCCTGGCCTTCGCCCTCGGCGCGTCGTTCTCGGGCTTCGCGGGGTCGATCTACGCCGCCAAGCTCCAGGCCATCACGCCGGGCGCGTTCGAGTTCCAGGTGTCAATCATGCTGCTCTGCATGGTCGTCCTCGGCGGGGCGGGCAGCCTCAAGGGCGTGATCCTGGGCGGGATGCTCATCACGCTCTTCGACCGGGTCGTCCTCACCCAGTCGACGTTCATGGTCCGCTGGCTCGGGCGGACCACCGGCGTCACCGCGCTCACGACGGCGGACCTCACGCTGTGGCGCTGGTTCTTCTTCGGCCTCGGGCTCGTCCTCGTGATGCTGCTGCGGCCCGAGGGCCTGGCGGGCCGGCGCGTGCGCCCGCAGGCCCCGGACGCCGGCGACGCCGACGCCGACGACGCCCTGGTCCTCGACGCGCCGGCGCCAGCGCCGCGGGCGGACGCGCTCCCGCGCTGGCTGCGCGAGGGCGCGCCGCGCAACAGCGCCGCGGTGGGCGCGGCGCCGATCCTCGAGGTGCGCGGGCTCTCGAAGAGCTTCGGCGGCGTGGTCGCGCTGAACGCAGTCGACCTCGTCGTCCCGCGCGGCGCCGTCATCGGGCTGATCGGCCCCAACGGCGCGGGCAAGACCACGTTCTTCAACGTCGTGACCGGCCTCGCCCGACCCGACGGCGGCAGCATCACGTTCGAGGGCGCTCCCCTGGCCCGGCTCCGCCCGAACGCCATCGTCGCCCGCGGGATCGCGCGCACCTTCCAGTCGATCCGGCTCTTCCCGCAGATGAGCGTGCTCGAGAACGTGCTCGTCGGCGAGCATTGCCGTCTCGTCTCCACCGTGCCCGGGGCCGTGCTCCGGCCGCCCGCGGTCGTCGCCGAGGAGGCGCGGGCCCGGGCGCGCGCGCGCGAGCTGCTCCTGTTCGTCGGGCTCGGCGGAAAAGCGGACGACCTCGCCCGGAACCTCCCCTACGGCGACCAGCGGCGGCTGGAGATCGCGCGGGCGCTCGCGACCGAGCCGCGACTCCTCCTGCTCGACGAGCCCACCGCCGGCATGAATCCGCGCGAGACGGGGACGCTGACCGAGCTGATCGATCTCCTCCGGCGCGAGCTCGCGCTGTCCGTGCTGCTGATCGAGCACGACATGGGGGTGGTCATGGGAATCTCCGACCGGATCACGGTGCTCGACTACGGCACGCGCATCGCGGAGGGCACGCCCGCGGAGATCCAGCGCCATCCCAGGGTCATCGAGGCCTACCTGGGCACCGGCGGCGAGCAGGACCTGGCCGCCCGCGACGGCGCGGGGTAGCGGGCATGCTCGAGCTCACCGACGTCCACACGTACTACGGCAACATCCGGGCGTTGCGCGGCATCGGGCTCGCCGTCGCGCCCGGCGAGATCGTCACGCTCATCGGCGCCAACGGCGCCGGCAAGACCACGACCCTGCGCACGATCCTCGGCACCGTGCGGCCCCGCCGCGGGAGCGTGAGCTTCGACGGCCACCGCCTGGACACGCTCTCGACCGACCGCATCGTGCGCCTGGGCATCGCCCAATCGCCCGAGGGCCGGCGCATCTTCCCGCGGATGACCGTGCTCGAGAACCTCGAGCTGGGGGCGTTCGCGCGCGCCGACCGCCAGGCGATCGCGCCCGATCTCGAGCGCGTGTTCACGCTCTTCCCGCGCCTGCGCGAGCGCACGACGCAGAAGGGCGGCACGCTGTCCGGCGGCGAGCAGCAGATGCTGGCCATCGGCCGCGCCCTGATGGCGCGACCGACGCTGCTTCTGCTCGACGAGCCCTCCATGGGCCTGTCTCCCATCCTCGTGGAGACGATCTTCAGAATTCTCGGGGACATCAACCGCCAGGGGACGACGATCCTGCTCGTGGAGCAGAACGCGCGGATGGCGCTCCGCGTCGCGCACCGGGGCTACGTGATCCAGACCGGGCGCATCGTGCTCCAGGACGCCGCCGCCGAGCTCCTGCGCTCCGACGTCGTCCGCAAGAGCTACCTCGGCGAGAAGTAGCGGTTGCGTTTTCCGTCGCTTTCCCATATACGTTGCGACGACTCGTTTACCCGCGTGAGGGGCGCGCCCCGCGGCAGGCGCGCAGAGAGAGGGGACCGATGACACGGCATTCGCAGAAGGGAATGGGGAGCATGGCGCTGATCGGGGTTGTCGTCCTGGCGCTCGTGCTCGCGAGCGGCGGGACGTTCGTCGCCCGGGGCGCCGATCCGATCAAGGTCGGCTTCGGCATGGCGTTGACGGGCGGACTCTCCGCCAACGGCAAGCCCGCGCTCCTGGCCGTCCAGATCTGGAAGGACGACGTCAACAAGAAGGGCGGCCTGCTCGGCCGGCCGGTGGAGCTCGTCTTCTACGACGACCAGACCAACCCGGCCACCGTGCCCGGGATCTACACGAAGCTGCTCGACGTCGACAAGGTCGACTTCATCATTTCCGGGTACGGGACCAACCTCATCGCGCCGCTCATGCCCATCGCCATGGAGCGCAAGCTGATCGTCATGGGGATGTTCGGGCTGGCCAACAACGAGAAGTACCAGTACCCGAACTATTTCCAGATCCAGCCGGCCGGGCCCGATCCGCAGACCAGCATGCCCATCGGCTTCTTCGAGCTGGCCGCCCGGCAGAATCCGAAGCCGCAGACGGTCGCGCTGGTGGGCGCCGACGCCGAGTACCCGCAGAACGCCATGGTCGGCGCGCGTGATCTCGTCAAGAAGTTCGGCTTCAAGATCGTGTACGACAAGAACTACCCGCCCAGCACCGTCGACTACACGCCGATCGTGCGCGCCATCAAGGCGACCAACGCCGACATCGTGTTCGTGGCGTCATACCCGCCGGACTCGGTCGGGATGCTGCGGGCGGCGCTCGAGGTGGGCCTGCAGCCCAAGCTCTTCGGCGGCGGCAT
>JBGQEL010000049.1:0-28952 GCA_041496385.1 Methylomirabilia bacterium | reverse complement strand
CGCAAGACGTTCCACCGCCTCATCAACAAGTACCAGATCCGCAGCTAGGCCCTTCGGGGCGTCCGTGTCCCACCGAGACCGGCCGGCCCCAGCCGGGCCGCGGCGGAGCATTCGTTAACGTGCTGTTTTCGTTCGTCCTCCAGCCCTGGCACTCCCGTTGCTCAAATCCTCGACCAGACGCACAGGGAACGTTGGAAGGAGGAGGGGCTCATGAAGGCCAACAAGATCCTGGTCCCACTCGATGGCTCGACGCTCGCGGAAGCCGCGTTGTGGAAGGCCGCCGAGCTGGTCAACGGCGGCACGCTCAGCCTGCTGCGCGCGGCGGAAGCCCACAGCCTGCCGGGCGCCGATCCCGTGGACGCGCAGGTGAACGCGGTCCGCGAGGCCGAGGACTATCTGGCGGCCGTGGTCCGCCGGCTCCAGGACCGGGGCGTCAAGAACGCCGAGACCCACGTCTGGTACGGCTCGCCCGCCGCGGCGATCGTCGAGGCGGCCGACGCGCAAAAGGCCGACATGATCGTGATGTCCACGCACGGCCGGAGCGGTCTCGGACGTCTGATCCTCGGCAGCGTGGCGGAGTCGGTTCTCCGCGGCACGCGGGTCCCCATCCTGATCGTCCGCGCCGACGGCGCGCCCGTGGAGTCCCGGAAGGGCGCCCGGCCGGCGAAGGAGGCGGCCCGTGTATAAGCGCGCGGTCGTCCCGCTCGACGGCTCGATGGTGGCCGAGGGGATCATCCCGTTCGTCCTCGAGATCGCCGGCCCGCTCGACATCGAGGTCGTGCTCCTCCGCGTCGTCGTCCCGATCCCGCCGTTGATGGTCGAAGGCTCGCGCCACGTCGAGACGGACGACCCGGAGCTGCGTCGTCTCGAGGCCGAGGAGTACCTGCTGCCGATCGCGGCGGAGCTCCGCGCCAGGGGCGTGCGTGTGCGGACGATGGTCCGGCGCGGCGAGAGCACGGAGGAGATCCTGGCCGGCGCGCGCGAGAGCGGCGCGGACCTCATCGCGATGACGACGCACGGGCGCAGCGGCCTCGGCCGGCTCCTCTTCGGCTCGGTCGCCGAGGCCGTGCTCCGGCAGGCCGAGGTCCCCGTCTTCCTGATGCGCCAGACCCAGGCTCAAGTCGCCGCGCGTGCGGCATGGGAGGCCATCCGATGAGCCGTTGCATCATGCACCCGTCCGATTTTTCGCCGGCCTCGCGGGCCGCCTTCGCCAAGGCGGTCCTGATGGCGAAGCAGGCCCGGGCCGAGCTGCTCGTCGTGCACGCGCTCAGCATCGTCATGCCGGTGCCGGGCGACGGCTACATCTCCCCGAAGGTCTACGACGAGATCGCCGCGTCCTCGCGCGCGTGGGCGCAGAAGCGGATCGACCGCCTGCTCGTCAAGGCCAGGGCCGCGGGAGTCCGCGCCCGGGGCATGCTGATGGAGGGCGTGCCGCACGAGCAGATCATCCGCGCGGCGAAATCCAAGCGGGCCGCGCTGCTGGTCCTGGGCACCCACGGGCGCTCCGGCCTCGCCAAGCTCTTCGTCGGCTCGGTCGCCGCCCGCGTCGTCGCCGCCGC
Source organism: Methylomirabilia bacterium (assembly GCA_041496385.1). GTDB lineage: Bacteria > Methylomirabilota > Methylomirabilia > Rokubacteriales > CSP1-6 > AR19. The sequence continues at coordinate 27,393 of JBGQEL010000049.1, read as the reverse complement.
GCCCTGCCCCGTGCTGACGGTCCGCGGCAAGTAGGATGGAGAGCGCGGCTCCCGTCATCGGCCGCGAGACGCTCGCGAGCTATCTCGCGGGCGTCTTCGGCGTGCCCGTCGAGATCCTGGCCCTGCAGCCGCTCAAGGGGACCGACGAGGCCGGCGCCGACCCGAAGGGCTTCGGCTACGGCGTGCCCTTCGAGGCCGAGTGCCTCGTCGGCGGCCGGGAACGGGCGCTGGTCGTCTCCCGTACCCGCCCGGCGCAGGGATTCGGCCACGACTACCCCGCCGACCGTGCCTGGCAGGCCCTCTACGCCCACGCCGCGTACAACACGTTCCCGGGCCACGTGCGGAGCCTCGACGTCGGCTTCGTCCGTTCGACCGGCGAGCTCGTCTCGGCCGGCGACGCGTGCGAGTACTTCCAGCTGGTCGAGAAGGCGGCGGGCCAGCTCTACTGGATCGACCTCGACCGGATGCTCGACGCCCCGCCCACTCCGCTCGACCGGGCGCGCGCGCGCGCCCTCGCGCGCTTCCTGGCCGAGGCGCACGCGGTGAAGCGCAGCGAGCCGACGCTCTACGAGCGGCGCATCCGCGAGCTCGTCGCGCACGGCGAGTGCATCATGGGCATACTCGACAGCTACCCTCACCCGTTCCCCCTGCTGCCGCCGTCGGCCTGCGCGGCGCTCGAGCGGGCCGCGGTCTCATGGCGCTGGCGGCTCCGCGGCCTCGGCCACCGCCTCGCGCGGGTTCACGGCGACTTCCACCCCTGGAACCTCCTCTTCCGCGAGGGCACCGACTTCTCGAGCCTCGACCGGAGCCGGGGCGAGTGGGGCGAGCCCGCGGATGACGTCGCCGCGCTGGGCGTGAACTATCTCTTCTTCGGGCTCCGGAGGAGCGCCGAGGCGCGCGAAGGGGGCGTGGTGGCCGAACCCTTCCTCGGGCTCTTCCGCGCCTTCCTCGAGACCTACCTCGACGCCTCGCACGACCTCGAGATCCTCGAGGTGCTGCCGCCGTTCCTCGCGTTCCGCGCGCTCGTGATCGCGCACCCGCGCTGGTATCCCACGCTCGCCGACGCGACGCGCGCCGCGCTGATCCTGTTCGCGCGGCGGATGCTTGAGCCGGCGCCGTTCGATCCCGCGGCGCTTCCCGCGATGTTCCAGGCGGTCCGATGAGCTGGGCGATCTGGATCACGGGGCTGCCGGGCAGCGGCAAGTCCGTGCTCGCCCGCGGGGCGGCCGCGCGGCTCGAGGCGCTGGGCGCGCCCGCGATGGTTCTCGAGCTCGACCGCATCCGGCGAGTGCTCACGCCCGCGCCGACCTACTCGGCGACCGAGCGCGACATCGTCTACCGGGCGCTCGCGTACATGGCGACGGCTCTCGCGGACGCCGGCGTGCCCGTGATCATCGACGCGACCGGCCACCGCCGCGAATGGCGCGATCTCGCGCGCACCGCCATCGCGCGTTTCGCCGAGGTCCAGCTCGTGTGCCCGCTCGACGTCTGCCGGACCCGCGAGCGGGCGCGGACCTCGGGCAACGCGCCGCGCGGAATCTACGCGCACGCGGGCCGGCCGGGCGCCGCGGTACCGGGCGTGGACGTGCCCTACGAGGAGGCGCGAGCCCCGGAGCTCACGATCGACACCGCGACCGAGGATCCGGATGCGGCGATCGCGCGCATCGTCGCGCTCGCGCAGGTCCTCGGCGCGGAACCCCCGGTACCCGAGACGGGTCGCGCCCGGCGGTGGGCCATCTGGATCACGGGGCTGCCGGGCAGCGGCAAGACCACGATCGCCTGGAGCGCCGCCGAGGCGCTGGCCGCGCGCGGCGTGGCGGTCCGCGTGCTCGGCCTCGCGGAACTGGGCCGCGCCCTGCTCGGCGGCCGCCCCGAGTCCGACGCGGCACGCGACATCGTCCACCGCGCGCTCGTCTACACGGCGAAGCTCCTCGCCGAGGCCGGCGTCGCGGTCATCGTGGACGCAACCGCGCCGCGCCGTGCCTGGCGCGAGCTGGCCCGGGACCTGATCGCGCGTTTCGCCGAGGTCCAGCTCGTGTGCCCGCCGGAGGTCTGCGGCACGCGCGAGCGCGCGACGCGCTGGGGCCTGGCCGAGGGCGGACACCGGCGGGTGGCGTCCTCCGTCGCGACGGCGGCTCCCGAGATCGTGCTCGACTACGAGCCCGCGCTGCATCCGGACCTCGTCCTGCACACCGACGTCCAAGACGTCTGGAGCGCGGTGGAGGACGTGCTCCGCCTCGCCAACCGCCTGCACGGGAGGGAATCACGATGACGCAAGTCCGCGACCTCATGACCGTCTCCTGCGTGACCGTGTCGCCCACGACGCCCGTGCTGGAGGCACGGCAGCTCATGGTCGAGAAGCGCATCCGGCACCTGCTCGTCACCGACGGCCCCGGGCTGGTCGGGATCGTGACCGATCGGGACATCCGCCTGAACCTGCCTTCGCCGGCGACGAGCCTGTCCGTCTGGGAGATCAACTACCTGCTCGCCCGGATGACCGTGGGCACGGTGATGACCAAGAACGTGCTCACGATCGAGTCCGGGCGCGAGCCCCGCGAAGCGGCGCAGATCCTCCTCGACCACACGATCGGCGCGCTGCCGGTGGTCGACCATGGACGCCTCGTCGGGATCATCACGGAGACCGATCTGCTCCGGGCGTTCGTGAAGGGTGGATAGGCGCCGATGGCGAATCTCGTTTTGGTGGTCGAGGACGAGGCGGACCTCGTCGCGAGCTACGAGCGGCTGCTGCGGCGTCTGGGCTACGGCCTGATCGCCGCCCGGACGCGCCGCGAGGCGCTGGACGTCATCGCGCGCGAGGCGCTCAGCCTCGTCATCTCCGACCTGCGGCTCCCCGACGGTGACGGGCTCGACGTCGTCCGGGAAGCGCGGCGGCAGCCGGCGCCGATTCCCGTCGTCGTCGTGACCGGCTTCGCCTCCGAGGCGAGCCGTGCGGCCGCCCTCGCGGCGGGAGCCTCGGCGTACCTGAGCAAGCCCTTCTCGACCTCCGCGTTCGACGCCCTCGTCGAGCAGGCGGTGGGGCGGCGCAGCCCGTGACGGTGTGGTGGCCGGTCCTCGCTGGGGCGTCCATGCCGCCCGCCCGGGCCGCGCATCCCCCGGGGACACCACGAAATCACGGCGTTTGGTGGGCGTTCCCGCGCATCCGCGTGGCACGCGCCTTGCGATGCCTCGGGAGGACACACGTCGTCGGGAGGACAGCATGATCGCGCTGGATCGCGAGAAACCGACCGACTCCGCCGCCGAGGGGTGGGGGGACGCGGGAAAGGTCCGGATCCGGCTCGTGGAGATCCACGCGTGAACGCGCCCGCCCGGCAGGCCGCGCCGCGCTGGGCCGATATCGCGACGTGTCCGTTCCTCCAGACCGTCCACGACGGACCCGACGGCACATACCCGCACGGCGCGGCCTGCGGGCTCCGCCGCGGACCCGCCCGCGCCCCCTCGGCCGACGAGCTTGCCTGGTTCTGCACGAACGGCTGCCATCACGGCTGCGCCACGTACCGACGCTGGCGCGAGATGGAGGTAGTTTCATGAGTGACAAGAGCTCGCTGACGATCACCGACAACCGGACGGGCAAGACGTACGAGATTCCCGTGGCCGACGGCGCCATCCGCGCCATGGACCTGCGTCGGATCAAGACGGGGTCCGACGATTTCGGCCTGCTCGCCTACGATCCCGCGTTCATGAACACGGCCTCGACCCGGAGCGCGATCACCTTCATCGACGGCGACAAGGGGATCCTCTGGTACCGCGGCTACCCTATCGACCAGCTCGCCGAGCGCGCGACGTTCCTGGAGGTGGCGTACCTCCTGCTGCGCGGGGAGCTGCCGGCGCAGAAGGTGCTCGACGACTGGACGTGGCAGGTCACCCACCACACGTGGGTGCACGAGAACGTGAAGAAGTTCATGGACGGCTTCCACCACGACGCGCATCCCATGGGCATGTTCATCTCGACGGTGGCGGCCCTGTCGACCTTCTACCCGGACGCGAAGGTGAACCACGACGCGGGCCACCGCGACCTCCAGATCTTCCGCCTCATCGCCAAGGCGCCGACGATCGCGGCGTTCGCGTACCGGCACATCCTCGGGCAGCCGTACGCGTACCCGGACAACGACCTCTCGTACGTCGGGAACTTCCTCAACATGCTGTTCAGGACGACCGAGCTCAAGTACAAGCCCGATCCGGCGATCGAGCGCGCGCTCGACGTGCTGTTCATCCTCCACGCCGACCACGAGCAGAACTGCTCCGCGAACGCCATGCGCGCGGTCGGCTCCTCGGGCGTGGATCCATACTCGGCGCTCGCCGGTGCCGCGGCGGCGCTCTACGGGCCCCTCCACGGCGGCGCCAACGAGGCGGTGCTCCGGATGCTCCGCGCGGTGGGGTCCATCGCGCGGGTGCCCGAGTTCATCCGGCAGGTGAAGGCGGGCGAGGCGAAGCTGATGGGCTTCGGCCACCGCGTCTACAAGAACTACGACCCGCGCGCGACGATCATCAAGCGGATGGCCGACGAGGTGTTCGCCGTCACGCGGCCGAGCCCGCTGCTGCAGATCGCGCGGGAGCTCGAGCGCATCGCGCTCCAGGACGACTACTTCGTCTCGCGCAAGCTCTATCCGAACGTGGACTTCTACTCGGGACTCATCTACGAGGCGCTCGGCTTCCCCGTCGAGATGTTCCCGGTGCTCTTCGCGATCCCGCGGACCGTCGGCTGGCTGGCCCAGTGGCAGGAAATGCTGGGCGATGGGGAGCAGAAGATCGCGCGCCCGCGGCAGATCTACACGGGGCCAACACGCCGCGAGTTCGTGCCGATGGCGAAGCGATGATGGGCGCCGAGGGGTACGGCCTGGCCCCCGCGCGGGTCTACTGGGAGCTCACGCGCGCTTGCGACCTTGCGTGCCGCCACTGCCGTGCCGAGGCGGTGCCGGCGCGCGCGCGCGACGAGCTGAGCACGCGGGAGTGCGAGCGCGTCCTCCGCGAGCTCGCGGGCGCGGGACCGCCTGCGCCCCACGTGGTGTTCACGGGCGGCGATCCGCTCAAGCGTCCGGATCTCCTGGACCTCGTGCGCTACGGTACGGGGCTCGGCCTGGGCGTCTCCCTCGCGCCGACCGCGACCCGGGCGCTGACGCTCGAGGCCGTCCAGGCGTTCCGAGCGGCCGGGGTGAGCGCCATGTCGCTGTCGCTCGACGGCTCGAGCCCCGCCAGGCACGACGGGCTGCGTGGCGTCCTCGGCTGCTTCGGCTGGACGCTCGTCGCCGCGCAGCGCGTCGTGGCCGCGGGGATCCCGCTGCAGCTCAACACGCTGGTCACGGCCGAGACCGAGCCCGATCTGGAGGAGACGGCGAAGGTCGTCCAGCAAATCGGCGCCCAGCGCTGGAGCCTCTTCTTCCTGATCTCGGTGGGGCGCGGGAAGACGCTCCAGCCGCTCTCGGCGGCCGAGTGCGAGCGCACGCTCCGCTGGCTCGCCCGCCGCACGTCCGCGTGGCCGTTCACCGTGACGACGACCGAGGCGCCCCACTACCGCCGGGTGCTCGTCGACGTCCTGCGGGCCGCGGGCCGCACGGGCCGCGAGATCCGCGAGAGCCCGATCGCCCGGAGCTTCGGGATCCGCGACGGCAATGGGATCATGTTCATCGCCGCGAACGGCGACGTGACGCCCTCGGGGTTCCTGCCGCTCGCGGCAGGCAACGCCCGCGCGGGCAACGTGGCGGAGATCTACCGCGAGGCGTCGATCTTCCGCGCGCTCCGCGAGCCCGAGCGTTTCCACGGCCGGTGCGGCCGATGCGAGTACCGCACGCTCTGCGGCGGCTCCCGCGCGCGCGCCTACGCGGCCAGCGGCGACTTCATGGGCGAGGACCCGCTCTGCGCCTACGCGCCCGTCGTCTCGTGAGGCGTGGGTGGGGCGAGAATCGAGCATTGGGACTGTGCGGCCCCACTCCGCGAGCCCTGGCGCCGCGCGCGCGGCGCGCAACCATATGAAAAGGCGCCCGCCTCCCGATGGCACAGACATCGCACCTCGCTTGAGCTTCGGGAGGGCCAAACGCCATGCGCGAGGCCGTACAGGCAATGTCACCCCTCGGTGATACCGCGCTCGAGCAAGCGCTGGCGCGCTCCGGCGACGGCGCATGCGTGGTCGGACCCGACGGCCGCATCCTCCTGTGGAATCGCGCGGCCGAGCGCATCCTCGGCCACGGCGCGCGCGAGGTGATGGAACGGCTCTGCTGCGACGTGTTCGTCGGCCGCGACGACGACGACAACCGGCTCTGCTACCAGGGCTGCCACGTCCAGAATCTCGTGAAGATGGGGGAGCCGATCCAGAGCTTCGACATGCGCACCCGCGGCAAGGGGGGCAAGCCCGTCTGGCTCAACATCTCGATCCTCGCCCTGTCCGGGAACGACCGGGGCGGACCGCTCACGGTGCACCTCTTCCGCGACGTCACCGCGACGAAGGAGCTGCTGTCCATGGTCCACGAACGGCTCGCGCCGCCCTCGCCGGACGGCGAGCAGGCCGGGGCCGCCGGCACGCTCACGCGCCGCGAGCTCGAGGTGCTGCGTCTCATGGGCCAGGGGATCAACACGGCCCGCGCCGCCGAACGGCTCCACGTGAGCCCGGCGACGATCCGGAACCACGTGCAGAACATCTTCGGCAAGCTCGGCGTGCACAGCCGCCTCGAGGCGGTCGCGTACGCCAACAAACACCGGTTGCTCTAGCCCCGGACCACCGCGGTTCAGCGGCGCGAGGCTCCCCGCCGATGATGCGTCGCTCCGTTCCCATCTCGCGGCTCGGTGACGACTGGCTGGCCGAGCGCGGACTCTCGGCGGCCGACGCCGACGAGCGCCGTCGGCGCTTCGGCCGGAACGAGATCGTCGAAGCGCCCCCACGGGCGTGGCGCGACCTGGCCCGCGACACGGCGAAGGATCCGATGATCTGGTTCCTCGCCAGCACGAGCGCGATCTACGCGCTCGTCGGTCAGGGCGCGGAAGCGCTCACGCTCCTCGTCGCGATCGTCCCGCTCGTGGGCATGGACGTCTTTCTTCACCGGCGCACGCAGGCATCCACCGAGGGCCTCCAGAGCCGCCTCGCCACCACCGCGCGCGTCGTCCGCGACGGGCACGCGCGCGAGGTCGCCGCGCCCGAGCTCGTACCGGGCGATCTCGCCGTCGTCGGGGCGGGCGAGCCGTTCCCGGCCGACGGCCTCGTGGTGGCGGGCGCCGGCGCGCAGGTGGACGAGTCGGCGCTCACGGGTGAGGCCTATCCGGTGCCCAAGATCCCGCTGGCGGGTGTCCCGGGCGGCCAGGCCGAGCCGCTCGTCGCGCACGAACACTGGGGCTTCGCGGGCACGCGCCTGCTCACGGGCCGCGCGTCCCTGCGGGTGGCGTTCACGGGCGGCGAGACGATCTACGGTGAGATCGTGCGTTCGGCGGTGCGTGGTTCGCGCGGCCTCACGCCGCTCCAGGGGGCGATCCGCAATCTCGTCAACGCGCTGATCGCGGTCGCCTCCGTCATCTGCCTCGTCATGGCCATCACGCGGTGGTGGCAGGGCCACGGCTGGCTGGACGCGCTCGTGAGCGCCATGACGCTCGCGACGGCCGCCCTGCCGGAGGAGTTCCCCGTGGTCTTCACCTTCTTCCTCGGCGTCGGCGTCTACCGGCTCGCGCGGCGCCGAGCCCTCGTCCGTCGCGCGGTCTCCGTCGAGAACATCGGTCGCGTCTCGGTCATATGCTCGGACAAGACGGGCACGATCACCGAGGGACGTCTCGCGCTCACCCATCTGCTCCCGGCGGCCGACCTCGACGAGGGACGGCTCCTCTTCTACGCCGCGCTCGCCTCGCGTCATTCGAGCGGCGATCCTCTGGACGCGGCGGTTCTCGCCGCCGCCGGTGGCGACCCCTCGGGCGGCGCGTCGGTCGAGCTGCTCGCAACGTTCCCGTTCACCGAGGGGCGCCGGCGTGAGAGCGCGATCGGGCGTGCGCCCGACGGGACGCTCGTTGCCGTAGCCAAGGGCGCCGCGGAGACCGTGCTCGCCACGTGCACGCTTTCCCCGGCCGAGCTGGAGACCTGGATCCGGCGGATGACCGGGCTCGCCGCCGAGGGCCACAAGGTCATTGCGTGCGCGTGGCGCAGACTCGACGCCGCGGCCTGGTCCGGCGGCGAGCTCGACCACGGGTACCGCGTCGCCGGATTGCTGGCCTTCGAGGATCCGGTACGCGAGGGCGTCGCGCAGGCGGTGGCGCGCTGTCGGGAGGGCGAGATCCACACGATCATGGTGACCGGTGACCACCCGCTCACCGCGCGCGCCGTCGCGCGCGAGATCGGCCTCGGGGGTAGGGAGCCCGTCGTCGTCGTGGGTGACGAGGTCGAGGCACGCGTGGCGCGCGGCGAGGGCCCCTCGCTCCGCGGGGTGGACGTGATCGCGCGTGCGGCGCCCGCGCAGAAGCTCGCGCTGGTGCGGGCGCTCCAGGCGGCCGGCGAGATCGTGGCCGTGACGGGCGATGGCGTCAACGACGTGCCGGCGCTCCAGGCGGCGGACGTCGGTATCGCGATGGGGGAGCGGGGGACGCGCAGCGCGCGCGAGGTCGCCTCGATCGTCCTCCTCGACGACAACTTCCGCACGATCGTGCGCGCCGTCGGGGAGGGCCGCCAGCTCTTCCGGAACCTCCAGCTGAGCTTCTTCTACCTGCTCGTGATCCACATCCCGCTGGTCGTGACCGCGGCGTTCGTGCCGCTGGCCGGCTTTCCCCTGCTCTACCTGCCGATCCACATCGTGTGGCTCGAGATGATCATCCATCCAACGGCGCTGCTCGTCTTCCAGGAACTGCCCGCGACCGAGCGGCTCGTGCCCCGCGCCGCCGGTGGGCCGGCGCGCTTCTTCGGCCGCCGCGACTGGCTCGTCATCGGCATGGCGGGGGCGCTCGTCACCGCCTTCGTCGTCGTGGGGTATCTGGGAAGCGCCGCGGAGCACGGAGGAGTCGAGCACGGCCGCGCGATGGCGCTGGCGGTGCTCACGCTCTCGAGCGCCGTCCTCACGGCCGTGCTGAGCCGCCTCGGCACCTGGACGTCGCGGGCCGTCGTCGCGTCCACCGGGGCGCTCTCGCTCATCCTCCTGCAGACGCCCGCGCTCGCGCGCCTGCTCCACGTCACGCCGCTCCATCTCGACGACTGGGGGCTCGCGACCCTGGCCGCGCTGGTCGCCTGCTTCCCCGTGATATTCGCCTTCCGCGAGCGCTGAGCCGTGTCGCGAGCCTCCGGTGTGCCGCCCGTAGGTCGGATGCCTCAAGAAAATGAGGCGTTCGCCGGATGTCGCCGCGCGAGCGAACGACTTACCGTACGGGCAATCGAACGCTGGTTCGGTGGGAGGTTCGGCGTGGCGATCGAACACCGGTACGGCGCGATTCTCGAGGCGGCGCAGGATATCTTCGCGCACCGGGGCTTCCATCAGGCGTCGATCCGCGAGATCGCGCGCGCCGCGGATCTCTCGCTCGCCGGACTCTACCACTACGTCGGCGGCAAGGACGAGCTCCTCTTTCTCGTTCTCGATCAGGCGCTCGACGATCTGCTCGCCGCGCTCGACGAGGCCCTGGCGCGGGCGCGCACGCCCGAGCTGAAGCTCCTCGCGCTCGTCCAGACGCACCTCGATTACGGCTTCCGCCGTGCCGCGGCACTCAAGGTCATCAACCGCGACTACGAGCTGCTCCAGGAGCCGCGCCGGTCGGAGATCGTCGCCAAGCGCGGTGAGTACCTCCGACGCGGTATCGCGATCCTGCGCGAGCTCGACCCCCACGCCCGCTCGGCCGACGAGCTCTTGTCGGCCACGATCCTGCTCCTCGGGATGCTGAACGGCATCGCCACCCGGCCCTTCCTCCGTTCGCGCGAGGACGCACACACGCTCGCGGGCGAGGTCGGGGCGCTCTTCCTGTACGGGTTCCTCGAGCACTCGGCCGACCGGAGCGCCGGGGCCGCGATCCTCGGAGGCACGCATGACGCCTGACCGGGTGCTCGACCACTGTCGCGAGCTCGTGAACCAGCCCCTGGGCGCCGTCGCGGAGCGGTGGAAGGCGCTTCACCTCGGCGGTCGGGCCGTGGCCTCGTATCCCGTGTGGGCGCCGGCCGAGATCATCCACGCCGCGGGGATGCTGCCCCTGGCGCTCCTGGGCGGGGGCACGTCGGTCGAGCTGACGCACGCCGACGCCCGCTTCCAGTCCTTCGTCTGCTCCATCGCCAAGTCGAGCCTCGAGCTCGGCTTCCAGGACATCGTCAAGGGCATCGACGGCTTCGTCTTCTCCAACATCTGCGACGTCGCGCGGAATCTCGGGTCCATCTGGAAGCGCAACTTTCCGGACGCGTTCGTCGAGTACCTGCACCTACCGCAGAACTCGACCTCGCCGGGCGTGCCCGTCTACGCGGCGAACGAGTTCCGCCGCCTCGCGGCCGCCTTCGAGCCGGCCTTCGGCCTCAAGGTGAGCGAGGCGGCGCTGACCCACTCCATCGAGACCTACAACGCACTGCGGGCTCGGATCCGCGCGCTCTACGCCTTTCGCATCGCCGAGCCGCAGAAGCTCTCGACGGTCGATCTCTACGTGGTGCTTCGCGCGCTGACGCTGACGCCCCCCGAGGCGGCGATCGGCTGGCTGGACGAGTTGCTCACCGGCCTCCCGCGGCGGGACGCGCGCCCGCGGGATCGGCTTCGCGTGGTGGTCGAGGGCGCGTTCTGCGAGCAGCCGCCGCTCGGGCTCCTCGAGGTCTTCGAGGAGGCGGGCTGCTACGTGGTCGAGGACGACTTCCTGCTCGGCTGGCGCTGGTTCACCGACGACGTGGCCACGGACGGCGACCCGTTCGACCGGCTCGGCGCCGCCTACGTGAACCAATCCGTCCCGTCCTCCGTCCGCCACGAGGCGCGGCAGCATCGCGCCGAGGGGCTCATCGAGAAGGTGCGGCGCGCGAAGGCGCAGGCGGTCATCTTCACGCCCGCGAAGTTCTGCGAGCCCGCGCTCTTCGACTACGTGCTGATGAAGCAGGGGCTCGAGCGCGCGGGGATCCCGCACATGATCGTCGAGTTCGAGGAAAAGATGTGGACCTTCGAGCGCACCCGCAACGAGATCGAGACGTTCGTCGAATCGATGCTGTTCGAGTAGGCGAGGGGGATCTCATGACGACCGCGGTGGCGGAGCGGCAGTACCAGGGCAAGGTGCACGAGCACTCCCGCCGTCTCATGTCCGACTGGATGGCCGCGCTCGGCCGGGCGGAGGCCGAGGGCGTGCCCACCGGCGCGATCATGATCTCGGGCAACTGCGTCGAGCTCCTCCGGGCCTGTCACGTGCTGCCGATGTTCCCGGAGGTGACGGCGCTGCAGAATGCGATCCGCCACAAGTCGCTTCCCCTGATCCTGAAGGCCGAGCAGGCCGGCTACTCGAGCGACAACTGCGCCTACGTGAAGGCGGACATCGGGCTCTTCCTCGACGGCGGCATGGGGCCGGGCAAGCCGATGCCGTTCCCGACGATCACGGTGTGCAACTACGTCGGCTGCAACGTCTACGTGAAGTGGTTCGAGCACCTCGCCGACATCTCGGGCTCGAAGCTCTTCATGCTCGACGTGCCGTTCGCGCGCACCGCGGGCGAGGCGACCCAGGGCGACATCCAGTACGTCGTCGGCCAGCTCAAAGAGCTCATCACCCTCTGCGAGGGAATCACCGGGAAGAAGTTCGACATCGACGAGCTGCGCGAGATCCTCGGCCACGCCGCGCGGGCCGAGGAGGGTTACTCCCGCGCCAAGCACCTCTGCAAGAACCACCCGGCGCCGTTCGACGCGTACTTCGATTCGATCAACATGATGGGGCCCATCAACGTGCTGCGCGGCACGCGCGAGGCGGCGGAGTTCTTCGACGTCGCGATCGCGGAGTTCGAGGGGCTGGTGGCGCAGAAGCTCGGGCCCCTCTCGGAGGAGCGCTTCCGGACGGTGGTCGAGGGGCCGCCGCCGTACCCCTACTACAAGAACTTCCGGAACCTCTTCGCCAAGTGGGGCGCCGTCGCCGTCCAGTCCACCTACTCCACGGTGGGCGGCATCTGGGAGTGGGGCTTCCGCCACGACCCGAGGCGCCCGCTCGAGTCCATCGCCGAGCAGATGCTCCGCGAGAATCTGACGAACCGCTCGATCACCGCCCGCTACCAGCAGATCAAGCGATACGTCGAGGAGTGGGAGGCCGACGCGCTCGTGATCCACTCGATCAAGTCCTGCCGCCTCTTCTCGGCGGGGCAGGGGGACATGCGCGACTACTTCACGCGCGAGCTCGGCGTGCCGACGCTGCTCGTCGAGTCGGACCTCGAGGACCCGCGCTACTACTCGGAGGCGCAGCTCAAGAATCGCATCGACGCCTTCTTCGAGGCCCTCGAGCACAAGAAGCTCACGGCGGCGGGGGCGGCCGGACGTCGCGGGGCGGGGGCCTCGCCGTCCGAGGCGACCCGATGAGCACGTCCGGGCAGTCGGCGGCGGTCGAGAAGATCCCGACGTACTGCTACCAGTGCGTCGCGGGGCCCGACCTCCTGAAGGTCGTCGTCCGCGACGGCGTCGCGGTCGGCATCGAGCCCAACGCGGACGTCGCCCGCGAGCACCCGGCCTGCGGCAAGGTGTGCGTGCGCGCCTACGGTCTCGTCCAGAAGCTCTACAACCCCCTGCGGATCAAGACGCCGCTGCGGCGGACGAATCCGAGAAAGGGGCGCCACGAGGATCCGCGCTGGGAGCCGGTCTCGTGGGACACGGCGCTCGACCTGCTCGCGCAGAAGCTCCGCGGAATCCGCGCCACGGGACTCGTGGACGCGTCGGGGTATCCGCGCCTGGCCGTGACGTTCGGCTCGGGCGGCATCGCGCCGGCGTACCTCGGGACGTTCGCGGCGCTCCTGGCCGCATGGGGGCCGGTGGACCAGGGGATCGGCAGCGGGCAGGGCGTCAAGTGCTACCACTCGGAGCATCTCTACGGTGAGTTCTGGCACCGCGCCTTCACGGTCGCGGCGGACGTTCCGCGCTGCGACTTCGTTCTCTCCTTCGGCTATAACGGCGACGCCTCCGGCGGCGTCACCGGCGTCTGGCGCCACGCCGAGGCTCGGGCGCGTGGCCTCCGGTGGGTGCAGTTCGAGCCCCACATGTCGGTGACCGCCGCGTGCTCGACCGAGTGGGTGCCCGTGCGGCCCAAGACCGATACCGCGGTGCTCTTCGCGCTGCTTCACGCGATCCTCATCGAGCGCGACTGGCGGGCGGTCTGCGACGTGCCGTTCCTCGAGCGCATGACCAGCTCGCCCTACCTCGTCGGCCCCGGCGGCTACTACCTGCGCGATCCGCAGAGCGGCAAACCGCTGGTCTGGGATCTCGACCGCGAGCGCGCGGTGTCCTTCGACGACCCGGCGTGCCTGCGGCCCGCGATGGAGGGCGCCTTCATCGCGGCGGGCGTCGAGATCGGCGCCGACGGCGTCCGGCGGAGCGTGAGCGAGCGGGTACGCCCAGCGTTCGCGCTGCTCCGCGAGCACGTGCGCCCGTACACGCCCGAGTGGGCGGAGGGTGTCGCCGACGTTCCCGCGGCGACGATCCGCGGCCTCGCGGCGGACTACCTCCGGCACGCGCGCGTGGGCGCGACGATCGAGATCGACGGCGTGACCTATCCCCACCGGCCCGTCGCCGTGCTGCTGGGGAAGACGGTGACGAACGGCTGGGGCGGTTACGAGTGCTGCTGGGCCCGCACCGTGCTGGCGGCCCTGGTCGGAGCGCTCGAGGCGCCCGGCGGCATCCTGGGGACGACGGTGAGGCTCAACCGGCCGGCGCAGAACCGGCTCGATTCCGTCAAGCCGGGACCGGACGGCTTCATGGAGCAGCCGCTCAACGCGACGACGCGCGAGAAGTGGAACGGCTCGCCCCACATCCGGAACGCGTACCGGACGCTCGTGCCGCTGGCCGACAACTCGCCGTGGTCGGCGGCGCTCGGCCCCGCGCACCTGCCGTGGCTCTTCATGGACGAGCCGCCCGAGCACTGGCCGGCGCCGACGATGCCCGACGTCTGGATCATCTACCGGACGAACCCGGCGATCTCGAACTGGGAGACGGGACGCATCGAGCGCTGCCTCGAGCGCTTTCCCTTCGTCGCCGCGTTCGCCTACACCCAGGACGAGACCAACTGGTACGCCGATCTGCTCCTCCCGGAGGCGACGGACCTCGAGTCGCTCCAGCTCTACCGCGTCGGCGGGACCAAGTACATCGAGCAGTACTGGCAGTACACGGGCTGGGCGCTGCGCCAGCCGGTGACGGCGTCGCCGTGCGACACGCGCGACCTCACCGACGTCGCGACCGAGCTCGCCGCGCGCGTCGGGATCCTCGACGAGTATCTCGGCGCGGTGAACCGCGGCTCGGGCACGACGGTGCCGCTCAAGGGAGCCGGATACGACGTCTCGCTCGAGCCGGGACGCCTGCCCGCCGCGGCCGAGATCTGGGACCGCGTGTGCCGTGCCGCCACCCGGTCCATTTCGGGCGGCACCGACGAGCGCGACCTCGCGTGGTTCCGATCGCACGGCGCGTACTTCGTCCCGTTCGAGACGGCGAATTACTTCTTGCACGCGACGATGGTCGCCAAGGGGCTCCGGTACGAGCTGCCCTATCAGGAGCGGATCAAGCGGATGGGCGCGGAGCTGGGGGCGCGGCTGCACGAGCGCGGGATCACCTGGTGGGACGTCCAGCTCGACGAGTACCAGCCGCTGCCGAAATGGAAGGACTTCCCCGAGATCTGGCGCGGCACGGCGGCGGCGAACGGGAAGGACGCGCGGGATTTCCCGCTGTGGCTGCTCACGAGCCGCAGCATGCAGTACTCCTGGGGCTCGAACGTGTCGCTCCCCCTGCTGGCCGAGGTCGCGCGGAACGTGAAGGGCCACTTCGGCGTGATGCTGAACCGCGGCGCCGCGGCGCGCCTCGGGATCCGCGACGGCGATCTCGTCGAGATCGAGTCGCCGACCGGCCGGACGCAGGGCCGGGCGATTCTCCGCGAGGGTGTGCGTCCCGACGTCGCCGTCGCGTTGCAGCAGTTCGGCCACTGGGCGACGCCCTTCGCGCGCGACCTCGGCATGCCGAACCTGAACGAGGTCGCGAGCATGGACCTCGCGCTCACGGACGCGACGGGCAGCGGCGCGGACCTCGTCCCCGTCGCCGTACGGCTGTGCGAGCCGAAGCGGTCCGGCCGGTGAGGCGCGCGATGAGATGGTCCGGTGGCAGTGCGAGCCGAAGCGTGAGGAGGCTCTGATGCGCTGGGGCATGGTGATCGACCTCAAGCGCTGCGTCGGCTGCCAGACGTGCACGATCGCCTGCAAGCAGGAGCAGGGCCTGCCCGCGGGCACGCAGTGGCGCTTCGTCGCCGATTGCGAGGTCGGCGAGTACCCGAACGTGCGCCGCGTGTTCCTGCCGATGCAGTGCATGCACTGCGCCGAGCCGCCGTGCGTGCCGGTGTGCCCGACCGGGGCATCGCAGCGCCGTGAGGACGGCATCGTCCACGTCGCCTACGACGTCTGTGTCGGCTGCGGCTACTGCGCGGTCGCGTGTCCCTACCACGCACGCCACCTCGTCCACGAGGTGCACGGCTACTTCGACGCGCCGACGGCCTCCGAGGCGGCGACGGCCCGACCGGAGCGGCGCGGTGTCATGACCAAGTGCACCTTCTGCAAGGAGCGTGTCGACGCCGGGCTCGCCGCTGGGCTCACGCCGGGCGTCGACCCCGACGCGACGCCCATGTGCTCGGTCGCCTGCATCGCCGGCGCGATCGTCTTCGGCGACCTCGACGACCCGGCGAGCCCCGTCGCCCGGATGGTGGCGGACGGCAAGGCGGTTCCGCTGATGCCCGAGCTCGGCACCGCGCCTGCGGTCTTCTACCTGGGGGACGACCGATGATCCCTCCCGCGCGCGACGCCCTCGAGCTGATCCCCGCGCGGCCCCAGACGCTCTGGGGCTGGCCCGCGGTCGTGAACTTCGTCGCGGGCGGCGCCGGCGCGGGACTGTATCTGGCGGCCGCGCTCACCGCGCGCTTCGGCGCCTCGCCCCTGCTGACGCTCGCCTCGTGCCTCTCTCCGGCGCTGGTGCTGCTCGGCTTCGTCGCGGTGGGCGCGGAGGCGGGACGCCCCCTCCGCGGGCCGCGCGTGCTGGCGCGCGCCGGGACCTCCTGGATGTCGCGCGAGCTCTGGCTCGGAGGCGCCTTCGTCCTGCTCGCGGCCGCCGAGCTCGTGGCGCCGGACGCCGCGCTGCGACTCGGCGCCGCGGTCGCCGCGGTCGCGTTCGCGGCCGCGCAGGGGTTCATCCTGCGCCGGGCACGGGCGATCGCCGCGTGGGACGTGCCCGTGATGCCGCTCGTCTTCGTCGCCTCGGCGCTCGTCTCCGGCGTCGGCCTGGCGCTCGTCGTCGAGACGGTGGCCGGGCGGGCGCCCGGCGCCGCCTGGACGGGTGCGGCGATGGTGCTCGTCGCGCTGAGCCTGCTCGTCTGGCTCGGCTACGTCACCTGGTCGCGCGAGCCCGCGTTCGCCAGCGCGACGCTGATGCTGCGCGAGGGGTCGGCGGCGATCGCGATCGTCGGCGGCGGCTACGTCGCGCCGCTCCTCCTGCTGGCGCTCGGCCTCGCCCTCCCGGGTTTGGCGGCGCCGGCCGGCGCCCTCGCCGGGATGGCCCTGACGCTGGGCCAGGCGTGCGCGAAATCGGTCTTGATCGTCTCGGCCGGACGGCTCCGGCCGGTCACCCTCACGAATCTGTCCCTCCAGAGGAGATCGTCATGATCTACGGCGCCGGGGTCGACGTCGGCTCCACCCAGACCAAGGCGGTGATCGTCGACGAGTCGCGGACGATCGTCGGCCGCTCGCTCATCGCGACCGGCGCCAACGTCACGCGCGCGGGCGAGAACGCCTTCGTCAAGGCGTGCGAGGACGCCGGCCTTCCGCGCGAGGCGGTCGGCTACGTCGTCGGCACCGGCTACGGACGGTACAAGATCACCTTCGGTGACGCCCAGATCACCGAGATCACCTGCCACGCGCGCGGCGCTCAATCGCTGTTTCCGGCGAGCCGGACCGTCCTCGACATGGGCGGCCAGGACACGAAGGCGATCAAGGTGGGCCCGGACGGGTCGGTCGTGGACTTCTCGATGAACGACAAGTGCGCGGCGGGCACCGGGCGCTTCCTCTCCGCGGCCGCCGACGTGACCGGCGTGGGGCTGGACGAGATCGGTCCGCTCGCGCTCCAGGCGAAGGCGCCGGTCCGCCTGACCTCCGTGTGCACGGTCTTCGTCGAGTCCGACATCATGTCCTACCTCGCCCAGCGCAAGACGATCGAGGACATCCTGGGCGGCGTCCACAAGGCGATCGCGACGCGGACCATGTCGCTCGTGCGCCGCGTGGGCGTCGAGGAGGAGATCACGTTCACGGGCGGGGTCTCGCGGAACGTCGGCATGGTGCGGGCGCTCGAGGAGGTTCTGGGCAAGCCCATCAACGTGAGCCACGAGGGGCACTTCATGGGGGCCATCGGCGCGGCGCTGTTCGCGCTGGAGCGGGCCCGGGCGGGGGCGCAGGGCGGTGTCGTGGCCGTCGGCGCGGCGAGGAGCTGATGACCATGCTGATCGCGGGCATCGACATCGGCTCGGGCTCGACCAAGTGCGTCCTGGTCGACGAGAACGGCAGCGTCCGCGGACGGGGCCTTGTCAAGACGAAGGCCAACTTCGAGAAGGTCGCGAGCGAGGTCCTCGAGGCGGCGTGCGCCGACAGCGGAGCCTCGCGCGGGGACGTCGCCTACCTCGCGACGACGGGGCTCGGGCGGTACGCGGTGCCCTTCCGCGACATCCAGATCACCGACCTGACCTGCGGCGCGCGCGGGGCGGCGACGCTCTTCCCCTCGACACTGTACGTCCTCGACATCGGGGCGCAGTGCTCGCGCGCCATCAAGCTGCGCGACAACGGGAAGGTGAAGGAGTTCCACATGAACGAGAAGTGCGCCGCGGGCTCCGGCGGGTTTCTCGAGCGCGCGGCGAAGTATCTCGAGGTGCGCCTGACCGACATCGGCCAGATGTCGGTCCAGGCCGCCAAGCCGCAGGCGATCTCGAGCGTCTGCGCCGTCCTCGCGGAGACGGAGATCATCAATCACATCTCCGAGGGCGTCGCCGTCGAGAACATCCTGCGCGGCATCCACAACTCGCTCGCCGACCGCGCGCTGCTGCTGCTGAAGCGCGTCGGGCTCGACGGCGAGGTGACGCTGATCGGCGGCGTCGCGCTCCAGGACGGCATGATCGCCGCCCTGCGCGAGAAGCTCGGCGTGACCGTCAGCGTACCGGCCGAGCCGCACCTCACGGCGGCCCTCGGCGCGGCGATCCTCGGACTTCAGCGCTACCGCAAGCTCGCGACTCCCGCGGCGGCCTGAACAGCAAGGAGTCGATCATGAGCCGGACTTCGGTGACCGTGCGGTCGGTGGAACCCTCGGACCTCGACGCGATCCTGCGCATCGACGAGAAGCTCACGGCGCAGACGCGGAAGGACTACTGGCGCACGCGCCTGGACATCGCGGCGCTGCGTCCGCCGTGGATGTCGTCGGTGGCCGAGCTGGACGGGCGCCTCGTCGGCTTCCTGTTCGGCTGGGTGGGGGAGTCCGAGTTCGGCATCGCGGGGCCGACCGGCTGGATCGACATGATCGGGGTGGATCCCGCGTACCGCGGGCGGAAGGTCGGCCAGGCCCTCGTCGAGCGCTTCGTGCAAGGGGGCCAGGAGCTGCGCGCGATCCAGAAGGTGGCGACGCTGATCGACCTCGCGCAGGCGGATGTCCGCGAGTTCTTCACGCGGCTGGGCTTCCACCACGGGCCGATGATTCACATGGAAAAACCCGTTCGACCCTGATCCCGGGCAGAGACGCGGCGCGCGCGCCGCGGAGGAGAGTCGGCCATGTTGCCATCCTCGCGAGCCCACGGAGGACTCACCATGCGTATGCTCACCCCGCTCCTGCTCGCGCTGCTGCTCGTGCCCGTTCCGGCGCTGGCCCAGGACGCGTACAGGGTGGGCGCCATCTTCTCCATCACCGGCCCGGGCTCGTCCCTCGGCATTCCCGAGCGCGACACCGCCCTCATGCTCGAGGCCGAGCTCAACGCCAAGGGCGGGATCAGGGGTCCCGACGGCAAGGTCCACCCGCTGAAGCTCGTCATCTACGACGACGCGAGTGACGAGACGAAGGCGGTGCTGGCCGCGAAGAAGCTCATCGACGAGGACAAGGTCGTGGCGATCGTCGGCACGACGCTCTCCGGGACCTCGCTCGCCATCCTCGACACGATCCAGAAGGCCGAGATCCCGCTGGTCTCCTGCGCGGCGGCGGTGAAGATCGTCGAGCCCGTCGCCGAACGCAAGTGGGTGTTCAAGACGCCGCAGAGCGACCATCTCATCGTCGGCATCCTCGTGGACTACCTGAAGGCGAGGGGGCTCACGAGGGTCGGCTGGCTCAACGTCGACTACGCGTTCGGCCAGCTCGGCTGGATCGAGTTCGAGAAGGCGGCGCAGAAGGCGGGCCTCACCATCGCGGCCAACGAGAAGTTCGGTCAGAAGGACGTGGACATGACCGCGCAGCTCACGCGCGTCAAGGCCGCGGGCCCGCAGGCCGTCATCGTCTGGTCCATTCCGCCGTCGGCGTCCATCGCGACGAAGAACTTCGCCGACCTGGGCCTGAGGGCGCCCCTCTTCCAGAGCCACGGCGTGGGCAACAAGATGTTCATTCAGCTCGCCGGCCCCGCGGCCAACGGCGTCGTGTTCCCCGCGGGCAAGCTCCTCATCGCCGAGCACCTGGCCGACAACGACCCGCAGAAGGCCGTGTTGCTCGCCTACGCGAAGGAGTTCGAGGTCCGGTACGGCTCGCGGAACACGTTCGGCGGCCACGCGTGGGACGCGGTGCAGATCGTCGTGAAGGCCATGGAGAAAGGGGGCGCCGACCGGGCCCGCGTGCGCGGCGCGATCGAGGGGATCAGGAACTTCGTCGGCATCACCGGCGTCTTCGACTTTTCGCCGACGGACCACAACGGCCTCGACAGCCGCGCGGTCACGATGACGCAGATCGTGGACGGCCAGTGGCGTCCGGCCAAGTAGCATGACCTTCGCCGAGCAGCTCGCGCAGTACCTGGCGACGGGCCTGGTGGTCGGGGGCGCCTACGCCCTCATCGGGCTCGGGTTCGTCATCGTCTACGGCGTGACCCGCGTCATCAACTTCGCCCAGGGCGAGTTCGTGATGCTGGGCGCGCTCGGGATGGCGACGCTGCTCGGCCGGGGCGTCGGGGTCGTCCCGGCGTTCGTCGTGACCGTGGCGGGAGTCGCGCTGCTCGCGGCGCTGCTCGAGTGGGTGGCCATCCACCCGCTCCGCGGCGCGCCCCCGCTCGCGGTGCTCATCGTCACCATCGGCGCCTCGATCGCGATCCGCGGCGGGGCGCTCGTCGTCTGGGGCACCGACCCGCTCGCGCTCCCGCCCTTCACCGCGGGCCCGCCGCTCGCGCTGCTCGGTGCGGTGGTCGTGCGCCAGGCGCTCTGGGTGCTCGCCGTCGCCGTGCTCGTGTTCGCGGGGCTGTGGTTCTTCTTCACCCGGACCTACGCCGGCACCGCCGTGCGCGCCTGCGCGCTGAACGCGCGAGGCGCGCGACTCATGGGGATCCGCGTCGAGCGCACGCACCGTTTCGCCTGGGCGCTGTCCGGGGCGCTCGGCGCGACGGCGGGCGCCGTCATCGCGCCGATCACGTACGCGACCTACGACATGGGGCTGATGCTCGGCCTCAAGGGGTTCGTCGCCGCGGTGCTCGGCGGTCTCGTGAGCCCGCCGGGCGCGATCGCCGGTGGCTTCCTGCTGGGCGTCCTCGAGTCGTTCTCCGCCGGGCTCCTCTCCTCCGGCTACAAGGACGCCGTGGCGTTCCTGATCCTCATCGTGATCTGCATCGTCCAGGTCGCGGGCTGGCTGCCCTGGCGCGTCGCGGGGGAGGGCGAGGCGTGAGCGCCCGCGAGCGCTGGACCCTGCTCCTGGCCGTGATGCTCTTTGTGAGCGGCGCCGCGTGGGGCGTGCGCTCCACGTACGTCCTGAGCGCGCTCACGTTCGTCGCGCTCAATGCGATCGCGGCGCTCGGGCTCTCGCTCGTCATGGGCTTCGCCGGCCAGGTCTCGCTGGGCCAGGCGGCCTTCTACGCGATCGGCGCGTACGCGTCGGGGATCCTCACCGCGACCCACGGCTGGAACTGCTGGGCCGCGCTCGCGATGGCGGTCGTCGCGGGCGCCGCCGCCGCCCTCCTGATCGGCCTGCCCATCTTCCGCCTCTCGGGGCTCCTGCTCGCGATGGCGTCGCTCGGCTTCGGGATCATCGTCTACTACGTGCTCGTGAATTGGAGCGGAGTCACCGGGGGCCCGTCGGGCCTGACGGGCATCCCGCCCCTCGCGATCGGCGGATTCCGGTTCGATACGGATGCGCGCGTGTTCCTCCTCGCGTGGACCGTCCTGCTGTTCCTGCTCGGCCTCGCCGGCAACCTCGTGGACTCGCGCGTCGGCCGCGCGCTGCGCGCGATCCACGGCAGCGAGTCCGCCGCCCAGGCGGCGGGCATCGACGCAACCCGCTACAAGCTCGGCGTCTTCGCGCTGGCCGGGGGGATGACGGCCCTCGCGGGCGGTCTGTACGCCCACTATCTGACCTTCATCAACCCGTCGCCCTTCGGCTTCGGTTACTCGGTCGAGCTGGTCGTGATGGTCGTGCTCGGCGGCGTGGCGAGCCTCTGGGGCGCCGTGCTGGGCGCCGCCGCGGTCGTCCTGCTCGTCGAGGCGCTGCGCGCCGCGCTGCCGCTCGTCGCCTCCTCCCGCGGGGCCGCCGAGTACGAGATCGTCGTCTTCGGCCTCGCGCTCATGGCGTTCATGATCTTCCTCCCCGGGGGGCTCGTGTCGCTGCGTGGCGAGCGCTGGCCGCCGGCGCGAGCCGAGCGCTGAGATGGTGCGAATGAGCCCGCTCCTCGAGGTGCTGGGTCTGGGCAAGGACTTCGGCGGCCTCGCCGCGGTCCGCGGCGTGGACTTCGCCGTCGCCCCGGGCCAGATCAAGGCGCTCATCGGCCCGAACGGCGCCGGCAAGACGACGATCTTCAACCTGATCGCGGGTGCGCTCGCGCCGACGCGCGGGCGCGTCCTCTTCGAGGGCACGCCGCTCCCCGTGCTGCGCCCTCACGCCGTCGCCGCCCGGGGGATTGCGCGGACGTTCCAGCTCGTCAGGCTCTTCGGCGAGATGACGGTGCTCGAGAACGTGCTCGTCGGCTGCCACCGCCACGGGCGCGCAGGCTGGGGCGCGTGCGCGCTCCGGACGCGCGCGGCGCGGGACGAGGACGCCCGTCTCCGGCTGCGCGCCCGCGCGGTGCTGGCCCTGCTGGACCTCGAAGGCCGCGCCGAGATGCCGGCCGCGGCGCTCCCGTACGGGGAGCAGCGACTGGTCGAGGTGGGCCGCGCGCTCGCGATGGAGCCGAAGCTCCTCCTGCTCGACGAGCCCGGGGCCGGCCTGGACCGCGGCGAGCAGGCGCACCTCGCGGCGATCGTCCGGCAGATCCGCGACGGCGGGACCACCATCCTCCTCGTGGACCACCACATGGACTTCGTCCTCGACCTCTCGGACGAGGTTCTCGTCCTCTCCTACGGCGAGAAGCTCGCCGAGGGCCGGCCGGCCGAGGTGCGGTCGGACCCGGCCGTCGTCGCCGCGTACCTCGGCGAGGAGGCGGCGTGATGCTTGCGGTCCGGGACCTCGACGTCTTCTACGGCCGCGTCCAGGCGCTCCGGCGTGCGAGCCTCTCGGTGGCGCCGGGCGAGCTGGTGACGATCGTGGGCCCGAACGGGAGCGGCAAGACGACGCTGCTCCGCGCGCTGACCGGGCTCGTCCGGGTCCGGGCCGGCCAGGTGCTCTTCGAGGGCCGCGTCATCAGCGGCTGCGCGACCGAGGACATCGTCCGCCACGGCATCGCGCTCGTGCCCGAGGGCCGCGAGCTCTTCGGGCCGCTCAGCGTCCGGCAGAACCTGGCGCTCGGCGCCTACGCCCTCCCGCGCGCCGCGCGCCGGGCGGCGCGCGGGGAGGACCTCGAGCGCGCGCTCGCGCTGTTCCCCGCGCTCCGCGCGCGCCTCGGACAGGCCGTCGCGACGCTCTCCGGCGGCGAGCAACAGATGGTCGCGATGGGACGCGCGCTCATGGCGCGCCCGCGGCTGCTCCTGCTCGACGAGCCCTCCGTCGGGCTCGCGCCGCTCGTGATCGCCGAGATCTTCCGCGCTCTGGCGGCGCTCAAGGCGGACGGGCTCACGATGCTGCTCGTCGAGCAGAACGCGCGCGCCGCCTTCCGTATCGCCGACCGCGGCTACGTCCTGGGCCCGGGGGGCGTCATCAGCACGGCCGCGGCGAACGACCACGGCCTGGAGTCCGCACGCGGGGCCTACGGCCTCGCATGGAGCGCAGGAGGGGCCCGATCATGAACAGCCTGACCGCCGTCGAACGCGTGCCGCGCGCCGACCTCGAGCGCCTGCAGCTCGGGCGCCTGCAGAAGACGGTGGCCCGCGCGGCCGCGCGCGTGCCGTTCTATCGCGAGCGGCTCCGGGAGTCCGGGGTGACCGCCCGCGACATCCGCTCGCTCGCCGACCTCCGGCGCCTACCGTTCACGGTGAAGGGCGACTTCCGCGACGCGTACCCGTTCGGCCTCCTCGCCGTGCCGATGGAGCGGATCGTGCGCATTCACGCCTCCTCGGGCACCACCGGGAAACCGACCGTCGTCGCGTACACGCGCCGCGATCTGCAGACGTGGAGCGACGTCATGGCGCGCACGGTGCTGGCCGGCGGCGTCGGGCCGGGCGACGTCGTCCACAACGCCTACGGCTACGGCCTCTTCACCGGCGGCCTGGGCTTCCACTACGGGGCCGAGCGCGTCGGCGCGGCGGTCATCCCGATCTCCGGCGGCTTCACCGAGCGTCAGCTCATGGCGCTCCAGGACTTCGGCTCGACGGTCCTCTGCTCGACGCCCTCCTACGCGCTCTACCTCGCCGAGGCGCTCGAGGAGGCGGGCGTGGATCCGAAGAGCCTCCGGCTCCGCGTCGGCTTCTTCGGCGCCGAGCCCTGGACGGAGGGGATGCGGCAGACGCTCGAGGCGCGCCTGAATCTGATGGCGCTCAACATCTACGGGCTCAGCGAGGTCATCGGACCGGGCGTCTCGGTGGAGTGCCCCGAGCGCCGTGGCATGCACGTCGCCGAGGACCACTTCCTCCCGGAGGTCCTCGACCCGGTGACCCTCGAGCCCGTGCCACCCGGCCGCACGGGCGAGCTCGTCTTCACGACGCTCACGAAGGAGGCGCTCCCGCTCCTCCGCTACCGGACGCGCGACCTCACGACGCTCGACCGCGCGTCCTGCGCGTGCGGCCGGACGCTGGCGCGGATCGGCCGGATCACGGGGCGCAGCGACGACATGCTGATCATCCGCGGCGTCAACGTCTATCCCTCGCAGGTCGAGCACGCGCTCATGCAGGTCGCGGGCCTCGAGCCGCACTACCTGCTCGTCGTGCGCCGGGAGGGCACGCTCGACGCGCTCGAGGTGCGGGTCGAGGCGACCGCGGCGGTCACCGCCGCCGGTGCCGAGGCGATGCGGGGGATCGCGGCGCAGGCGAAGCGAAAGCTCCACGAGGCCATCGGCCTCACGGCCGACGTGGCCGTCGTGCCGCCGAGGACCATCGAGCGCTCGGCCGGCAAGGCCAGGCGCGTCGAGGACCTCCGGCCGAAGGCGTGAGGAGGACATCCATGCGTGACGATCCGACCGACCCCGGGCCCGCGACGGCCGTCGAGGCGATCGAGGCCGAGCCCAGCGCGACGTGCGGGGGCTGCGGGACCGCGCGGCGTCCCGGAGATCCGATCCTCTGCCGGGTCTGCGGCGAGCCGGTGCTCGACGACGGATGGACCCCATGAGCCCCGCGCCGCACGTCCGCTACCGCGAGCAGTACGACGTCGCGCGCCTCGTGCTGGCGCGTCCGCCGCTCAACATCATGACGATCGAGATGATGGGCGAGATCAACGAGGCGCTCGAGTGCGCGGCCCAGAACCCGTCGCTCAAAGTGCTCGTGCTCGAGGGCGAGGGGAGGGCGTTCTCGGCCGGCGTCGCCGTCGAGGACCACCTGGGCGACCGCGCGAAGGCCATGCTGGAGGCCTTCCACCAGATTTTCCGCGGGTTGCGCACCCTCGAGTGCGTGACGCTCGCCGCGGTGCAGGGCGCGGCCATCGGCGGCGGCGCCGAGCTCGCGACCTTCTGCGATCTCGTGATCGCGAGCGAGAAGGCGACCTTCGGGCAACCCGAAGTGAAGGTGGGTGTGTTTCCGCCGATCGCGGCGATCCACTACCCGGCGCGGATCGGCGCGGCGCGGACGCTGCGGCTCCTGCTCTCGGGAGAGGTGATCGGCGCCGCCGAGGCCGAGCGCATCGGCCTCGTGGACCGGGTGGTGGCCCCGGACCGGCTCGCAGAGGCCGTGGAGGCGGACGTCGAGCGCTTCAGGGCACAGAGCGCGGTCGTGCTCCGCCTGGCCCGGCGCGCCGTGCGCGAGTCGCTCGGGGTGCCGTTCGAGCAGTCGCTCGCGACGCTCGAGGCGATGTATCAGTACGAGCTGATGGCCACGGAGGACGCCGCCGAGGGACTCCGCGCCTTCGTCGAGAAGCGCAAGCCCGTCTGGAAGGACCGCTAGGAGGGATGCCGTGAGGCTCAAGGGGAAGACCGCGCTCGTGACCGGAGGGGGGCAGGGGATCGGCCGCGCGATCGCGCTGGCGCTCGCGCGCGAAGGCGCGCAGGTGGCCGTGCTGGACGTGGCGGCGGATCGGGCGGCGGCCGTGGCGCGCGAGATCGAGGCGCTCGGTGTGAAGGGGCTCGCGCTCGCGGCCGATCTCCGGCGGCGCGCCGAAGTGGAGGGGGCGGTCGCCGAGGCGCTCGCGCAGTGGGGCCAGCTCGACGTCCTCGTGAACAACGCGGGCTGGGACCGGATGCAGCCGTTCCTCGAGTCCGACGAGGAGACGTGGGACCGGATCATCGGCATCAACTTCAAGGGCGCGCTGTACGTCCTCAAGGCGGCGCTGCCGGCCATGGTGGCGCGCGGGAGCGGGCGCGTCATCAGCATCGCGTCCGACGCCGGCCGCGTCGGCTCCTCGAACGAGGCCGTCTACGCGGGCACGAAGGGCGCGCTCATCGCCTTCTCGAAGACGCTCGCCCGGGAGATGGCGCGCCACGGGATCACGGTAAACGTCGTCTGCCCGGGCATCACCGAGACGGCGCTGCTCCAGGGCATACGGGAGGAGTCGCCGAAGAACGCGAAGGTCATCGAGGCGATCGGCCGCTCGATCCCGCTCGGGCGGATCGGCGCGCCGGAGGACATCGCGGGCGCCGTCGTGTTTCTGGCTTCGCCGGAGGCGGGCTACATCACCGGCCAGACGCTCAGCGTCTCCGGCGGCCTGACCATGGTCTGACGGTGGTCGGGCCTCGGATCGGGTGGAGAGGTGGCGAAACGCGTGATTGCGGCGGGGTGCGGGCGCGACGACAGTTGGGGTGCCCGCACCCTGTTCAAAGGAGAAAGACATGAGTGACAGGCCGAAGGCGATCGACATCATGTACTACGTCGCGACCCCGGAGTTCATCGCGAAGTGGACGGACGCGAAGAAGGGCGAGCTGATCTGCCGCATGGAGCGGGCGATCGGCAGCCTGCCGCAGTTCGAGTCCATCCCGGTGATGCTCGGGAAGATGGACGAGGCGGGCGTCGAGCAGGTCTTCATCACGCAGACGAAGATGTGGTCGTACTGGAACAAGTGGATGTACATGGACACGCAGCTCGAGGAGGTGCTCCAGTACACGGAGAAGTACCCGGGCCGCTTCGTCGGCCTGGCCGGCTACAATCCGTTCCGCATCAAGGAAAGCCTCGCCGAGATCGAGCGGGCCGTCACGCGGCACGGCTTCAAGGGCGTCTACGTCCACATCTACGGCTTCGACATCCCGCTGCACGACAAGAAGATGTATCCGCTCTACGCGAAGTGCGTCGAGCTCGACGTGCCGGTGTCGGTGCAGGCGGGCCACGTGCTGGAAGCCATGCCCAGCGAGCACGGACGCCCGATGTACCTGGACTACGTCGCATCGGACTTCCCGACCCTGCGGATCCTCGGCGCCCATACCGGATGGCCGTGGGTCGAGGAGCTGATGAGCGTCTGCTACAAGTGGGACAACGTGTGGTTCGGGATCGACGCCTGGATGCCGAAGTACCTCAAGCCCGAGATCGTCAACTTCATCGGCAGCCGCATGGGCCAGGACCGCGCGGTGTGGGGGACCAACGGGCTGCCCTGGAAGGAGAGCCTCGACCAGGTG
>JBGQEL010000048.1:0-29011 GCA_041496385.1 Methylomirabilia bacterium | reverse complement strand
GCGCTCGCCGCTGCTCCTCTTCGAGCGCACCTACTTCGCGGCGAGCGGCGAGCCCGTCGAGTACGCGATCACCTATCAGACGAGCCGGCGCTACCCGTACCGGCTCGTCCTGGCCCGCGCCGACCGGCGGACCTGAAACGGCACCGTGGCCTATCGAGTCGGGTTCGACGTCGGGGGGACGTTCACCGACTTCGTGCTCCAGTCGCCGTCGGGCGAGCTCTTCACGGCCAAGCGGCTCACGACCTACCCGGACCCGTCCGCGGCGTGCCTGGCCGGCCTCGACGAGCTGATCGCGAGCAGCGGCGTCGGCTGGCGCGACGTCGCCCAGGCGGTGCACGGCACCACGCTCGGCTCGAACATCGTCATCGAGCGCAAGGCGCGGGGCGTGGGCCTGCTCACGACGCGCGGCTTCCGCGACGTGCTGATCATCGGGCGCCAGAAGCGCTACCAGGTCTATGACCTCCAGATCGAGAAGCCCGCGCCGCTCATCCCGCGCCGCGCGATCGGCGAGGTGACCGAGCGCATCCTGGCCGACGGCTCCGTGCGGACGCCGCTCGACGAGGCCGACGCGCGCCGCGCGATCCGCGAGCTCGCCGGGCGCGGCGTGACGACGCTCGCGATCTGCCTGCTGCACGCCTACCTGAACCCCGCGCACGAGCAGCGGCTGGCGGCGCTCGTGGCCGAGGAGGCGCCCCAGGTGACGGTGACGCTCTCGCACGAGGTGTCGCCGACCTTCCGCGAGTACGAGCGCACCTCGACGACGGTCGTGAACGCCTACGTCATGACGGCGGTCCGCGCGTACCTGCGCGGGCTCGCCGCCGCGATGGGCGCGCGCGGGTACGGCGGCCGTCTCTTCGTCATGCAGTCCTCGGGCGGCGTCGCGACGGCCGAGGCGATGCAGCGCCACCCCGTGCGGATGATCGAGTCGGGCCCGGCGGCGGGCGCGCTCATGGCGGCCGTGTACGGCGAGCTGTCCGGCCACCGCGATCTCATCGCCTTCGACATGGGCGGGACGACCGCCAAGCTCGCGCTCATCGAGCAGGGCCGGCCCTCCACGACGACGGCCTTCGAGCTCCACCGCGTCAACAACGCGCCGGGCAGCGGGCTCCCGATGAACATCCAGGCGATCGACCTCGTCGAGATCGGCGCGGGCGGCGGCTCGATCGCCCGCGCGACGCTCGGGGTGATCGCGGTGGGTCCCGAGAGCGCGTCCTCGACACCCGGCCCGGCGTGCTACGGCCGCGGCGGCACCGAGCCGACGGTGACCGACGCCAACGTCGTCCTCGGGTACATCGACCCCGACTACTTCGCGGGCGGGGCGATCCGCCTCGACGCCGCCGCGGCGGCGCGTGCGGTCGAGGCGCGCGTGGCCCGGCCGCTCGGGCTCGCGCTCGAGGAGGCCGCCTGGGGCATCCACGCGATCGTCAACACCAACATGGAGCTCGCGACGCGCGTCGTGTCCATCGAGCGCGGGCGCGACCCGCGCGACCTCACCTTCGTCGCCTTCGGCGGCTCGGGCCCCGTGCACGGCTGCCGGCTCGCCCACGCGCTCGGCATCCCGCGCGCCATCCTGCCGGCGGCGGCCGGGGTCACGGCCGCGATCGGCCTCCTCGCCGCCGAGGTGCGCTTCGACGTGGCGCGAACCTACGTGCGCCGGCTCGACGGCGTGGACGGGGCGCAGCTCACCCGAATGTACGAGGAGATGGCGGCGCAGGCCCTCGCGGTCGTCCGCGAGTCGGCCGTCGCGGGCGAGATCGCGGTGACGCGCGCCGCCGACGCGCGCTACCTGGGCCAGGGCTACGAGCTGACCGTCCCCGTGCCGTCCGGCCGGCTGGACGCCGCGGCGCTCACCCGCGTCCGGGCGGCGTTCGACGAGGTCTACGCGGCGCGCTACGGCTACGCCAACCCGGACGAGCCCGTCGAGATCGTCACGTGGAAGCTCTCGGCCGTCGGCGGCTCGCCGCGCGTCACGCTCGCCAAGGCCGGCGCGCGTCCGGGCGCGCGCGCGGACAAGGGGACGCGGCGCGCGTGGTTCCCGGAGACGCGCGGCTGGACCGCGACGCCGGTCTGGGACCGCTACGCGCTGGCCTCGGGGATGCGCGTCGAGGGCCCGGCGATCGTCGAGGAGCGCGAGTCCACGACCGTGCTGCCGCCGGGGACGGCGGCCACGGTGGACGAGTACGCCAGCCTGATCGTGGAGCTGGCGCCGCGATGAGCCCGCCGCGGGCGGCCGCCGCGCTCGATCCGATCACCCTCGGCGTCATCTGGGGCGCGCTCCAGTCGATCGCCGTGGAGGTCGGAACGACGGTCCACAAGACGGCGTACTCGGAGCAGGCGCGCGAGGGCCAGGACTTCTCGGTCGCGGTCTTCGACGCCCGGGGGCGCATGGTCGCGCAGGGCCCGTACTCGCCGGGCCACATGGGCGCGATGTCGTTCGCCGTCAAGAACGCGCTCGCCGCGCATCCCGCGGAGACCCTCAGGCCGGGCGACGCGATCCTCCTGAACGATCCGCTGCTCGGCTCCGGGCACCTCCCCGATTTCTTCGTCACGCAGCCCGCGTTCCACGAGGGCAGGCTCGTCGGCTTCGCCGTGAACATCCTCCACCACACCGACGTCGGCGGCCAGCGGCCGGGCAGCCAGGGTGTCGAGGGCATCTTCGACTACTTCCAGGAAGGCCTCCGCATCCCGCCGACCAAGGTCTGGCGGGAGTACCAGGAGGACGCGGGCATCGTCGGGATCATCGCGGCGAACACGCGCACGCCCGAGAAGGTCCTCGGCGACCTGCGCGCCCAGCGGAGCGCGCTGCGCGTCGGCGAGCTGCGGCTTCAGGAGCTGGCCGCGCGCTACGGGCACGAGACGCTCTTCGCCGCGATGGAGGAGATCCTCGCGCGCACCGAGTCGAACATGCGCGCCGCGATCCGCGCGTTCCCCGACGGCGTCTACGCGTTCGAGGACTTCATGGACGACTGGGGGCCGGGGACCGACCCGCTGCGCGTGGCCGTCACGGTGACCGTCGCCGGCGACACGATGACGATCGACTTCGAGGGCTCGAGCCCGCAGACCGCGTCGGGCATGAACTCCTACATCAACTACACCCGTTCGTATTCCTACGCCGCGGTGAAGTGCCTGACCGATCCGTTCGGACCGATGAACGAGGGCGCGCTCAGGCCCATCGCCGTGAAGGCGCCCGAGGGCTCCTTCCTGAACCCGCGGCCGCCGGCGGGCGGGGGCCCGCGCGCGATCATCTGCTACCGCACGTTCGAGTCGGTCATCGGCGCGCTTGCCCGCGCCGTGCCCGACCGCGTCGCCGCGGCCGCCTCGCACATGGCGAATCCGACCTTCGGCGGCCGGGACCGCGCGCGGCGGCGCCCCTTCGTCGCCTACGAGCTGGTGCTCTCGGGGACGGGCGCGCGCGCGACGAAGGACGGCTGCGAGGCGATGTCGTGGGCGTTCAACGCCGCGAATATTCCGGTCGAGGCGCAGGAGGCGAATCAGCCGATCGTCGTCGAGCGCTTCGAGCTGGTCCGCGACTCGGCCGGGCCCGGGAGGTTCCGCGGGGGCTGCGGCATCCGCCGCGATCTGCGCTTCCTCGCCGACGAGGGCAAGCTCACGAATCTGTCGGACCGGCAGAAGTTCCCGCCGTACGGGCTGTTCGGCGGCCGACCGGGAACGCTGGGCCGGACGGTGATCAACCCGGACGGCGACGCGCAGCCGGTGCACGGCAAGGCGTCGCGCGAGTTCGCGTACGGCGACGTCATCTCGTTCCAGCAGTCGGGCGCCGGCGGCTACGGCGATCCGCTCGCGCGCGACCCGGCGCGCGTGCTCGAGGACGTGCTCGACGACTACGTGACCGTCGAGGCCGCACGGCGCGACTACGGCGTCGTGATCGCGGGAACCGGCCTCCAGATCGAAGTGGATCGAGCCGCCACCGAAGCCCTTCGCCGACGGATGACTGCGGACCGGAGCCAGGACGCGTCTACAGCAGGCCACCCTCCGGTCCAAGCCGGCCTCGCGGCCCCCGCTACAATGACCCACATCGCACCTGCGGCGGGCCACCCACGGTCCAAGCCGGCCTCGCGGCCCCCGCTACAATGATCCGCTTCACCGCAGAGCAAGAAGAATTCCGTCGCGCCGTCGCGCGGTTCGTGGACGCCGAGGTCGTTCCCCAGGCGCAGGCGATCGACGAGCGCGCGGAGTTCCCGGCGAAGCTCTTCAAGCGCGTCGGCGAGCTGGGCTACCTGGGGCTCCGCTACCCGGAGGCGTACGGTGGCGCCGACGCGGACATGACGAGCTACTGCCTGTTCGCCGAGGAGCTGGCGCGCGGCTCCATGTCGCTGGCCGCCGCGGCCTGCATGCAGAGCCTCATGGGCACGCACTTCATCTTCAAGTACGGCTCCGAGGCGCTGCGGCAGAAGTACCTCGTGCCGGCGCTCCGCGGCGACCTGGTCGCCACCTTCGCGCTCACCGAGCCGAACGCCGGGTCCGACGTCGCCGGCATCACGACGCGCGCCGAGCGGCGCGGCGACCACTGGATCCTGCGCGGCGGGAAGACCTGGGTCACCAGCGCGCCCGTCGCCGACGTCCTCACCGTCGCCGCGAAGACCTCGGGCGAGCGCGGCATGAAGAACATCGCGCTCTTCCTCCTCGACCGCGCGTCGATGCGGGGCATCACGCTCGGGAAATCGATCGAGAAGATGTCCGTCCGGGCGTCGGTGACCGGCGAGGTCCTGCTCGAGGACGTCGAGGTGCCGGCCGAGCACCTGCTCGGCGGCGAGGGGGGCGGAGTCGAGAAGATCGGCGGGATCCTCTCGGAGATCCGCGTCATGACCGCCGCCATCTCGGTCGGGCTGGCGCGCGCCGCGTACCAGGCGGCGCTCGCCTACGCGCGCGAGCGCCAGGCCTTCGGCAAGCCCATCGTGGAGCACCAGGCGATCGGCTTCCGGCTGGCCGACATGCTCACGCAGCTCCACGCGGCGGCGCTCGTGACCTACCAGGCGGCGGCGCGGCTCGACGCGGGGCTCGCGATCACGCGCGAGGCCGCGATGGCGAAGCTCTTCGCGTCCGAGATGGCCGTGCGCCTCACCGACGAGGCGTCGCGCGTCTTCGCCTCCTACGGCCTCGCCTCGGAGTATCCGGTCCAGCGCTACTTCCGGGACGCGCGCTTCCTGCTGCCCGGGGGCGGGACCTCGGAGATATTGAGGCTGGTGATCGGGCGCGACCTCGACTGGGACCGGGGCCAGGCCTTCTCATGAGGGGGGATTGATGCCAGCCAGGGGACGCTACTGGGAAGACTTCAAGGTGGGCGAGGTGCTCGTGACGGGGCGGCGGACCGTGGACGGCGGCGACGTCTCACGCTTCGCCGGGCTCTCGGGCGACTTCAACCCGCTCCACACGGACGAGGAGTTCGCGAAGACCACGCCGTTCGGCGCGCGCGTCGCCCACGGCATCCTCACGCTCGCGATCTCGAACGGACAGCAGAACCTGGGCGGCTGGTTCGAGGGGACGACGTTCGCGCTGCTCGGCCTGGACCGGGTCCGCTTCACGGCGCCGGTGAAGTTCGGCGACACGGTGCACACCGAGATGACGGTGAAGGAGTGCCGGGAGTCGTCGAAGGCCGAGCGCGGCGTCGTGACGTTCGACGTGGCCGTCAAGAACCAGCGGGGCGAGGCCGTCTGCACCTATGAGACCAGCGTGCTGATGATGCGGAGACGGCGATGAGACGAGTCGCGCTGGTCGGGGCGGGCGTGAGCAAGTTCGGCGTGCGGAAGGCGACCTACCGCGACCTCATCTGGGAGGCCGGCAAGACCTGCTTCGACTCGGTGCCCGGAGTCAAGCCGAAGGACGTCGAGGGGCTCGTCGTCGGCTCCGTGATGCCCGAGCGGACGGCGTTCCAGTCGCACATCTCGTCCATGGCGGCCGAGGCGCTCGGCATCAAGCCGAGCGTGCTGAGCGCGCGCACCGAGCACATGTGCGCCTCGGGCACCGTCGGGATCCGCTACGCCTACGCGTTCATCGCCGCGGGGCTCGCCGACCTCGTGATGGTGCTCGGCGTCGAGAAGCTCAACCAGCCGACGGCCGACGAGGCCATCCTCAACATGGGCACGGGCGTGGATCGCGAGTGGGAGGCCGCGTTCGGCCTCACCGCGCCGCCCTGCTTCGCGCTCGCCGCGCAGCGGCACATGGCCGAGTACGGGACGACCGAGGAGCAGCTCGCGCTGGTCGGCGTGAAGAACCACGGCCACGCCACCAAGAATCCGAACGCGCACTTCAACAAGGGCGCGACGCTCGAGCAGGTCCTCGGCTCGCGGATGATCTCGACCCCGCTCCGCCTGTTCATGTGCTCGCCGATCACCGACGGCGCCGCGGCGGTCGTCCTCGCGTCGGAGGAGCGGGCGCGACAGCTCACCAAGAAGCCCGTCTGGATCCGCGGCACCGGCCAGGCGCTCGACGGGTTCCAGCTCACGTCGCTCCACGAGGACTACGCGTCCTGGCCCGCCCTCAAGCGCGCGGCGCAGGCCGCCTACAGCATGGCCGGCGTCGGGCCGCACGAGGTGGACCTGGCCGAGGTCCACGATTGCTTCTCGATCGCCGAGATGATCGCCTACGAGGAGCTGGGCTTCTGCCACAAGGGCGAGGCGGGCCCGTTCGTCGCCGACGGGAAGAGCGACTACGGGGGCGACGTCGTCGTGAACCCGCGCGGCGGCCTGATCGGGTGCGGCCATCCGCTCGGCGCGACGGGCGTGGCGCAGGCCGCGGAGGTCTTCGTCCAGCTCCGCGGGGAGGCGGGCGCCCGGCAGGTGGCGGAGAGCGCGATCGGCCTCACCCACAACAACAGCGGCATGGGCGAGCACGTGGTCATGATCTACGGGAGCGAGCCCGCGTGACTGCCGCTCCCGTGAAGGAAACGGTCGCGGTCCTCGGCCCCGGGCGCATCGGACGCCAGATCGCGCTCGCCTTCGCCCTCGGCGGCCACCGCGCGTGGCTCGTCGATCTCAAGGAGCGCGTGGCCGGCGAGCGCGCGGCGGTCTTCGCCGACGCGCGGCGCGAGATCGCGCGCGACCTGGCGCTCATGGCCGAGGAGGGCGTGATCGCGCCGGGCGAGGTCGCGCCCGCGCTCGCGCGCATCGAGGACCGCGCCGGGCTCGACGAGCTCCACGAGTGCGGCCTGGTGCAGGAGGCGCTGCCGGAGCTGCTCGAGCTCAAGCGCGACGTGTTTCGCCGGCTCGCGGGCCGCTTGGCACCCGGGGCCATCCTCGCCTCGACCAGCTCGACGATCTCGCCCGCTCATCTCGTGGATACGGTCGAGCGGCCGGAGCGCTTCCTGGTCGCGCACTGGCTGAACCCGGCGCACATCATTCCGCTGGTGGAGGTCGTGCCGAGCGCGCGCACGTCGGAGGACGTCGTCGCGCGCACGCTGGCCATTTTGGGCGCGCTCGGCAAGGTGCCGGTGCGCTGCGGCGACTCGCCCGGCTTCATCGGCCCGCGCATGCAGGCGCTGCTCATGAACGAGGCGGTCCGGCTGGTCGAGGAGGGCGTGGCGACGCCCGAGGACGTGGACCGCGCATTCCGCGCGGGCATGGGCTTCCGCTACGCCCAGATCGGCATCTTCGAGTTCATCGACTGGGGCGGCGTGGACGTCCTGCACCGCGCGAGCGGGTTCCTGGCCGACGCGCTCGGCGACGATCGCTTCAAGCCGCCACGGCTCGTCGAGGAGAAGATGGCGCGGAACGAGCTCGGCCCGAAGACCGGGCGCGGCTTCTACGACTACTCG
Source organism: Methylomirabilia bacterium (assembly GCA_041496385.1). Classification (GTDB taxonomy): domain Bacteria; phylum Methylomirabilota; class Methylomirabilia; order Rokubacteriales; family CSP1-6; genus AR19. The sequence goes on along the minus strand of JBGQEL010000048.1, from coordinate 21,240 downwards.
GGCGACAAGCGCGACCGCTTCGAGCGCGAAAAAGTCCGCGCGCTGCTCCGCCAGGCCAAACAGGCGCGCGCATGATCCTCATCGAGCACGCGACCGTCGTCACCGTGGACCGCGAGCGCCGCATCCTGCGCGACGGCTCGGTGCTCGTGGACGGCCGCGACATCGTCCAGGTCGGGCCGGCGGCCGAGGTCCGGCCCCCGCGGCCGCCGGCGCGCGTGATCGACGGGCGCCGGCGCCTCGTCCTGCCGGGGTTCGTGGACACGCACGTCCACCTCTCCGAGCACCTGAACCGCGGCCTCCTGCTCGACGACATCCCCGTGGACCGGTATCTGCCCGACTGGCTCATCCCGCTCTACTCGGTGATGACGCCCGAGGAGGAGCGTGCCTCCGCGCTGCTCGCCTGCGTCGAGATGATCCGCACGGGCACGACGACCTTCTGCGAGGCCGGCACGCTCTTCGACGTCGCCGCGGTCGCGGACGGCGTCGAGCAGATCGGGATGCGCGCGATCCTCGGCCGCTGGACGTGGGACCTCGCCGGCGGCCCCGGCCGGATGAAGCAGACGACGGCGGGGGCGCTCGCCGCCTGCGAGGCCATGCTCGACGCCCTGCACGACCGCGCCGGCGGGCGGATCGCCGCCTGGCCGCTGCTCCTCGGCTTCGGCACGTGCTCGCCCGCGCTGATCCGCGGTGCGAAGGCACTCGCCGACCGGTATCACGTCGGGTGGGGGATGATGCACTTCGCCTCGCATCCCGCCCGCAAGACGCGGGACACGATGCCGCTCGCCGAGCTCGACGCGCTCGGCGCGCTGGCGCCGAACGCCAAGCTCGCCCACATGGTCTACGTCGACGACGCCGACATCCGCCTGCTCGCCGCGCGCGGCGTGAAGGTCGCCCACTGCCCGACGGCCGGGCTCAAGCACACGAAGGGCCTCGCCGTCCACGGACGCTTCCCGGAGATGCTCGACGCCGGCGTCTGCGTCTCGCTCGGCGGCGACAGCGGCAACGGCTCGAATCACTTCGACATGCTGCGGCTCATGTACCTGGCGGCGACCATCTACAAGGACGCGCGGCTGGACGTCGGCGTGATGCCGCCCGAGCGCGTGCTCGAGATGGCGACGATCCGGGGCGCCGAGTCGCTCCTGCTCGAGCGCGAGATCGGCTCGCTCGAGCCCGGCAAGCGCGCGGATCTGGTCGTCTACGACCTCGACACGCCGGAATGGCGGCCGCTCCTGAACCCGGTGAACAACCTGGTCTACGCGGCGACCGGCGCGAGCGTCCGCACGGTCATGATCGACGGGCGGATCGTCCTGGACGAGGGCCGGTTCACGACGATCGACGAGCGCGCCCTCTACGAGCGCGTCGAGATTCTCGCGCGCGAGCAGATCGCGCGCGCCGGCCTGTCCGTCGAGTCGAAGTGGCCGGTGATCGCATGAGCGCCGCGGCATGACCTACTTCCGCGCGGTCGATCCGTTCCCGCTCGAGTCGTCGGAGCACACCAAGCTCCACGAGTTCTACGCGCGGCTCGCGCAGGGCAAGCTCGCGACGACCCGGTGCGGCGGCTGCGGACGCACGGCCTGGCCGCCCCGCGGCTTCTGCGGCGAGTGCGCCTCGGACGCGTTCGAGTGGGTCGAGCTGGCCGCCGAGGGCGTGATCCACGCGTTCTCGGTGCAGGAGACCGGCCTCCCGGCGGGCTTCGAGGGCCCGCGCGTCTTCGCGATCGTGAAGGTGGACGGCCACCGGATCTTCACCGTCCTCAGCGGCGCCGATCCGGCGGCCGTGCGGATCGGCCAGCGCGTGATCCTGGCGCCGCTGCGCGTGGCCGACGACCCCAAGGGCACCGCGCGCTGGCTCCCGGCCTTCGCCCCGGCCTCGCGGAACAGCGCACCTGAGACAGGCCACCCACGGTCCGAGCCGGTCTCGCGGCCCCCGTTACAGTGAAAGTGCTGATCGCGAAGCCCGGGCTCGACGGACACGACCGTGGCGCGAAGGTCGTGGCGCACGCGCTGCGCGACGCGGGCGTGGAGGTCGTCTACACCGGCCTCAAGCGCACGCCCGAGGAGATCGTCCAGGAGGCGATCCAGGAGGACGTGGACGTCGTGGGGCTCTCGATCCTCTCGGGCGCGCACGTGCTGCTCGCGCGCCGCGTGGTCGACGGGCTCCGCGCCCTGGGCGCCGGCGACGTCAAGGTCATCGTCGGCGGGACCATCCCGCCGCGCGACGTGGACGAGCTACGAAAGATCGGCGTCAGCCGGATCTTTCCGATGGGGACGCCGCTGCCCGAGATCGTCGGCGCGTTCACGCGGCCGAAGGAGACGCTATGAAAGAGCTGAGAGCGCACGCGGGCTTTCCGATCAAGCCGGTGTACGGGCCCGAGGACGTGGCCGGCGTGGACTTCGAGCGCGACGTCGGCCGGCCCGGCGAGTTCCCCTTCACGCGCGGCATCCACGCGCACATGTACCGCGAGCGCCTCTGGACGATGCGCCAGTACATCGGCTTCGGCACGCCGGTGGAGACGAACGCCCGCTTCAAGTACCTGATGGCGCACGGGCAGGACGCGCTCAACGTCGCCTTCGACCTGCCGACGCAGCTCGGCCTCGACTCCGACGACCCGCGGGCCGAGGGCGAGGTCGGCCGCGTCGGGATGGCCATCGACTCGCTCGCCGACATGGAGGACGCGTTCGCCGGCATCCCGCTCGATCGCGTGAGCGTCTCGCTCACGATCAACGGGATGGCGGCGCCGATCACCGCGATGTACTACGCCGTCGCCGAGAAGCAGGGCGCCCGGGCCGACCGCGTCGTCACCACGCCCCAGAACGACATCCTCAAGGAGTTCGTCGCGCGCGGCACCTGGATCTATCCGGTCGAGCCCTCGCTCCGGCTCGTCGCCGACCTCATCGAGTACTCGGCGAAGCACTACCCGCGCTCGAACCCCGTCTCGGTGTGCGGCTACCACATCCGCGAGGCCGGCTGCACGACCGCGCAGGAGATGGCCTACGGCCTGGCCATCGCGGCCGCCTACGTCGAGCTGATGCTCGCGCGCGGGATGAGCGTGGACGAGTTCGCGCCGCGCATCTCCTTCAACTTCACGGCGTGGGGGAAGATCTTCGAGGAGGTCGCCAAGTTCCGCGCGGGCCGGCGTCTCTACGCGCGGATGATGCGCGAGCGCTTCGGCGCCCGGAATCCGAAATCCTGGATGTTCCGGAGCCTGATCGGCGGCGGCGGCTCGGCGTTCGTCGTCCAGGAGCCCGAGAACAACATCGTCCGCGGCGCCTACATCGCGCTGGCCGCGGCGCTCTCGGGCGCGCAGACGATCGCGCTGCCCACGTACGACGAGGCGTACACGATCCCGTCGGCGAAGGCCCAGCTCCTCGCGCTCCGCACGATGCAGATCTGCGCCGAGGAATCGGGCGCGGCCGACACGGTCGATCCGCTCGCCGGCTCCTACTACGTCGAGGCGCTCACGAACGAGATGGAGAAGGCCATCCAGGCCGAGCTGGCGCACGTGGAGCGCATGGGGGGGATCGTCGAGGCCGTGAAGACCGGGGCGCTCCAGGCCGAGGTCGCGCGGCAGGCGTACCTCTTCGAGCTGAAGCTCGTCTCGGGCGAGATCCCGAAGGTCGCCGCGAACTGCCACGTCGGCGACGCGCCGGCCGCGGCCGACCGCGACGTGGAGGTCTACGCGTTCGACCCGAAGGTGGTCGAGGCGCAGACGGCGCGGCTCGCGAAGATCCACCGCGAGCGCGACGACCGGGCGGCCCGCGCAGCGCTGCGCCGGCTCTCGGACGAGGCCCGCGGCACGACGAATTTGATGGTCCCGATCGTGGAGGCGGTGAAGGCCTACGCGACGCTCGGCGAGATCGCCCGCGCCATGAAGGACGTCTTCGGCGAGCACAAGGAGCCGGTGAAGTTCTGAGCATGGGCGGACCGTTCGACGTCATCGGCAAGACGACCAGGAAGCGCGACGGCGCCGAGAAGGCGACGGGCCGCACGCGGTACCTCCAAGACCTCGCGCTGCCGCGCATGGCGCACGGGAGGATCTTGCGCACGCGCCACCCGCACGCGCGGATCGTGCGCATCGACGCCTCGGGCGCGCTCCGCCTGCCGGGCGTGTTCACGGTGCTCACCGGGGAGGACGTGGAGCCGCAGCCCTTCGGCTTCGCCAGGGACCAGACGGCGCTCAAGCGCAACAAGGTCCGCTGCATCCGCGACGAGATCGCCGCGGTGGCCGCGGAGACGCCGGAGCTCGCCGAGGCGGCGCTCGACCTGATCCGCGTCGAGTACGAGGAGCTGCCGGCGGTCTTCGACCCGGCCGCGGCGCTGGCGCCCGGCGCCCCGCTGGTCCATGAGCAGCTCGGGACGAACCTGCACGCGCTCCGCTACCAGTTCGTCCACGGCGACGTCGACGGCGCCTTCGCCGGGGCGGCGGCGGTCGTCGAGAACACGTATCGCCTGCCGTTCGTGACGCCGGCGTGCCTCGGCACGATGGCCGCGATCGCCGACTGGGACGCGTCCGACAGCCTCACCATGTGGACGACGACGCAGATCCCCTTTCTCTATCAGCGGGACCTCGCCGCCGCGCTCGGGATCACGGGCGACCGCGTGCGCGTGCTGCAACCGCCCGTCGGCGGCAACTTCGGCCGCGGCCTCGACATCTATCCGATCGACGTGATCGCGGCCCTCCTGGCGCGCCGCGTGCGCCGGCCCGTGAAGATCGAGTTCGACCGGGTCGAGGAGTTCATCGCCTGCCCGACCCGCGAGCCGTGCTCGATCCGCCTGCGGACCGCGGCGGACCGGGACGGCCGGCTCCTCGCGCGCGAGGCCCACGTGACGATCGACAACGGCGCCTACACCTCCTGGGGCTCGACGACCCCCTACGTGATGCTCTCGACCGTCGCCGGCCTCTACCGCGTGCCGGCGGTGCGCTTCGACACGACGATCGTCTACACGAACAACCCCTACTCGGGCTCGATGCGCGGATACGGCAACCCCGAGTCCACGTTCGCCGTCGAGTCGCAGATGGACGAGCTGGCCGCACGCCTCGGCATGGACCGGCTCGAGCTGCGGCGCCGGAACGCCTCGAAGCCGGGCGACGTGAACCCGCAGGGGTTCGAGCTGACGTCCTTCGCGATGAGCGAGTGCATCGAGGCCGCGGCGGACGAGATCCGGCGAGGCGCGCCGCCGCTCAGGCCCGGCTGGAAGCGCGGCCTCGGCTACGCCGGGATGTTCCACGTCGGGGGCGGCGCGCGCATCTATCGCTCCGACGGCTGCGGCGCCATCGTCAAGCTCGACGACTTCGGCAAGGTCACGCTCATCACGGGGGCGACCGAGATCGGGCAGGGCTCCGAGACCGTGCTGGCGATGATCGTCGCCGAGACCCTCGGCGTGCCCCTCGAGCGCGTGGACGTGGTGAACTCCGACACGAGCGTGCGGCCCTGGGACGTGGGCACGCACGCGAGCCGGACCACGTTCGTCGGCGGCAACGCCGCGCGCCTGGCGGCCCTGAAGCTCAAGGGCGAGCTGCTCGAGATGGCCGCCGCCGAGCTCGAGGCGCCCGCGGCGGCGCTCGACGTCCGGGCGGGGTTCGTCTTCGTCAAGGCGAATCCGTCGCGGCGCCTCGCGTACGAGGAGGTCGCCCGCGCCGGGCACTTCCGGGACGGCGGGCGCGTGCTCGTCGCCGAGGCCTTCTACGATCCGCCGACCGCGATGCTCGACAAGGACCTCCAGGGCAACGTCTCCGCCGCGTACACCTCCGCGTTCCAGGCGGTGCTCGTGGACGTCGACCCCGAGACGGGCAAGATCGAGGTGCGCAAGATCGCCTCCGCCCATGACGTCGGCCGCGCCCTCAACCCCGGCGCGGCGGAGGGGCAGGTGCACGGCGGCATCCACATGGGGCTCGGCTACGCGCTCAGCGAGCAGCTCGTCGTCGAGCAGGGCCAGGTCCTGACGCAGTCCTTCATGGACTACGCGATCCTCAAGGCCGACGACATGCCCGAGATCGCCGTGACGCTCATCGAGAGTCTCGACGCGGAAGGGCCGTTCGGCGCCAAGGGCCTCGGCGAGTCGGGCGTCATCCCGGTGGCCGCGGCCGTCGCCAACGCCGTGAACGACGCGATCGGCGTCCGCTTCACCGAGCTGCCGATCACGCCGGCGCGCGTGCGCGCGGCGCTCGAGGCGCGCCGCGCGTGAAGCTCTTCGAAGGCGTGCGGGTCCTCGACCTCTCGCGCATGCTCGCGGGGCCCTACGGCTCGCTGCTCCTGGCGGACATGGGCGCCGAGGTCATCAAGATCGAGGAGCCCGACGGCGGCGACCCGATCCGTGCGATGGGCCCGCCGTTCCTGCCGGACGGCGAGAGCGCGTACTTCCTCGCGATCAACCGCAACAAGAAGTCCGTCGCGCTCGACCTCACGAAGGACACCGGGCGCGAGGTGTTCCACGACCTCGTCCGCCAGGCCGACGTCGTCCTCGAGAATTTCCGCCCCGGCATCATGGAGCGCCTCGGCTGCGGCTACGCCAAGCTCTGGTCGCTGAACCAGCGCGTCATCGTTTGCTCGATCTCCGCCTACGGGCAGGAGGGGCCGTACCGCGACTGGCCCGCGTTCGACCTGGCGCTCCAGGCGCTCGGCGGAGGCCTGTCGCTCACCGGCGAGCCGGGCGGCCGCCCGGTGCGCATGGGCCTGCCGATGGGCGACCTCGCGGGCGGGATCTTCGGCGCCTTCGCGGTCGCCGGCGCGCTCTTCCGGCGCGAGCGCACGGGCGAGGGCGCGCACGTGGACCTCTCGCTGCTCGACTGCCAGGTCTCGCTCCTGACCTACATCGCCCAGTACTTCTGGACCGACGGCCGCGTGCCGGGGCCGCTCGGCTCGGCGCACGCCTCCGTCGTGCCCTACGGCGCGCTCGCGACGCGGGACGGCCACCTGATCGTCGCGGTCTTCGCCGAGAAGTTCTGGAGCGGGTTCTGCCGCGCCATCGAGCACCCGGAGTGGGAGCGCGATCCGCGCTTCGCGACCAATCGCGACCGCGTGGCGCAGCGCGAGGCGCTGATGCCCCTGGTCGAGGCCGAGCTCCGGACGCGCACGACGGCCGACTGGCTCGCCCGCTTCCAGGCCGCCGGCGTGCCCGTGGCGCCGATCCACGCCGTGGACCGCGTGCTCGACGATCCGCAAGTCAAGGAGCGGGGGATGATCGTCGAGATGGCTCACCCAGTCCTCGGAACGCTGCCGACGCTCGGGACGCCCCTCAAGGTGGACGGGGCGATGGGGCTCCACGTCGAGCCGCCGCCCGGACTCGGCGAGCACACCGACCTGGTGCTGGGAGACCTGCTCAAGTATCCGGCCGCGCGCATCGCCGAGCTCAGGCGCGCGGGAGTGATCCGGTGATCGTCGCCGTCCTCGGCGGGAGCAACGGCGGCTTCACGACAGCGGCGGATCTGGCGCTCGCCGGCCACCGCGTGCGGCTCTGGGCGCGCTCGGCGGAGGCGCTCGGCCCGCTGCTCGACGATCCGGCGATCATGCTGGTCGCCGAGGGACGGCAGGGCAGCGCACGGCTCGAGCGCGCGACGACCGAGCTCGGCGACGCCGTCGAGGGCGCCGAGGTGCTGATCGCGCCGCTGCCCGCGACGAGCCACGAGGATCTCGCCAAGCGGCTCGCGCCGCACGTCAACGACCGCCAGATCGTCCTGCTCACGCCCGGCACGCTCGGCAGCGTGGCGCTCGCGCAGGCGCTGGCGCGCGCGGGCGGGCGCCTGCCCCGCGCGCTCGCCGAGACCGGGACGCTGCCCTACCTCACGCGGCGGACGGGGCCGGCCGTGGTGACGGCGCCCGTGCGCGCCGCGAACCTGCCGGCGGGCGTGTTCCCCGCGTCGCGCACGGACGACACGCTCGTGCGCCTCGGCGAGCTCTTTCCCGCGATCCGCCCGTGCGCGGACGCCCTCGACGTCGCGCTCACCAACGCGGGTCCGGTGATCCACCCGCCGCTCGTGCTCCTGAACGCCGGGCCGATCGACGCCGGACGCTTCGACGTCCACGCGGCCGGGACGACGCCGAGCGTGCGGCGGCTGATCGACGCGGTGGACGGCGAGCGCGTCGCCACGCGGCGGGGCTGGGACTATCCCGCGCCGCACTACGAGCTCGCGACCTACTACGACGAGCGCCGCGCGGCCGAGGGCCTCTACGGCGAGGGCGCCAAGGCCAAGCTCGTCGCCAGCGGGCTCTGGAGCGAGATCCTCACGTTCGAGCACCGCTACGTCACCGAGGACGCGGCGCTCGGCCTGGCGCTCTTCGAGTCCGCCGCGCGCGCGGCGGGCGTCGCGACGCCGGCGACCAGCGGACTCCTGCTGCTGTTCGGGGTGCTGCTCGGCCGGGAGCTGTCGGGACGCGGGCGCGCGCTCGAGGGCCTTGGGCTCGGCGATCTCAGCCGCCGCGAGATCCGCGCGCTCCTGGACGAGGGCTGGGCCTCGCCACTGTGGACGCGGACGCTCCGGTGAGCGCCCTGCGATTCGGGGTGACGACGATGGCGACCGACCCGCCCGGTCGGTTCAAGGAGCTGATACGGGAAGTCGAGGGCGGGGGATTCGACGCGCTCTGGGTCTGCGACTCGTCGCTCCACGCGCGCGACGTCTACCCGTATCTCACGCTCGTCGCGACCGAGTCGCGCCGCCTCGTCTTCGGCCCGAACTGCACCCACCCGTTCACGCGCCACCCCGCGATCACGCTCAACGCGATGGCGACGCTCCACGAGCTGTCGGGCGGGCGCGCCGCGGTCGCGGTGGGCACCGGCGACCGGCCCGTGACCGAGCTCGGCTATCGCGCGGCACCCGTGGCAAGAGTCCGCGAGCTGATCGGCGTGCTCCGCGCGGGCGAGGGCCTCCACGTGCCGCTGCCCTCGCCCCTGCCGGTCTATGTCGCGGCCTCGGGGCCGCGCATGCTGGCGCTCGGCGGCGAGGCCGCGGACGGCGTGCTCTTCTTCGGCGGCGTGTACTCGCCGTGCGTCGAGTGGGCGCTGGCGCGGATCGGCGAGGGCGCGCGCGCCGCCGGCCGCGACCCGGCGGCGCTCGACGTCGCCTGCACCATCGCGGGCTCGCTGCGCGACGACGCGGACCTCGCGCGCCGCGAGTGCGCGCCGATGGCCGCGTGGTTCCCCCAGACCGCGCCCCGCGCCGCCGAGCTGGCCGGCGTGCCGCAAGACGTCGCGCGGCGGATCCGCGCCGCGTACGCCGGCGGCCACTTCGACGGCGCCGAGGGCGCGTTCACCCACGTCACCGACCAGATGATCGAGCGCTTCACCGTGGCCGGGCCCGCGGATTTGTGGATCCGGCGGATCAAGGACGTGCTCGCCCTCGGCGTGCGCCACGTCAACATCTTCCTGCTCTCGCGGGACAAGCTCGCGATGGTCCGCGACCTCGCCGAGCAGGTGCTCCCGCACGTGAGGAGCGCATGAACCGTGTGCTCGGCGAGCTTTCCGGGAACCGCCCGGGACGGCTCGAGTACCGGGGCTCGCGGTATCTCCTCGTCCGGCCCGAGACTCTCGCCGCGCTCCAGAAGGCGGCCGAGGCGGCGCTCGGCGAGCGCGCCACGGCCTGCCTCCTGGCCGGCGGCCGCGCGGGCGGCGGCTCGGCGCTCGCCGCGCTCGCCGCGCCGGCGGCGGAAGCGGTCGAGCGGCTTCTGGTGATGGGCGGCGAGATCGGCTGGGGCGCGTTCGCCCTCGAGCGCCTGACGCCGTCGGAGCTGGTCGTCAGCGTGCGCGACTCGCCCTTCGCCGCGGCGTACGGCGCAGCACCCGGGCCCGTCTGCCACCTCACGCGCGGCGTCCTGGAGCGCCTGGCCGAGCTGGCGCTGGGCGAGCCTGTCACCGTTGCCGAGACGTCGTGCGCAGCCACGGGGGCGCAGCTCTGCCGCTTCGAGGCGCGGCGCGCATGAAACCAGTGCTCGCCGACGCGGTACCCGGGCTCCTGCGCGAGCTGCTCCACGTCGGCATCGTGGTGGATGATCTGGAGCGCGCCGTCGCGGGCTTCGAGCGCCTCACGGGCGTCCCGGCCGGCGACCGCTGGCAGAGCGACGTCGGCGTGCGCGTCGCGTTCTTCGCGGTCGGCGGCGCGCGCATCGAGCTGGTCGAGTACACGGGGCCGATCGTCGAGCGCTTCGGCCCGACGCTGGCGAAGCGCGACGGCGTTCACCATCTGTGCTTCCGCGTGGACGATCTGGCCGCCGCGCTGAGCGAGGTCGAGCGCCGCGGCTACCGCGTCGTGCCCGGCTTCCCCGTGCGCGGCGCCCACGGGATGATCGCGTTCCTCGACCCCGAGCCCGCGACGGGCCTCATCGTGGAGCTCTGCCAGTGCCCGTGAGCTATCGCATCGGCGTCGACGTCGGCGGGACGTTCACCGACTTCCTGCTCCAGCCGGCTGCGGGCGCGCCGCGCGCCGTCAAGGTGCCGAGCACGCCGCCCGATCCCACCGATGGCGTCTTCGCCGGGCTCGCCGAGATGGCCGCGGGCGAGGGGACGCCACTCGCCGACTTTCTGGCCGCGGTCGAGCTGATCGTCCACGGCACGACGATCACGACGAACGCGGTGCTCACGGGCGACCTGGCGCGCGTGGGGCTGCTCACCACGCGCGGCTTCCGCGACGCGCTCGCGATGCGCCGGGGGATCCGCGAGGCCCAGTACGACAACCGTTACCGCGCGCCGGAGCCCCTCGTGCCCCGCTGGCTCCGCCTGCCCGTCACCGAGCGCGTGGACGCCGAGGGCCGGGTCCTGACGCCGCTGGACGCGGCCGACGTGAGCGAGGCGCTGGCGCGGTTCCGCGAGGCGGGCGTGGAGGCGGTCGCGATCTGCTTCATGCACGCGTGGGCGAACCCGGCGCACGAGGTCGAGGCCGAACGCCGCACGGCGGCCGCGCTGCCCGCGGCCTACGTGTCGCGCTCGTCCGCAGTCCTGCCGCAGATCCGTTTCACCGAGCGCGTCAGCACGACGGTGCTGAACGCGGCCGTCGGCCCCGTCCTGGGCCGCTACCTCGACCGTCTCACCGCGCGCCTCGGCGAGGCGGGCTTCGGCGGCACGCTGCTCGTCATGCAATCCAACGGCGGCGTGGCCGCGCCGGCGGCCGCGCGCGCGGTCGCGGCGAGCACGCTGCTCTCGGGGCCCGCCGCGGCGCCGGCGGCGGCCGCGGCGTACACCGCGCCCCACGCGATGCGCGACTGCATCACCGTGGACATGGGCGGCACGTCCTTCGACGTGTGCCTCGTGAAGGACGGGGCGCCGGCGATGACGTCGGAGGGGCGCGTCGAGCGCTACCCGTTCGGGCTCCCGATGCTCGCGATCCACACGATCGGCGCGGGTGGGGGCTCCATCGGCTGGATCGACGAGGGCGGGCTCCTGCGCATGGGGCCGCAGAGCGCCGGCGCCCAGCCGGGTCCCGCCTGCTACGGCCGCGGCGGCACGCTGCCGACCTGCACCGACGCCGATCTCCTGCTCGGCTATCTCGACCCGGCGCGGTTTCTTGGCGGGCGGCTGCCCCTCGACGCGGCGGCGGCGCGGCGCGCCGTGGAGACGCTCGCCGGACCGCTCGGGCGCTCGGTCGAGGCGGCGGCCGCCGGCATGCTCGACGTGATCGATGCGAATATGGCGGCGGGGATCCGCCACGTCACCGTGGAGCGCGGCCACGACCCGCGCGGCTTTCCGCTCGTCGTCGCGGGCGGCGCCGGGCCGGTCCACGCCGCCGCGCTCGCGCGTGAGCTGGGCCTGCCGACGATCCTCGTGCCGCGCGACTCGTCCATCTTCTGCGCGGCGGGCATGCTCTTCTCGGACCTCCGGCACGACTTCGTCCAGAGCTACGTGACGGCTTTCGAGCGGATCGACCCGGCGCGGCTCGCGCGCGTCTGCCAGGCGCTCGCCGCCGACGGGCGCGCCGCGCTCGCGCGCGAGGGCGTCGCCGAGGCGCGGCGCGCCGTGACGCTCGGGTGCGACGTCCGCTACCTCGGCCAGCACCACGAGGTGGGCGTGCCGCTCCTCGCCGAGGAGGCGGCCGCGGGCGATCTCGACGGCGTGTCCAAGCGCTTCAATGAAACCCACGACCGGCTCTACGGCTACGCGCTGCCGGAGACGCCGCTCGAGCTGGTCAACGTGCGCGCCGTCGCGACCGGGCTCGTGGAGAAGCCCGCGCTGCCCGAGGTGCCGCCGGGGGACGCGGCCGCGGCGCGCCGCGGCCGGCGCCGTGCCTGGCTCGGCGAGGAGCACGTGTTCGCGGAGGTGGACGTCTTCGACGGCGAGCGGCTCGGCGCCGGCGCGCGGCTCCCGGGGCCGGCCATCGTCGAGCTGCCGGCGACCGCCGTGGTCCTGCCGCCCGCGTGGAAACTGGAATGCGACCGCCACGGGTCGTATTTGTTGGAGCGGGTGCGGTGAGCGTGGACGTCGTGCTCGTGTCGGTTTTGCAGCGGCGGCTCAGGGCGATCACGCAGGAGATGGGGCTGACGCTGCTGCGGACCACGCGCTCGCCGATTCTCAGCGAGGCGCGCGATTTCGTCACCGGGCTCTACGACGCGCGCGGCCGCATCCTCGAGCAGGCGGAGTACATCCCGATCCTGGCCTTCGCGCTCCAGCCGGCGCTGCGCGCGGTCATCGAAGCGTTCGAGGACGACGTGCACCCGGGCGACGTCTTCCTGCACAACGACGTCTTCTCGGGGGGCAACCAGAACAACGACGTCGCCGTCTTCCGCCCCGTCTTCCACGAGGCGCGGCTGGTCGCGTGGGCGGCCACGAAGGGCCACCAGGCGGACATCGGCGGCGCGCAGGCGGGCGGCTACAACCCCCGCGCGACCGAGGTCTGGCAGGAGGCGCTGCGAATCCCGGCGCTGCGCCTCGTCGAGCGCGGCCGGCTCCGGCGCGATGTTTGGAACCTCCTGCTGGCGAACGTCCGGCTGCCGATCGTGGGCGAGGATCTCCAGGCGCAGATCGGCGGGACCGTCGTCGGCGAGCGCGGCGTGCTGGAGCTCTACCGCCGCCACGGCGCCGAGACGATCGAGCGCCATCTGGAGTTCCTGTTCGACGCGACCGAGCGGCGGATGCGCGGCGAGCTGGCGCGCATCCCCGACGGGATCTACCGTGGCGAGTCCACCGTGTTCTACGACGGCGTGAACCCCGGGAGCCGCCACCGCATCGTCGTGACGATCACGAAGCGGGGCAGCGACATCCACCTCGACTACGCGGGCACCGATCCGCAGACCCCGGGCTTCGTGAACGCCCCCTACGCGTCCTCGTTTTCGGCGATCGTCCTCACGCTGCTCATGCTGGTGGATCCCGATCTGCCCCACAACGAAGGGCTCCTCCGTCCGATCAGCGTCAGTCTGCCGAAGGGGACGATCCTCAACGCGGACTTTCCCGCGGCGACGACCTTCGGCAACACGCTGGCGGGCCCGCACTCGGACGCGATCTTCCGCGCGCTCGCGCCCGCGCTGCCCGAGCGCGTCTCGGCCGGCTGGAACCGGATGCTCGGCATGACGGTGACGGGCGTCGACCCGCGGCGCGGCCGCCGCTACGTCGACATCCTCTTCCTGGCGCTCAAGGGCGGCTCGGGGGCCGTCCTGGGCTGCGACGGCTACGATCACATCGGTCTCATCAACACGGCGGGCGGTCTGCTCGCGCAGGACTATGAGATGCTCGAGGTCCAGACGCCGCACCGCCTGCGCAAGCACGAATATTTGATCGACTCGGCCGGCCCCGGGCGCTGGCGCGGCGGCCTCGGCGTCGAGACGGAGTTCGAGATCCACGGCGAGGAGGTCACCGGGATCACCTTCGGCGACGGCGTGGACGAGGAGGCGCGCGCGTTCGGGCTGTTCGGCGGCGGGCCCGGAAGCCTCAACACGCTCGAGCTGCGCACGCCCGACGGGGGCGTGCTCGTGCCGCGCTCGAAGGACGTGACGTCCATTCCGCGGGGCACGGTCTTCCACCAGCGCGCCGGCGGCGGCGGCGGCTACGGCGATCCGCGGCTCCGCTCCCGCGAGACCCTCGCCGCCGAGGTGCGCGACGGCGTGATCTCCCGCGAGGCGGCCCGCCGCGAGTACGGCGCGCAGATCGACCCGTGACGACGGCCGCGCTCGTCCACGTGATCGTCAGCGGGCTCGCCACGGGCTCGATCTACGCGCTCGTGGCGATCAGCCTTGTCATCATCTACAACGCGACACGTACGCTCAACTTCGCGCAGGGCGAGATGCTCATGATCTCGACCTTCGTGGGCTGGACCGCCTACCAGCACCTGAGGCTCCCGCTCGCCGTCGTGCTCCTGGTCGCCGTCGCAGCCGCGGCAGCGCTCGGCTGGCTGATCGAGCGCCTGGTCATCCGCCACGCCATCGCCGCGACGCACTTCGACGTGCTCATCATCACGCTTGGCCTCTCGCTGGTGCTGCGCTCGGCGGCGGGCGTCGTGTGGACGCACGACGAGTTTCCGTTCCCCTCGTTCTTCCCCAACCGGCCCGTCGCCGTCGGCCCGGTACGCGTCGCGCCCGTCTCGCTCGGGATCATCGGCGCGTCGCTCACCCTCATGCTGGCGCTCTATCTGCTGTTCGCGCGCACCCGGTTCGGCCGCGCGATGCGCGCCGTCGCCCAGAACCAGCGCGCCGCGCGGCTCATGGGGATCAGCGTCGAGCGCGTCTACTCGGCCTCGTGGATGCTGGCCGCCGCCGTCGGCGCCGTCGCGGGCGTGCTGATCGCGCCGGTCATCTTCCTCTCGTCCAAGATGGGCTTGGTGGCGATCAACGGCTTCATCGCGGCGGTCCTCGGCGGCTTCGGGTCCATGCCGGGCGCCGTCGTGGGCGGCATGCTGCTCGGCGTCCTCGAGAACCTGGCGCCGCTCTATCTGCCGTCCGGCATCAAGCACTCGGTGCCGTTTCTCCTTCTGATCGGAATCTTGATAGTCCGCCCCGCGGGCGTGGTCGGCCGCGTGGCGCGGCGGAAGGTCTGATGGCGCGCGCGGCGCTCGGGCTCGGCGCTCTGGCCCTGCTGGCGTGGCCATGGGTCTCGCCGCGCTACTTCGTGTTTCTGGCGAGCCTCATCGTCGTGAACGCGATCGTGGCCATCGGGCTCAATCTCCTGTCGGGCTACACGAACCAGCTCTCGTTCGGCCACGCGGGCTTCCTCGCGGTCGGCGCCTACACGGCGGCGATCGTCACGACGCGCTGGCCCGGGGTTCCCGTCGTCCTGACGCTCCTCGCCGCGGCGGTCGTCACCGGGCTCGTCGGCCTCCTGCTCGGGGTCCCGTGCCTGCGGCTCGAGGGGCTCTACCTCGCCATGGCGACGCTCGCCTTCGGCTTCGTCGTCGTCGAGGCCATCCTGAACCTCGACTGGCTCACGCGCGGCAACGACGGCCTGCGCGTGCCCGCCGCGCGCCTGGGCCCGTGGGCCTTCGCGACGGACTCGGCGCGCTACTACCTGGTCCTGGCTGTGGGCGCCCTGATGGTGTGGGCCGCGCTCAACCTGGCCCGGACGCGGACGGGGCGCGCCCTGCTCGCGATCCGCGAGAGCGAGGTGGCGGCGCAGGCGAGCGGCGTCCACCTGGCGCGCTACAAGACGCTCGCCTTCGTCATCTCGGCGATCTACACCGGCGTGGCGGGCGGGCTCTTCGCCTTCGTCGTCGGCTTCCTGTCGCCCGACGCGTTCGACGTCTTCCTGTCGGTGGACTTCGTCGCGATGATCATCGTGGGCGGCCTCGGCTCGGTGCCCGGCTCGATCGTGGGCGCCGCGCTGCTCACCGTGCTCAACGACACCCTCGTGGGCTTCCAGAACTACCGGCCGCTGATCTTCGGCGCTATTTTGATCGCCTCGATGCTGTTCATGCCGGGGGGCGTCGCGCGCGCCCTCCGATTCTCGAAAGGAGACACCACATGAGATTCCGATGGATGCTGTCGCTGGGGCTGCTCCTGCTGCTGGCCGCGGTCCCCGCCGCCGCCCAGCAGGGCGTCACCGATACCGAGATCCTCCTCGGCAGCTCGAACTCGTTCTCGGGCCCGCTCGCGTTCACGGGCGATCAGCTCACCAAGTTCGGGGTGGACCTCGCCTTCAAGGTCGTCAACGACGCCGGCGGCATCAATGGCCGGAAGATCCGCACGATCTACTACGACGACGGCTACCGGCCGCAGGACGCCGTGGCCAACACCAAGAAGCTCGTCGAGCAGGACCGGATCTTCGCGGTCATCGCCCCGCAGGGCTCGCCGCCCGTCGTGGCGACGCTGGAGTACCTCGAGGAGCAAAAGGTCCCGCTGCTGTTTCCGTACCAGAGCTCGCCGGTCACGCGCGGCAAGAAGTACGTGTTCCAGGGCATGACGGTGAGCGACCGGTCGTCGAAGATGATGATCGACTATCTGGCCGGCCCGCGGAAGTACAAGAAGTTCGCGGCGCTCTACCAGGACGACGAGTACGGCAAATCGTATTTGACCGCGTTCGAGAAGGACCTCGGGCGCTTCAACTTGAAGCTCGTCGCCGCCGAGTCGGTCAAGCGCGGCGTGAGCGACGTGAGCGCCCAGATCGCCAAGCTCCAGGCCTCCAAGGCCGAGGTGACCTTCCTCGTGCTCACGCCGGGGCCCGCGGCGCAGGCGCTCAAGGAGCGGCAGAAGATCGGCTGGACCGAGACGCTCATGGTCTCGACGGGGCCGCTCACCGACGAGGCCTATCTGAACCTGGCCGCGGACGCGGCCGAAGGCGTCGAGGGGCTGGCGCTCTGGCCGGACCCGCTGACCTCCGACCTGCCGGGCCTCCAGCTCTACCGCGAGCACATGCTCCGGTATTTCCCGAAGAACGCGCCGAACCGGTACTCGCTCGCAGGCTACTTCGCCGGCCTGCTCTTCACCGAGGCCGCCAAGCGCGCGGGCAAGAATCTCACGCGCGACTCGCTCATCACGGCGCTCGAGAGCATCAAGGGCTGGGAGAGCGGCATCCTGCCGCCGCTCACGATCGGCAAGGACCACGAGACGCAGAAGCAGGGCTTCTGGGTCCGCGTCGAGAAGACGCGCTTCAAGCAGCTCACGGAGTGGCTCAAGGCGGACTAGGGCGCGTGCTCAGCGTCGAAGATCTCTCGATCAACTTCGGCGGGCTCGCCGCGCTCAGCGGCTTGTCCTTCGAGGTCGCCGAGCGGGAGATCTTCGCGCTGATCGGCCCCAACGGGGCCGGGAAATCCACGGTGTTCAACATCGTGACCGGACTCTACCGGCCGTCCGGGGGCCGCGTGCGGTTTTTGGGGCAGGACCTGCTCGCGCTGGCGCCGCACGCGATCGCCCGGCGCGGGATCGCGCGGACGTTCCAGAACACGGAAGTGTTCCGGGGGCTCAGCGTGCTCGACAACGTCCTCGTGGGCCGCCACGTCCACCTCCGCGGCGGCGCGCTCCGCGGCGCGCTCGGCGTGGGCACGGTCCGGCGGGAGGAGGCCGCGGCGCGCGACACGGCCCGCGCGTTGCTCGAGCGGCTCGGCCTCACCGGCGTGGCCGGGGTGGAGGCGGGGAGCCTGCCGCTCGGCCTGCAGAAGCGGCTCGAGCTGGCGCGGGCGCTCGCCTCCGAGCCCAGGCTCCTGCTCCTCGACGAGCCGGCGGGCGGTCTCAACACGACCGAGACGCAGACGCTGATGGAGCTGATCGTCCGGCTGCGCGAGGAGCGCGGGTTGACGATCCTCGTGGTCGAGCACGACATGGAGCTGGTCATGGGGATCTCGGACCGGATCGCGGTCCTCAACGACGGGCGCAAGATCGCGGAGGGCAAGCCGTCCCAGATCGCGACGGACCCGGCGGTCGTCGAGGCCTACCTCGGAAGCGAGACCGACTAATGCCGGCGACGCTCGAGGTCGAGGACCTCACCGTGTTCTACGGCAAGCGCCGCGCCGTCGAGGGCGTCGGCCTCATGGTCAAGCAGGGGGAGATCGTGACGCTGCTCGGCGCCAACGGCAGCGGCAAGTCCACGACGCTCCGGGCGATCTCGGGCCTCGTCCGCCCCGCGCGGGGCCGCATCGTCCTCGAGGGGCGCGACATCACGCGCGCGCCCGCCGACGCCATCGTGGCCGCGGGGGTGAGCCACGTGCCCGAGGGCCGCGAGGTGTTCCCCGAGTTCACCGTGCTCGAGAACCTCCTGGTCGGCGGACATACGGTTGCGCGCGCGGACGTCGGCGCCCGGCTCGAGGACGCCTTCCGGCTCTATCCCGTGCTCCGCGAGCGGCAGCGCCAGCTCGCCTCGACGCTCTCCGGCGGCGAGCAGCAGATGCTCGCGATCGCGCGCGCGCTCATGACGCGGCCGCGGCTGCTCCTGCTCGACGAGCCGTCGCTCGGCCTGGCGCCCATGCTCGCGCGCGAGATCTTCCGGACGATCACGCGGATCAACGAGACGGGCGTCGCCGTGCTGCTCGTCGAGCAGAACGCGCGGCGCGCGCTGCGGCTCGCCGCGCGCGGCTACGTGCTCGAGACCGGCCGCGTCGCCGTCGCGGGCACGAGCCGGGCGCTCGGCGAGGACCCGCGCGTGCGCTCCGCCTACCTGGGGCTGGCCAAGGCATGAGCGCGGCGCCCATGTGGCAGCCGGAGCTGGAGACGCTCCCGCGCGAGCGCCTGGACGCGCTCGGGCTCGAGCGGATGCGGGCGACGCTCGCGCGCACGCTCGGCAACCCCGCCCACGCGCTGCGGCTCGGCGGCGTCCGGCCCGACGACATCCGGCGGCGCGACGATTGGCGGCGGCTGCCGTTCCTGACCAAGGGCGAGCTGCGCGACGCCTACCCGTTCGGCCTGGCGTGTGGGGGCGAGCAGGGCTACCGGCGTATCCACATGTCGAGCGGCACGACCGGCAACCCGATCCTCAACCCCTACACGGCGGCCGATATCGGGCAATGGGGCGAGGTGATGGCGCGCTGCTTCGTCGCGGCGGGCGTGACGGCGCGCGACACGATCCAGATCACGCCCTCGTTCGGCCTCTTCACGGGCGGCTTCGGCTTCCACTATGGCGCCGAGCGGCTCGGCGCCATGGTGATCCCGACGGGCGCCGGGCGCACCTCGCTCCAGCTCCGGCTCATGCGCGACCTCAAGGCGACGGTCGTGACCGCGATTGCGACCTACCCGCTGCGCATGCTCGAGGTCGCGCGCGAGGAGAAGTTCGACCTCGCCTCGCTCTCGCTCCGCGTCGGGATCTTCGGCTCCGAGATGTGGTCCGACGAGCTGCGCGTGCGGATCGAGCGCGAGCTCGGCATCCGCGCTTACGACATCGTGGGGATGACCGAGAGCGGCGGTCCCGGGATGGGCATCGACTGCGCCGCGCGCGCGGGGATCCACGTCTGGGAGGATCACTACCACCCGGAGATCGTCGACCCGCGGACCGGCGCCGCGCTGCCCGACGGCACGGAGGGCGAGCTGGTCATTTCGACGCTGACGCGCGAGGGGCTGCCGCTCATCCGCTACCGGACGCACGATCTCACGCGCGTGGTGTCGCGCGCCGCCTGCGACTGCGGCCGGACTGCGCTGCGGCTCGACCGGCTGCGCGGGCGCACGGACGACATGGTCATCTTCAAGGGCGTGAACTTCTACCCGCAACAGATCGAGACGCTGCTGCTGCGCCAGCCCGGGGCCAGTCACGAATATCAGATCCTCCTCGACGCGGCGGGCGGCGGCGAGCGCATGACGATCCTGCTGGAGGTCGAGCCGGGCTGCGATCCGGACGTCGCGGCCCGCATTCGCCACCAGCTCCACGATCTTCTGGCGTTCTCGCCGGAAGTCCGGCTCCTGAAGCAGGGCGAGCTGGAACGGCCGCAGGGCAAGGCCGTGCGCGTCGTGGACAAGCGAGACGTAAGGTGACCCGCCCGCTCGACGGCCTCACTGTCCTTTCGCTGGAGCAGGCGACCGTCCTGCCCTTCCTGACCTATCGCCTGGCCTGCGACGGCGCGCGCGTGATCCGCGTCGAGAACGCCGCGCATCCGGACCCCAACCGCTTCGTCGGCCAGGATGTTCTGGACGAGCCCGACATGCGCAGCTACTTCCTGCCCAACAACTGCGGCAAGGAGGCGATCACGCTGAACCTCGCGGAGGCCGAGGGGCGCGCGATCCTCCGCGAGCTGATCGCGGGGCTGCGCGTGGACGTGTTCGCGTGCAACCAGCGCCCGCGGAGCTACGCGCGTCTCGGCATCGGCTACGACGACCTGCGTGGGGCCAAGCCCGACCTGATCTGGCTCGGCATCACGGGCTTCGGGCCCGACCACGACGAGGCCGCCTACGACCCGATCCTCCAGGCGCGCGCCGGCTTCATGGAGCTGACGGGCGAGCCCGACGGCCCGCCGACCGCGTTCGGCCTGCCCATGGTCGACCTCGGCGCCGCTGAGCACGGCTACGGCGAGGTCATGAAGGCGCTCTACCGGCGCGCGGTGACGGGCGAGGGGGCGCGGATCGACCTGTCGATGCTGCGCAGCGCGGTGTCCTGGATGGTGAGCCCGCTCCTGCTGGCGGCGAGCCTCGGCGAGCTGATCACGCGCAAGGGCAACACGCACCAGTTCTTCGCGCCGGTCTCGGTCTTCCAGACGCGCGACGGCTACGTGTACGTGGCGATCGGCAACGACCTGCAGTGGGAGGCGCTCGTGAGGCTGCCCGCCTTCGCGAGCCTCGCCCGGCCCGAGTACGACACCAACGCCGGGCGCATCGAGGACGCGCCCAGCCTCCATCGCGAGCTGGGCGAGATCTTCCGCGCCCTGACGACGGCCGAGGCGCTGGCGCTCTGCCAGGGCGCCGGCGTGCCGATCGCGCGTGTGAGCACGCTCGCCGACGTCGTGGCCGATCCGCTGGTCGCGCCGAGCCTGCAGCGCGTGACGGACCCGCGCACGGGCCTGGCCGTCCTGCTGCCGGCGCCGCCCGTGGGCGCCCCGCCGGAGCTGGCGTTTCCCCCGCGGCTCGGCGAGCACAACGACGCGATCTACGGCGGCGTGCTCGGCTACCCGCCCGAGAGGCTCGCGGATCTCCGCGCCCGTCGGGTAATCTGAGGGGGCCATGGACGATCTGTTCTACCTGACCGATGACCAGAGGGCCATCCGGGACCTCGCGCGGAAGATCGCGCGCGAGCGCATCGCGCCGCACGCCGCGCGCTACGACGAGGCCGAGGCGTACCCGGAGGAGTCCATGCGCGCCGTCGCCGAGGCCGGCCTCTACGGGGTGTGGGTCCCGGAGGAGTACGGCGGCAGCGACCTGGGCTGCCTGGCCCTGTCGCTCGTCCAGGAGGAGATCGCCTACGCCTGTGCCGCGACGGGCACCAACT
>JBGQEL010000047.1:0-29184 GCA_041496385.1 Methylomirabilia bacterium | reverse complement strand
CTGAAAATCCTGGTGTCGGCGGTTCAATCCCGTCCCTGCCCACCAGGTTTTTCCGCTAGGTCACACCATCCCCCCCTTCGCGCCGGAGGGGACGCGTGCTGCTCGGATCGACACTTCTCCACCTCTGCGGTCGACGCCCGTCAGACGGAAGACGCCGCGCTTGACACTCTCCGAGGTCGCGCCTAGGCTCAGCGCAGCCTGCCAGGGCGGAGACGCGATGGCTATCGGATTCACACGGTGATGAGATCGCGACGATCCGATCGGACCCCAACCCGCCCCTCACGGGCGGAGGATGGCCGCCCCGACGCGCCCGACCGCGAGAGCGAGGGGAAAGCCCTGCTGGAGCGATCGAGGTGGTTCATCGGCAGGCGGGCTTTTCCCGGGCTCTCCGACTTGCCATCCGACGCTCTCACGCGCGCCCGGCGGCAGCGCATCGAGCTTTTGGCGCGAGCCCGCCTGGAGCGGGAGGCTCCGGCCTCGGCGTTCCCGGTCGCGTCGAGCGGGTCGGCCGCAAAGTGCGTCACTCCAGACGGGCAAAGGATCGGGCTCCGCCGCGTGAAGAACCCGCAACCGCGCGGCAGCTTCGGCTTCGCCAGCCGCCTCGTCGAGGCGAAGGCCGTACCCGGGCCGGCGTTCCTGCGCATCCCGGTGGATACGGGGGTCATCCGGCGCCACGAGATTGACGTCGCCAGCCTGCGGCTCTTCCGCTGGGATCCCGCGCAGCGGCGGTTCCGCCTGGTACGGGCTTCCGGCCCAGACTCGCACCGCCGCGCCGTGCACGCCCGGATCACGCGTCCCGGGATCTACGGGGTGGTCGGCCTGTCGGCTAATCCGTGGATCCGGGAGACGGTGCGCGTCGCGAACCGGTTGCGTCCCTGGCTGCACGCCCTTCGAGCGATCGGCCCCGCCATCGCGCATCGGATCTGCCGGCTGATCCTCTGTCCGCAGTCGAGGCTGCGGCCTCTCACGCGCAGCGCCCAGGAGCTCCGCGCGATCGGCCTGCCGGCGTATCCCGGCGGATTCCTCGGGGGCGCTTGCGATCGGTGTCTGGCTCGCGAGTCCGTCACGCTCCTGGACGGTCCGGAGGTGGACCTCGTGGGCGAGCAGGAGCAGGAGCGCCTGTCCTGGGAGTCGCTCGGCCCGCGCAACTTCAACGGACGGGTGAGCGCCCTCGCCATCCACCCTACGAACGCCGACATCGTGTACGCCGGAGCCAGCAACGGGGGAGTGTGGAAGACGTCTGACAGCGGCAAGACGTGGATGGCGCTGATGGACGATGTCGACTGCCCGAGCATCGGTGCCCTGGCCGTCCACCTGACCGACCCGAACGATCCGACGGCCCCGGTGACGATCTACGCGGGCACGGGTGAGCCCGTCGACAAGGAGAGGGTCACGTACCCTGGAATCGGCGTGCTGAAGTCCACTGACGGCGGACTCCAGTGGGCGCTGACGGGGATCCTGGCCCCCCCGGGCGGTCGTCCTCCTCGCGGCATCGCCGCGATCGTCGTGGACCCCACGGCGCCCCAGACGGTGTACGTCGCGGCATTTCTCGGCGGTCTCTATAAGTCGACGGACGGCGGAGCGGCCTGGACGCTACAGAGGGTGGGGGACTACCGAAGTCTCACGATGGACCCGTCCGATCCGCTCACGCTCTATGCCGGGCAGAGCGACAGCGGCGTCTGCAAGACCGTCACGGGCGGGGAGCCTGTCGGCGGCGCGCCGGGCTGGACGCTTGTGGCGAACGGTCTGCCGGCGCCACACGCCACCGGCACCATCGTCAACGTGGCGGTGGCCGCCGGCGCCGGTAAGAATGTCGTGTACGCGAAGTTCGGCACCACCGTCTACAGCAGTGTCAACGGTGCCCGCTTCGTGGATCGCGGCGATCGGGGGGGCGA
The DNA here is from genome assembly GCA_041496385.1 of Methylomirabilia bacterium. Taxonomy (GTDB): domain Bacteria; phylum Methylomirabilota; class Methylomirabilia; order Rokubacteriales; family CSP1-6; genus AR19. Next base: position 27,289 of record JBGQEL010000047.1, on the reverse strand, counting down.
CACCTACGTTTCGTGGTGCTCGCTGCTCGCCGTTCACCCCACCACGCCGGATACCGTCTTTGCCGGCGGGGTCTCGCTCGAGCGCAGCGACAACACCGGCACCGCCTGGAAGCCGGTCAACGGGACCGGGAGCGACACGGAGACGACCGCGCTCCACGCGGATCAGCACGCCCTGGTGGCGGATCCCGCGACCCCGGACGTCGTGTACGTGGCCAACGACGGGGGCGTGTATCGCTCCGACGACCGCGGCGACACCTGGCACAAGAGGAGCGACGGCCTGGTCATCACCGAGTTCTACGACGCCGGAGTCGGGAGCGGGAGCGCGCCCCTGCTCGGCGGTGGCGCCCAGGACGGCGGCGTCCTCGAGAGCGTCGCTGGCGACCTGTACTGGTCTCGCCTGCTCGGCGGCGACGGCGGTCAGTACGTCGTCGACCCGGCCGACCCGACCCTCCGCTACTACGACCGTGACGGGCTCATCATCTGGAAGCGCGTTGGCTCCGGCGTTCAGAGCGCGGCCGACAACGGCATCGACCGCCGTGACCGCCTGCCATGGATCGGCGTCATCGCGATGGATCCGACGGCGTCCATCCCGGTCGCCAACCGCGTGCTCTACACCGGGACCACCTTCGTGTACAAGACCGCCAACGGGGCCGGCCTGTGGGCGCGGGCGACGAACGACCTCGGCGCGATCGTGTCCGCGATCGCGGTCGCTCCCGGCAACCCGAGCGTCGTCTATGCGGGCACGCAGGCGGGCGATATCCACGTCAGCACCAGCGCCGGTAACCCGCCCGCGAGCTGGATCAAGATCTCGCGGGCGCCTCTCCCGGGGCGCAGCGTGACTCGGCTGGCCGTCGACCGGAGCGACGCGAAGATCGTCTACGCGACGTTCAGCGGCTTCGATGCCGCGACGCCCGCATTCCCTGGCCACATCTTTCGAGGCTCGGATCACACGGGGGCATGGAGCTGGCAGCGGATCGACGGCGTCGGGGTCGGCGTCCCGGCGCTGGTCCCGTTGCCGGACATCCCGGCCAACGCCCTCGAGATCGATCGCGACGACGCCGACGTCCTTTACGTGGGTACGGACGTCGGCGTGTTCCGGACCACGGACGCCGGCGTGGCGTGGCATGGCTTCGACGAGGGGCTCCCGAGCTGCATCGTCAGCGACCTCACGCTCGACCTCGGCGCCAACGTGCTCTATGCGGCCACGTTCGGCCGCGGGATGTATCGCCGCCAACTCTAGCCCTGGAGGGACCATGTACTCGTTCATCCGCGTGCTCCCGACAACGACCCTCCTCCGGGAACAGCTCCCCGCGCTCGGCGCGTCCTTCGTGATCGCGGAGCTGTTCTACAAGTTCCACAGCTTCACCCTGGAATGTCTGGCGTTCCTGGCCACCTGGTACGCGCTCGACGCCTCGATCGCGCTGGTCCGCCTGCGCTCCCGGTCTGCGTGACGAGGATCTCCGTGAAGCTCACCCGAACGAGACCTTCCGGAGGGAAGAGACTATGAAGCGAACAGTGTTGACGTTGACCGTGGTCGCGCTGGCGCCCCTGCTCATGGGGGGCGGCGGAAGCCCCCCGCCCCGCCCCGAGAACGTGGCGATCGTGGGGCCGAAGGTCGAGGGCATCTTCGTCATGGACCCGCACGAGACCGACCTGGTCACGCCCCTCGCCAGGCACGGCGCCGTCTACCTTCGTTACAAGCGGGTCCTGCAACCGGAAAAGCTCGCGGCTGCTGTCTTCACCATTCCGTCGACGTTCCAGCTCCTGAAGGGCTGCGACACATCGTTCACCGATTTTCGTTTCGTGAACACCCAGAACCGGGCCAACGCCCTCAGCACGTTCATCGCCCAGACGGCCTACATCCGCCCGCTCTTTGCCGAGCTCGGGATCACGGTGACCGCGAACATGGTTCCGGTCATCACCAAGGTGAAGAAGCAGGCTTGCACGACCGGCGGCACGGTGCCGGGGATCGACGAGCCGTTCGATGGGGTGGGCAAGGGAATGTTCTGGATGGTCGTCGAGATCCAGTTCCAGCGGGAAGTCGCGCACCCCTAGCCCGGCTGCTGGCCCTCGAGGTCGGCTAGCGCGGCCCTCACCCGCGGCGACTCGTCCAGGCTGCCCAGCTCCTCGAACGTCGCGAGTGCGCGCTCGAGGAGCCGGAGCGCTTCCGCACGGTCGCCGGCGACTCGCCGCAGGGACGCCAGGGTGACCAAGGTCTTGGCGAGCTCGCCGCGCGCGCCGATGTCGTCGAGGATTCGCCGGGCCGCCTCGAGGTGGTTGGCGGCCACGGCGGGCTCCTCGATCGCAAGGGCGTCGCCGAGCAACCGGAGCGCCAGGCCCTCGATCCGGCGATACCCGGACTCGCGCGCGGTGCTGACGATGCCTTCGAGCAGGGCCCGAGCCCGCCCTGCGTCGCCTTGACGCAGATAGCCTTCCGCGAGCCAGAGGCCGAACCACGCGCGCGAGTACGGAAGCCCGGCACCCTCGAACCACCGCACCGCCTCCGCGAGCTCCGCCGTGCCCGTCGCCGGGTCATCGGCCTTGATCAGGCCGTAGCCGCGCGTGCATCGGACCATGGCCGCGTCGAAGGGGCCGGGGCCCAGGGCCAGCGCTTCCTCGCAACACCGCAAGCCGGCCTCGATTTCCCCGCCGTGGATGTGGGCGGAGCCCGTTCGCCACCAACCCACCACCTTCAAGCGGACGTCGTTCACCGCCTGACCGTTCTCGAGGGCCCGGCGACCGTACTGCAGGCCCTTCCGCCACTGCCCAAGGCCGAGGGCGGCCGTGTTGAGGTTCCACAGCGTGCGGCAGGCCCACCAGACGTCGCCGCGCGCCTCGAAGAACGCGAGCGCCCGCTCGCCGGACGCCATGGCCCCCCGAAGATCGCCGGTGGCGATGTAGACGTGGGCCAGGCAGGAGTCGGCATAGGCGCGGATATCGTCGAAGCCCCCCGCATCGGCGATCGTCACCGCTTCCAGGCAGTACGCGATGGGGACTTCCGAGCGTCCGCCGGTCAGGCTGTGCATGAGGCCGCTCCAGTAACACCAGGTCGCGCGACGCCGCGGATCGGCTGCGGTGTCCACCAGACTCCGGATCCCTTCCAGCGCTTGAATGTGCTCGGCGTGCCGGCCGAGCGCGAACCGAACCTCGGCCTGCCTCAGGACGGCGTCGATTCGGCGGAGGCGGTTGGCGTGCGTGTCGGGCATCGAGCCGAGACGCTCGAGGGCGGCGTCGAAGTGGGCGAGCGCGTCGCTGTTCGCCCAGCCCCGCTGCGCCTTCTCGGCGGCCATGATCGCGTAGTCGACGGCCCGCGCGGCGTCGGTGCTGCGTCCGAAGTGGTAGGCGAGAAGCTCCGCCGCCTCGTAGAGGCGACCGGCGTAGAGCGATTCGAGGCCGATTCCGGCCGCCAGGTGGTAGTCGCGCCGCCGCGCCTCGAGGAGGCTCGCGTAAACGCTCTCCTGCATGAGCGCGTGTCCGAAGAGGTAGGCGGGCTCGACGGTGCCGGGCTGCTCCCGCAGGAACTCCTGGCGGACGAGCTGGTACAGATGAGGCTCGAACGCGCCCGGTCCTTCCCAGAGCCGCGAGAGCAAACGCGCCGAGAACTCGCGACCGAGGACGGAGGTCATCTGGAGAAGACGCTTCGCGTCATCCGACAGCCGGTCGATCCGCGCCGCCATCACGCCCTGGATGGTGTCGGGGATGGCCAGCGTGGGCGCCACGCCGCCCTGGCCTGCGACGGCCCGCACAAGCTCTTCGAGGAAGAAGGGATTGCCTTCCGCTTTGCCGAGGATCGATTCCGCGAACGGTGCCGACAGGATGGACGTCTCCAGGAGGGACTCGATCACCGTCAGGCTGTCGCGGCGCGATAGCGGCTCGAGCGTGATGAGGGCCGCGCCCGGCGTGGCCATCCAGGGCGGCTGATAGCCGGAACGATAGGTCGACAGGAGCAGGAACGGCATTTCGGGCACGCTCGCGGCGAGCCAGGCCAGGAACTCCTCCGAGGACCTGTCGATCCAGTGCAGATCCTCGAGCGCGAAGATGATCGGGCGCCGCCGGCTCCCGCGGAGCGTGAGCTCGCGGAGGATCTCGAAGGTGCGCGCCTGGATGACCTCCGGGCCCAGCGTGGGCAGCGAATCCGCGCCCTCCTTCACGCCGAGCAGATGGAGAAGATATGGGACCGCCGCGTCGGCATCCATCCCGACGTCATCGAGCCCGGCGCGGACCTTCCCGGCCGTCGTGTCTGGCGTGTCGGTCTCGGCGACCCCGCAGGTGTTCCGGAGCACGTCGAGAATCAGGAGGTAGGGGATGGAGCTGCCGTAGGAGAGACAGCGCCCTTCGAGAAACGTGATCGGCCGGCCGGCCAGCCGCTGGCGGAACTCGAGCAGGAGGCGTGACTTGCCCATGCCCGGCTCGCCCACGATCGAAGCGATCTGGCCCCGTCCCTGTTCCGCCCGCTCGAGGACGCGATCCAGACTGTCGAGCTCGGCGCCGCGCCCCACGAATGGGCTGAGCGCGCGCTCCCCGACCCGGTCGAGCGGGGATCGCCGTGGCCCCGGGCCAAGGACGCGGAAGGCCGGAACCGGCATGGCCTTGCCCTTCAGGTGAAGCGGGTCGAGCGTCTCGAAGCGCACGTAGCCCTGCGCCAGGCGCCGTGTGGACTCGCTCGCGAGGATCATGCCGGGCTCGGCGAGTTGCTGCAGGCGGGCGGCGACGTTCGTCGTGTCGCCAATCGCCGTGTAGTCCATGCGGAGGTTGTCGCCGATCTTTCCCACCACGACGGGACCGGTGTTGAGGCCCATGCGCACGGCCAGCTCGACCCCGAAGTCTGCGTGGCGCTCGCCGAGTGCACGGCGGATGCCGAGGGCGGCCAGCACCGCCCTCCGAGCGTGATCCTCGTACGCCAGCGGCGCGCCGAAGAGCGCCATGAAGCCGTCGCCGAGAAATTGATTGATCGTCCCCTCGTACTGATGGATCTCGGCCAGAGTCAGCTCGAAGAAGTGGTTCAGCAGGCTGTGCATCGCTTCGGGACCGAGCTGCTCGGCGAGGGTGGTGGAGTCGAAGAGATCGCAGAAGAGCACGGTGACCTGCTTGCGCTCGCCCTCGATGGCGCTTCGCCGGGTCAGGATCTTCTGCGCCAGGTGTGGCGGCGTATACGCGTGGGGGGCCGTGGGGCCGCCGGCGAGCGATTGGCCGCACTTCTTGCAGAAACTGTGGCCGGCGTCGTTCTCCGCCGCGCAGTGGACGCACACGAGGCCCAGTCGCGCCCCGCACTCGGGGCAGAACTCGGCGTCGGCGGGCGGTATGTGCTGACACCGCGGACAGTGCATGGGGAGCCCTCCAGCCAGCCACCGGGAGCGACGCGGACCAGCCTAGTGCGGCGAGGCGGGCCGGTCAACATGGTAGTCCATCAGGGGACCCCAGCCTTGGCGGCCGTCTCCCGATAACCCGAGCCTCTATGAAACCCGGGGCGGTTCACGCCGTCAAAGTGCGCGAGGCGCTCGACCGGGAGGAGTAGGGGCGGCTTCTACCGGAGCTTGAACGCGGTCAGTTCGCGGACCCGCAGCCCCGATTCGAGTCGCTCACGAAGCATCACGGGGTCGAGGAGACGGCACAGCGGAAGAATAGCACCATAGTTCTCGCTCTGGCAGTGGGCGGGTACCCGCATTCCCACCGCTTGCCCACGCAGGCGCCTTCGTCTAGCCTGTCGTCGATCGCGGCGCCGCCGGAAGTGTCGGCGAGAAGCCAGGAGGGGCCGACCATGGGTCTCGGACTGGACTGGTCGATGAGTGTGCTGTCGACGGTGTTTGTCGGTGGGCTCTTCCTGGATGGATGGGCCCACACGCACGGGAGGGTGGATCAATCCTTTTTCACGCCGTGGCACGCCGTCTTCTACGCCGGCTACGCGGCGGTCGCGGCGGTTCTCGTCGCGCTCCTTCTGAGGAACCGCCGGCGGGGCAGCCCGTGGCGGCGGGCGTTGCCACCGGGCTATGGGCTGTCGCTCCTCGGCGCGCTGGTGTTCGCGATCGGCGGGATCGCCGACATGGTATGGCACATCTTCTTTGGTATCGAAGTCGGCGTCGAGGGCCTCCTCAGCCCCACGCACCTGACGCTGGGGCTCGGCATGGGGCTGATTGTCGGTGGGCCGGTCCGTGCGGCGGCGCGATCGCCTGGGCCCCGGTCCGGATGGGTGGCCCTGGGGCCGACCTCGATCGCTCTCACCTTGACGCTCTCGCTGCTGACGTTCTTCACGCTGTACGCGCATCCGCTCGTGTATCCGGCCGCGGGCGCGGCCCATCCGTACGGGGGCTCCGAGTCGATGGGCGTGGCGGCCATCCTGCTGCAGACGGCGCTGCTCATGGGGACGATCCTGCTCCTCGTTCGGTTCTGGACGGCGCCGCCGGGGGTGCTCACGCTGATCATCGCGCTCAACGCCACGGCGATGGGGTTCCTCGATGCCCACGGGGGCTATCCGCTGACGCTGGTGGTGGCCGCGACCGCGGCCGGGCTCGCGGCCGACGTGTTGTACGCTCTCCTGCGTCCCGCGGCCGGGCGACCGGCGGCCTTTCGGCTGTTCGCGTTTGTCGTCCCGGCCGCGTTCTACATCTGCTATTTCCTGGCCTTGCTTCTGACGGAGGGGATCGCCTGGTCGGTTCACGTCTGGACCGGATCGGTCATGCTCGCGGGCGTCACGGGCTGGTTGCTCAGCTACCTTCTTCTCGCGCCTCGGTCCTTCGAGGTTCTTGGTGAAGGTCATGGCACGGATTGATCTGATCGACGTCTGCAAGCCGGCATTCTCCATCCGGAATCTGAATCTGAGGATTCCCGATGGCAAGACCATGGTTGTCCTGGGCCCCAGCGGGTGCGGCAAGACCACGCTCCTGAAGATCATCGCCGGACTGATTTCACCGGACTCGGGTGAGGTGCGATGCGACGATGTGGACGTGAAGGACGTGCCCCCCGGCGAGCGCGGCATCGGCATGATCTTTCAGCACTACGCGCTCTATCCCCACCTGACCGCACGGACGAACGTCATGTCGTACTTCCTGTTCAGGAAGAAGACACCGGAGCTGGACGCGCTGGCCCGGGCCAAGTATCAGCGAACCAGCGAGCTCATGGGGGTGGAGCTGGCCTATCTCCTGGATCGCAAGCCGGCTACGCTCTCCGGTGGTGAAAAGCAGCGCGTGGCCCTGGGCCGCTGTATCACGAGAGAGCCGGCCCTCTTCTTGTTGGACGAGCCCTTCTCCAGCCTGGACCAGGCTCTGCGCGAGAAGTATCGCGTCAACCTGAAGATCCTGCTGAGGCAGTTCAACATCACGACGGTGTACGTGACCCACGATCACTTCGAGGCATTGATCCTGGCCGATCTCCTGGCCATCATGAATCGAGGCCGCATCGAGCAGGCTGGAACATACGAGGAGATCTACAATCGACCCGAGAACGTCTTTGTGGCCGGCTTCTTGAACCGGCACATCGGTACGCCGCCCATCAGCTTCATCGACGCGCGATACATGGCGGAGGGGCAGCGGCTGGGGAACGTGCGCGTGGGGGTGCGTCCCGAGGATCTGGAGGTGTCCAGAGAGGAGCGAGCGGAGAGCATCAGTGGAGTCATCGGCGGCAAGGTGAGCCTTCCCATGTTCAACGCCACGATCCTCAGCATCCACGTGGGCGACCACGAGGTCCACGCCCAGGTCGCCGGCGACGCGAACCTCAGGACCGGAGATCCGGTATGGCTCACCCTCGAGCGGTATCACGTGTTCGACAACGAGTCGGGCGTGCGGGTGCGAAGCTATCCGGAGGCAGGGTGAACCGGAAAGTTCTAGAATGCTCGCCGCGGAGGGAGCTCACCGAGCAGGATCTGAATCAGCTCCGCATGGTGCTCGAGCACGAGACGAAGGGCCTGTCGACGCTCCACGTCTACGTCCGCCAGTTCAAGTTCAAGGGGAGGGTCAGGGTCACCATCGAGTACGAAGGGGACTACGCACTCCTGGTCAGGAGCCGCATCGAGAGCATGATCGCCCAGATCAGCCGCCTCACGGGCTCCGACCCCGAAATACTTCCCGACTCGACCGATCCGACGGGCTGAGAGCCATCGCCGTGGCGATCGTGGACCGTGACGTCGCCGTCCTCGGGACGCTCGCGCGCACCTGGGGCTACGCGAGCTTCCTGCCGCTCCAGGCCGAGGCGGTGCGCGCCGTGCTCGACGGCCGCGACTCGGTCGTCGTGCTCCCGACCGGCGGGGGCAAGTCGCTCTGCTACCAGGTGCCGGCCGTCCACATGCACCGGCTCGCCGTCGTCGTCTCACCGCTGATCGCGCTGATGAAGGACCAGGTGGACGCCCTGCGCCAGGCCGGCGTGGCGGCCGCGTATCTCAACAGCAGCCAGAGCCGCGACGAGCGGTCCGCCGTCGAGCGCGACCTGCTGCAGAAGCGCGTGAACCTCCTCTACGTCGCGCCCGAGCGGCTCGTGGCCTCCGGGTTCACCGAGGCGTTGCGCCGGATGGACCCCGCCTTCTTCGCGGTCGACGAGGCCCATTGCATCAGCCAATGGGGGCACGACTTCCGGGTGGAGTACCGGCAGCTGCGCGTGCTGCGGGAGACGTTCCCGCAGCGGGCCATCCACGCGTACACGGCCACGGCGACGCCCCTGGTCCGCGCCGACATCGTCGCCGAGCTCAGGCTGCGCGACCCGCAACTCCTCGTCGGGCCCGTCGACCGGCCGAACCTCGTCTATCGCGTCCAGCCGCGCGTCGATCGCCTCCGGCAGGTGCTCGCGGTGATCGACCGCCATCGCGGGCAGGCCGGCATCGTCTACTGCATCCGTCGCGCCGAGGTCAACGAGCTGAGCCGGGCGCTCGTTCGGCGCGGGCTGCGCGCGGTCCCGTATCATGCGGGGCTCACCGACGCCGAGCGACGGGTGAACCAGGACGCGTTCGTCGCCGAGCGCGCGGACGTCGTCGTCGCCACCGTGGCGTTCGGCATGGGGATCGATCGCTCCAACGTGCGTTACGTGCTCCACGCGGGCATGCCGAAATCGATCGAACACTACCAGCAGGAGGCCGGGCGCGCCGGGCGCGACGGGCTCGAGGCGGAGTGCGTGCTCCTGTGGAGCGGCGCCGACTACGGGCTCTGGCGGTCCGTGCTGGAGTCGGAGCCCGCCACGCCCGCGGAGGCGCTCCGCAAGCTGGGCCAGATGCTCGGGTTCTGCCAGGACGCTGTGTGCCGGCATCGCGCCCTCGTCGGCTACTTCGGCCAAGCCTACACGCCGCCGGCCTGCGGTGCCTGCGACGTCTGCCTGGGCGAGATCGCCGTCGCCGACGACTCGCCGGCGATCGCGCGGAAGATCCTCGCCGGTGTCGCCGCGCTGCGCGGGCGCTTCGGGGCCGGCCACGTGGCGGAGGTGCTCGCCGGGGCCTCGACGGAGCGGATCCGCGCGCTCGGCCACGATCGTCTCCCCGTCCACGGGACCCTCGGCGACGTCGACCGGCAGCAGATCCGCGCGTGGATCGATCAGCTCCTGGGCCAGGGGCACCTCGAGCGCTCCGGCGGCGAGTACCCGATGGTCGGTCTCACGCCGAGCGGCGCCTGTATCCTGCGCGGCGAGGCCGAGGCGGGCCCGCTGAGCCGCCCGCGCCGTCCCGCCGTGTCACGCGGCTCGCAGCGCGAGTTGCCACGCGGCCCCGAGGACCGCGATCTCTTCGAGGCGCTCCGCGTGGTCCGGCGCGCGCTCGCCGAGGAGCGTGGGGTGCCGCCCTACGTGATCTTCAGCGACGCCTCGCTGCGCGACATGGCGAGCGCGCAGCCGCTCACGCCCGCGGCGCTGCTCGAGGTCAAGGGCGTGGGCGAGTGGAAGTGCAAGGAGTTCGGCGAGCGCTTCCTCGCTGCCATCCGCGCCCACGCGGAGTCGGCGACACGCTGACCCCTCGCCTCATCGACCTGCCCGCCCATCGGCCGGCCGGCCGGCGGCGGCCCGGGTGATCGCCGCGATCTTGTCCGCGAAATTCACCTGGCTGTCGTCCTCGGGCGCGTAGCCGATCGCGCGCCTGGCGTTGGCGAGGCTCCAGAACCGGTGGGTGTTTCCGCTGATGCCGTAGACGATGAGGAAGGGCACGCCGTGCTCGTCGGCGATGTCCTCCGTCTCGACCATCCGGATCGCCTGCTGGACCTGATCGCGCTGCGACAGGTAGGCGCCGAGGGCGCGATGCATCACCTTGATGTCGCCCGGCTTCACGTGGTCGATGTCGTCGTCCCGCGGGCCGCCGATGCGCCACTGCACGACCTCGAGCTTGCGGCCGCCCACCTGGCCGGTGGCGAAGACGAAGCCGAGCAGCTCGTAGGCGGCCTTGGACCAGCCGTACCAGTTGTCCGAGCGCGGCGGCATCTCGGGCGTGACCATGTCGAGATCGCCCGACCAGACGAGACGCTCGTAGTAGTCGGCCGCATGATTCGAGCTGCACACGACGACACGCCGGACGCCTTCCTCGAGCGCCGTCCGGTAGACGTTGTAGGCGAGCGCGACGTTCTCGTGCTCGGCCCGGAACTTGGCGTCGCTGTTGTCCTGCCAGGTCGTCGCGTCGAGCCCCGGCGCCCGCACGTACCCGCAATGGATCACGGCGTCGGCGCCGCGGAAGTGCTGCCGGTAGGCGTTGCGGTCCTGCTGTGTGAGATCCGTGACGACGATTCCCGGAACGGTCTTGCCCCCCTGGGTCGTGGCACGGACGTCGATCGGCACGAGGTCCCAGCGCTGGTTCAGCTCTCCGAACATCCGCTGGGCGACGTACCCGGCCGCCCCGGTCAGCACCACGCGTCGCTTCGCCATCGTTCGCTCCTCTCGGGGTTCCTTCGCCTGGTGCCGCTCAGCAGGACGGCGCCGGCCTCCGGCGGGTCGGCCTCACCGCCCTCCGGCCTTCGCCTTCCAGGCGTCGACCTTCTGCTGGAGACGGGGCAGGCGCGACTCGCGGTCGATGATGAAGCGCTCGTGCGTCCCCTCGCCGACCTTCTCGACCTCGTCGTGGACCTCGAAACGGAACGCCAGACGACGGCGGTCGACCTCGGTCAGCTCGACCGTGATGGTGATCGTCATGCCCTCCGGCGTGGCCGCGAGGTGCTTGATGTTGACGGTGGTACCCACCGTCGTCTGGCCGGGCTTGAGATGGGGCTGGACGCACTGGATGCCCGTCTGCTCGACGAGCCGCACCATGTCCGGAGTGGCGAGGACGCGAATGGCGTCGCCGCGCAGGTGGGGCGGCGTCAGGTCCTCGGTGACCTTCACCGCGTGCGAGTGCTTGAGGCCGGGCGCGAGCTCCATGGGCACCTCAGCGCGTCCGGGCTACACCGGCCGCGCGACGACGTCGACCTTCACCGCGGTCGCGACCGCGACCGTCCGGTAGAGCGGTCAACGGTCCCGCCAGACGCCGACCAGGTGCTCCGCCTGGGACTGGTCGATGCCGGCGAGCGTGAACGAGACGTTGATGGCCTGGAAGCGGTTGGGCTCGGCGTTGCTGCGCACGCCCTCGATCCGGCACTCCATCTTCTCGAGGGGGATCTTCTGCTCGTCGGCGTACTTCTCGATGAGCGTGATGCCGCACGAGGAGATCCCGGCCAGGAACGCCTCGCCGTTCGTCAGGGCCTCGTTGGGCCCCGAGGGCGAGTCGAGCACGAAATGCTGGTGGCGCGCCTGGTTCAGCGAGCGGCCGAGGATGCCGCTCGACGCGGAGCGCACGGTGTCGATCTTCACGCCTTCGGCCATGAGTCGCCTCCAGTCACTTCCAGTTGAAGCCGAACGTGCGCCGCGCCCGCTCGAGATATTCCTCGATCGGCATCGGCGCGGCGCCGGCGATGTACTCCTCGTCGCTCAGCCGCCGGCGGCCTTCGTCGAGACGCTTCGCGTCCTCGCCCACCAGCCAGCGGAGCCTCGGCGCCTTCGTCGTCACGGCCTCGTAGATGACCTCCGCCACGTCGGACGGCTGGGCGGCGAACGGCATCTGCTTCTGATAGTGGCCGAGGAGCCGGCGCACGTGCTCGAAGTACGGCGACGCCGGATCGGCGAAGCGCTTGGCCTTGGCGAAGATCGGCGTGATCACGACGCCGGGCTCGATGATCGCCACGCGGATCCCGAAGGCCAGCACCTCCTGCGCCAGCGCCTCGCTGGCGGCCTCGAGGGCGTGCTTCACGGCCGAATAGTGGCCGTGGCCGGCGATGGCGACCCGCCCGGCGATCGAGGTGACGTTGACGATGACGCCGCTCCGTCGCCGACGCATGCCCGGGAGCACCGCCTGGATCATCCGCAGCGCGCCGAAGTAGTTCGTCTCGAACAGGCTCTTCACCCAGTCGAGCGGCACGTCCTCGAGGGGACCACCGCCCCCGATCCCGGCGTTGTTGACGAGGACGTCGACGCCCCCCGCCTTGGCCAGGACGTCGTTGACGCCGCGCGTGACCGACGCCGCGTCGTCGACGTCGATGACGACGGGACGGATGGGAAGGGCCTCCTTCGCGATCGCCGCGGTGAGCTCGGTCGCCGTGGCCAGGCTGCGGACGCCCGCGTGGACGTCGTCGCCCTTGCGCGCGAAGAGCAGCGCGTTGGCGAGGCCGATGCCGGTGCTGGTTCCGGTGATCAGGATGACGGACATGGATTCGCACTGTGCGCCCCCGCCGGCGAGGATGTCAAGGCGACCGCCTTGATTCCCCGAGGGCCTCCGGCTAAGCTCGCGCCGTCATGAAGCCGTTGACGGCGTTCGGTCTCTGGGAATGGGTGGAGAAGAATCGCCACGCCTTCGAGCCGCCCGTGGGCAACAAGGTCATCTGGGAGGACTCGCAGTTCACCGCGATGATCGTCCGCGGCCCGAACGCGCGGCGCGATTTTCACGTGGATCCCTCCGACGAGATCTTCTACATGCTGAAGGGCGACATTGTTCTGGAATATGTGCGGGACGGCAAGCGCCACCACGAGGCGATCCGTGAAGGCGAGCTCATGCTCGTGCCCGCCCTCGTCCCCCACTCGCCGCACCGGCCGGCGGACACCTGGGGGCTGGTCGTCGAGGTCAAGCGGACGCCGGACCGGACCGAGTCCCTGCTGTGGTTCTGCGACCGCTGCGACACGCTGCTGCACGAAGTCACGATGCACGTGGCCGACATCGAGACGGAGCTCAAGGCCGCCATCGAGCGGTTCGACGGAAGCCCGGAGCTTCGCACCTGCCGCCGATGCGGCCACGTTCAACCGGATCGAGCGCCCGCGCCGACCCCCGTGCCAGGGCTATGATGGGGTCACGGAGGGATCAATCCATGAAGCGACTCGTCCTCGCGGCCCTGCTCGCGGCGGCAGCGGCGGAACCCGCGCATGCTCAAGTGCGGGTCGACATCGGGATTCAGCTTCCGGGTCCACCGACCCTCGCGGTCATCCCCGGAGCCGCCGTCTACTACGCGCCTCAGGCTCCGGCGAACATCTTCTTCTACGCCCATCAGTACTGGGGCTTCGTCGGAGGCGCCTGGTACGTCGGGCCCAACTGGAACGGTCCGTGGGTCGTCGTCGCGCCCGCGTACGTTCCCCGGCCGATTCTTCAAGTCCCCGTCCGCTACTACCCCGCGCCCCCTCCCCCCTGGAAAGGATGGCGTCGTGATGGGCCGCCGCAGTGGGAGCCGCACTACGGACGTGAGTGGCGCGAGGAGGCCCACGAGCGGAACTGGCGCGAGCACGAGGAGCGCTGGGATCGAGGCGACAGGAAACGTTGCCCGCCCGGACTGGCCAAGCAGGGACGTTGCTGAGCGGAGACCCCGAATGAGGCGATTTGTCGTGTGCGCGATGCTCGTGACGGCGCTCCAGGCCGTCCCGGCTCCGGGCCCGGTACCCCAGGTCATGGCGCGGGGCGCCCAGATGGGCGATGCGACGGGCCGGGTCACGGACGTCGATCGCCGCCAGTGGCGTCTGCGTCTGGACAGCGGCGACGAGATGTACGCGACGGACGTCCGCTATCTCGACGGGCTGAAGGAGGGTGACCGGGTGCACGTCCGCTACATCGACACGGGCGGGCGCAAGTCGATCATCCGCATCGACCACCAGTAACCGACCAGATGAGGCGAGGAGAACCATGAGTTACGGCCTGCGCCCGGAGAACTGGCCCGCCTTCCAGACCGAGCTCGAGCGGCGAGGCATCGTGGCCGCCGACATCGAAAAGGTCGAGCTCCGGCCCGAGCTCGCCGACGCGGGCCGCGTCACCGTAACGCTGCGCACGGGCCGCGTCGAATCGTGGCGACAGCTGCTACGCGCCGCCGACGGCCCCTAGGATGTGGCGCGCTTTTCCCATCCTTTGAGGAGAAGCGCCGCCACGATCAGGCCGACCGGGACGCTCCAGCCCGGCAGGTCGAATCGGGTCACCCCGAGCACGAGTCCGACGAGTACGACGATCATGACGATCGCACGAAGTCCCGAGAACCCCATGTGAGCTCCTCTCTCGGCGAGAAACCTGCCCGCCGATTGTTGTCGATCCGATCCCATGGTAGTGGAGGCGGCCGTTCAGGCGAAGAATTGCCCGCGTCGGAGTCGTGTCCGTGACGCCGGAATGTGCAGGATCGCGTCGCCTGCCTCCTCGAATGGCGCCGTCGCGTGTGCTGGCTGTCCGGGCGAGGGGGCGCCTGTCCTCGTAACTCGTCGTGCGGCCTGACGAAAACATCGGCGCGTCGGCCTGACGCGCCGCTTGGCATGCTGGCTGCTCCGCTGGATGACGAGAATCCAGGAGGCATGATCTCGGAATATCCGCAAGAGCTCGAACACACAGTCGGCCTTCGTTCCGGTGCGCACGTGCGCATCCGTCCCATCCGTCCGGCCGACGAGCCGCGGCTCACCGCGCTCTACGACCGGTTGAGCGTCGACACGGCGTATCAGCGGTTCTTCAGCCCGATGAGATCGCTCCCGCCCGCCTGGGCGCACGCCTTCGCCAATCTCGACTATCGGACGCGGCTGGCGCTGGTCGCCGAGCCCGACGACGCGGCGGAAGGAGTCCTCGTCGGCGTGGCGCGCTACGCTGTGCTGGCCGGCGAGGCGCGAACGGCCGAGATGGCGCTCGTCGTGGAGGATGGCTGGCAGGGCGTCGGCCTCGGCACTGTCCTGCTCGCCGAAATCCTTCGCGCCGCAGAGGGACGTGGGATCCACGGCTTTCGCGCCGACGTCCTCGCGGGCAATCGTCGCATGCTCCATCTGCTCGCCCGCTACACGGACGTCGTGTGGCGCAACACACACCAGGGGGTGACCGAGGTGATCTTTCGTCGCCTCTCCGCGGGAAAGGAGACCACACGTGCGCAAGCTGGCCCTGATCGCGCATGACAACAAGAAGGTCGATCTCGTCGCCTGGGCGACGTTCAACCGGGACACCCTCGCGCGCTTCGCGCTGATCGCCACGCGGCACACCGCTCGTCTGCTTAGCGGCAAGGTCGGGCTCGACGTCGAGGAGCTCCTGAGCGGGCCGGAGGGCGGCGACGCGCAGATCGCCGCGCAGGCCGCCACGCGCGCCATGGACGCGGTGTTCTTCTTCGTCGATCCGCTCTCGGCGCAGCCCCACGATCCGGACATCCGGGCGCTGCTCCGGGTGTGTAACGTCCACAACGTGCCGCTGGCCACGAATCTCGCCACGGCCGACCTCATCATCGCGGGACTCGCCGCCGACGCCTGAGGCCCCACCGGCCGACCCTCCGGGAATTTCGTCCTTGACCGTCCCGCCGTCCATGGTGTTAGTGGGTCCGATGCCACCGAGGGACGTGACGTCCCGGGAGGATGCGACCATGGCCGCTGCCGCGACGCTGCCATACACCGGCAAGGAGTTCCTCGCCAGTCTCGACGACGATCGCGAGGTCTGGATCTACGGCGAGCGCGTGAAGAACATCACCACGCATCCGGCGTTCCAGAACTGCGCCCGGATGCTCGCGCGCCTCTACGACGCGCTGCACGACGACCACAAGCGCGGCAAGCACGTGCTGACCATGCCCACCGACTGGGGCGGGTTCACGCATCGCTACTTCCGCGCGCCGACCACCGTCGATGAGCAGATCGCGGGGCGCGACGCGATCGCCGCGTGGGCGCGGCTCACCTACGGCTGGCTCGGGCGGTCACCCGACTACAAGGCGGCGTTCCTCGCCACGCTCGGGGCGAACGCGGAGTTCTACACGCCCTACCAGGACAACGCGCGGCGCTGGTACCGGTTCGCGCAGGAGCGGGTGCCGTTCATCAATCACGCGATCATCCACCCGCCGGTCGACCGCAACCTGGCGCCCGGCGCGCCTGGCGGCCCCACCGACATCTATACGCGCGTCATCAAGGAGACGAGCGCCGGCATCCACGTGTCCGGGGCCAAGGTGGTGGCGACGGGCTCCGCGCTGACGCACTTCACGTTCGTCGCCCATCACGGGCTCATCCCCGTGCAGGGCAAGAACTTCGCGGTCGTGTTCATGGTGCCGACGAACGCGAAGGGCGTGAAGCTGATCTGCCGGGTGTCCAACGAGATGCGCGCCGCCATGCTGGGCAGCCCGTTCGACTATCCGCTGTCGAGCCGCCTGGACGAGAACGACGCGATCTTCGTCATGGACGACGTGTTCGTGCCCTGGGAAGACGTCTTCGTGTACGCCGACATCGACAAGGCCAACAACTTCTTCCCGCGCACCGGGTTCCTGCCGCGCGCGCTCATCCACGGCTGCACGCGGCTCGCCGTCAAGCTCGACTTCATCACGGGTCTCATGATCAAGGCCACGGAGATCACGGGCTCGCGCTCGTTCCGGGGCGTCGAGGCGAACATCGGCGAGGTCATCGCCTGGCGCAACATGATCTGGGGGCTCTCGGACGCGATGGCGAAGACCGCCGACCCGTGGACCGGCGGCTGCATCCTGCCGGGGATGGAGCCGGCCGCCGCGTACCAGGTGCTGGCGCCCGAGGCCTACGTCCAGGTCAAGAACCTCATCGAGAAGACCGTCGCGAGCGGGCTCATCTACCTGAACTCGCACGCGCGGGACTTCAAGGCGCCGGATCTGCGCAAGTACCTCGACCTGTACCTGCGGGGATCGGGCGGCGTCGATGCCGTCGGCCGGGTCAAGCTGATGAAGCTCCTGTGGGACGCGATCGGCAGTGAGTTCGGCGGGCGGCACGAGCTGTACGAGATCAACTACTCGGGGAGCCACGAGGAGATCCGGCGCTACGCCCTCTTCGGCGCGCTCGCGTCGGGCCAGTACGATCGCTGGAAGCAGTTCGCGGAAACGTGCATGGCGGAGTACGACCTCGACGGCTGGACGGCCAAGGATCTCGTCAACACCACGAAGATCAGCGCGCTGCGTTGATCGCCGATCGTCGGACGCGAGCCCGCCGGCGCCCGGCCCCCCGCGCGTTCGACAGCCGCGTGTTCCGCAACGCGCTCGGCCGCTTCGCCACGGGCGTGATCGTGCTGACGGTGGGGCCGCGCCGCGCGCCGCACGCGATGACCGCCAACGCGTTCATGTCGGGGTCGCTCGAGCCGCCGCTCGTGGTCGTCTCGGTGGGGCGCACGGCGCGCATGCACGCGCGGCTCGCCGCCGCGCGACGGTTCGGCGTGAGCATCCTCGCCCAGGCGCAGGAGCCGGCCAGCCGCCACTTCGCCGGCCAGGCCGTCTCGGGCTTCGCGCCCGCGTTCGGTGAGCTGGCCGGCGTGCCCGTCCTCGCGCACGCCGCCGTCGTGATCGCCGCGCGGATCGGGCATCGCTACCGATGCGGCGACCATACGCTGTTCGTCGCCGAGGTCGAGGAGCTGGCCATCAACGAGGCCGCGCCGCCGCTGCTCTACTACGAAGGCGGGTACCGGACGCTGCCCGCGTCCCCGGAGCCTGCCGGGCCGAGTCCGTACCCGTACCCGTCCTTCTTCTGACGAGACGAAGGACGCCCGCCCGGCCTCACGCCACGAAGAGCATCAGCTCGCACCCGCAGGGGATCTGGACGAGGACGTGCTTGCTCGGGGCCGAGCTCCGGACGACGACGACGTCGCCGGCGTCGAGCCGCCTGGGCTCGGTGCAGGTGTGCCGCGTGAGCAGCCCGTGATACCTCTTCTGCCCGTTCGTGATGCTGAGCCCCAGCGTCGTGCCGGCCTCGTCGACGTTGTCGACGGTGATCGCCTGTCCCCTCTGCATGGCGTGGCCTCCATTTCGTTCCACGAGGGTACGGGAGAGCAGTCCCGGTGCCAGCCCACCGCGCACGCCACATCTCAACGACGGTCGGGACTTACACCGGCCGGATGATCGTGCCGGGCTGACCCAGCGTCACGATCTCGACACCCGCCGTCACTCCTCGGCGACGACGAGGACCGAATACCCGAGGGTGGCGAGACGTCCGGCGCGCTCTTCGGCCTCCGCGCGATCGGCGAAGCGGCCGACGCGCACCCGGTGGATCGTGCGGCCTCCGACCTCCGACGACTGGACGCCGCCGGCGCCGGCGCCCGTGCCCTCGAGCTCGCGCTGGAGCGCGACGGCGCGGTCCCGCGTGCTGAACGCGCCCACCTGGATCGTGAACGCGCGTCCCCGGGTCACGCCGGCCGCGGCCGGCTGCGCGATCACGCGCACGCGGACCGGAATGACGCCCGGCCCGGTCGCACCCAGGACCTGGGCCGCGGCGTACGAAAGGTCGAGGATGCGCGGCTCGACGAAGGGGCCGCGGTCATTGATCCGCACCTCGGCCGTGCGGCCGTTGTCGAGGTTCTCGACGGCCAGCCAGGTGCCGAAGGGCAGCGTGCGATGCGCGGCGGTCATCTGGTTCATGTCGTAGACCTCGCCGCTGGCCGCGCGGCGGCCGTGGTAGGGGGCGCCGTACCAGGAGGCCTGGCCCGCTTCCTCCTGGCCGAGCGCCGCCGGGACGGCGACCGGTCGTGGGCGGGCGCAGCCCAGCGCGGCCGTCGCCGCCACCATCACCACGACCCCCGCGGAACGAAACGGGAACACGGCACGTTCAGTGTAACAGTGCGGCAACGGCGGTCACCGGTCCTTGACCACCCGAGGGCGGTCCCGCTAAGCTCGACGCACGCGGTGCCGCTGCAGTGAACCGGCCCGACTGGTCAGAGGCCCTGCATGAAGTGCGTCCAATGCGGCCACGACAATCCGCCGTCCGTGAGGCTCTGCGGTCAGTGCGGCGTCCGCCTCCTATGGGTGCGCCCCGCCGCCGCCGCCCCGCTGCGGGGCGACACCGAGGCACGCCTGCGCTGGCTGCTCGAGAACGCCTCCGACATCATCTCGGTCATCAGGCCCGACGGGATCATCCGGTACGAGAGCCCGTCCGTGGAGCGGTTGCTCGGCTGGCGGCCCGAGGATCTGATCGGCAAGCAGATCCTGGACTACGTCCACCCCGACGACGTGGCACACGTCGTCGGCGCCATCGCCCGGCGGATCGAGGACCCGGCGCCCGTGAACCCGCCGACCGAGTTCCGCGTGCGGTCGCGGGACGGCTCCTGGCACGTCCTGGCGGCCATGAGCCGGGTGACCCTGGACGAGACGGGCGACGTGAGTCTCGTCGTCAACTCGCGCGACGTTACCGAGCAGCGGGCGCTGGAGGAGCAGCTGCGGCTCGCGCAGCGGATGGAATCGATCGGGCAGCTCGCCGGCGGCATCGCCCACGACTTCAACAACCTGCTCACGGTCATCATCGGCCGGAGCGAGCTCCTGTGCCGGCGGCTCAAGCCGGACGATCCGCTGCGGCGCAACATCGAGCTCATCCAGGTCACGGCCAAGCGCGGGGCCGCGCTCACGCAGCAGCTGCTCGCGTTCGGGCGCAAGCAGATGCTCCAGCCCACCGTCCTCGACCTGAACGGCGTCGTGGTCGGGATCACGCCGATGCTGGACCGCCTGATCGGCTCGCAGATCGCGATCGTCACGAGCCTCGACTCCGGTCTCCGCCGGGTGAAGGGCGATCGGGCGACCATGGAGCAGGTCATCGTCAGCCTCGTGGTCAACGCCCGCGACGCGATGCCCGACGGGGGCCGGATCTCGCTGACGACGGCGAACGTCGAGCTGGACGACGGGTTCGTCCGCGCGCACCCCGGCGCGGCCCGCGGGCCGCACGTGGTGCTGACGGTGAGCGACACGGGCGTCGGCATGGACGCGGACGTCCGGGCGCGCATCTTCGAGCCCTTCTTCAGCACCAAGGGCCTGGCGCGTGGCACGGGGCTCGGGCTCGCCGCGGTGTACGGCATCGTCAAGCAGCACGAGGGATACATCGCGGTCGAGAGCGTGCCGGGAGAGGGCACGAGGTTCCGGGTCTACTTTCCGTCGGTCAGCGCGCCCGCCACCGCCGCCGACCTTCCCACGAGCGTCGCGCCGGCGCGCGGCACGGCGACCATCCTCCTCGTGGAGGACGAGGCCGACGTCCTCGACCTCGCGAAGACCGTCCTCGAGGAGGAGGGCTATCGCGTGCTCGCCGCCTCCGGGCCCCGCGAGGCCCTCAAGATCGCCGAGCGTCACGACGGGCCCCTGCACTTGCTCCTGACGGACGTCGTCATGCCCGACATGAACGGACGCGACCTCGCCGACCAAATACTCCAGACGCACCCGGAAACGGCTCTGTTGTTCATGTCGGGCTACACCGGCGACGCCCTCGGTCCGTACGGCCTCTCGGGGTCCGGGACCGCGCTGCTCCCGAAGCCGTTCACGGTGGCGTCGCTGGCGGAGCGGGTCGCGGAGATCCTGCGCGGCGGGAGGCCTCGATGAGCGTGAGGATGACGAGAGCCCTCGGGCTGAGCCTGCTCCTCTGCATCGCCCTCGGCACCCCCGCGCTCGCGCAGGGACGCATCTATCGATGGACCGACGCCGAGGGGCGCGTGCACTACACGGACACCCCGCCCCCGCCGTCGGCCGAGCCGGACGCGCCCAAGGCGTTGCCGGCGCCCGCGGCGCCCGCCGAGGCGAAGGACAAGGCCCTGCTGGACCAGGCCCAGCAAGGGCTCGCGGCGGGGAATGTCGACGCGCTGGTCTCGCTGTTCCGGTATTTCGAAGAGGTCGTGAGCGCCCGTGACGCCGCGATGGACCGGAAGATGGTCGGATACTTCCTGGGCCTCGTGAAGCAGGGGTTCGGCCGCGCCCAGGGCTTCCAGGCGGCCCGGGCGCTCTCGCCCGCCTACGTCAGCGCGAGGATCGAGTCGGCGGCCGCGGAGCAGTGGAACACCTCGGACTGTCTGTTCAAGAACTACATGGTGAAGACCGTGTTCTCGGAGGGTGCGAATCGGAGGCCGGTCGAGCTCCTCTTCACGGTGTGCACGGGGCCACGCGTGGAGAAGGCGACGCTGCGGCAGGTCGAGTTCCGCTTCACGAACCCGGACGCCGAGACGTCGAAGAGAACGCGCGAGGTGCTGACGCGAACGATCGAGGAGGCTCGCCGGCTCACCGGTTCTCGGCCGTGAGCGTCATTGCGGCGGGCTGACATGGTCGATCCGATGGCCGCCGGGATACGTCGCACGGCGCAGCTCGGACCTGAACAGCGGCCACCGGCGGCGCGGCGACCACGCGAGCGCCGTCGCGCGCGCGCGGCGCGCCAGCAGAGCGGCCGCCAGCCGAAGCGGTCGATGAAGCGAATGGGCTCGAAGACGAACGCGGACCGCACGTAGAGGAAGTCCTCGTTGGCGATGGCGAAGCGGCACGCAGAACGTCCGGAAGAGCGCCAGCTCGAACGCGCGCGTGGTGTCGAACGGAAAATCGACGCGGGTCGTCAGGAAGACGATCCGCTGCTGGTCCCTGACGGGGTCGAGGCGTAGGATCTCGGCGAGGGCGCGGGAGCCGAACACGGCGGAGTCAGTCTAGCTGGTCTCGGCCCCGTCGGTGCAGTAGGCTTCCAGGCAGCAGGAGGAGCCGGACGCGATGGTCGTGGTGGGGATCGATGAAGCCGGCCGCGGGGCGCGCGTCAGCGGCGCGCCCGGCCGCCGCGGCGCGGCCCGATGAGCGCGCACCCGCCACGGGCCGGGCTCGCGGCGCAGGTCGAAGCGCTGCGGCGGCGCGTCGAGGCGCTCGAGCGCGGCCGCGCGCGCCGCCGGCGCGCGGAGGCGACCCTGCGCGCGAGCGAGGCGCGCTTCCGGGCCCTGTTCGAGCACGCGAGCGACCTCATCATCGCCGTCGCGCTCGACGGGAAGGTCACGAGCGTCAACCGGGCTACCGAGGAAACCCTGGGGTGGCCCCGCGAGGAGCTGATCGGCCGCAACATCCGGGAGCTGATCACGCCGGAGTCGTTCGCGCTCGGCGAGGAGCGCATGCGCCTGGCGCTCGCCGGGGAGAAGCTGCCGAAGATCTTCGAGCTGGAGGCGGTCCGGCGCGACGGGAGCGCGCTGCCGCTCGAGGGCTGGGCGCGGCTCTTGCGGGACGCCCGCGGGCGGCCCATCGGACACGAGGGCGTGTATCGGGACGTCTCCGAGCGCCGGCTCTCGGACGAGGCGCTCCGGGAGAGCGAGGAGCGCTATCGGAGCCTCTTCGACAATGCGAGCGACTCGATCCTGACGTTCACCCTGGACGGCACGGTCACGAGCGTGAACCGGGCCTACGCGAAGCTGACGGGCTGGACCACGGACGAGCTGATGGGCGAGAACTGGCAGACGCTCATCGCGCCGGTCGACCGGGAACGGATGGCGGAGCGGACGCGCCGCGCGCTGGGCGGAGAGAAGCTGCCCTCGATCTTCGAGGTCGCCGCGCTGTGCAAGGACGGGCGTATCGTCCAGCTCGAGGGCCGGACGCGGACCATGCGCAACCGGCACGGCGCGCGCGTCGGCTTCCAGGGCGTCTACCGCGACATCACCGAGCGCAAGCTCGCCGACGAGGCGCTCCGCGAGAGCGAGGAGCGCTACCGGCTGATGTTCCGGGAGGCCGAGGACGCGCGCGCCGTGCTCGACCGGCTCTACCGCGTCTCCAGCGCGATGGAGATGTCCTGGGAGCGCGAGGACCGTCTGCGCGCCTTCGAGCAGGGCGTCCAGGAGGCGCTCGGGTTCGATCGCTTCTACGTCGCGCTGGCCTCGCCCGACCTCAGTACCTTCGACGTCGCCGCGGCGGTCGGCGTCGAGATGTTCGAGCGCCTGCCGCTCTCGCCGGCCGCCGGCCCGCTCTATCAGGCGTTCCAGACGCGCCGCCCCATCGCGGTCCTCAGCGACGAGGATCTGCGGCGGGTGCCGCTCGCCAACCGCGAGTACCTCGAGCGCCCGTACATGCGCAGCCGGCGCTTCATCGTGGCGCCGCTGCTCGCCGGCGATCGGGTGATCGGGGTGGCCAGCGCGGACAACAAGACGAGCCGGCGTCCGATCACGCCGGCCCACGCCGAGCTGTTCAACCTGCTCTGCCAGCAGCTCGCGACGGCGCTCGAGGAGGCGCGCCTCTACGCCGAGGCCCGCGCCCGGGAGCACGAGGTCGCCACGCGCAACCACGCGCTGACCGAGGCGCTCGCGCAGAACGAGCGCCTGCTCCGCGAGCTCGGAGACAAGAGCGCCCAGCTCGAGGTCGCCAGCCGGCACAAGTCCGAGTTCCTGGCCAACATGTCCCACGAGCTGCGCACGCCGCTCAACGCGATCATCGGCTTCTCCGAGGCGCTCCTCGAGCGGATGTTCGGCGAGCTGAACGAGAAGCAGGCCGAGTACCTGCACGACATCTTCGGCTCGGGCCGCCACCTCCTGTCGCTGATCAACGACATCCTCGATCTCTCCAAGATCGAGGCGGGACGCATGGAGCTGGAGCTGGCGGGCATCGAGCTGCCCTCAGTGATCGGCGCCGCCTTGACTCTCGTCCACGAGCGGGCCGAGCGCCGCGGTATCGCGCTCTCCGTGAGCGTGGACGCGCGGGTGGGCGCCCTCCGCGCGGACGAGCGAAAGATCAAGCAGGTAGTCCTCAACTTGCTGTCCAACGCGATCAAGTTCACGCCCGAGGGCGGCCGAGTCGAGGTGCGCGCCGTGCGGGCGAACGGGTTCGTGGAGGTGTCCGTCAGCGATACCGGTGTCGGCATCGCGCCGGAGGATCACGAGGCGGTGTTCGAGGAGTTCCGTCAGGTCGGGAGCAGCGGGGCGAAGCAGGAGGGAACGGGGCTCGGGCTCGCCCTCTGCCGGAAGTTCGTCGAGCTGCACGGGGGCACGATCCGGGTGACGAGCGAGGTCGGGCGGGGGACGACGTTCACGTTCCGCATCCCGGCCGGGCACGAGGAGGCGCGAACGTGAAGGCGATCGAGATCCTGGACGAGGCGCAGCGCGCGCTCGACGAGACGATCCAGCTCCGCCGGCGCATCCACCGGCACCCCGAGATCGGGCTCACGCTGCCGCGCACGCAGGCGACCGTCCTCGAGCGCCTCGACGGGCTCGGGCTCGAGGTCCGGACGGGCCGGTGGACGACGTCGGTCGTCGCCTGCCGTTCGCCTCGGAGGTGGATGGCGCCATGCATGCCTGCGGCCACGACGCCCACGTGGCCATGCTGCTCGGCGCCGCGCACCTCCTCGCCCGGCGTCGCGAGGCGCTCGCCGGCGCGTTCGCGCTCCACGTCGGGCACCGCCACCCGCCCGGCGTCGTCGCCACGCGACCCGGGCCGGCGATGGCGTCCGGCGACACGATCCAGATCGTCGTGCGCGGCAAGGGCGGGCACGCCTCGGCGCCGCACGACTGTCTCGACCCGATCCCGATCGCCTGCGAGATCGTGCAGGCCTTCCAGACGCTGGTCACGCGCCCGGGTGAACGTCTTCGACCCCGCGGTCATCACGATCGCCAAGATCGAGGCGGGCACGACGCGCAACGTGATTCCCGAGACGGCGAGCCTGCTCGGCACGGTGCGCACCGTCTCCGAGGCGACGCGCGAGCGCGTGCTGGAGGGCGTGCGCCGCGTGGCCGAGGGGGTCGCGGCCGCCCACGGCGCGGAGGTCGGCGCGAGGACTTCTCCTACGTGCTCCAGCGCGTGCCGGGCGCGATGGCGAACCTCGGCACGCGGCCGGAGAGCGGGCCCGTGTTCCCGAATCACTCGACCCGGATGCTCCTGAACGAGTCCGCGCTGGCCACGGGGATCGCCATGCACGTCGCGGTCGCGCTGAGGTTCCTCGAGCGCTACTTCCACCGGCGGGACGACGCGGGTCGTTAGCGGAACATGCCCGGACCACCCTGGAAGAAGGTGTAGTCCCACACGGTCACCGCGTAGTGGTCGGCGGCCGGCAGGCTCGTCACCACGAAGGACACGCGCGCGAATCCCGAGACCCCGCCGGGCACCCACGCGATACGCTGGCCTACCACCTTGCCCGACGCGTCGAACGCCTGGGCCAGCAGGCGCACGGAGACGGCGTCCTCCCCGTGCTGGCTCGAGATGTTACCGAGGATGCGGCGCGTCTCGGCCTGCTCGGGCGCGACGGCCCAGTCGAGCTTGAACCTGTACTGCCACCCCGCCATCAGGGTGGTCGTCGAGGCGGTGGGCGTCAGCTGACTGCTGGCACACGCCGAGACGGCGAGGACGATCAGCCCGAGCTGGACCACGGCGAGAGCGGATCGGATCATCGTGCGCATGGCGACATCCTCCTCATCTACAACCCCAATATCCCCCCGGAGGGTTCCGGATTCAATCGCCCTCCGGACGCGCCAGCTCGATGGGGCCCTGCGGCTCCCAGGTCGGTCGCGAGGTCCCCGTACCCGCCAGGCGGCGCGGGTTGACGTACGTCAGGGTGATCTGCTCGCCGTTGACGGTGAGCGGATCCAGCACGAGCGTGAGCCGACCGTTCGAGTCGCCCATCCGGCCGTGGACGTTCACCGAGGTGGCCTCGCCGCGCACCGTGAAGGTCAGCACGCCGGACAGGCCCGGCAGCGGATCTCCGGACAGCGGCCAGGGCCCGACAAAGAAGCCGCCCCTGGGCGACGCGTCGTCCTGCGCGAGGACCAGGAGGGTCAGGGGAGTGCCGCCCCACGTTCCCCGCCAGGTTCCGCGAAGATCCGGCACCGAGCCGGCCGGTATCGTGAGCGGCACCTCGGCGACGCAGCCGGCGAGCAGCAGGGTCAAGGCGAAGGCGAGGGAACGGCTCAGGCGCGGTCCCATCCGAGATCAGTGTATCGAGTCCGCGCCCGAACCGCTTCTGCTGTATGGTGGCTTGCGCTATCCTTTGGCCGGCCGTGCCCCGGAAGGGGATCGACGTCAACCCAGGAGCCCGTCATTCGTCTACTGCTTGAATGTGGCTGACGCTCGTCGCGCTGCGAAACGCCATCGCCATTCTCATGGCGTCGCTGGGCGTGGCCATCCTCGGGCTCGTGGCCCTGGGCCGCCTGCCCATCGACCTCTTCCCGAACATCAACCTGCCGATCATCAACGTGGGCACGCTCTACACCGGCGCCGGCGTCCTGGACATCGAGAAGACCGTGACCTACCCGATCGAGAAGGCCGTGAGCGCGGTGAGCGACGTGCGGTTCGTCGAGTCCAAGTCGCGCCAGGGCCTCTCGACGGTGCGTGTCTGGATGAACTGGGGCGCCGACGTCAACAACGGCCAGACCGAGGTCATCCAGCGGATCCAGCAGATCCTCAACTCGCTGCCGACCGGCATCAAGCAGCCGTTCATCGTGCGGTTCGACCTCTCGAACCTTCCGGTGGCGCTGGTCACCGTCTCCGGCGGCGGCCTGGACGAGCGCCAGCTCTACGACCTCGCCTACAACACGATCGAGCCGCAGCTCGAGCGCCTCGGCGGCGTCGCGTCGGCCTCGGTGGACGGCGGCAAGCTTCGGCAGATCACGGTCAACCTGAACCGCGACCAGCTCTACGCCAAGGGGCTGTCGATCCTCGACGTCGTGCGCGCCGTCAACAACTCCAACTTCCTGCTGCCCGCGGGCGACCTCAAGGCCGGCCGGCTCGACTACAACCTCTACACGAACAACCAGTTCAAGATCGTGGCGCCGATGGAGGACATCGTCGTCCGCACGGTGGGGCCGAACGAGGTCCCGGTCCACATCAAGGACGTGGGGCAGGTCGCCGACTCCCACGAGACGCAGACGTCGATCGTTCGCATCGACGCCGAGCGCGGGGTCGTCCTCAACGTCAACAAGCAGCCCGGCGCCAACACGATCGGGGTCGTGGACCAGGTGAAGGCCCTCATGCCGAGGCTCCTCGGCGTGCCCCCCGGCGTCCGGATCGGGATCACGCTCGACCAGTCGATCTACATCCGCCAGGCGATCGAGAGCCTCTGGCACGAGGCGATCCAGGGCTCCGCGCTGGCCTTCCTCGTGATCCTCCTCTTCCTGCGCTCGCTGACCTCCACGCTGATCATCTCGATCGCCATCCCGCTCTCGATCCTGCTCTCGTTCATCTGCATGTACTTCCTCGGCCAGACCCTCAACGTG
>JBGQEL010000046.1:0-30789 GCA_041496385.1 Methylomirabilia bacterium | reverse complement strand
TTGGTGCCGAAGGGGGGACTCGAACCCCCACGGGTTGCCCCACACGCCCCTCAAACGTGCGCGTCTGCCAGTTCCGCCACTTCGGCGCGAGACGAGAGCGGAGTATAACGCGCCTAGCGGCGCGTGACAATTCTCCCCGCGCTCTGACGCAGCCGCGGGTCGAGCGCGTCCCGGATCCCCTCGCCGAACAGGTTGTACGAGAGCACGGTGACGAGGATCGCGAGCCCGGGGTAGAGCGAGAGCCACCAGCCGATCTCGATCGCGTCCTTGCCCTCGTTGAGGATGTTGCCCCAGCTCGCGTGGGGCGGCTGCACGCCGAGGCCGAGGAAGGACAGGCCCGACTCGGTGAGGATCGCGGCCGGGATGCCGAGCGTCATCGCGACGAGCACGGGCGCCATGGCGTTCGGCAGGATGTGGCGCCAGACGATCCGGAAGCCGCTCGCGCCGACGGACTGCGACCAGATCACGAACTCGCGCTCCCGGAGCGCGAGGAACTCGGCCCGGACGAGCCGCGCGAAGGTCATCCAGCCCGTGAGCCCGATGACGGCCATGATCGTCCAGATGGACGGACGCAGAAACGCCAGCACCGCGAGGAGCAGGAAGAAGCGGGGGAAGACCAGCATGAGGTCCACGAGCCGCATGATGGCCGCGTCGACGAGGCCGCCGTGATAGCCGGCCGCCGCGCCGAGCATCGTGCCGATGAGCGACGCGATGCCGACCGACACGAAGCCGACCGCGAGCGACACGCGCGCGCCGTAGAGCATCCGCGCGAGCACGTCGCGTCCGAGCTGGTCGGTGCCCAGCGGGTGGACGCCCGACGGCGCGTCCAGGATCTTCTTGATGTCCGGCCGGTTCGGGTCCCACCGCGCGATGCCCGGCGCGAGGACGGCGAGCACCGCGAGCCCGGCCACCACGAGGCCGCCGACGAGGGCCAGGCGGTTGCGGCGGAGCGCTCTCCAGAATGCCCTCACCGGCGGCCCCGGCGGCCGCCGACGCGGATGCGCGGGTCCACGAAGCTGTAGGTGATGTCGGCGACGAGATTGGCGACCAGCGTCAGCGTGGCGACGATGACGAGGTTCCCCATGATGACCGGGTAGTCGCGCTCGAACACCGCCTGCACCATGAGCTGGCCCATGCCAGGTATCGCGAAGATCGACTCCACGATCACGCTGCCGCCGATGAGGCCGGGCAGCGAGAGGCCGAGCACCGTCACGATCGGCAGCATCGCGTTCCGCAGCGCGTGCTTGCCGATCACCACGCGCTCCGCGAGCCCCTTGGCGCGCGCCGACTGGATGTAGTCCTGCCGGACGACCTCGAGCATCGACTGGCGCATGTAGCGCGAGAAGCCGGCCAGGCCGCCGAAGGTGGCGACCACGATCGGCAGGAGCAGGTGGCCCACGAAGTCCCCCTGCTGGCGCCAGAACGAGAGGTACTCCCAGTTGAGCGAGCGCAGGCCCGAGATCGGCAGCCACCCGAGCTGCACGCCGAAGAGGATCATCAGCAGCAGCGCGAGCCAGAAGTCCGGCGTCGCGAAGCCCACGAAGACGAAGACCGTCGTGACCTTGTCGAACGTGGAGTACTGGCGCGTCGCCGACAGGGCCCCGATCGGGACGGCGAGCGCGACGATGATCAGCATCTCCACGACGTTGAGGAGCAGCGTCACCGGGAGGCGCTCGCTGATCTTCTGGAGCACGGGGCGGGCGTCGGGCGAGAACGACTTGCCGAAGTCGAGGCGCGTCAGGCGCGAGAACCAGTTCCAGTACTGCATGTGCAGCGGCTTGTCGAGTCCGTACTCCTCGCGGAGCCGTTCCCGCATCTGCTTGTCGGACTGGATCGACATGTCACCCGTCTGGATCTCCGAGGGCTCACCCGGAGCCAGATGAATGACGAGGAAGGAGATGAAGGTGATGCCGATCAGCAGCGGAACCGCGAGCAGCAGGCGCCGCAGCGCGTAGAGGAGCATGGCGCGCTATTCTATCCCATCGCGCGCGGTCACCCCGCCGTGTAGCGCTGGAGATGCTTGGGCACGTACCACTCGTTGAAGTTGTACCGGATCCCGTTCGGCGCCGGCACGATGCCCCGGACGCGCGCGGAGACGACGGGCAGGGCGTCGCGGAAGTAGAGGAACACGAGCGGCTGGTCCTCGGCGAGGACCTCCTGGAGCCGGTCGTAGTACTTCTTCCGATCCTCCTGCAGGCACGAGCTCCGTCCGGCGTCGAGCAGCGCATCCACCTCGGGATTGGCGTACGAGATGTGGTTGAGCTCGTCCGGTCCCGTCTTCGACGAGTGCCAGATCTCGTACTGATCGGGGTCGAGGCCGATGCCCCAGCCGAGGATGATCGCCTCGAAGCGCCGCTTCTTGATGTACTCCTTCAGGAAGGACGCCCACTCGATCACGCGGATCTCCACCTGGATGCCCAGCTCCTTCAGCGAAGCCTGGACGATCTCCGCGACCTTCTTGCGCTCGTCGTTCCCCTGGTTGGTCATCAGCTCGAACTTGAAGGGCTGGCCGTCCCGGTTGACGAGAAGGCCGTCGGCGTTCTTGTCCCTCCACCCGGCGGCCGCGAGCAGCGCGCGCGCCTTCTCGAGGTCGTGCGGGTAGGTCCGGACGTTGCCGTTGTAGGCCCAGGTGCCCGGCTTGTAGGGACCCGTGGCGTCGCGCCCGAGGCCGAGGAGCACGCCGTCGATCAGCTCGCGCTTGTCGATCGCGTGCGCGAACGCCTGGCGGACACGCCGGTCGGCGAAGCGCGGGTCCTTGAGGTTGAAGCCGAGGTAGGTGTAGGCGTTCGCCGGATACTGGTACTTGTGGTACGCCTTCCGGAACGCCGGGTACTCGGTCTGGCGCTTGAACTGGAGCGCGGTGAGTCCCGCCGAGTCCACGCCCCTTGCCTTCAGCTCGAGGAAGATCGTCGCCTGGCTCGGGATGATGCGGTACACGACGCGCGAGATGTAGGGGCGCCCCTCGAAGTAGTCGGGGTTCGCGACGAGCACCACCTTCTCGCCCGGCTTCCACTGGTTGAAGCGGTAGGCGCCCGTGCCGACCGGGTTGGACCGGTTCTGCGGCGCCTCGCGGAGCTTGCCCTCGCGCACGTAGGGCTCGAGAAGGTGCTGGGGCAGCACCCAGGTCCCCCAGCTCTGCAGCGCCTTCGCGTACGGCTGCTTGTACCGGATGCGCACCGTCAGGGGATCGGGCGCGGTGACGGACTCGACCGCCTTGAAGTCCTCGCGGTAGGCGGTCGGCGTCTTCGGGTTGATCATGGTGTCGTACGTGAAGACCACGTCCGACGCCGTGAACGGCTGCCCGTCGTGCCAGCGCACGTTGGATCTCAGCTTGAACGTGAGGTTCAGACAGTCCTTGCTGAACTTCCACGACTCGGCCAGCTCGGGCACGACGTTGAGGTCGCGGTCCCGCATCACGAGCCCGCTGTAGATCAGCGAGCCGACCTCGAAGGAGGCGCTGTCGCTCAGAATGTTGGGGATGAGGCCCGAGATGTTGCCGGTCAGGGCCTCGATGAACGTGTCGCCGTAGGCCGCCTTCTCGCCTCCGCGCGCACCCACCTGCTCGACGGCGCTGTCGGCCTCGCCGCCGCACCCGCCGAGGGCCAGGGCGAGGGTGAGGGCCAGCGGGCCGGCCGATGCGAACGGCTTCACGTTCAGCGCGTCGGCGCGGACGGGGCCGGAGTGGCCGGCGCCGGCGCGGGCGAGGGCGGCGCGCCAAGCGCCGCCGGCGCCTCACGCACCACGGAGCTGCCGCGGTCGCCGCCCAGGAGCGCCAGGCTGAACGACGTCACCGTGAAGATGATCGCGATCGCCGTCGTGATCTTGCCGAGGACCGTCGGCGTGCCCATCGACCCGAACACCGCCTGGCTCCCGGCGCCGCCGAACGCCGAGCCGATGTCGGCGCCCTTGCCGGCCTGGAGCAGCACGATGCCGATGATGGCGAAGCACGCGAGGACGTGGACGCCGATCAGGACGTAGTACATCGCTTCACTCCTTCGACGCCGCGCCGCCGCGCGCCGCCTTCTTGACGATGGCGATGAACCCCGGCGCCTGCAGGCTCGCGCCCCCGACCAGCGCGCCGTCGATCTCGGGCTCGGCCACGAGCCCCTCGACGTTCTCGGCCTTGACGCTACCGCCGTAGAGGATCCGGACCGCCTGCGCGGTCTCCTTCGAGGCGAGCTCGGTCACCAGGCCGCGGAGGTATCCGTGCACCTCGGCCGCCTGGCCCGAGGTGGCGTTCACGCCGGTGCCGATCGCCCAGACGGGCTCGTAGGCGAGCGTGGTCTTGCCGATCTGGTCGCCGGTCAGGCCGGCGAGGCCGGCGCGGAGCTGGCCCTCGACCGTCGTGAACGTGAGCCCCTGACGGCGCTCCCCGGCGGTCTCGCCGACGCAGAGGACCGGTGTGAGGCCGTGCGCCAGGACGGCGCGAACCTTGCGGTTGATCAGCTCGTCGCTCTCGCCGATCTCCTTGCGGCGCTCCGAGTGGCCGAGCAGCACGTAGCGGCAGCCGAGCTCGACCAGCATCGGCGGCGCGATCTCGCCCGTGTGCGCGCCCGAGGGCTCGTGGTGGCAGGTCTGCGCGCCGAGGAGGATCGGCCCGCCCGCGAGCAGCTCGCCGACGGCCGCGAGGGCGGTGAACGGCGGGCAGACGACCGCCTGCACGCCGCGCGGCCGCTTGAGACCCTCGCGGATCGCGCCGGCGAGGGCGCGTGCCTCCGCGACGGTGCCGTGCATCTTCCAGTTGCCGACGACGAGCGGCGTCCTCACGCCGGCGCCTCCGTCAGCGCCTCGACGCCCGGGAGCTTCCGGCCCTCGAGGAACTCGAGGAACGCGCCGCCCGCCGTCGAGATGTAGCCGATCCGGTCCGTGACACCCGCCTGCGCCACCGCGGCGATCGTGTCCCCGCCGCCGATGACGGCGAAGGCCGGCGCCGCGGCGACCGCGCGCGCGACCGCAACCGTGCCGCCGGCGAACGGGGGCTTCTCGAACACGCCCATCGGCCCGTTCCACACGATCGTCTTCGCTCGGCGCAGCTCGGCGCCGAACGCCTCCGCGCTGCGCGGGCCGATGTCGAGGCCCATGAGGTCCGGCGGAATCTCGCGCACGCTGACCACGCGGCCCGACGGGCTGTCGAGTCCCTCCGCGACGAGCGTGTCGACCGGGAGCACGAGACGGACGCCGCGCCGGCGGGCCGTCTCGAGCGCCGCGCGGGCCGTCTCGACGCGATCGGCCTCGACCAGCGAGCGGCCGGTGGCGTGGCCGAGCGCCAGTAAGAAAGTGAAGGCCATGCCGCCGCCGACGAGCAGCGCGTCGACCCGCGCGAGCAGGTGCTCGACGAGCGCGAGCTTGTCGGACACCTTGGCCCCGCCCAGGATCGCGACGAGCGGCCGGGCCGGCGCCTCGAGGATGCGGCCGAGCGCGGTGAGCTCCTGCTGCATGAGGAGCCCGGCGGCGGCGGGCTGGAGGTGGCGCGTGATCGCGTCGATCGACGCGTGCGCGCGGTGCGCGGCCGCGAAGGCGTCGTCCACGTAGCAGTCCGCGAGTCCGGCGAGCTCGCGGGCGAACGCGTCGTCGTTCTTCTCCTCCTCGGGATGGAAGCGGAGGTTTTCGAGGAGCAGCACCTCGCCCGGTCCGAGCGCCCGCGCGCGCGCCACGGTCTCGGGCCCGACGCAGTCGGGCGCCAGCTCCACGCGCTGGCCGAGAAGGGCCTCGAGGCGCCCGGCGACCGGGGCGAGCGAGTACGTCGCGTCCCGGCCCTTCGGCCGGCCGAGGTGCGAGGCGAGGACCACGGACGCTCCCGCCTTCAGCGCGTGGCGGAGCGTCGGCACCACCGCGCGGAGGCGGGTGTCGTCGGACACCTCGCCCCCGGCGAGCGGCGCGTTGAGGTCGGCGCGGACGAAGACGCGCTTGCCGGCGAGATCCAGCTGCTCGATGGAGAGCTTCGGCAAGCGCGGCCCTACAGCGTCTGGCCGACGAACCGGATCAGGTCGCGCACCCGGGAGGAGTAGCCCCACTCGTTGTCGTACCACGCGAGCACCTTGATGAGGTTCCCGTCGACCAGCGCCGTGGACGGCAGGTCCACGATGGACGAGTGCGGGTTGCCGTTGAAGTCGCAGGAGACCAGCTCCTCGTCGGTCGCGTCGAGGATGCCGCGGAGCCGGCCGGCCGCCGCCTCGCGGAACGCCGCGTTCACCGCGTCGACGGAGACCGCGCGGTCGAGCTCGGCGACGAGGTCCACGACGGAGACGTTGATGGTCGGCACGCGGATCGCGATTCCGTCGAGCTTGCCCTTGAGCTTGGGCAACACGAGACCCACCGCGGTGGCCGCGCCGGTCGTCGTCGGGATCATGCTGACGGCTGCCGCGCGGGCGCGCCGCAGATCCTTGTGCGGGAAATCGTGCACCGGCTGGTCGTTCGTGTAGGAGTGCACGGTCGAGGCGAAGCCGCGCTTGATGCCGAAGGCGTCGTCCAGCACCTTCACCGTCGTCGCGAGGCAGTTAGTGGTGCAGGACGCGTTGGAGATGATCCGGTGCCTCGCAGGGTCGTAGGTCTGCTCGTTGACGCCGAGGACGATCGTCACGTCGGGATCCTTCGCGGGCGCCGTGATGATCACCTTCTTCGCTCCGGCCTGGAGGTGCTTCGAGGCCGTGGCCGTGTCGCGGAAGATGCCCGTGGACTCCACGACGACGTCCACCCCGAGCTCCTTCCAGGGCAGCGCCGCGGGGTCCTTGAGCTTGCACACGCGGACCTCGCGCCCGTTGACGAAGATCGCCTCGTCCTTCGCCGTGACGTCGGCCGCCAGCGTGCCGTGCACCGAATCGTGCTTCAGCAGGTGCGCGAGCGTCTTGGCGTCCGCGAGGTCGTTGACACCGACGATCTCGATGTCCCTCGCCTCGAGGGCCGTGCGGAAGAAGACGCGCCCGATGCGGCCGAATCCGTTGACGCCGACCCGAATGCTCATTGGAAGGGCTCCTTGGTGGAGGCTGCGGAACATCGGTACCGAGCGACTCAGCTGATTATACGGTGGGTCAGAGGACACGGGCAACTGTCAGGACACCGATCCGGGCGGCCCCGGCCTCACGCAGCGCCCGCGCGCACTCGGTGAGCGTGGCGCCCGTCGTGAGCACGTCGTCGACCACGAGCACGTGCCGGCCCGCCGCCCGGGGGGACGCGTGGAACGCGCCGCGGACGTTGGCGCGCCGCTCGTCCGCGGAGAGATCGCTCTGCGGCAGGGTCGTCCGCACCCGGACGAGCCAGCGCGGCCGGAGCGGGACGCCGAGCCGCGCGCCGACGCGCTCGGCCAGGAGGCGCGCCTGGTTGAACCCGCGCGCCCGCTCGCGCTCCCAGGCGAGCGGCACGGGCACCAGGGCGTCGATTTCCGGAAGCAACGTCCCCGCGCACTGCTCGACGGCGAGCGCGCCGAGCGGCCGGGCGAGCGCCCGCTTGCCACCGAACTTCAGCGCGTGGACCGCCTCCCGCAGCGGCCCCTCGTAGCGCGCGGCGCTACGCGCGTAGTCCCAGCGGGCCGGCCGCGCGGCGCAGGGGCCGCAGGGGCTCGCGCCCGGCGCGCCGCAGACCTCGCACCAGGGAGGCGCCAGCCGCTCGATCGCGTCCCAGCATTTCCCGCACAGTGGATCACGCCGGCCGGAGCCGAGACGCGTCTGGCAGACGGGACAGATCGCCGGGAACACGAGATCCAGGACCGCGGCCGCGAGTCCCATCTTCAGGGGCGCACCCAGTCTCTACGGACGGGCGGGGCGCAGCGTGTTCCAGCGGCGGCAGCGCTCGCACCGGTCCTGCCAGGCCGCCGCCGGGGCGCCGCACGCCTCGCACCGGTGCGGCCAGTCGAAGGCGTGGCCGAGCTGGAGCGCGCGGCGATACTCCGCGAACGCCTCGCGCGTCTCCCCGCGCCGCTCGAACACGGCGCCGAGGTAAGCGTGGACCGCGGGCAGGTCGGGGGCCCGCACCTCGACCTTCTCGAGCTGGTCGGCGGCCTCGTCCAGCATCTCGAGCTCGAAGAGGACGCGGCCGAGGGCGACCGCGAGCGACAGGTCGTCGGGCGCGCGGTCGATCGCCGACCGGTAGAGCTGGATCATGCGGCTGGGGCGCCCCTCGTCGCGGTAGACGCGCTCGAGCCGGGCGAGGAGCGGCAGCGAAGCCTGGACCTCGACCGCCCGCTCCCAGACGCGGGCGGCCTCGCGGCGCTCCCCGAGCATCTCGTGCGCGTCGCCCAGCGCGATCGCGGCGGGCAGGAAATGGCGGTCGGCCCGCGTCGCGCTCCGGAGGTGCGGCACCGCGGCGGCCGCGTTCCCGCGCTGGAGCTCCGCGCGCCCGAGCTCGTAGTGCGCGACCGCGAGCCACTCCGTCTCGGGCGAGCGTTCCGTGGAGCCGACGGCGCCCAGGATCCGGTGCTGCACGTCGAGCGCGTCGCGCCACTGGCCCGCCTCGACGGCGAGCTCGCGGAGACCGCGGAGGGCGCCGAGGTGGCCCCGGTGCGACTGGAGCACCTGGCGGTAGAGGGGCCCCGCCTCCTGCGACCGCCCCGCCGCCCGCGCCTCGCCGGCGTGCCGGAGCAGGTCGAGCGTCGTCGGGTCGTCCTGGGTCGGCGCGGGCGGGCGGGCGAAATCGAGAAGGCGCCTCAGGCCGAAACCGGCCGAGACGAGGGTCCGGAGCGAGGCGAAGGGCGTCACGGCGCGAGCGGGGGAGCCGGGGGGAGCAGGAGCCGCGGGTCCGGGCGGCGTACGGCTAGCCCGTGGCCATCCGCTCCTCTTGCTCGACGACGCGCTGGCAGTCGATGCAGTAGCGCGCGAACGGCAGCGCCTCCAGCCGCTTCTCCGAGATGGCCTCGCCGCATCGCTCGCAGGAGCCGAACGCACCGTCGTCGAGCTTCTGCAGCGCGGAGACGACGTCCCGCAGGAGCCGGCGGTCGCCGTTGCCCAGCTCGAAAAAGAATTCCCTGTTGTAGGCGGTGTTGGCCTGGTCGCCGAGATCCTTGATCGAGTCGTCCTCCTGATCCTTGCCGTAGATCGCGGTGCGACCGACCTCGTCCGCCAGCTGGCGCTGCTTCTCGACCAGCTGCTTCTTGAAGTACGCCAGTCGTTCTTTTCGCATCGCAGCCTCCTTCCACCGCGGCTGTGCTGCGCACTTGAGTTATGAACGCTAGCATGCGTGGCGGGAGCGCGCAACACCTTCGCGCTCCGATTTCATCCGCCGTCGAGCGAAAGGACGGGCGCGTCGCCCCAGAGGCGCTCGAGCGCGTAGTAGGCGCGCGTGTCCTCGAGGAAGACGTGCATGAGGACGTCGCCGTAGTCGAGGAGGATCCAGCCGCTCTGGGCCGCGCCCTCGGCGTGGAGCGGGCGGGTCCCCTCGACCCTGAGCTCCGCCCGGATCGCGGAGGAGATCGTCTCCATGTGGGTCGTCGACTTGGCGCTGCAGACCAGAAAGTAGTCGGCGACGCTCGAGACGCCGCGCACGTCGAGCACGATCAGGCCGGTCGCCCGCTTGTCGAGTGCCGCGCGCGCGGCGTCCCGTGCCTTCTGCTCCGCCGACGGCGGCGTCACGCCACCTCGCCCTGGTAGAGACGCCGCGCGCGGATGTAGGCCGCGACGGCGTCGGGAAGCCGGTAGGCGGTCGACCGGCCCTCGCGAACGCGTCGCCGGAGGTCCGACGCCGAGATGGGGAGCGAGGTCGCGCGCACGATCAGCGGCTCCTGTCCGATCTCGCGAACGACCTTCTGCGCCGCGGCCCCGTCCGGATCGAAGGCGCTGCCGACCCGCGGGACGACGACGAGTCGGGCCAGCGTGGCGATCCTCCGGGGCTCGCGCCACGTGAGCAGGTCGAGGAAGGTCTCGGAGCCGACGATCAGGAAGAGGTCCCCGCGCGGGATCCCGAGCTCGGCGAGGGTGTCCACCGTGTAGGAGGGACCCGCGCGGCGGAGCTCGACGTCCGAGACCTCGAAGCCGGGGCGGCCCCCGATCGCCGACCGGACCATCTCGTAGCGGTCGGCCGCGGGCGCCAGGTGCGCCGGCGACTTGTGCGGCGGCATCGCGGCGGGCACGAAGAGGACCCGGTCGAGGGTGAGCGCCTCGAGGACCTCGTCGGCGAGGAGCAGATGCCCGTAGTGGATCGGGTTGAACGAACCGCCGAAGACCGCGGTCCGCGCCAAGCCTACTCCCGCACCTGACCGTCGCCGTGGACCACGAACTTCGTCGTCGTCAGCTCGCGCACGCCGACCGGGCCGCGGGCATGGACGCGCGAGGTCGAGATGCCCATCTCGGCCCCCATGCCGAACTGGCCGCCGTCGACGAGGCGCGTCGAGGCGTTGACGAGGACGGCCGCGGCGTCGACCTCGCGCGTGAAGCGGCGGGCGGCGCCGAGGTCGTTGGTCACGATCGCCTCGGCAACGCCCGTGCCGTGCCGGCGGATGTGGGCGATCGCGGCGTCGAGATCCTCGACGACGCGGACCGCGAGGATCAGGTCGAGGTACTCGGCGTCCCAGTCCGCGTCCGTCGCGGGCCGCGCCGCGGGCACGAGGGCCCGCGTCGCCGGACAGCCGCGGAGCTCGACACCCGCATCGGCAAGGTGCCGTGCCGCCTGCGGCAGGAAGACCGGCGCGATCGCGCGATGAACCAGGAGCGTCTCGAGCGCGTTGCAGACGCTCGGGCGCTGCACCTTGGCGTTGATCACGATCTGGGCCGCCATCGTCGGATCCGCCGTGGCGTCCACGAACACGTGCACCACGCCCTTGTCGTGCTTGAGGACGGGCACCCGCGAGCGCTCGGCGACCCAGCGGACGAACTCCTCCCCGCCCCGCGGGATCACCAGATCGAGGAGGCCGTGGAGCTCGATCATCGCGGCGACCGCCTCCCGGTCGGTCGTGTCCACGAACTGGATCGCGTCGGCCGGCCCGCCCACCTTCTCGAGCGCCTTCGCCATCACGGCGGCGATCATCGTGTTCGACTCGATCGCCTCGCTGCCGCCGCGCAGCAGAACGGCGTTGCCCGCCTTCACGCAGAGCCCCGCGGCGTCCGCGGTGACGTTCGGGCGCGACTCGTAGATGAACCCCACGACGCCCAGCGGAACGCGCACGCGCGAGATCTCGATGCCGTTGGGCCGGCGCCACGACTCGACGACCGAGCCCACGGGATCCGGAAGCGCCGCGATCTCGCGGAGGCCCCCGGCCATCTCCTCGACCCGCGCCTCGGTGAGCGTCAGGCGGTCGAGGAACGCGCGCGCGGCGCCGTGGCTCCGCGCGCGCTCGACGTCGGCGCGGTTGGCCTCGAGCAGGGCCGCCGTCTTCTCGACGAGCCCGTGCGCCATCTGGCCGAGCGCGTCGTTCTTGGTCTTCGTCGGGCAGAGCGCCATCACGCGCGCGGCCGCGTGCGCCGCGCGGGCCTTGCCTTCCACCTGGGTGCGGATGTCCATGGCCATTTCCTAGAGAATCACGAGATTGTCGCGGTGGA
This sequence comes from Methylomirabilia bacterium, assembly GCA_041496385.1. GTDB lineage: Bacteria > Methylomirabilota > Methylomirabilia > Rokubacteriales > CSP1-6 > AR19. The sequence goes on along the minus strand of JBGQEL010000046.1, from coordinate 19,327 downwards.
TCACCTCATCGAAGCTCTTGTACCCCAGCCGCGCCTCGATCTCGGTGGTCCGGGCGCCCCGGATCTTCCGGAGCTCGCCGGCGTCGAAGTTCACCACCCCGCGCGCGAACTCCCGGCCGCCCGCGCCGTGCACCGCCACGACCTCGCCCGACCCGAAGTCGCCCTCGACCTCGACGACGCCCGCGGGGAGCAGGCTCTTGCCGTGCCGGGTCAGGGCCGTGAGCGCGCCCGCGTCCACCGTGAGGCGCCCCTGCGGCGGCACCGCGAAGGCGATCCAGTGCTTGCGCGCGGCGAGGCGGTCGGCCTTCGGCGCGAAGTAGGTGCCCACGGGCTCGCCGGCGAGGATCCGGGTGAGGACGCCCGGCTCGCGGCCGCTCGCGATGACCATGGGCACCCCCGACGCCGCGGCCTTGCGCGCGGCCTGGAGCTTCGTCGCCATGCCGCCGACCGAGACGCCGTCGGCGCGGGCGCGCGCGAGGCGCGCGATCTCGTCCGTCACCGCCTCCACCGTCTCGAGCCGGCGGGCGCCCGCGTTGACGGTGGGGTCGTCGGTGTAGAGGCCGTCCACGTCGGTCAGCAGCACGAGCAGATCCGCGTCGATCAGCGAGGCGACGAGCGCGCTCAGGTTGTCGTTGTCGCCGACCTTGATCTCCTCGACGGCGACCGTGTCGTTCTCGTTCACGATCGGCAGCACGTCGAACTTCAGCAGCGCGAGCAGGGTGTTCTTCGCGTTGAGGTAGCGCGCGCGGTCGCCGATGTCCTGGGCCGTGAGCAGGACCTGGCCGACGTGGATGCCGTGGCCCGCGAACGCCGCCTCGTAGCGCTCCATGAGCGCCGACTGGCCGACCGCCGCGGCCGCCTGCTTCTCGGGGATCGAGCGCGGTCGCTCGGGCAGCCGGAGCCGCGCCATGCCGGTCGCGATGGCGCCGGAGCTCACGAGCACCACGCGGCGCCCTTCGCGCACGGACGCGATCTCCCGCGCGAGCGCGCCGATCCGCCCGGGGGAGGCACCGGCGCCAGGCTCGGTGACGAGGCCGGTCCCGACCTTGACCACGAGCCGGCGGACGCGGCCGACCTTGCGAGGGGCATCCTTCACGGCGCCCTCCGGACGATCTCGCCACTCGCGGGGACGCCTGGCTCGCCCGGCACCAGCAGGGAGGCCAGGCGATGGACCAGGTCGGCGAGGCCCGCCCCCGTCGCGGCCGAGATCACGACCAGGGGCAGATCGTTCTCGGCGCAGTGCCGCTCGACCTCGTCCCGGCGCGGCGCGGCCTCGGGCAGATCCGACTTGTTGGCGACGAGGATCTGCGGGCGCCCCGCGAGCTCGGGCGAGTACGCGGCGAGCTCCCGGTTGATCGCCGCGTAGTCGTCGAGCGGGTCGCGGCCCGTCTGCGGGTCGAGATCCAGCAGGTGCAGGAGCAGCCGCGTCCGCTCGGTGTGGCGGAGGAACTGGTGGCCGAGCCCCTTCCCGTCCGCGGCGCCCGGGATCAGTCCCGGCAGATCCGCGATGACGAACGAGCGCTCGTCGTCGACGCGCACGATGCCGAGCGTGGGCGCGAGCGTCGTGAAGGGATAGTCCGCGATCTTCGGCTTGGCCGCCGAGAGGCGCGACACCAGGGTGGACTTGCCCGCGTTCGGAAACCCGATGACGCCGACGTCGGCGAGAAGCTTCAGCTCGAGGTGAAGCCAGCGCTCGGGCCCGGGCCGGCCGAGGTCGGCACGCCGTGGGGCGCGGTTCGTGGAGGACGCGAAGCGCGCGTTGCCCCGGCCGCCCCGCTTGCCGGGCGCCGCGCACACCCGCTGGCCCGGCACGGCAAGGTCACCCAGCCGCTCTCCGGTGTCGCGGTCGGTCACGACGGTGCCGAGCGGGACGCGCAGGACCAGGTCGTCGCCGGAGGCGCCGTGGCGGTTGGAGCCCTCGCCGTGCGTGCCGCGCTCGGCGTGGTAATGCCGCTTGTAGTGGAAATCGAGGAGGGTGGTCAGCGCGGGATCGGCCTCGAGCCAGACGCTCCCGCCGTTGCCGCCGTCGCCGCCGTCGGGACCGCCGTGCGGGACGTACTTCTCGCGGCGGAAGCTGACGCAGCCGGCGCCCCCGTCGCCGCCCTTGACGAAGATGTCGATCTCATCGACGAACATGCAGTCCCACGCGGGCTCGGGGCCGCCCGCCCGCGGTCACGCGCGGTCGGTCGTGACGCTCACGTAGCGCGAGTCTCTCCGCCGCTCGAACCGGACGTAGCCGTCCATCTTGGCGAAAAGCGTGTCGTCCGACCCCAGGCCGACGTTGAGGCCCGGCCGGAACCGTGTCCCGCGCTGGCGCACCAGGATGGAGCCGCCGGTCACGAACTGGCCCGCGAAGCGCTTGACGCCCAGCATCTGCGGATTGGAGTCCCGCCCGTTCCTCGAGCTGCCGACGCCTTTCTTGTGAGCCATGGGCTCTAGACCTCGATCTTGATGATGCGGACCGTGGTCACCGCCTGGCGGTGACCCCGATTCCGTCGATAGTTCTTGCGCCGCTTGAACTTCACGACCGACACCTTGCGGCCGCGCCCCTGGCGGACCACCTCGCCGGAGACCCGGGCGTCCGCGAGCGCCTTGGGCTCGGCGATGACCTCGCCGTCGCGCGTCACGAGGAGGACCGACCGGAACTCGACCGGCGCCCCCTTGTCGCCCGCGAGCTTCTCCACCGCGATCACCTGCCCGGGCGCCACGCGGTACTGCTTGCCACCGGTAGCAATGACGGCTTCCATAGGGATGCGAGACCTTCCTCACGCGTTGATTGCGACGAGCCGCTATCAGACCACACGGCGCCGCCTCGCGTCAACTGCGGCGCCGCGCGGCGGGCGCGCTACGCGCCCTTCATGTACTCGGCGAGCCGCTTCCGCACGAAGAGGCGCGAGCGATGCACGCGCGACTTCACGGCCGGCAGGCTGATCCCGAGCGTCTCCGCGATGTCCGGGTTCGACACGCCCTCCACGTCGTGGAGCACGAGCGCGGTCCGGTAGTCGGGCGGCAGCGCGTCGATCGCCTCCGTGAGCACGCCGCGCAGCTCGCCCTGGAGCGCCCGCTCGTCCACGCGATTGGACCAGTCGTCCATCGGCTCGAAGTGGCGGCCGCCCTCGTCGAGCACGGGCAGGACGTCGTCGAGCGCGATCTCGGCCGCCTTCGCGCGGCGCGTGCGGAGCTTCTGATAGGCCGCGTTGGCGGCGATGCGATAGAGCCAGCTCCCGAAGGCGGACTCGCCCTTGAACGTGTTGATCTTGCGCGCCGCCGTCCAGAGCGCGTCCTGAGCCGCCTCCTCGGCGTCCTCCTTGGAGCCCGTGATCCGGAGTGCCAACCGGTAGACGCGGTCGCCGAAGGTCTCCACGAGGAGCTCGGGCGCGGCGGGGTCGTCGCGGCGCAGTGCCTCGACGAGCGCCGCGTCGGCGTCGGTCCGCTGCGCGTCCACGGGCGTCACGTTCCGAGCTCGTAGAGGGACAGGTAGCGTCCCAGCTCCGTCACGCACTGCTCCATGACGGAGATGTCCTTCGTGAGCTTCGTCAAGAGGATGGCGCCCTCGAGCGAGGCGACGAGGAAGTGCGCCACCGCGTCGGGCCGGCACGCCTCGACGACCTCGCCGCGCCGCCGCGCCGTGTCGAGCGCGCCGGTCAGCCGCGTCTGCCAGGCGCCGAAGACCCCCGCCAGCCGCGTGCGGAAGCCCTCGTGGACGTCGGAGAGCTCGGCGGCGAGGTTGCCGAGCGGGCAGCCCCCGACGCAGTTCCGCGCCCGCTGCGCCTCCAGCACGCGCTCGAGGAAGCAGCGGATCTGGGCCAGCGGCCGCGCCGTCGCGTCCGAGAAACACGGGTCGAGCGTGCGCTCGAGGAACGAGGCGATGATCTGATCGAGAATGGCGTAGCCGAGCTCTTCCTTGCTCTTGAAGTGGTAGTAGAAGTTCCCCTTGCCGACACCGCTCTCGCGCAGCACGTCGTCGAGCGTGGTGTGGTTGTAGCCGTGGACGTGGATAAGCCGCGTCGCCGCCGCGAGGATCGCCTCGCGCGTGGACCGACCGTGTCTCGTCCTCGCTCCTGGCTCGGCGGCGGTCTTGGCTGTCGTCGTCATGTGTACCAACCAGTCGGTACACTACCCTACCGACTCGATCCAGGGTCAGTCAAGTAGAGATGATGGGTCAACGATTTCAGATAGTTGAAGAAATGGCTTGCGTCAGAAGAGGGGCGCGGCGACCCGGAGCGCGGCCATGACGAGGGGCTTGGGATAGACGCCGAGAACAACCACGCCCACGACGCAGAGGATCACGGCGAGGGCGAGCGTGGCGGGCACCGGAACGCGGCCGGTGCGCTCGGGCGGCTCGATGTACATGCGCTTGGCGACGACGAGGTAGTAGAAGAGCGCGACGACCGTGAGCACCGCGCCCACCAGCACGAGCCAGTAGAGGCCGCGCTCGGCCGCCGCCCAGAACACGAAGAGCTTCGCCCAGAACCCGGCCACGAACGGGATGCCGCCGAGCGAGAGCAGGAAGAGCAGCATCGCCAGGGCGAGGAGCGGCGAGCGCTGTGCCAGGCCACGGAACGCGGCCGTCGCCTCGGAGCCCTCGGCGCGCGCCAGGGCCTCGACGACGAGGAACGCGCCCATGTTCCCGAAGACGTACGCGACCAGATAGAAGAGCACCATCGCCACGCCCGCGGCGGAGGCCGCGGCGAAGCCCACAAGCATGTAGCCGATGTGCGCGATCCCCGAGTACGCCAGCAGGCGCTTGGCGTTCTGCTGGGGGAGCGCCATCAGGTTGCCCGCGACGATCGTGAGCGTGGCGAGGGCGGCGGCGATGGGCGTCCACGCCGCCGCGTGGTCGCCGGCCCCCTCGAAGTAGACGCGGAAGAGCGCCACGAAGCCGGCGGCCTTCGGCGTCACGCTGAGCCACGCGACGAACGGCGTGCTCGCCGCCTCGTAGGTGTCGGGAACCCACATGTGGAACGGGAACGCGGCGATCTTGAACGCGAAGCCGACGAACGTCGCGATCAGGCCCAGCAGGAGGAGCGGGTGACCGTTCCCCGCCGCCTGCGCCACCTTCGCGAGAGCGGTGGAGCCGGTCGCGCCGTAGACGAACGAGAGCCCGTAGGCCATCACCGCGGACGACACGCTGCCGACGAGGAAGAACTTCAGCGACGCCTCGACGGCCTCGGCGCGGCGCTTGAAGAAGCCCGCCAGCACGTAGAGCGGGATCGACATCAGCTCGAACGCGACGAAGAGAAGGATGAGGTCGCGCGCGGAGGCGAGCACCAGCATCCCGAGCAGCGAGGCGAGCACGAGCAGGTGGTACTCGCCGGCGCGTCGCCCGCGCCCCGTCTCGGGGGCCGAGAGCGAGGCGAGGAGCCCGATGAAGGTGGCGCTCAGGAAGAGGCGCTTGGCGAAGATCGCGAGGCCGTCCTGGACGAACATGCCGCCGGCCACCGCCGGCCCCGGCCGCACGAGGAAGCTGGCGAGCGCGAGGACCAGGACGCCGCCGGTCGCGATCCAGGCGACGACCCGCCGGTCGCCGCTCCGGGGGACGACGGTGTTGACCGCGAAGACGAGAAGCGCCACGGCGCCGAGGCCCAGCTCCAGGACCAGCGCGCCCACCAGATCGGCCGCCGGCGTCACGGGCCCACGATCCGGGAGAGGAGCGGCACGGTCGCGGTGTCCACCGGCGCGAGCGCGATCGACGGCGCCATCCCGAAGAGGACGAGCACGGCGACCAGGAAGACCAGCGCGACCCATTCGGGGCCGCGCGCGTCCTCCAGGTCGTGGAAGTGCGGCGAGGGCGGGCCCCAGAAGATCCGCTTCGCGACGCGCAGCACGTAGATCGCCGTGAGGAAGGTGCCCGCCACGGCCGGCAACAGCCACCACCGGTGGTCGGAGCGCCACGCGCCCATGAAGGTCAGGAGCTCGGCGACGAACCCGGCCGTCGCCGGCAGGCCGAGCGAGGAGAGGCCGCCCACGGTGAACGCCGTGGCGATCCCCGGCATCGCCCTGCCGAAGCCGCCCATCTTGAAGATCTCGCGCGAGTGCGTCTTCTCGTAGACGAGCCCCACGAGCGCGAAGAAGAGGCCGGTCATCACCCCGTGGGCGAACATCTGGAAGACCGAGCCGTTGAGGCCGGCCTCCGTCAGCGTCGCGGCGCCGAGCATGACGAGCCCCATGTGCGAGACGGACGAGTACGCGATGACGTACTTGAGGTCGGTCTGCGCCATCGCCGAGAGCGCGCCGTACACGACGTTGATGCAGGCGATCGTGCCCACGAGCCAGGCGAGGGCTTGCGCGCCCTCGGGGAGCAGCCCCATGCCCATGCGCACGACGCCGTAGGCGCCGAGCTTCATCAGCACGCCGGCGTGAAGCATCGAGACCGCCGTCGGCGCCGAGGCGTGGCCGTCGGGCGACCACGTGTGGAGCGGCCAGATGCCCGCGAGGATGCCGAAGCCCACGTAGAACGCGAGGAAGACCCAGCGCTGGACGCCCGGCGGGAAGCCGACCCCCTCGAGGTCGAGGAACGAGAAGGACGAGGCGCCCGCGTTGACGTAGAGCGCGAAGATGCCGACGAGGATGAACGCGGAGCCGAAGAGGAGGTAGAGCGTGAGCTTCATCGCGGCGTATTCTTTCGTCCCGACGCCGGTCTCCCGGTACGCCCAGGCAAAGATGCCGCGCGGCCGCACCTCCCCGGTCGAACCCCAGATCCCGATCAACAGGTACATGGGCAGGACGGCCAGCTCGTAGAAGAGGAAGAACACGAACAGGTCGAGGGACACGAAGACCCCGAAGACGCCCGTCACGAGCGCCAGCAGCAGGGCGTAGAACTCCTGGCTCCGCACGGCGACGGTCCACGAGGCGAAGACGCCGGCGATGATGATGACCGACGTGAGCAGGACCATCAGCAGGCTGATCCCGTCCACCCCGAGCTCGTACGAGATGCCCAGCGGCGGCACCAGCGCGACCTTCTCGTAGAACTGGAAGCCCGCCGCCTCGCGGTCGTAGGCGACGTAGACCCAGAGGGAGAGGATCGCCGAGATCCCCGTCGTGACCGCGGCGATGAGCCGCACCGCGAGTGGCCGGTGGCGCGCCGTGAACATGATGAGGAGCGCGCCGACGAACGGCGCCCAGGTGATCAGCGAGAGCACGGGGAGCCTCATCGCTTCCACCACTGCGCCCAGACCAGCAGGAACAGGACGCCGAACGCGACGCCGTAGACGTAGTCCTGCGCCCGCCCGCTCTGGATGCGCCGCAGGAGGTCGCCGCCGCGCAGCGTGCACGCCGAGAGCAGGTTGAGGAGCCCGTCGACGAGATACCGGTCGACCCAGCCGACGAGGCGCGAGAACCCGAGGAGGAATCCCCGGTAGAGACCGCCGTAGAGCGCGTCGAGGCCGTACCGGCGGCGCGCCAGGAAGTCGAGCGTCGAGAGCGGGAAGCTGCCCGCGAGACGCGCGGGGTCCACCGCGCCGCGCCTGTAGGTCGCCCACGCGAGCACGATGCCGCCCAGCGCGAGCGCGATCGAGAACGGCGCGAGCCAGCCGGGCCCGTGGTGCCCGCCGCTCCCCCCCATCCAGAGGCGCAGGCCGACGAAGACCGTGAGGCCGGCGAGGAGCCAGAGCGGGCCGCGCATCGCCCACGGCGGGTCGTGCGGGTGGCCCGCGGCGTGCGCGCGACCGAAGAAGGCGATGAAGACGACGCGGAACATGTAGAACGCGGTCAGGAACACCGTCAGGGCCAGCATGAGGAAGGGCCACGTCAAGTCGGCCTCCCAGACGCCGGCGAGGATCGCCTCCTTCGAGAAGAAGCCGGCGAGCGGCGGGAGCCCCGCGAGCGCGAGCGTGCCCACGATGAAGACCACGCCCGTCTGCGGCATGGCGCGGAAGAGGCCGCCCATCCGGAAGATGTCGTTCGTGCCGACCGCGTGAATCACGGCGCCCGCGCCCAGGAAGAGGAGCGCCTTGAACACGCCGTGGGTCAGCAGGTGCAGGAAGCTCGCGTACGACGCGCCCGCACCGGCGGCGGCCATCATGTAGCCGAGCTGCGAGACCGTCGAGTACGCGAGCACGCGCTTGATGTCGCCCTCCACACAGGCCATGCTCGCCGCCAGCAGCGCGGTGAAGGCGCCCACCCAGCCGATGAGGGCGAGGACGTCCGGCACCAGGACGAAGAGCGGCTGGACGCGCGCCACCATGAAGACGCCCGCCGTGACCATGGTCGCGGCGTGGATCAGGGCCGAGACGGGCGTGGGGCCCTCCATCGCGTCCGGCAGCCAGACGTGGAGCGGGAACTGCGCCGACTTGCCCACGGCGCCCAGATAGATCAAGAACATGATCGTCCCGAGCCCGTCGATCGCCAGCGCGTGCTCCTGCGCCTTGGCGAAGAGCGCCTGGAACTCGAACGTCCCCGTCGCCGACCACAGCATGACGATGCCGGCGATGAAGCCGAGGTCGCCGAGCTTCGTGATCCAGAAGGCCTTGACGGCGGCGCTCGCCGCCGCCGGGCGGTCGTACCAGTAGCCGATGAGAAGGTAGGAGCAGAGGCCGACCAGCTCCCAGAAGATGAACATCTGGACGAACGAGGGCGCGAGCACGAGCCCGAGCATCGAGAAGGCGAAGAGCGACTGGTAGGTGTAGTAGCGCCCGAGGGCCGGCGGCCGCTCGTCGTGGAGGTACGCCAGCGAGTAGATCTGCACCAGGAGCGACACGAGGGTGACCAGCACGAGCATCGCGTTCGAGAGCGGGTCCACGAAGAGCCCCACCGTGGCCATCGGGCCCCCGTCGGCGGGGATCCACGCCCACGTCGTCAGGCTCCGGAAGCCCTCGCTCCAGACGACCAGCGCGCCGGCGAGGGCCACGGCCATCGCGGCGATCGAGACGCCCGCCGCGCGCCGGCCGGCGCGCCGGAGCGGGGCCACGACCGCCAGCAGCACGAACGCCGCGAACGGCAGTACCAGGACGAGGAGCGGGAGCCAGACGATGACCGACACCGGCCTAGCCCCGCAGGAGGTCGAGGCGGTCGGCTTCGACCGTGCGCCGCACGCGGAAGAGCACGATCACGATCGCGAGGCCGACGGCGACCTCGGCGACGGTGATCGAGATCGTGAAGAGCGTGAAGACGAGCCCCGCCACGTCGGCCCGGAAGCGCGCGAACGCGACCAGGTTGATGTTGACCGCGTTCAGCATGAGCTCGATGCCGAGCAGGATCCCGACCGCGTTGCGCCGCGTCAGGACGCCGAAGAGCCCGATGGCGAACACGAGCGCGGCGAGCGTCAGGTAGGCGTGGAGGCCCATGTGCGAGGCTCCGCTCAGTCCTCCGGCCGCGCGAAGTGGAGCGCGCCGAGCAGCGCGACGACGAGCAGCACGGCGAGCAGCTCGAGCGTGCCCGCCCAGGGACCGAAGAGCGCCCGGCCGATCGCGAGCGTGGAGTCGGCCGCGAGGGCCGGCCGCGTCTCCGACCGGGGCGCCTGGATGAGGAACCCGGCGATCCCGACGAAGACCGCCGCGGCGACGATCGCGCCGTTGACCACCCAGCGGCTCGCCTGCGTGATCCGCTCGCCGACGAGCCGTTCGGTCAGCATGATCGCGAACACGACGATCGTCACCACGCCGCCGGCGTAGAGCAGGAGCTGGACGGCGAAGAGGAACGGCGAGTCGAGCAGGAGGAAGACGGCGCCGGTGGCGACGAGCGCCGCCGCCAGGTAGAGGACGGCGTGGAAGAGGTTCGGCGTGAGCACCACCGCGAGGCTCGAGGCGAGCAGGAGCGCGGCCACCACCCAGAACATCACCGCCTCGAGGCTCACTCGGCCGGCTCCTTCGCCTCTCCCCTGGCGGCGCCCTCGGCCGCCCGGGCCGCCTTGGGCGGCGCCTGCATGCCGCGGAGCCGATTCCCCGTCGCCCACGACGCCTCGTGGCTGAGGCCGAGCGCGTGGAGCCGGTCCTTGTCCAGCAGCAGCTCGCGCCGGTCCGCGGTCGCCAGGTCGAAGGTCTTGAGCATGATGATCGCGTCCGTGGGGCACACCTGCACGCAGAGCTCGCAGAACTCGCACGCGTAGAGCTCGAGCGTGAACGTCTTCGCCCAGTTCCGCTTCTCGCTCTTGAGCATCTCGACCTTGATGACCTGCGGCGGACAGATGTATTCGCAGAGCCGGCAGCCGATGCAGTTCTCCTCGCCGGTCTCGCCATCGTACGTGAGCGCCAGGATTCCCCGGAAGCGGTCGGGGTAGTGCCGCGTGACGTCGGGGTACTGCACCGTCACCGGCGTGCGGAACAGGTTCCGGAGCGTGACGCCCATCGCGCGTCCGACGGCGCCGACGAGCTGGCCCAGCTCGCCCCAGAAGCCCGGCGGCCGCCCGCCGTCAGACCCCACCGGCGCCTCCCGTGACGACCCAGAGCCCGGTCGCGAGCAGCAGGAGAATGGTGGCGGGCAGCAGGAGCTTCCAGGAGATCGCGAGGATCTGGTCCACCCGGATCCGCACGAAGCTCCAGCGCACCCACGTCACGAGCAGGAAGAAGGCGAGCGCCTTGAGGAGGAACCAGAGCGGCCCGAGCCACGCCGGCCCGGGGCCGAGCCAGCCGCCCAGGAACAGCAGCGCCCCGAGGAAGCTCGTCCCCAGCATGTGCGCGTACTCGCCGAGCTGGATCAGCGCGAACTTCATGCCGCTGTACTCGACGCGGAATCCGGCGACCAGCTCCGACTCGGCCTCGAGGATGTCGAAGGGCACACGGTTCTCGGCGGCGAGCGTCGCGACCACGAACGCCACGAACGCGAGCTGGCCGAGCACGGGATACGCGACGAACCAGAGGCCCTGCTGCGCGGCGACGATCGCCGACATCTGGAGCGAGCCCGCGAGGAGCACCGGCACGAGCGCCGCGAAGATGAACGGCAGGTCATACGAGATGATCTGGTTGACCGCGCGCATCGCGGAGATCAGCGCGTACTTGTTGTTCGAGCCCCAGCCGCCCATGAAGAGTCCGACGATCTCGAGCGCGGAGACCGCGAGGAAGAAGAGGACGCCGATGTTCAGGTCGGCGACGCCGAGGCCCGGCGCGAAGGGGATCGTCGCGAAGATCAGGATGCACGGCACGAGAAAGACGATCGGCGCCAGGTTGTAGACGCCGCGGTCCGCGAGCGTCGGCACGACGTCCTCCTTCATCATCAGCTTGAGCGCATCGGCGATGGGCTGCAGCCACCCGTGCGGGCGGCCGACGTAGTACGGTCCGATCCGCGACTGCATGCGCGCCGCGAACTTCCGCTCGAGGAGCGTCACGTAGGCGACCATGACGATGACGGCGTTCAGCACGACGAACGCCGTGAGCGCGTGCCAGGCGACCGGCGGAAGCGTCACCGATCCACCTCGCCGAAGACGGGATCCACCGAGCCCATGATCGCGACGACGTCCGCGATCTTGTGGCCCGGGATGATGTGCGGGAGCACCGCGAGGTTGGAGAACGAGGCCCCGCGCCACTTCATCCGGTAGGGCTTGGGGCCACCGTCGGACACCAGGAAGCAGCCGACCTCGCCGCGCGCGCCCTCGACGCGCGCGTACGCCTCGCCCTTCGGCACGCGCACCTGCCCCACCGACTTCACGCCCGGCCGCGACGAGATCGGCCCCTCCGGCAGGCCGTCGAGCGCCTGGCGGACGATCCGGATGGACTCGCGGAACTCGACCATCCGCACCCGGTAGCGCGCGAAGCAGTCCCCGGCGGTCTCGACGGGCACGCGCACGTCGAAGTCCTCGTAGGACGAGTACGGATCGGCCCGGCGGAGGTCGTGGGGCACGCCCGAGCCCCGGAGCAGCGGCCCCGACACCCCCACCTCCTGCGCGAGCTCGCGCGAGATCGTCCCGACGCCCTGCGTGCGCGCGAGGAAGAAGGCGTTGCGCTCGAGCATGGCCTCGTACTCCTCGATCCGCTGCTCGACGAGGGCGACGGTCTCGCGCACCTTCTTGTCCCAGCCGGCCGGGACGTCGTACCGCGTCCCGCCGACCTGGTGGAAGCCGTAGAGGAGCCGCGCGCCCGTCAGCTCCTCGAAGAGGTCGAGGATCAGCTCCCGCTCGCGGATGCAGTAGAGGAAGACGGTGGCGCCGCCGCCGAGGGCGCCGCCCATGTCCATGCACCAGGTGCCGAGCCAGAGGCAGTGCGACGCGACCCGCTGGAGCTCGGCGGCGATCACGCGGAGGTACCGGGCGCGCTTCGGCACCTCGAAGCGGCCGAGCGCCTCGACCGCCGAGACGTAGGCGAGCTCCGAGGTCATGGCGGCGACGTAGTCGGTCTTCGAGGCGATCGAGGGGTACTGCACGTACGTGAGCGTCTCGCCGAGCTTCTCGTGGCAGCGGTGCAGGTAGCCGATCACCGCGTCCACGGCGACGACGGTCTCGCCCTCGAGCGTGAGGACCGCGCGGAAGACGCCGTGCGCGGACGGGTGCTGCGGCCCCATGTTCATCACGAGGCGCTCGGTGCCCCCGTAGCCGATCTCGACGGTCTGCCGCTCGACCGTGGCCATCTAGCGCATCGGGGAAACGCTTGTCGGGTTCAGGATGATGGACCGCATCTCGGCGAGGAGCGGCGCGGACGCGCCCAGGAACTTCTGCCACTCGGGATCCCTCAGCGCGTTGCCGCGGATCTCGGCGCGCTGGTTCAGGTCGCGGTAGGCCCAGAGGTGGACGGCCTCGTTGAGCTGCCCCATCTCCGTCTGCCAGACGCCGACGTTCTTCGAGTACTTCTCCCGCACGGGCATGATCCCCTTGAAGAGGGCGAGCCACTCGCCGACCTTGCCGACCTGCGCGCGATACCAGCGGAGCTCGTACACGTGCCCCGCCTCCGCGGGCGGCTTGAACGGCAGCACCACGGAGAGGATCTTGTTCTCCTGCGCGAGGATGAGCGGGCGGATCTTCGGGATATACCCCTTCGTCCACTCCTCGTTCTTCTGCAGCTCGGCGCGCAGCCGGTCGCGCTCGTCGAGGCTCGGATAGCTCCAGAGGTGCACGTACTGGTTGAGCAGGCCGAACTCCGTCGTCCAGCCGCCCTCGAGCTTGCCGTACTTGTCGCCGCGCGTGGGCCGACCGACCTCCGCGTTGAGCTTGAGGTACTCGGGCTGCTTGCCGGGGGTCAGCGTGTAGGTGCGGAGCTCGTAGATCATCGGCGGTTCCCTCCGTGGTGGATCATCGGTACGGCGTGTGCGGCGTGTCGTGGGCGTAGTCCTTCCGGAGCGGGTATCCCTCCCAGTCCTCCGAGAGCAGGATCCGCCGGAGATCGGGGTGCCCGTCGAACACGACCCCGAACATGTCGTAACACTCGCGTTCCATCCAGTCGGCGCCGCGCCAGACGGGGACGAGCGACGCGCAGCCCGTCTCCCCCGCGCCGAGCTTCGTCCGCATCAGCACGGCCAGCCGCGTGTCCAGATTCTCGACGCGGCACAGCACCTCGAACCCCTGGTCCTTCCAGTCGATCGCGGACAGCCAGTTGAAGTACACGCACCCCAGCTCGCCCCGGGCGAAGGCGCCGAACTCGCGCCACCGGCCGCGCGGGAGCTCGACGGCGAGGGCCGCGCCGGCGACGGCCGGCTCGACGCCAAACGTCTCCCGGACTCGCGCGGCCGCGGCGGCGATCGTCATCTCACGCGGGGTCGGCGGCGGTGGGGCGTTTCCCGGTCTTCTGGAACTCGGCGACCTGCTCCTGCAGCTTCAGCAGCCCGTACATCAGCGAGTCGGGGGTGGGGGGGCACCCGGGGACGTAGACGTCGACGGGCACCACGCGGTCCACGCCCTTCACGACGTGGTACCCGTGGCGGAACGGGCCGCCCGAGTTCGCGCAGGAGCCCATCGAGACGACCCACTTCGGGTCGGGCATCTGGTCGTAGATGCGCTTGAGCATCGGCGCCATCTTGATGGTCACCGTGCCGGAGACGATCATGAGGTCGGAGTGCCGGGGCGAGGCCCACGGCACCATGCCGAAGCGCTCGACGTCGAAGCGCGACGCGAACGTCGCCATCATCTCGATCGCGCAGCAGGCCAGGCCGAACGTCACCGGCCAGATCGACGACTTGCGCGCCCAGTTGAAGATCTTCTCGGTGGACGTCGTGACGATCCATCCGCCCGGCATGTGGTGGATGGCGTCGGCGATCGAGGTCAGCGCGTTCGACGTCTTGTCGGCGGTCCCGCGCTCCTGGTGGTACTTCTCCCACTCCTGGAGATCCTTGAAGTCGCTCCAACCCGGCGGCGGGATCTGGGGGAGGGGCGGCTTCACTTCCACTCGAGCACACCCTCCCGGTACGCGTAGAGCCAGCCCAGCCCGATGATCGCGACGAAGCCGGCCATCGTCCAGAAGGCGGCGAGGCCGAGCGCGCGCAGCACGAGCGCCCAGGGAAAGAGGAACACGGCGAGCGCGTCGAAGACGATGAAGACCAGGGCAACCAGATAGAAGCCGACCGGGAACTGGATCCAGGCCGGGCCGACCGGCTCGGCGCCGCATTCGTAGTTCATGGACTTCACCGCGTTGGGGCGGCTGGGCCGGAGCAGCCGCGCCACGACGAGCGACACGGCCCCGAACCCGACGATGAATACGGCGAAGATCAGCACGGGCAGGTAGCCCGACACGCGCTTCCTCCTTCGAGATTTCGGCGCGAGTATAACACGCGGCCTCGCGCCGCGCGTCGGGCAGCGGCTCGCGTACCTATCCGTGCTAGACTTCTGACGGCATGCGCGTGCTCGTCGTCGAGGATGAACCGGATCTCAGTGACGTCTTCCGCGACTTCCTGCTCGAGCTGGGCCACCAGCCGCTCGTCGTGCGCAGCGCGGAGGCGGCGCTCGGCAAGCTGAAGACGGAGCGGCCGGACGCGATCATCCTCGACATCCACCTGCCCGGCATGAGCGGCCTCGATTTCCTTCAGCTCCGCCCCATCAGGGAGCTCGGCGTGCCGATCGTCGCGGTCTCGGGCGTCGTCACCGAGAACCAGGCGCGCGAGTGCCTGCGCCTGGGCGCGACCGACTTCGTCGGCAAGCCCGTCCCGCTCGATCGCCTGCACGAGGTCCTCACGTACCTGGAGCCGGCCGCGCTCACCCGGATGCTCGAGGGCGCCTCGCGCGCCGACCGGCGGCATCAGCCGCGGGCCCCGTTCACCTCGCCCGTCCACGCGCTCGAGTACGGCGGCGCCGAGCACCACGGCACCGCCGTCGAGCTGGGCACCGCGGGGATCAAGGCGCGGCTCCCGGCCAGCCTCCTCCCCCGCACCGTGGTGAAGCTCTCCTTCACGCCGCCCGACGGCGGCGCGCCGGTCACCGTGATGTCGCTGGTGATGCGCGTGGACCTGGACGGCCACGCCTTCACGTTCGTGAACCTCGAGGAGCGCGAGCGCGACCGGCTGCGAGAGCTCGTCCGGCGGCGTACGGGCGGCTAGCGGGCCGGGAACGCCCCCGCGGCGAGCGCCACCGCCTGGGCTTCGCCGTCGGGCCCCTGCAGGACGAGCGTCCGATAGCGCGCGGCCAGCGTGCGCGCGCCCTCCAACCCGCCGCCCGCCGTCGCCGCGTGGAGCACGGCGGCGAGCAACCGGTCGAGATGGCCGGCCATGCGTCGGCGCACGTCGCCGTAGCCCTTGACGAGCTGCGCCGCGCGCGCGACCTCCCGCGCGAGCTCGATGTCCCGTGCGGCGCAGGCCTTGACCGCATCGAGCCACCGCTCCATCCGCGCGTGCTCCTCGTGGGCCCGATGGGAGATCGGACGCAGCGGCCGAAGGAGCGTCAGGAACCAGACGCGCAGGTATCCGGAGACCGTCGTCGTCTTCACGTGCTGCGTGAGCGTCGGGCGGCCGCGCGGCCAGCGCCGCTCGGCCCAGCGGGCGAAGGGCGCGACGAGCCGGTGCGGCAGGATCCCGTAGATCTCGTCGAGGTCGGGTTTGAGGTAGTCGGTGACGACGATCTCGCCCTTCAGCGCGCCCTTCTCGCGGCGGATCCGCTCGAACCGGCTCCACCGGGTCTTGAACTGTGCGACCCGGATCGCGTCCTCGTACGACATCCAGACGGCGAGGCCCCGCGCCAGGATGCGCAGCAGCTCCACGTCCCCGAACGCCGCGAATGGCCGGAGCCGGTCGAGATACCGCTCCGCGTACCGCCGGTCCTGGTACTCCGTCAGCCGCTCGATCGCCTGGCCGAGCGTCGGCCGAAGCTCCTCGGCGAATCCCGCCGTCAGCCGCTCGATCTCGGGCGCGCCCAGCGCCGCCGGGCCGAGGGCGCCGGCGGGGACCGTGGCGGAGACGGGACTCGTCGGCGAGCGTCGTTCCGGAGCCGCGGCTGCCCCCGCGCCGGCCCCCGCCGATGGTTTGAGGCGCGCGGCGGCGGCGAGCCCGGCGTCGAAGCCGCGCAGGTTGGCGTCGACCTGAACGTTCTTGCGGCGAATGGCCCCGCGGAACGCGTCGGCGTCCACGGGCAAGGCCCCCGAGCCCGCGAGGGCGCCCAGCAGCACCGCGTTCGCCTCCGTCCCGTGCTCGCGCGCGAGCGCCAGCGCGTCGAGGGCGTAGAGCTCGCGCGCGAAGGCGCGCGCCGCCCGGTGCAGGTCCTCGATCGGATAGGTCCCGCGCCCGCTCGTGATCTTCTCGTGGATCGAGAAGAGGCGGTGCGTGCTGGCGACGATCGTGGTACGCGCCGGCGACGGGAAGCCGAGCTCGATCATGCGCCCGACCTCGAGGAACTCCGCGGCGAGCAGGACGTCGAGGGCGCCGGGCACCGGGTAGAGCGAGAAGACCGGCGGCTCGGCGTCACGCGCGGAGCAGAGCTCGACGTAGTACGTGGTCGAGCCGGTGCGCTGCGCGACGCCCGGGATCGAGGTGCCGTGGACCGGATAGCCGTCGAGCACCGTGGCGTCCACGATCCAGTCCAGGAGGACGCCGCCCCCCTGCCCGCCGACGGCCGGGATGAGGATGCTCAGGATGCGCGGCTCGCTCACGCGACGGCGGCGGCGAGGCGGCGGATCACCGCCCAGCGCAGACGGGCCACGAGGCGCGTCCAGCGGGTCGGGTTCGTGATCATCTTGACCTCGTAGAACGACGGGCAGAGGACGGCCGCGTGCGCGACCTCGCCGCACACGCCGCAGCCCACGCAGGTCTCGTCCACGTGCGCGATCGGATCGTCGCGCAGCGGGTCGGGGTTCTCGCGGAGCGTCAGCGACGGGCATCCGTTCAGCCGCATGCACGAGTGATCGCCCGTGCAGACGTCCGGATCCACGCCGAAGCGTGGCTGCACGACCTCCTCGCCCGCGGCGATCGCCCGGCGCGCGCGCGGCTTCTCCCGGCGCTGAATCTCGAGCATGCATTCGTTCTTGGCGATGATGACCTTCAGCCCGGGGACGCGCGTCGTCAGCGCCTCGCGCAGCGTCTTCGTCACCTCGGCGATGCGGTAGGAATCGACCGTGCGGATCCACCGGACGCCGAGCCCGCGGAGCGCTGCGGGGATGGTCATCCGCACCGGCTCGTGCCGCGCGTTGGTGCCCGTGGAGGGCACGTGGTGCTGGCCCGTCGCGGCCGCGTAGAAGTTGTCGAGGATGACCAGGACGGAGTCCTGCTTGTTGTACATCGCGTTCGCCACGCCGTTGGTGAGGCCGTTGTGCCAGAAGCCGCCGTCGCCCATGACCGAGACGACGCGCTTGCCGAACAGGGGCGCGACCGCGCTCGACGAGGCGAGCCCCATGCCGTAGCCGAGCACCGAGTTGCCGACGTTGAAGGGCGCCTGCGTCGAGAACGTGGAGCAGCCGATGTCGGCGGAGACGTGCGTGTCGCCGATCTCGGGCTCCCGCATCCTGAGAATCTTCATGGCGCTGAACACGGGGCGCTCGGGGCAGCCCGTGCAGAACGACGGCGGCCGCTTCGCAACCGGCTGCGGCAGGACCGCGCGGACGCGCCCCTGGTGCTCGGTGAGCGCGCGGTAGCGATCCTCGATCGCCGACGCCGCGTGCGACGCGAGGCCCGCCTCGGCGAAGAAGCGCCGGAGCCCGCCGATGACGAGCTGCGGGACGTACTCGCCGTTGGGCGCGAAGACGTCCTTGCCGTGAATCTCCACGTCGAGCCGCGCGTCGTGGGCGAGCGCCCCCAGCTCGCGCTCGATGTAGTTGGGCATCCCCTCCTCGACGACGAGCAGCCGGCGCTTGCCCCGCATGAAGCCGATCAGCTCCTCGGGCACGAGCGGGTGGATCGCGTTCAGCACGAGGAGCGGCACCGCCGTCCGGCCGCGCGCGTCGGCGAGGCCGAGCACGTGGAGCCCGCGGAGCGTCGTGTTCCAGAGGCCGCCCTGCATGACGATCCCGAGGTGGTCCTCCTCCCCGCGGACGTGCTCGTTGAGTCCGTGCTCGACGATGTACCGCCGCGCCGCCGGCAGCCGCTTCTCGAACTTCTGCGCCTCCATCTGGTAGGTGAAGGGTGGCAGGTTGATCCGCTCCAGGCTGAAGCTCGGGGCGCCGACCGGCGAGAGCATGCTGATCGCCGGGCGTACGTTGTCCTTGCACCGGAGCGCGCCGCGCATGTGGCAGGCGCGGATCCGGATCGAGAAGAAGACCGGCTCGTTGCACGCCTCGGAGAGGCCGAACCCCTCCTCGACGAAGCGGGCGAAGGAGTCGAGACTGTTGCGCGGGTCGAGCAGCGGCACCGACGACTTCAGCGCGGCCGAGTGTGTCCGTTCCTGCAGGATGGACGCGCCCTCGCCGTAGTCCTCGCCGATGACGATGAGGCTTCCGCCGAGGACGCCGGCGGAGGCGACGTGCGAGAGCGCGTCGGAGGCGACGTTGGTGCCGACCACCGACTTCCACGTGACCGCGCCGCGCATCGGATAGTTGATGGACGCGCCCAGGAGCGCGGCGGCGGCCGCCTCGCTCCCCGACTGCTCGAAGTAGATGCCGAGCGGCTTGAGGACCGGCTCGTTCGCGTCCGCCAGCACGTCGATCAGGTAGGAGACGGGCGCGCCCGGGTAGCCCCCGACGTAGCTCACGCCCGACTGGAGGAGCGCCTTCGTGATCGCGAGGATCCCCTCGCCGCGCAGAATCTCGCCACGGCCGAACGCGAGCTGCTTGACGTCTTCCGCGAAGGAGAGCTCCCCCATGGCGCGATGTAGTCTACTACGTCCATGGACCTCGTGATCCGGCCCGCGCGCCCGGAGGAGGCCCCCGGCCTGACGCGCGTGGCCCGCGCCGCGAAGCGCCACTGGCGCTACCCCGAGGACTGGATGCGGCTCTGGCGCGACGCGCTCGCCGTGACGCCCGAGTTCGTACGCCGGCATCCGGTGTCCTGCGCGGCCCGGGGCGCCTCGCTCGGGGGCTTCTACGCCCTCACGGGCACTGGCGCGACGCGCGAGCTCGAG
>JBGQEL010000045.1:0-31196 GCA_041496385.1 Methylomirabilia bacterium | reverse complement strand
CTGACGAGCCTCGGCCACACGATCGCGGGCGGCACCGCCGAGGTGCTCCGCACGGCTGTCGCTGTGCGCGGTCTGGGATTGCCCGCGGAGCCGAGGAAGGCCTGACGTGGACTTCCGCCCCTCGCCCGCGCAGCAGCTCCTCGTCGCCATCGCGCGCGACTTCCTCCGCAAGCACTGCCCTCCGGAGCTGGTCCAGCGCGTGGCCCTCGACCCGCGCGGCGTCGACGACGCGCTCTGGCGCCAGATGGCCGAGCTCGGCTGGCAGGGGCTCCTGATCCCGCCCGAGCTCGGCGGCAGCGGCGGCTCCCTGCTCGACGTGGTCCTCCTGGTCGAGGAGCTCGGCCGCGCGGCGGTGCCGGGGCCGTTCGTCGCCAGCGCGGTCGTCGCGACCTCGCTGCTGCTGGCGGCGAGCGGCGCGGACCAGCAGAAGCGCCTGCTCCCCGCGATGGGAGCCGGCGAGCGCGTCGCGAGCCCGGCGCTCGTCGAGGAGAGCGGCTCGTTCGACGTGGAGCGGATCGCGCTCGCCGTCGACGCGGCGGGCCGGCTCTCCGGGCGCAAGCTCTTCGTCGAGGCCGCGCACGTGGCCGACGCGCTTGTCGTGGCCACGCGCGCGGGTAGCGATCTGCTCCTCCTGCTGCTGCCGACGGATCGGCCGGGCGTGCGCGTGTTCCCGCTCGAGACGATCGGCCCCGCGAAGCTTTTCGAGGTCGCGTTCGACGGCGTGGCCGTCGGCGCCGAGGATCGTCTGGGCCCGGGCGGCGCCGGACGTGAGGCGCTCCAGTCCGCCCTGCAGGCGGGCGCGCTCGCGCGGACCGCGGAGATGGTCGGCGCCGCGCAGCGCGTGCTCGAGCTGGCCGTCGAGCACGCGAAGACGCGCGTGCAGGGCGGGCGCCCGATCGGCGGCTACCAGGCCATCCAGCATGCCTGCGCCGATCTCGTCCGCGACGTCGACGCGTCGCGCGGCCTGCTGTACGCCGCGGCGTGGAAGGCGAGCGAGGGGGCGCCCGCGGCGGGCGACGTCGCCACGGCCAAGGCCTACGCGGGCGAGGCGTGCCTGGCGGTCGCGCGGCGCGCGCACCAGATCTTCGGCGCCATCGGCTACTGCGAGGAATACCCGCTCCACCTGCTGCACAAGCGCATCCACGCCGCGAGCCTCGACTGCGGCGACGTCGCGCTCTCTCTGGAAGCCGTCGCCCGGGCAATCGGGCTCCAGTGATGACGGACAGTCCGCGTTCTGAAGCGCGAATCAGATAGCGCTACTCGCCCAGACTCAGGATCTCGGTCGCTTGAGCATGCGATGCGCACGCCCTCGGTGGGTTCCAGAGTTTACTGTAGTGTTAGCGTCTCCCTGTCACTGACTGAGCGGCAGCGTGAAGGTGAACGTCGACCCCACACCCACCTGACTCTTCACCCAGATCCGTCCGCCGTGGAGCTCGACGAACTTCCGGCACAGCGCCAAGCCCAATCCCGTTCCCTCGGCTTTCTTGTCCGTTTTGCCGACCTGACGAAACTCTTCGAAGACCGCGCCGTGGTCCTCCGACGCGATCCCGATGCCGGTATCCGTCACCGAGATCTCCGCCGTCCCATTCGCGAGGCCCGCCCGCACGTCGAGCCGACCGCCCTCCGGCGTGAACTTCAGCGCGTTAGATAGCAGGTTCAGCAGCACCTGTTTAACCTTGCGCTCGTCCGCCCGGATCTCGCCCACTCGCTCGTCGACGTGGCGCTCCAGCGTGATGCCGCGCCGGCTGGCGCGCTCGCGCATCAGCAACATCGCGTCGTCTATCGCCATCGGGAGATCGAACGCCGCGACGTCGAGCTCCATCCGCCCCGCTTCGATCTTCGAGAGATCGAGGATATCGTTGATCAGGGACAAGAGGTGTTGGCCCGAGGCGAGAATGTCGCGGAGATATTCGGTCTGTTTGTCGTTCGTGTCCCCGAACATCCCCTGCAGCAGCACGTCCGAGAACCCGATGATCGCGTTGAGTGGTGTCCGCAGCTCGTGCGACATGTTGGCGAGAAACTCGGATTTATGCTGGCTGGCTACCTGAAGCTCCGCCGTGCGCGCCTGGAGTTCCGTGATCAGGCGGACATTCTCAATGGCAATGACCGCTTGGTCAGCAAAGGTTGTGACCAACTCGATCTGCTTGTCGGTAAACGGCTGGACCTGAGTTTTCCACAGTGCGAAGACGCCGAGCAGTGTCTCCTCTCTCTCCATCGGAACAGCCACGATTGTGCGATTGCCGATCTGCTTCTGGCGTTCGTTGGGTTCATACTCGGCGTCTGCGAGCACGTCCGGAATGTGCACGGTGCGGCGTTCCAGTGCCGCCCGGCCCGTGGCGGATCCCCGGCCCGCGCGAATGGGCACTCGCGACGCGACCTCTAGGATGTCGGGGGACGTGGCGTAGTGTGCCGCCACGCGAAACGCACCGTCTTCAAATCGGTAGATAAAGCCTGCTTGCGCACCGCACAGTCGCGCAGCGCTCTCCACGAGTGTTTGCAGGACCGGATCGAGATCAAACGTCGAGCGGCTGATGACCTTGAGGACTTCGCTGGTCGCCGTCTGCTGCTCCAGGGCCTCGCTGAGATCACGGTTGCGCCCCTCCAGCTCCTTGAACAGCCGCACGTTCTCGATGGCGATGACGCCCTGCTCGGCGAATGTTTGCAGGAGCGCGATCTGCTCCGGCAAAAATGGTTCAGGTGTCGCGCGCGTGACGGTGATGGCGCCGACCGCGGTGCCCTCGCCGACCATCGGGACGAAGAGCGCCGAGCGCCAGCCAAGAGCCTTCGCCGCCGAGCGGGTGAACTCCGACGCCTCGGCGTACATGTCGATGTCGGGAATGTGCAGCGTTACCCGGTCGAGGAGAACGCGGCCGGTCAGGGTAGCGCGGGTGACGGGCCGCGCGCGGAAAAGGTCGGCGAATTCCTCCTGCTCTCGCTCCGAGCCTCCGGCCAGTGCGACGAGGTACGACATAGTCCCATCGAAGCGGTGCACGTCGCCCGTCCTTGCTGCGCACAGCCGCATGGCGCTCCGCGCGATCGCGTCGAACACCGGCTCAATCTCCCTTGGCGAGCTCGAGATGACCCGGAGGATCTGGCTCGTCGCTGTCTGCTGCTCGAGCGCCTCTGCCAGGCGCTTCGCGAGGTCGTGAACCCTCGCAGCTCCCTTCGTCGGTGCCTTACGGACGAGCGGTCGCTTGGCCTTCACCTTCGCGGGCTTTGCACGGCGCCCCATTCGCCTCTCCTTGTCTCCCACGCGTAACGATCGACGACACGCTAAGCGAACGCAGCCGCGTGAGCAAGCGGAGACAGCGGTCGCGCCGGGGCCGATGACGTCTGCGAGGGCAGCGGGCGTTGGGGGGGATTGATCCAAACTTCCCCAAGATGCGCCGGCGGGTGAGGCCGGCCCCGCGGTGCTTGGCCAAGCCAGGGTGCACGTCGGTGGGCGTCAGGAGGCCGAGAGAGTGCGCCTGTGGGCGGCGACACTCACTTCCCCTCCTTGACGATCAGGGCGTCGTTCTCGTAGGTGATGAGCGCAACGCGCTTGCGGTCGAAGCGAATCCGCCGCTCGAGCGCCAACACCTTTCCGCCGCTGCCCGGATCTTCCGGCGTAAAGGTGACCGTCACGAGGCGCTCACCCGGACCGACCTGGATGTCTTCCTCGACGCTGAGCGGGCGGTCGGCGCGCAGCCCTGGGGACTTCACCTTCTTCAGGGCGACGACCCGACCGTCGACGGCCGCCCTCAGGTCGTAGGTCAGCACTTCGGACACGCACTCGCGCGGCGTGCGCATGTGGATCGGGCGCTTCGCGAGCTCCTCCGCCGTGAGGTCGCGGCAGGTCTCCTTCACCTGGCCCGTGAGCCGCCACCCGAGTCGCAGCAGCGCGTGATCCGCGTCCCCGCCCTGGGGCCATCGACTTCCCAGGGCCACCAGGCCGAGCAGTGCCGCGCTGAACACGACGGCGACGACGGTTCGAACGATCGTGCGACCCGGCACGGCGGGCGGCAGTGTCGCGGACGCCTTGAAGGCGCGCACGGCCGACGCGATCCCGGGCCACTCGCCGCTCGAGCAATGCAGGACGCGCACGAGCTGCCCTGCGATCCGCCCGGGCACCGCGGGGCGCCGCTCGAGGAGGATCCGGGCATCCGCCAGCGTCGAGCCCTCGCGGTGAACGCAGTTCTGTGGCGGGCAGCTCAGCACCAGCGTGCGGTCGAACTGGCTTCCAAGATAGGAGACCGTGCCCGGGTGGAGCGTCCCCGCGCAGTCGACGTCGAAGCACTCGATGGCGGCGTCGGCGCCGAACTGCGCCCGCACCCGCTCGGCGACGCCGCCGTTGTTCCGGCACGCCACGAGCAGCGTCTTCTGCGCTGGCCCCGCCGAGGCCGAGACGAGCTGGCGGGCCGAGCCGAGCTGGTGCCACGCCGTTCGCGCCTCGGGGCCGATGGCGAGGGAGGCGCAGGAGCCGGCGCACAGGCCGCAGCTCACGCAGAGGTCGGGCACGACGTTGGCGCGCAGTGGATGCTTTTCGGGATGCCCGCCGGGGATCATGAGAATGGCGTCGTACGGGCAATCGGCGAAGCACTGCTGGCAGCCCTCGCACTTGTCCGGATCGACGACGGCGGGCGCGGGCAGCCGCGCCGTGGCCGGTCTCACGACCCACGGCGTCGCCAGCAAGAGTCCGGTCGCGAGGACCGTGGCCGCCAGCGCGACGAGCGGCGACGCCTGGGTCAACGGCAGCCAGAAGCCGTAGAACCAGTCCGTGTCCACGCGCCCGGGAATCGACAGCAGGTCGGCCGGCGGCGGCAGCGGCGCCGGCCACACGAGCGAGAGCAGCACGAAGGCCCCCAGGACGCCCCACGCGACCCGCTTCTCGGGAAACCACGCCGCCCGCGCGAGCTTCGAGGTATGCAGCCAGAGAAAGCAGATCATGCCGAGCGGCACGGCGACGTGCAGGAAGAGGTTCATGAAGAAGAACTGCGACGGCACCGGCTTGTCTCCGACGAACGCCCGGTCGGGCGGCTCCGGAAACAGGGGCAGGAGCCGCAGCATCCGGGCGCCGGCGACCGCGAGCTTCTGTCCGAACTCGTCCCAGACCAGCACGAATCCGGTCAGGGCCGACAGGAACATCATCGCCGTGAGCAGCAGGCCGGTGATCCAGGCGAGCGTTCGGGGCCCCCACGTCTTGCCCTGGACGAAGAGGCGCACGACGTGGAGCACCACGGCGATGACGGCCGCGTCCGACGCGTAGCGATGCAGGGCGCGCATCCACCGTCCGAGCAGCACGTCCTGCTGGATCGTGGCCATCGACTCGTAGGGGCGCCCGATCTCGTAGACGAAGATCAGGTAGACGCCCGTGACGAGCGCGACCGTGAGGAAGAGCGCGGCCAGCGTGCCGGTGCGATAGAGGGGGTTGTACCGGGACGAATAGATCCGGTCGAAGAGCGTGTCGACGCCCCGGACGCTCGCCTCCAGCCACCGCACGCCCCGGGGTCGCCAGTAGTCGTGACGACGGTACGCGTCAGCCGAGTCGATCGAGACCCTCGCGAACCCAGGTCATCGGCGGATTGTTGAAGGTGTACGCGAGCCGCCCCTGGGCGTCGATGAGGAAGACGAGCCCGGGATGGACGATGTCCCCGGACGTCAGGTTGCGCTCGAAGGGCACGTCGTATGCCTTGACGACGGCGAGCACGTCGTCGACGCGCGGCGAGGAGAGGACGTGGAAGTTCGGCAGGACCTCCCACTGCCTCGCGATGGCCGGCAGCGAGCCCACGGTGTCCCGCCACGGGTCGAGCGTCACCATGAGCACCTCGCTCGGCGCCGCGCCGGGCACCGCGCGCTTGAGCGTCTCGATCACGAGGGGGCATAGCGCCTGGCAGTGCGCGAAGACGAAGGTCAGCACCACGGGCCGTCCCTTGAGGTCCCCGAGCGAGATCTTCTGCCCGTGCTGATCGATCAGCGCGAAGTCCGGCGCCATGGCGTCCCGTCGCGGATAGTCGGGCGGGAGCTCCGCGAGTCCACCGGGAGCCGCCGCGTCCCAGCTCGCCACGCGCCGCGCGGTGCGGAGCTTCACCGACACCCAGGCGCCCTCGAGGAGCAGCGCGATCGCGAGCACGGCGAAGAGGCTCCGGCCCGGCCCCGATCGCGCCACCTCGAGCACGGACGGGGTGAGCTCCGACCCCCACAGCGCGAGGATGGCGGTCAGCGACATCGCGGGCGCGAGCACGAGGAGCATCCAGCCCGACGCGGCGGGCAAGCCGCTGTCCGTGGCGCCGAAGCAGGCGGAGCGCGCGGCCGTCAGCCACGCCGGCGGGTCCGACGGGAGCGGCATGAACGCGAACGCCCACCAGCCGAGGGCCGACACCAGCCAGAGGGCGAACACGAGCGCGGGCAGGCGCGACGCGCGAATGGCCTATCCCACCTTCCACAGGAACGACAGGATCTTCCAGTTCGCGAAGTAGTAGAGGACGAAGCAGCCGAAGAAGATGAACACGAGGATCATGCTGCCCGGAGTGCCGGTCCGGTGCACGGCGGCGACAGCGGCGCCCTGGTGCACCTGCTGGGGGAGCTTCCAGACGCCCTGGGGAACGCCGGACGGGTCCTGGGAGTCGGCCAGCCGGAACGGGCGGCCGAAGAACACGCTCACCACGGCGATCACGACGTAGGCGAGGCCGCCCGCGATGGCGAGGAGGCCCCCGATGCCCATCGTGGCCTGGAAGAGCTGGACGACGGGATGGAACTCGACCTGGAACGGGGCGTTCGAGAACGAGGTGTCCCAGTGGCGGCGCGGGACTCCGAAGATGCCCTGGAAGATCATCGACATGGCCATGATGACGATACCGATGCCGAAGAGGTACGGCTGGATCTTGGCGAGGCCCCAGAAGGCCACGCGCTTCCTGAAGATCAGGGGCAGCACGTAGTACGTGACCGCCATGAATGCGAGCGCCGTCCCGCCGACGACGGTCGTGTGGAAGTGCCCGGGGATGCGCAGCGTGTTGTGCGCGATGATGTTGATCTGCTCCGTGCCGATGGTGACGCCGGTGATGCCCCCGAAGAAGCCGAAGATCACGACGGAGAGGGCCGCGCCGGAGAACCCCGGATCGCCCCAGGGCGCCTTCTTGAGCCACTCGAAGGTGCCGTTGGTGTAGCCGCGCAGCCGCTGGCCCAGCTCGATCCCCGCGGGCACGGTGAACCCGTGCACCATGCTCGCGAGCACCGCGAGGTACATCGCGTAGCTGGTGTTCCACACCTTCCAGGCCGGGCCCATGCCCGGATCCACGAGGAGGTGGTGGGCCGACGCCATCGAGATGAAGAGGACGTAGAGCGCGAAGGCCATGCGGCTGATCTTCTCGTTCACCACCACGCCGCCGACCGTGAGACTGGCCAGGAGGTACCAGATGGACACGTGGGCGGCCACGTTGATCTGCTGCGAGGAATGCCCGAGGCCCCACCACACCATCCGGTAGATCTCGGGATCCATGCTCATGAGGCCCATCGACCAGAGCAAGGTGGGGATGTAGATGGCGGCGCCGTGCAGCAAGGTGATCACGGCGATGATCGCGGCCGTCAGGGCGCCGAAGCTCACGAGCGGAATCGAGCCCTCGTACGAGCGCTCCCGGCGCGCCACGACCAGCGTGGCGAAGAAGAGCCCGGTCACGACGAGGGCGCCCACGGCGAAGAGGATGATGCCGAGGTAGTAGAGCGGATCGGCCTGGAGCGGCGGATACGACGTGAAGAGGACGTCCGCCTTCCCCTGCAGCACCATGGTGTTGACGGTCAGCATGCCGACGACCATCAACCCGAACCCGAGCCAGCCGAGCTGGTACGCGGGCAGGCGCGAGCGCAGCAGCACGGGCCCGGCGAAGTAGAGCACGGCCATCTCGAAGAAGATGATGAAGAAGATCAGCATGTTCAGGCCGTGCAGCGTCAGAAAGCGATAGAAGAGCTGGGCCGGCAGCAGGTGGACGGCCTGCCACCGCGTCATGACGACGCCGAACGCGGCGATGATGCCGATGAGGAAGTTCACGACGGCGACGACCGCGTTGACCTTGATGAGCGTCTCCGCGTGCCAGTCGACCTTGAGGCCGGTCACCTCGCAGGTCCGGAATCGGTGCGCCAGCGCGTCGACCGTCGTCGCCATCTTGGCTCTCCCTTCCCTACTCGACCACGACCTTGCCGACCATCATGTGGTGGTTGATGCCGCAGAACTCGTTGCAGATGATGCGGAAGTCGCCCGATTTGTTGGGTACGATCTTGAGCCCGTAGTCGTAGCCGGGAACGATCTGGAAGTTCAGGTTGACCGGGTACAGACTGAATCCGTGATTGATGTCGATCGAGGAGAGATGCAGCGTGTACTGGACGCCCTCCTTGAGCCGGAGCACCGGATACCAGCGCCACATCTGACCCAGCAGGTAGACGTCGCTGCCCGGCGGCGGCGCGACGACGGGCACGCCGTGGTCCTCGCCGACCTTGTACTCGGCGACGAAGCGCTCCACGCGCGCCGCGAAATCCTTGGGGTCGACCCGCGCGCGAATCCCGGACGGGTTCTGGCCGCCCCGGAAATGCCACACGGGCATCATCGCGAACAGGATGAGACACCACACGAACGCGACGGCCACCCACTTCTTCTCCTGCCTGCCGGCCGGACGCCACCAGACCCCCGTGGGCGACACGATGGCCGAGTGGGCTTCGCTATGCTCCATTGGCGTTCCTCCCTTCCCGGTCACGTCAGGGCAACAGGGCCTTCGGCAGGCTGAGGATCTCGAACAGGCCCCAGATCGTGTAGAAGCCGAGCATCACGACGAGGCCAGCGATGAGGAGCAGGAACGGTCGGTCGAGCAGCCGCTGGCCGAGCGGAATCTGTTGATCGTGGCGTTCCGGTGGTGGCGCCATGGGCCCTCCCGCGGTGACTCGAATAGCTATCGCGCACGGTCGCATCTTGAGATGAGCGTGCGGGGGGCGGGTATGACGCGGCTCATACTGTCGAAGGGGGGCAAGGGCGTACGCTCGGGCTAGCGAACCCAGGGCCCCGGACACTCAAGGAGGGTCAGATGTCGCCCGCCGCGCTCTCGATCATCCGGGACGAGCACCGCTCGCTCGTCGCCGTGCTGCAGGGGCTCCAGTTCCTGGTCCGCGACGTCCGCGACCGCGGCGTCGCCCCGGACTTCGAGCTCTTCACGCTGATCCTCGACTACATCGATCTCTTCCCGGAGAAGTTCCACCACCCCAAGGAGAACGAGCACCTCTTCAAGGCCGTGCGCGCCCGGAGCGCGGAGGGCAACGCCGTGCTCGACGAGCTGGAGGGCGAGCACGCGCGCGGGGACACGCTGATCCGCGAGCTGCGCCACGCGCTCGCGCGCTGGCGCGTCGCCGGCGCGGCTGGCTTCGAGGCGTTCGCCGGCACCGTGGACGCGTACCTCGACTTCCACTGGAAGCACATGCGGAAGGAGGAGGACGTCGTCATGCCGCTCGCGGAGCGCGTCCTGACGGCCGCCGACTGGGAGGCGATCGACGCCGCGTTCCGTGCCAACGAGGATCCCGTCTTCGGCGTCCGGCCGAAGGAGGAGTTCGCCAGGCTCTTCGGGCTCATCGTGAACCGCGCCCCGCCGCCTCTGGGCGTGGGCGACCCGTCGCGCCCGCGGCCTTAGCGGGCCGAGCCCTTCTCTCGGGGCGTGCTGAGCGGAAGCTGCGAGCGGCCGGCGGAGGCGCCGCCGTTGACGGCGAGCACCTCGCCCGTCACGTAGTCGGCGAGCGGCGAGGCCAGGAACAGCGCGGCGTTCGCGATGTCGAGCGGCGTGCCCTGGCGGCCCCACGGAATGCCGCGCGTGATGGCGGTCACGTACTCCTCGGTCAGCGGGGACACCTCGCTGTCGACCCGAACGAACCCCGGCGCGATGCAGTTCACGTTGATGCGGTGGCCGGCCAGCTCCAGTGCCAGGACCTTCGTGAACATGACGACCGCGGCCTTCGAGGCGCAGTAGTGCGCGGCACCCGGCCGGCCGCTCACGTAGGCGCCCGAGGAGATCGTGATGATCTTGCCGGGCGTCCCCTGCGCGACCATCCGGCGCGCCGCGGCCTGGCACGTGAGGAACACGCCCCGGACGTTCGTCTCCATCACCCGGTCCCATTCCTCGACCGTCATCTCGAGCACGGGGGTGTTCGGATAGATGCCGGCGTTCGCCACGACGACCGTCACCGGACCGAGCGCCTGCTCGGCCCCGGCGAGGAACGCCGCCACCGACTTCCCGTCGCGCACGTCGAGCGCCTGGGCGAACACGCGCCCGCCCGCGTCGAGCTCGGACGCGGCGCGCCGGAGCGGGGCCTCGCGCACGTCGCCGATCGCGACCCGGGCGCCGGCGTCGAGAAAGGCCCGCGCGATGCCGAGCCCGATGCCGGCGCCGGCGCCGGTGACAAGCACGACGTGGTTGCCGAAGTCGAGCGCGCGGGCCGCGGCCATCAGGCGCCGAGCCGCGGCCGGACCTCGGCGGCCAGGATGTCGATGGTCTCGAGAATCGCCGGATAGGTCGAGTAGGACACCTCCAGTGCGACGTGGGCGCAGTCGAGCGCCTGGAACCCGCGCAGCTCCTCGGCGATGCGCGCGGCGGAACCCGTGAGCACGTGGCGCCCGCGGATGAGTCCCATGTCGACCGCGGCACGATGGACGCCGTCGATCAGGATCGGGATGCGAAGCGAGAGCACGGGCGCGCCCTCGCGGCCCGCCTCCTTCCAGAAGCGGCGGACGGCGTCGGCGCCCTGCCGGAACGCGTCGTGGTCCATCGAGCTCGCATGCCAGCCGTCGCCGAGCCGGGCGGCGCGGCGGAACGCGCCCTCGCTGGCGCCCCCGACGTAGAGCGGTGGGCGCGGCTTCTGCAGCGGCATCGGCGAGACCTGGACGTCGTGCAGCCGGTGGCGCCTGGTCTGGACCTCGGGGTGCTCCTGCGTCCACAGCGCCCGCATCAGCTCGAGCGCCTCGTCGCTCCGGCTCGCGCGCTCCTTGAACGGCACCCCGAGGGCCTCGAACTCGCCCTCGAGCCAGCCGATCGCCGTGCCGACGATCAGGCGCCCGCCCGACAGGACGTCCACGCTGGCCAGGAGCTTCGCGACCGGGATCGGCGAGCGGTAGGGCAGGATCACGACGCTGGTGCCGAGCGCGATCCGCTGCGTCACCCCGGCGAGCCACGGCAGGACCGCCAGCGGGTCCAGCATGTCCTCCCGGTAGATGACGCTGGCCTGGCGGGGCACGATGACGTGATCGGTGACCCACACGGAGTCGAGCCCGCGCTCTTCGGCGCGGCGGGCGACCTCGAGCATGCGCGGGACCTCGATCGGGCGGCCGTAGTGCGGCAGGCAGATGCCCAGCTTCATGGCAGTCTCCTCGGAGATGGCGGCGATGCTGGCGCGTGGACGACGGCAGGGTATACTCGTCGGCGCCTCACGGCAACTCTCGTGCTCCGCGGAGGAGATGCGATGGACTCGATGACGCTGTCGCGCCGGGCCTTCCTCGAGCTGTGCGCTCTTGCAGGTCTCACCCCGGGGCTGGCCGCCGCGGCCGATCCCCCGAAGAAGGGCGGCACGCTGCGCGTCGCCTTCTACATCGAGGCGGCCACCATGGACCCCCACCTCTCGGGCAGCAAGGTGGACCGGCAGGTCTACCACAACATCTACGAGCCGCTCGTTACGCTCGACGCCGGCCTCAACATCAAGCCCGGCCTCGCGGAGTCCTGGCAGCAGCCCGATCCCAAGACGCTCGTCTTCAAGCTCCGCCGCGGGGTGAAGTTCCACGACGGGACCGACTTCGACGCCGCCGCGGCGAAGTTCAACTTCGACCGCATGAAGACGGAGCCGAAGTCGATCCGCAAGGGCGAGGTGGCCAACATCGACTCCGTCGACGTCGTCGACTCCCACACGATCAAGGTGAACTTGAAGAAGCCGGACGCGAGCCTCCTGGCCACGCTCACCGATCGCGCGGGCATGATGGTCTCGCCCAAGGTCGTCCAGGAGCGCGGCGCCGAGTTGGGGCGCAACGCCAAGGGGGCAGGCACCGGGCCCTTCGAGTTCGTCGAGTGGGTGAAGGACGATCACCTTCTGATCAAGCGCAACGAGGCCTACTGGAACAAGCAGGGCGGCCCCTATCTGGACCGGATCCGCTACCGCCCGATCCCGGACGACACGGTGAAGCTGCAGAGTCTCCAGGGGGGCGAGATCGACGTGATCGACTACGTCCAGCCCCGCGACGTCGCCGCCGTGAAGGCGGACAAGAACGTCGTCGTGCTCGACGTGCCGTCGCTCGCCGACTTCGCCTACCAGCTCAACTTTGCGCGACCGCCGTTCAACGTGAAGGCGCTGCGGCAGGCGCTCGCCCTGAGCCTCGACCTCGAGAAGATCGTCCGGGGCGTCTGGCTCAACGTCGGCGTGCCGGCCAACGGCCCCATACCGCCCACCTCGTGGGCATACGACAAATCGATCTCCTACATCAAGCGCGACCTCGCGAAGGCCAAGGCCAAGCTCGCCGAGGGCGGCCAGCCGAACGGCTTCGCCTTCACGCTGACCACGAACAACATCCCGATCAGCGTCCAGGAGGCCGAGGTCATCCAGGCCCAGCTCGGCGAGGCGGGCATCAGCATGAAGATCAAGCTGGTCGACGCCTCCACGCTCATCTCCGACGGCAACGCGAAGAACTTCGAGATGATCAGCTTCCAGTGGAGCGGGCGGCCCGACCCCGACGGCAACGTCTACCAGTTCTTCAAGACCACGCCCGGCACCTCGTTCAACTGGTCCGGGATCTCGAACCCGGCGCTCGACGCGCTGCTCGACCGCACGCGTGAGGTGTCGAGCCAGGCCGAGCGGAAGAAGCTCTTCAGCGACGTCACGAAGATCCTCCAGGACGAGCTGCCGATGGTGTTCATCGTCCACCCGGTGGAGCCGAAGGCTTTCAGCCCGAAGGTGCAGAACTACGACCCGGTCCCCGACGGGATGATGCGGTTCAAGGACGTGTGGCTCAAGTAGGCCGCGGCTGACCGGCACGCGTCGTGGCTCGCCTGATCCTGCGCCGCCTGGCCGCGACCGTGCCCGTCCTCCTGCTCGTCACGGCCGGCGTGTTCGCGCTGCTGCATCTGACCCCCGGCGATCCCGTCGACGCGATGATGGCGGAGTCCGGCGACGCGACCGCGAAGGCGAGCCTGCGCCGGGAGCTCGGCCTGGACCGGCCCCTCCACGAGCAGTACGCGGCCTGGATGGGCCGGCTGCTGCGGGGCGACCTCGGGCACTCGATCCGCAACGGCGAGCCCGTCATCGAGAACGTGAGCCGCCGCATCCGGCCGAGCCTGCAGCTCGCCCTGCTGGCGATGCTCGTCTCGCTGCTGATCGCGTTCCCGGTCGGGATCGTGTCCGCGGTCCGCCGCAACACGGCGGTCGACCGCGCCGGCACGTCGTTCGCGCTGTTCGGGATCTGCATGCCCAACTTCCTGCTCGCGCTGCTCCTCATCTTCCTGTTCGGCGTCACGCTGCGCTGGCTGCCGATCTCCGGCTACACCGATCCCCTCGAAGACCCGCTCGGGGGACTGCGGTCGCTGGTGCTGCCCGCGGTCACGCTCGGGCTGGCGCTGGCGGCCGTGATCACGCGGACGCTGCGCTCGAGCATGCTGGAGGCGCTCGGGGAGGACTACGTGCGCACGGCGCGGGCCAAGGGGCTCTCCGAGTGGCGCGTGATCCGCGGCCACGTGCTGAAGAACGCGATGATTCCCGTCGTCACCGTGCTCGGGCTGCAGCTCGGGACGCTGATCGGCGGCGCGGTGATCACCGAGTACGTCTTCGCGCTGCCCGGCGTCGGCCGCCTGGTGGTCGATGCGGTATTCGCGCGCGACTACCCGCTGGTCCAGGGCGTGATCCTCCTGATCGCGCTCGGCTTCATCCTGAGCAACCTGCTCGTCGACCTGCTCTATGGCTGGATCGATCCCCGGATCCGGTACCGCTGACCGTCGCTGGGAGGTGCTGCGCCGGGCGGCCCGCGCGCGCCTGGCGCCGTTCGGCGCCGCCGTGCTGCTCACGGCCCTGCTCGCGGCGCTCGCCGCCCCGCTGCTGGCGCCCCACGACCCGCTCGCGCAGGACCTCGGCAACACGCTGGCGCGGCCGAGCCGGGCGCACCCGCTGGGCACCGACAACGTCGGGCGCGATCTCCTCTCGCGCGTGATCTGGGGCACGCGCGTCTCGCTCCTCGCGGGCTTCGCGTCGGTCGCGATCGCGGCGCTGGTGGGCAGCCTGCTCGGCATCGTCGCGGGCTACAGCGGCGGGCGGACCGACGGGCTGGTGATGCGCGCCATGGACGCCGTGCTCTCGTTTCCCCCGCTCGTCCTGGCGCTGGCACTCGGCGCCGTGCTCGGCGCCGGCCTGACGGGCGTGCTCGTCGCGCTCGGCGTGGTCTACACGCCGACGTTCGCGCGCCTGATGCGCGGCCAGGTGCTCACGATCAAGGCGCGCGACTACGTCGACGCCGCGCGCGCCCTGGGCGCGCCCGGCTGGCGCATCGCCTGGCACCACGTGCTGCCGAACGCCGCGGCGCCCATCGTGGTGCAGGCGTCGCTCAGCGTAGCGTTCGCCATCCTGGCCGAAGCGTCGCTGTCGTTCCTGGGCCTCGGCATCCAGCCGCCCGCGGCTTCCTGGGGCAGCATGATCAACGCCGGGCGCGGCTACCTGCAACAAGCGCCCTGGATCGTCTTCGGCCCCGGCGCCGCGCTGTTCGTCACCGTCGTCGGCCTCAACTTCGTCGGCGATGCCATCCGTGACGCCCTCGACCCGCGTCTCCGCGCCGACACGTAAGCGTCTGCGCGTCTCCGCTCGCTGGGCCGCCGGGCGCGCGTGTGGTGGGGGCCACCGGGACTCGTTCCTGCAACGCGGCGGCGGTCTCAGCGCGCCCAGATGGAGCCCAGCCGATCCCGAGCAGCGCACGCGTGCCGCGTGGTCCCGGGGCCCCCACCACACGCGCGCCCGGCGGCCCAGCGGGCGACGCCGCGCGGAACCAGCGTGGGGTAGAATCGGGCGGGTCGAGGGAGGGCACGCATGTTCATAGCGGATTCGCAGGTTCACATCTGGGGCGCGGACACGCCGCAGCGCCCCTGGCCGGCCGGCCGGGCCGCCGAAGCGCAGAAGCCGTATCCCGTCGACAAGGAATCGTTGCTACTCCAGATGGACCTCGCGGGCGTGAGCCGCATCGTCCTCGTGCCGCCCTCGTGGGAGGGCGATCGGAACGATCTGGCGCTGGAGGCGGCGCGTGTTTATCCCGATCGGTTCGCGGTCATGGGACGGCTCGCGCTGCAAGACCCGGCGAGCCGCACGCTCGTGGCGGACTGGAAGAAGCAGCCGGGCATGCTCGGCATGCGCTTCACCTTTCACAACGAGCACAACCGTCACTTTCTCACCGACGGCTCGGCCGACTGGCTCTGGCCGGCGGCGGAGCGCGCGGGCGTCCCGCTCATGGTCCTGGTGCCCGGTGCGCTCGAGGTGTTCGACAAGATCGCCGGCCGCTATCCGGGCCTGAAGTTCGTCATCGACCACGTCGGGCTCAACGTCCGCGGCAAGGGCCCGAAGGTCTTCGAGGATCTCCCGGCGGTCTGCGCGCTCGCCAAACATCCGAACGTCGCCATCAAGGCCTCGGGGATGCCGTCGCTCTCCCAGGAGCGCCATCCGTTCCGCGACCTGCACGCGCACATCCGCACGCTCGTCGACGCCTTCGGCCCGCGCCGGACGTTCTGGGGCACGGACCTCACGCGCATGCCGTGCACCTACTACGAGTGCATCACGCTCTTCACCGAGCACCTGCCCTGGCTCAAGGGCGCCGACCTCGAATGGGTCATGGGGCGCGGCGTCTGCGAGTGGCTCGGCTGGCCGCTGCCGAAATGAGGGAGAGACCACGATGATCCGACTCTACGATCCGACCGCGGAGCCGCGCGCCGTAGCCGCGAAGCTCGCGCCGCGCCTGCAGAGCCTCGCCGGCAAGCGCGTCGGCATCCTCGACAACGGCAAGGCGAACGCGGGCACGCTCATGCTCGCCGTGGCGGGAATCCTCCAGGAGCGCTACGGCGTGAAGGAGATCGTCAAGCGCGAGAAGCCGGTCGCGGGCCCGCCGGCGCCGGAGATCCTCGCCGCGCTCTCGGAGTGCGACTTCGCGCTCGTCGGCAGCGCCGACTGAGGCTCCTGCACGTCGTGGAGTATCCACGGCTCAATCATGCTGGAGCAGCGCGGCGTGCCCACGGCCACGATGGGCACGTTCGAGTTCGAGGCGCTCGCGCGCCTGGAAGCGAAGAACCGCGGCATCGAGGAGCTGCCGCTCGCCCTCATCCCGCACCCGCTCGGCGGCATCCGTGAGGACGAGGTCGTGCGCAAGGCAAGCCTCGCGATCGAATCGGTGCTGAAGGCCGTGACGCGCGCATGAGCCCACCCGGGCCTGCCGCCGCGACGTTCGACTTCGGGGGCGCCTACGAAGAGGTCGACGCGCTCTACCAGGAGCGCGGCTGGACCGACGGGCTGCCCATCGTCCCGCCGACGGAGACGGCCGTGCGCGCGTTCCTGAAATCGACCGACCGCGACGCGCGCGAGATCGTCGGCGTGCTGCCGCCGCGCCAGGGCGAGGCCACGGTGGAGCGCATCGCGGTCAACGCGGTGATGGCGGGTTGCCGACCCGAGTACTTCCCCGTGATCCTCGCGGGGCTCGAGGCGCTCGCCGACCCGCTCTTCAATCTGGACTCCGTCCAGGCGACGACGCACCCGGTGGCGCCGCTCCTCGTGGTGAACGGGCCGATCGCCCGCGAGCTCGGGATCAACGCCGGCTACAACGCCTTCGGCCAGGGCGTCCGCGCCAACGTCACCATCGGCCGCGCCGTGCGCCTCGTCCTGATGAACGTCGGCGGCGGGCTGCCCGGCACGGGCGATCGGGCCACGCAGGGGAGCCCCGCGAAGCTCGCCTCCTGCGTGGCCGAGAACGAGGCCGAGAGTCCGTGGGAGGCGCTCCTCGTCGAGGCCGGCCTCCCCCGGGACGCGAGCGTCGTCACCGCGTTCGGCTGCGAGGGGCCGCACAACATCCAGGACCACTTCAGCAACACCGGCCTCGGCGTCCTGCTCACGGTGGCCGGCGCCATGGGCCAGGCCGGCAGCAACAACCTGCTCGGCCGGGGCTGGCCGCTCCTCTCGCTCGGCCCCGAGCACGCGGCCACCATCGCGCGCGACGGCTACACGAAGCGACAGGTGAAGGAGTTCCTCTTCGAGCACGCGCGCTTCCCCTTCGCACGCCTGGGCAAGGAGTACCAGCGCCAGCAGGTCGAGCGCTGGGGCGCGGTCGCGGCGCCCGACACGATGCTGCCCATCGTGCTGAAGCCCGACGACATCAGCGTCATCGTCGTGGGCGGCGCCGGCAAGCACTCTTGCTGGCAGCCTACCTTCGGTGACGGTACGCGGCCGACCCGCCGCGAAATCGCGCGCCGGCGGTGAGCTTGTAACACCTGAGAATCCACGAGCAACACTGCTCGCGCACGATCGTGGTCTCAGGGGGTCGTGCGGGGGAGACTCGGCCCCGTTCGATCAATTGCCTTCTCGAGCACGCCCCCGGCGCTCGTTGAATTCGTCGATGACTTCCTGCGCTACCTTGCGTGCCTTCCCGGTCGGGTCCTGCATCCACTCCTCATCCCTCAAGACCTCCTCGACGAACCACGGCCTAGCGTCGGCCTCGGTTGTGCTGGGACTGACTCCGTTGAACCGAGGGCAGCCCGGGGCGACGTCTGGCGGCACGGCGACAGCGGGTAGCGCGTGGGGATTCTCGAAGATCGCGAAGCGATGGCGGATGCCGTCGCCGACCATGTCGACCCTGAACACACCGACCGCCCCTAGCCGCGCGCACCGTGCGTCCACAAACGGCCCGTCCTCCGCGAGATAACCTGTGGTGTGGCCAGGATTCCTCGGCGTATATAGGCCGATCTCGGTGACGATCGCGCCCCAGTCGAGCAGCGATACTCCGAGATCGTCATTGATGACAAGGAGCGTCGGCATCGTGTCGGGCATCTTGGGATACGCCTTCCGCACGGCGTGCCGAATCGATGCCCACGGTGCCGTTGCCCGCGCCTCGGCATGGATGTACTTAGGCTGCTTGAGGCGCTCAGTGTCCCGGCCCTCGGCCTGGACGATCTCATCCTCCCACCCTGGACTCTTGACCTCGACGAACACCGGTTGGCGCCCGAGCAGAAACTCCCCGCGCTTACCGTTGGCACCCAGCGGCTCCCATTCCAACAGCGGCATCCCACACCGAGTAACGAGGAAGTAGGCGACGGCAATCTCCGCAAACGTCTCGTCGCGAGTCTCTTTTGGCCCCTGCAGCCTGGGGAGGTAGTGGGCGAAGCCTCCCGTGTCCTTGACGAATCGCAGCCACGTCTCGTGCGCGTCGGCCCACTCGACGCAGGAAGGGAACTCGTCAGTCCCCACCCACTGCGCGCCCTGCACGAGCTCGTGAAGCAGCGGATGACGGTCGAAATCGATGACTACCATTTCTGGGCGAGCGTACACCCTCGACGGTGACCCTGCCATCGAGCGTAGGGCGACGCGGACATCTCGCCCCGGCGCCAGGCGCATCGCCGCGTGGCGCGACCCTCGCTAGCCGGCGCGCACGCGCTCGCGGCCGGCGTACCAGCACGGCCGGTATCCGTCGTGCGGGAACAGCGCGCGGACGCAGATCTCGGTCTGGGGCTGGTCGTAGTAGATCTCGGTCTTGCCGCTCTTGAGGCGGACCGCGAGGTAGAACGTGACGGCGCCGAGGACGTCGCCGCCGGACGCGCCGGCCTGCCGGAGCCAGACGCGCATCGAGTCGGCGGCGTAGAGCGCGGTCAGCAGCAGGAGCGCGACGATGAGCACGCGCTTCGCGAGCCCGATCAGCCGGTCGATCAGGTGGGGCTCCGGCGCGGCGGCCGCGGGATGCCGGATCACGTCGCCGGGCGCTTGCCCCCGTAGGCCTCGCTCGGGCCGTAGCGGCTGTCCTCGAAGATGAGCTTGGCGCGCGCGTCCACGACGCGCTGCCAGTTCGCGAGCGCCGTCTCCGTGTACTCGCCATCCGGCCGCGGCTCGTCGTCGAAGCTGCCGATGGTGTCGCGCCCGCGCAGGAGCATCGCCGACTGGCGCACGCGCGCCGGCTTCGCCCAGGTCGGGAGCATCTCGACGAGCAGCAGGAAGCGGCGGTCGGGTCCGACGTTGGTCGCCGAGCCGTGGACGAGCGAGTTCGTGAACATCACCATCTCGCCTGGCTGCAGCACGAAGTCCACCGCCTTCGACTCGTCGAACTCGTCGACGATGTATTGGCCGCGGGCGAGGATGCTGCGCGGATCGTCGCTCTCCTCGTGGCGTAGCGCGCCCCAGGTGTGCGAGCCCGGAACGCCGCGCAGGCAACCCTGGGCGACGCCGCATTCCGAGAGCGCGAGCCCGCCGAGGACGACGGGCACCGCCGAGCCGTAGTGGGAGTCCTGATGCCAGCCGGCGAAGGTCTGGCCGTCGGCCTTCTTCACGCGCCACGCCATGCTCCAGCAGCGGATGTCGGGCCCGATCAGATCCTCGAAGATGTCGAGGATGTGCGGGTCCTCGGCGATCTCGAGCACCCACGGGCAGAGCAGGTGCGACTTGGTCTTCATCTTCTTGATGTCGGGCACGCGCGCCTCGAGCGCCTCGAACCGCGCGCGGTAGGCGCGGGCGCGCTCGGCGCTCATCGCCCTGACGGGCGAGAGGCAGCCGTCGCGCTCGAACGCGCGCACCTGGGCTTCGGTCAAGACCTTGGGCATGCTCAGCGTCCCCTCTCGCGCTCGCGTCCGCGTTCGTGCTCCCCCTCGCGCTCCCTCCAGTGACCCTCGATCCAGATGTGGCCGTCGTGCCGCGGCGCCCAGTAGCCCGGCGCCCAGACATAGCCCGGCCGCGGCGGCGTCTCCCAGTGCCCCGGGATCCAGACGTAGCCCTGGCCCCCGCGCCACGCCCAGTGCCCCTCGATCCACACGTACGCGGGCGCCGGCTGCCTGACGACGACCTCGACGCGCGGCGGCGGGGGCGGTGGCGGCGTGCGCACCACCACGGGCTCGACGATGCAGCCCGCCAGCAGGAGCCCGGCTCCCGCGCTCAGCAGCCCGGTGCGGATCCGCCGGGCTCTCAATGGACGCTCCCGCCGCCATCCACGAGCATGGTCTGTCCCGTCATGAAGTCGCTGTCGTCCGAGGCCAGGAATACGAGCGTCCCCACCAGGTCCTCCGGGACCTCGGGGCGCTTCAGCATCCGCGCCTCGACGTTGACGCGCTTGCGCTCCTCCGAGATGTTCTTCTCGTTCTCGCCGCTCAGCGTGAAGCCCGGCGCGATCGCGTTCACGCGGATTCCGAACTCGCCCAGCTCGCGCGCGAGCGAGCGCGTGAACCCCACCACGCCGCCCTTGGAGGTGGTGTAGTGGATGTAGTGCGGGACGCCCTTGAAGAACGTGCTCGAGGCGATGTTGACGATCTTGCCCTTGCCCTGCGCCTTCATGGCCGGGAAGACGGCGCGCGCGCAGAGGAAGAGCCCACGCAGGTTGACCGCCATGACCCGGTCCCACTCCTCGACGGGGATCTCCATGAAGGGCCGGCGCTGCAGCGTGCCGTAGAGGGCCGCGTTGTTCACGAGCACGTCGATGCGGCCGAAGCGCGCGAGCGTCTCGGTCGCCAGGCGCTGCGTGTCCGCCTCGCGCGACACGTCGCACTCGACGCCCAGGGCCTGGGCGCCGCGCGCCTCGACCTCCTTCACGGTGGGCTTCGGGTCGGCGACGTCCGCGACGACGACGCGCGCGCCCTCGGCGGCCACGGCCAGGCAGTACGCGCGGCCGATCCCCTTGGCGCCGCCCGTGACGATGACGACCTTGTCTCGAAGTCGCATGCTCCGCTCCTCCTCAGCCGCGCATGACGGCGGCCGGCGGTTTCACCTCGAGCTCCCCGACGACGGCGCGCGCGCCGACGGCGCGCCGGTAGGCCGCGCCGCGCGCGCGCATGATGGCCCCGAGCGGGCGGTGCTCGGCGAGCGCGTGCCACGGGTCGAACGAAAGGCGCTCGACGTAGGCGGCGAGCGCCCGCCCGGCGGCCGACTCGGTGTCCTGCGCGGGGATCATGAGGCGCGCCACGGCGACCCAGGGCGCGACGCCCTCCGGCCACTCCACCGCCGGGTCCTCGATCGGTGTCCGCGCCTCGTCGACGAAGCGCTGCGCCTCCAGGCGGAAGGCGAGCGGCGTGGCTTTCACGCGCGCCCGCAGCTCCGCCATGAGCACCTCCGGGCCCGCCGGCACCGCGAGGGGTGGTGGGACGTCGACGGGGCGGAAGCGAAGCTTCACGGCCTCGGGGCCGAGCCGGATCGGCAGCGCGATGAAGTAGGTGCGCTCGGCGAGGCTCGTCGCCGACGCGTCCATCGCGCCCTTCAGGCGCCCGAGCATCCGGACGAGCCCGACGACGCCGAAGTGCCGCAGCAGGGCGCCGAGCACGGCGAGCCGGCCGCGGCGCGCGGCCACGGCCACGTCGACGAACGCGGCGGGGTCCCTGAACGCGAACGTGGACGAGAGGATCGCGAGGAAGTCCTGCGTGGCCGCGCCCTCGAGGCCGGGGATCACCTTCGGGCCGCGGACGCCGACCACCTTGACCGCGATGGCGCGCACGTCGGGGACGCGGTCGCTCTGCGCGCGGCCCGCGCCCGATGAGAAGCGGACGAACGCCTCGTAGCTCCCCGGCGTGGCGAAGAGGCCGTGGCGGAGGTCGGCGGGCACCTCGCCCACCTCGAGGCGCGCGTGGAGGGCCGCGTGGGCCTTCCGGTGGAGCGGGCGGCCGTCGAGCCGACCGTCGCCCACGAGCTTCCGCGCGAGCGCCTCGAAGCGCTCCGCCTCGCCCTCCGCGATCACCTCCCGCCAGGCCGCCATCGTGCTCAGGCCTCGGCCTCGATCAGCACGGGGGTGTCCTGCGCGGGCCTGTAGCCCATGTGCGCGGGGAACTCGGCGCTGAGCGGCCACGGCTTCGGGAACTTGAGCCAGAGCCGCAGCATGTGTCGCTTCTGGTCGG
Organism: Methylomirabilia bacterium; assembly: GCA_041496385.1. Lineage (GTDB taxonomy): Bacteria > Methylomirabilota > Methylomirabilia > Rokubacteriales > CSP1-6 > AR19. The sequence continues at coordinate 9,129 of JBGQEL010000045.1, read as the reverse complement.
GCTCGGGGCCGTCGACGAAGCCGGTGCGCGAGTGGAGGATCGTGTAGTTGTTGATGAACTGGATGTCGCCCGCCTGCAGGTCCATGTCCAGGCGCAGGTCGGGCCGCCGGGTCTGCTCGTCGAGGAAGTCGAGCGCCGCGCGCTCGAAGGTGGTCAGCGGCACCTCGCGCTTCACGGCCCCCGCGTTGATCTGGTTGCGGATGTAGCGGCAGCTCACGACACCGTCCTGGTGGCCGAACACCGGGATCGGGCGCTCGGAGACGCCGCGCTCGGTCAGGGCCGCTTCGCGGCGGATGTAGTAGTAGCCGTTGTAGAGGAGGCCGAGGTACTCGGGATGCCGGGCCAGGATCTCGTTGTGCACCGTCGCCGAGCTCACGATGCTGCTGAGTCCGCCCTCCAGCGAGCGGCGCAGGCAGAGGAGCCCCACCATGTCGCCCGCGTCGGTGTGGTACGGCAGGTAGGCGTTGGTCTCGTAGCCGCGCACGTCGATGTTGCCGTAGGTCCGCCCGTGGTCGTAGACGTGGCCGAGCAGCTCGCCTTGCGGATTCTGGTAGAGCGGCGCGCCCATGTAGCGGCCGAAGCCCCAGAAGATGAGGCCGACCTCGTCGTCGGTGTACCGGCGGACCGGCAGCCCGCGCAGCACGACGAACCCGCGGCCGTCGTACATCTCGGCCACCGCCTGCTCGAGCCGGCCGCGCATCACGGTGAGCGGGAAATGCTCGCGCTGGATTCCCTCGAGCGTGACGCCCGAGGCCTTCGCGGTGGCCAGCGCGCGGTCGATGTCCGCGATCTCGGCCTCGGTCAGGGTGACGATCCAGGAGGTCTCGCGGGCGAGCGTCTCGCCCCGCCAGGCCCTGGGGTTGATGATCGGGGTCATGCAGACGTCGCTCACGGGTCTCGCCTCCTTCTTGCTTGGTGGCTTACTTGGTGGCGCTACTGGTATCGCGGATCGAGGGCGTCGCGCAGGCCGTCGCCCAGGACGTTGAGAGCCATGACGATCCCGAAGATCATCAGGCCCGGGTAGAGCGCCATCCAGGGCGCCTGCGAGAGGTAGCGCTGGGCCGCGTTGAGCATGCTGCCCCACGACGGCGCGGGCGGTTGCTGGCCCAGGCCCAGGAACGAGAGGCTCGCCTCGGCGATGATGGCCGCGGCCACCGTGATGCTCACCTGGATGAAGAGCGCCGGCAGCGTGTTGGGCAGGATGTGACGGAGCGCGACGCGCCGGCGCGAGCAGCCGAGCGCCTGCGCCGCCTCGACGTATTCCTCGGTCTTGATCGCGAGCACGGTGCCGCGCACCAGCCGGACGAAGGTGGGCAGGGCCGCGATCCCGATCGCGATCATGGCGTTGCCGAGCCCCGGGCCGAGAAAGGCGGCCAGCGCGATGGCCACGATGAGGAACGGGATCGAGAGCATGGCGTCGTTGATGCGCATTATAAGCCCGTCGACCCAGCCTCCGAGGTAGCCCGAGAGGAGGCCGAGCGGGACGCTGAGCGCCACCGCGATGGTGACCGGGATGACGCCGGCCAGCAGGGAGGCGCGCGCGCCCCAGAGCAGGCGGGACAGCACGTCGCGGCCCACCTCGTCGGTGCCGAGCGGGTGCGCCGCGGAGGGGGCTTTCCGGATCGCGCGGTAGTCGATCGCGGTGGGGTCGAACGGCGCGAGCTGTGGGGCCGCCAGCGCCACCAGGACGAAGCCGAGGACGACCGCGAGCGCGATCATGGCGGCGGGCCGGCGCGCGAGCTGGCGCGCCGCCTTGTAGCGCCGGCCCACCGCCACCGCGGGCGCGGCGAAGACGACCGGGGTCGCGCTCACGTGGAGCCCCGCAGGCGCGGGTTCGCGAGGAAGTAGAGGATGTCCGCGCCCAGGTTCAGCAACACGTAGAGGCCGGCCGAGACGAGCACGACGGCCTGCACCACGGCGTAATCGCGGTTGAACACGCCGTCGACCAGCAGCTTGCCGAAGCCGGGGATGGCGAAGACCTGCTCGGTGAGCACCGCGCCCGACAGGAGGCGCCCGAACTCGATCGCGCCGAGGGTGATGATCGGGATCAGCGCGTTGCGGAGCGCGTGCTTCAGCACCACCAGCCGCTCGGGCACGCTCTTGGACCGCGCGGTGCGCACGTAGTCGGCGCCCAGGGTCTGGAGCATGGCGCTGCGGGTGTGGCGCATCATGACGCCGGCCACCCCGGTGCCGAGGACGAACGAGGGCAGCAGGATGGTGGTCAGGTTCCGGCCGAGGTCCTCCCACGGCGTCACGTAGCCCGAGGCGGGCAGCCAGCCCAGGCGCACCGCGAAGAGCAGGATCAGCATGATGCCGAGCCAGAAGTGCGGCACCGAGAGCCCGGAGAGCGCCAGGAGGTTGGCGGCGGCATCCACCACGGTGCCCTTGCGCACCGCGGAGACGATGCCGGCCGGGATGCCGATCAGGAGCGCGATGGCCATCGAGCAGAGCGCCAGCTCGATGGTGACCGGCAGCTTCGAGGCGAGCAGCTCGCGCACCGGGATGCGGCTGCGCAGCGACTCGCCGAAGTCGCCCTGCAGCACCCGCCCGAGCCAGAGGCCGTACTGCACCGGGATCGGCCGGTCGAGGTGGTAGCGCGCCCGGATGGCCGCGACCGCGGCGGGGTCGTTCTCCTCGCCCGCCAGCGCCACTGCCGCGTCGCCGGGCAGGAGCTGCTGGAGCGAGAAGATCAGCACCGAGACGAAGAAGAGCGTCGGCACCAGCACCGCGAGGCGGCGCGCGACGTAGAGCCAGAGCGCCAATGCCGCCTCAGTTCAGCCGGAGGCCCCTGAAGCGGATGATCCCGTCGGGATAAGGGGTGAAGCCCTGAATCTTGGCGCTCAGGCCGGTGAACACGCGCCGGTGCCAGAGGATCAGCCGCGGGACGTCGCGCTGGATGAGCTCGGTGGCCTGGTCGTAGAGCTTCTTGCGCTCGCCCGGGTCGGCCACCTGGCGGGCCCGGGTCAGCAGCGCGTCCACCTCGGGATTGCAGTAGTGGCTGTCGTTCTGGGCGCCCTTGCACGTCGTGAAGCTGAAGATGTTGCCGTCGGGGTCGGGCCGGCCGCTCCAGAAGGTGAAGTAGGCCTCGAAGTCGCCGCGCCGGCCCGCCTGCAGCATCGTGACGTTCTCCTGGGACTGGATCGTCATCGTGATGCCGGCCTCCGCCAGCATGGCTTGCAGGATCAGCGCCGCCTCCTGCCGATCGCGCTCCGGGGGCACGATCAGCGTGAAGGCCAGCGACGGCTGGCCGGCCTCGCGCAGGAGCTGTCGGGCCCGGGCCACGTCGCGCTTGGCGACCGGCACCTTGGCGTTGTAGAAGGGGCTGGCCGGGCTGACGAACTGGTTGCCCGGGATGTACTCGCCCGCGAACACGGTCTGGATGAGCGTGTCGCGGTCGATCGCGAGCTCGATCGCCCGCCGCACCCGGGCGTCGGCGAGCGCCTTGCTCTTGGGGCCGTTGGCGACGTTCAACGGGATCATCTGGTAGCCGAGCTCGGGCACGCCGACGACCTTGAGCTTGGCGTCGCCGCGGATCTCGGCCAGATCGGTGGGCGACACGCGCTCGATCATGTGCAGATCGCCCGAGCGCAGGCTGGCCAGGCGCGAGGTCGAGTCGGTGATGGGCACGAACTCGATGCGGTCGACCGCGAAGCTCGCCTTGTCCCAGTAGTCGGCGACGCGCTCGACCACGATCTTGCCCTGGGCCACCCGCTGCACGAACCGGTACGGGCCGGCGCAGACCGGCTGGGTGCCGAGCTTGTCGCCGAGCGCCCGCGCCGCCTTGGGCGAGACCATCATGCCCGCGCGGTCGGTGAGGGCGGCCAGCAGCGGCACGAGCGGCTGGGAGAGGTTGAGCCGCACGGTGAGGTCGTTGACCACGTCCACGCTCTGGATCTCGCCGATCTCCGACTTGCGGAACGACCCCGGTGTGGTCTGGTGCCGCTCGATGTTGAAGCGCACCGCCTCCGCGTTGAACGGCTCGCCATCCTGGAAGCGGACGCCGGGCCGGAGCTTGATCACGATCGACTTGCGGTCGGCCGCCCACTCGAAGCCGGTGGCCAGCTGGGGCACGATCTTGAGATCGGGCGTGACGTCGAAGAGCTTGTCGCAGAGCGCGGCGAAGACCAGGCGGCCGGTGTAGGCGCGGCTGATCGTCGGGTCGAGCGCGTCCGGGTCGTCGTTGAGCCCGATGCGGAGCACGCTCTGGGCCTGGGCGGAGCAGGGCAGGAGCAGCAGGATGGCGGTCAGGGCGGTCAGGATTGCGCGCACGGGGGTCTCCTCCGACGGGATACTGCGTTGACTGCGGGGCACTGTCAAGGTGGGCCTGATCGCGGTACTGTATCCGGCACGAGTTCACCCATCCCTGAGGAGGTGCATCGATGCCCGTCAAGGTGACCATCCGGCCCAACGGCCCGTATCTGGTGGAAGGCGAGATCGAGCTGGTGGATGTCGACGGCAACAAGGTCGACACGAGCGCACGGGGACCGCGGATCGCGCTGTGCCGGTGTGGCGCGTCGGTCACCAAGCCCTTCTGCGACGGGACCCATAGCAAGATCGGCTTCCAGGCCGCGGAGGCGGCCGTCGCCCAGGAAAAGAAGTAGAGCCACCAGGCATCCATGAACCCGGGGGAGGCTCCGTGGCCCAGCCTGCCGCTGGCGGAGTGGCAGGCGACCCACGACACGCTGCACATGTGGATGCAGGTCGTCGGCAAGACGCGGCTCGCGCTCACGCCCCGGCAGAACCACTGGTGGAACGTCCCGCTGTATCTGACCTCGCGCGGGCTGACGACGACTCCGATGCCGTACGGGTTGCGAACGCTCACGGTCGAGTTCGACTTCGTCGACCACCGGCTCGTGCTCGAGACGAGCGACGGGGCGAGCCGGGCGGCGCCGCTGCGGCCCCAGGCGGTCGCCGAGTTCTACCGGGAGTACCAGGGCCTGCTGAGCGAGCTCGGGGTCCCCGTGAAGATGTGGCCCGTCCCCGTCGAGGTGGACCATCCGATCCCGTTTGCCGAGGATCGGACGCACGCGTCGTACGAGCCCGGCCAGGCCCAGCGCTTCTTCCGGATGCTGGCGCACGCCGATCGGATCCTCAAGCGCTTCGCGGGGCGCTTCCTGGGCAAGTCGAGCCCGGTGCATTTCTTCTGGGGCGCCCCCGATCTCGCGCTCACCCGATTCTCCGGCCGGCGGGCGCCCGAGAAGGACGCGAGCGAGTGGTGGGTCATCCGGGAGGCGAACTCCCACGAGGAGATCAGTCTCGGATTCTGGTTCGGAAGCGGCGCGGTACGGGAACCCGCGTTCTACGCGTACGCGCGCCCCGAGCCTCCGGGCCTGGGCGATACCGCCATCTCGCCCGCCGGGGCGTACTACGAGCGACCGCTGGCTAATTTCATTCTCCCCTATGAAGCCGTGCGCGGAGCGCCGTCGCCGGACGTGGCCGTGCTGGAGTTCTACCAGAACGCGTACGACCGGGCGGCCACGCTGGCGCGGTGGGATCGCGCGGCGCTGGACCGGCCCCCGGCCGAATGGTCCTGAGCAGAACGAGCGTGATCACCGTTATCCACGAGGAGCGATCGAATGCCACGGATCATCGACATGGAGTGCAGCGTGCCGTACGGGGCGAACGCGGTGGCCAAGCCCGCGGAGCCGGAGCCGGCCGCGGCCGGGGCTCCCGCACAGCCCGGCTACGGCATGGCCAACTACGGGCGGATCTTCCGCTCCCGCCGCGAGGGGGCCGACCATCGGCCGGCGGGAGATCTGGACGCCTACATGAAGCATCTCGCCACGCTCGGCATCGTGCGCTCGGTGCCGTTCGGCCTGCCCAACTCGGAGACGACGGAGCTCATGCGGCGGTTCCCCGGCCGCTTCATCGGGCTGGCCCGCATCAGCATCCTCGAGCACAAGGGCATGAGCGGGGTACGCGAGCTGGAGCGCCTGGTGCGCGACGAGGGCTTCAGCGCCCTCGGCATCTCCGCGCTCGTGGACTGCATCCCCGCGAGCGACCGCCGCTACTATCCGCTCTATACCAAGGCGGCCGAGCTGGGCATCCCGGTGCGCATCTACTCCTCGATGAACTACGCCAACGACCGGCCCTACGACCTGGGCCACCCGCGCAACCTCGACCAGGTGGCGATGGACTTCCCCGAGCTCAAGATCATCGGCGGGCTCGGCGGCTGGCCGTGGGTGAACGAGATGGTCGCGCTGGTGCGCCGGCATCCGAACCTGCACCTCGACACCTCCGCGCATCGCGCGCGCTACCTGGGCCAGCCGGGCTCGGGCTGGGAGATGCTGATCCAGTTCGGCAACACCTTGATCCAGGACAAGGTGATGGTGGGCCTCTCGGCCGGGCTGGTCGGCCAGCCGTACGAGACGCTGATCCAGGAGTATCTCGGGCTGCCGCTGAAGGACACGGTCAAGGAGAAGTGGCTCTACGGCAACGCGGCCCGCGTCTTCGGGCTGAGCTGAGCCGGTCATGACCGAGGCGCTCGGTCTTCCGGACGGCGGCCGCGGCGGCGCGCTCGCCGGGGTCGTGATCGTGGAGCTGGCCGGGACCCCGGCCGGCGAGCTGGCCGGCGGGCTCCTCGCCGATCTCGGGGCCACCGTCGTCAAGATCGAGCCGCGCGGCGGCTCGCCGATGCGGCAGCGAGGGCCCGGCCTCGACGGGGAGGATTCGCTCGCCTTCCAGTCGGAGAACCGCGGCAAGCACTCCGTGCAGGCCGAGCTGGGGGAGCTCTCGACGGACCCGTGGCTGGTGCGGTTGCTGGCCACCGCCGATGCGCTGGTCGAGGATCTGGGCCCGGGCCGCCTCGAGGCGGCCGGGCTGGCGCCGGAGGAGCTCGAGCGCCGCAACCCGCGGCTCGTCACGCTGCGCATCTCGCCGTTCGGGCAGACCGGGCCGCTGGCCGGCGAGCGTGGCGACGACCGCATCGCCCAGGCCTTCTCCGGCGTGCAGTTCGTGACCGGGTTCCCGGACCGCGCGCCGCTGCCGGTCACGGTGCCGCTGGCCGAGAGCTGGACCGCCATCCACGGCGCGAGCGGGCTGCTGATGGCGATCTTCCACGCCCGGCGCAGCGGCCGCGGCCAGGTCGTGGACCTCGGCCTCTACCAGACGGCGCTGCGGATGCAGGAAGAGGTCGTCGTTCGCCACGATCGGACCGGGGCGGTGGCCGAGCGCCTCGGCACCGAGTCGCCCATCGTGGTCCCCGCGAACGTGTACCGGACGCGGGACGGCGGATGGATCGCGGTCTCCGGCGCGGGCGACCAGCCCTTCGCCCGCCTCTGCGAGGCGATCGAGGCCCCCGACGCGCCGAAGGACCCGCGCTTTGCCACCCCCGCCGCGCGTCTCCTGAACCGGCCGGCCTCCGACGAGCTGGTGGGCTCCTGGATCGCCCGGCACGACCACGCCGACGTCGAGGCCCGCTTCGCGAAGGTCGGCGTGGCCGGCACCGCGGTGCGCTCCGCGGACGACATCATCGCGGACGCGCACGTGAAGGCGCGCGAGGCCATCCTGCACCTCACGTCTGCGACGGGCCGGGAGTTCCTCGCCCCCGCGCCGGTGCCGCTGCTCACGCGGACGCCGGTCCCGAGCCCGCGGCGTGCCCCGAGGCTCGGCGAGCACACCGAGGCCGTGCGGTCGGCCATCGAGCGGATCGAGGCCCGGGCGCGAGTCGAGGCGCAGGGGCCGCCGGCATCCGGGGCGGTTCCCGGGTGGGGCCCCCTGCGCGGGCTCCGCGTGCTCGACCTCTCGCAGTGGCTGGCGGGCCCGGCCGCCGCCGCCCTGCTCGGCGACTTCGGCGCCGACGTGATCATGGTCGAGCTGCCGAGCGTGGCCGCGGACGCGCAGGGCCGCAAGAGCCCGGGGTTCGTGGTGACCAACCGCAACAAGCGCAGCATCACGCTCGACGTGCGCGCCCCCGGCGGCCGCGAGGCGTTCCTCGCCCTGGCGCGCGTGAGCGACGTGATCGTGGAGAACTTCCGGCCCGGGACGCTCGAGCGCTGGGACCTCGCACCGGCCACGCTCCTCGCAGTCAACCCGGGGCTCGTGCTCCTGCGCTCGTCCGGCTTCGGGCAGACCGGGCCGTACACCGGGCGCGCCGCGTTCAACCCGGTCGGTCTGGCCTTCGGCGGGATCACCTACCTGAACGGCTGGCCGGACCGGCCGCCGCTCCGCGACGGGGTCATGGCCGGCGATTACACGACGGCGCTCTTCAACGTGCTGGGCATGATGGCGGCGCTGCTGCGGCGCGACGTGGACGGCCAGGGGCAGGTGGTGGACACCGCCATGTTCCAGGCCGCGCTCCGGCTGACCGGTGATCTCCTGGCGGTGCGCAGCGCGCTTGGCATCCGGCGCGAGCGCGCCGGCGGCGACTCGCCGCTCTATCCGGCCGGCGTCACCGTCGAGGCCGCCGACGGCCGCTTCGTGGCGGTATCGGCCCCGTCCTGGCCTGACGTCTCGGGCGCGCTCGCGCGCCTGGGCCGGCGGCCGCCCCCGGATCGCGACGGGATCCGGGAGGACGTGGCCAAGCTGGTCGGCACGCTGCCCGGTGCCGAAGCGGTGTCCGCGCTGCGGGGAGCCGGGCTCGCCGCGAGCGCGGTCAACTCGGTGGCCGACCTCGTCCGCGAGCCGCATTGCTGGAGCCGCGGCGATCTGCTGCGGCTCGCCCATCCGGAGATGGGCGAGATCGTCACGCAGGGGATCGTGCCGTCGCTCTCGCGCCCCCCGGGCCGGGTGGCCGGCTGGTCGCGCCAACCCGGATCCGACAACGAGGCCGTGCTCGGAGGGCTCCTGGGCTACACGGCGGCCCGGATACGGGAGCTCGGATGATGTCGGCGTTGATCCCGATCGAGCGCTCCCAAGGAGAAAAGACATGAAGTTCGGGATCCACATCGGTCACATGGGCGGTCCGCTCGGCGAGATGCGCAAGCTGTGGAAGTTCGCCGACGCCAAGGGCTTCGACTGGTTCTCGGTGTCGGACCACTTTCAGGAATCGCCACCGCGCGGGGGAGACATGCACTGCTACGAGGCGATCGCGACCCTGACCGCGGCCGCCATGGACACGCAGCGCATCCGACTGGGCAGCGGCGTCTACTGCGTCGCGTACCGCAATCCCGGGCTGCTCGCCAAGTCGCT
>JBGQEL010000044.1:0-31619 GCA_041496385.1 Methylomirabilia bacterium | reverse complement strand
GCGGCTCGCTCAATTTGTCGCAACGTCCGTGGGGCGGACGCGGCAAGTGAACCCCGAGCGAAGCGCCCGCCCGGTGTCTGGTGCGGTGATGAGCCAACCTCGAGCCCGCTATTCACCCGCTTTTTCCGCAACCTGCTAGAGACGCAGGGGTTCGGACTCGTCGAACTTCTCGTCGCGCTTTCTCTCCTCGCACTCCTGTCCTCGCTCGCAGCGCCGGCGTTGATGGACTCCTGGCGGACCGCGGCGCTCCGGGCCGCGGCTGCGGAGCTGGCCAGCGCCATCAGCCACGGACGACTCCTCGCCATCTCCCTCAACGCGCCAGTGTGCGTCGCCGTGAGCGGCGGTCGTGTGCGCTTCGAGGTGCCCGGCGGAGGCGCATGCAGCGGCACGGCGGTTGCGGCCACCGCAGGCCAGGCGGTCAAACTCTCCGGGGACGCTCTCGTGAGCGCGAACGGGCCCCCCGTGGTCTTCACCCATCTCGGCGCGGCGGCGCCCGCCGGCGCCTACACGGTGAGCGATCAGACGGGTGGTCGTACGCGCCGCGTGGTCGTCGCGGTCTCTGGAAGGGTGAGCGTCCAGTGAGGGACACGGGAGGTCTGTCGCTCGTAGAGATTCTCGTCGCGACGTGCGTGCTCTCCGTCGGGCTCGTGGCTGTCGCGTCCGGTCTTCGGTATGCCGTGGGCGCCGTCGAGTCGGGGCGGAACGAGACGACCGCTATCGTCCTCGCCGAGGAGCGCCTCGAGCTCTTTCGTGGCGTCGCGCTCGACTCCTGGGACAGCCCCCTCCTCGCCGCGGGCGTCACACGAGAGGGCTACGGAGCGATCAGCGCTGCCCCTCGCTTCCGCCGCGAGACCACCGTAGTAGACCGGGGGGGAGCGGGCTGCGCCGAAGGGGCGGCGTCAGCGGTCACCTGCAAGACGATCCGGGTGGCTGTGGCCTACCGTGAGGCGTCCGGTGGCGAATGGCGCGTCGAGCTTTCCACCGTGCTGGCTCCGAGACCATGAATGCGAGGCGGACCGAAGACGGCGTGGCGCTGATCCTGTCATTGATCGTTCTCTTGGCGCTGAGCGCGCTCGTCTTGGCGTTCATGTCGGCGAGCGTGCTCGAACCTCGCATCGCACGGAACCTCGGAGACACCGCACGCGCTCGCTGGCTCGCCGAGGCGGGGATCGAGGTCGGCTACAGCCGGCTCATCGCCTCGGCAGACCCGGACGATTCGTGGACCAGCCTTCTTGCCGGGGCCACGCCCGAGGCGCCCTGGGTGCCACTCCCGAGCCTGAACAGCTCGCCGCTGCCGGGATTCACGCTTGCCGAGGGTATGTGCACAGTGAGCATCCGCAATGACTCAGCGCCAGGCGACGCCGCGCTGACGGGTGAAGCCCTCGTCGACGTGGACGCCGCGCGCGACACGAACGGTGTCGTGGTCATGCGGTCAACGGGCACGTTCAATGGCGCGTCACGCACGATCGAGGCCGTCGTCAGACGGCACCGTACGCTAGGCTCGCCGGCCGCAGGCAATCGCGTCCGCCACGCGCTCTCGAACTGGCGGGAGCGCTGAGGCGCGATCGGGGCTACAATGCTCCGCGGTCCGACAACGGACCGGCGTTCGAATTCCACCCATAGGGGCCGTGCGGAGTCTCGACGCCAAATGTAGTGCATGTGAAAATATTGGCCCGCTGAGGCGCCGCGCCTATACTACTTAGCCACGAGGGAGAAAGGCGTTCAACTATGGCGTTTTTCCGCAAGGCCTCAGAAATCTTCGGGCTCGACATCGGATCGAGCGCCGTCAAGGTGCTCCAGCTCAAGGAGACCGGCGGCACGTACCGGACTACGGCGCTCGGCATCGCTCCGCTTCCTCCCGACGCTGTGGCCGACGGAACCATCAAGGATCCCGGCACGGTCATCGAGGTTATCAGGAGCGCAGTCGCGAAGGCCGGGGTCAAAGGAAGGGATGCCACGATCGCGATCTGTGGCCGCGAGCTCATCATCAAGAAGGTCCAGATCCCGGAGGTCCCGGCCAAGGAAGTGCATGACGTCGTGCAGCTCGAAGCCGAGCATCACATCCCGTTCGCGATCGACGAGGTGTTCCTCGACTACCACGGCGTCGGCAAGCATGACGCGATGCTCGACCTGATCCTGGTCGCCGTGAAGAAATCGAAGGTTCTGGAGTATGCCTCGGTCGTCGAGCAGGCGGGGCTGACGCCGACAATCGTCGACGTGGACAGTTTTGCGCTGGGCAACCAGTTCGAGCTCAACTTCCCCGATGAGCAGCGTGAGGCCGTCGCACTGATCGACATCGGCGCTTCGATCATGAAGACCAACGTGGTGCGGGGGGGCTCGACGATCTTCGCGCGGGATATTCCGTTTGGGGGCAACAACTACACCCAGGCGATCGCGCAGCAGTTGAAGATTCCCTTCGAGCAGGCTGAGGCGGCCAAGCTCGGCCGTGACGTCGGCGTCCGCTGGGAAGCGGTCGTCCCGGCGTTGGAGGCGGTCTCCCGGGAACTCTCACTCGAGGTGCAGCGGACCTTCGACTACTTCGCGTCGACCGCGGAGTCCGAGCGGATCGGGAAGATCGTGCTCGCGGGTGGGTGTTCTCTGCTCCCGGGCCTGAACGACTACCTGTCGTCCAACTGGGGTATCCCAGTCGAGTTGGCGCGGCCGCTTCAACGTATCGAGGTCGATCCGCAGCATGCCGACGAAGCGAGCGCGGCGGGACCGGCGTTGGCGGTAGCGGTCGGCCTCGCGCTCAGGCGGCCAGGAGACAAGGCGAAATGATCCGGATCAACCTCGCGCCCGAGTCCAAGAGGAGGGGTGCAGGCTTCAGGCTGCCCACGCTTCCCGCCTTCAACCTCGGGTGGCTGTTTCTGATCATCTACGTGGTTGCCCTCGGCGGCATCGGGTACTACTGGTGGACGCTCTCGAGCGAAGAGGCGACACTGACCGAGGAGATCGACAAGCGAAGCAAGGAACTCGTCCAGCTCAAGGCGACGATCGGCCAGGGCAGCCAACTGAAGGACCAGACCGCCGAGCTTCGGAAACGGCTCGTGGTTCTCGAGGAGTTGACGAAAGGACAAGCCCGCCCGATCATGCTTGTCGACACCTTCGCCAGCATGGTTCCGAAGGACGTCTGGATTACCGGTCTCGACGAGCGCAACCAGGTTCTCAAGGTGTCCGGCTCGGCGTTCTCCACGACCGCGGTGTCCGACTTCATGCAGAACTTGAGGGCCTCCGGCAAGTTCAAGGAAGTCGATATCGTGGTATCCCGGCGCGACTTGGCCCGGCCAAATCCCCTGGTGACCTTCGAGGTCACCTGCCGCTTCGAGGGCTAGCATGGCGCTCCCGGCAATCTTCGATCCGATCGTCAACGCTCCCAAGCCCCAGAAGATTCTCCTGGGTGTCTTCGGACTCGCGATCATCGGCGCGGCGGCCTATTTCCTGCTGCTCTCGCCGCTCGATACAAAGGTTTCCCAGCTCCGCGCACAGAACGCCTCGCTCGGCGATGAGGTCGCGAAGAGCCGAGCGATGGTTGCCGACATCGCGCGCTTCCGGCGCGAGGCACAGGAGCTCGAGGTGAAGATCGCCGCCCTGAAGGAGCGACTGCCGGGCGAGCGAGAAATGCCCACGCTCTATCGCGCGATTTCGGACGCGGGCACCCAGGCAGGGCTCGGCGTCGCGCTCTTCCAGCCGCGTGAGGCGCAGATCAAGGATTACTACGCGGAGATCCCGATCACGATCAATGCCGAGGGTTCGTATCACCAGTTGGGTGAGTTCTTCGAGCGTGTGGCTCGGCTCCCGCGCGTCGTGACGGTGAAGGATCTCAAGTTCGCGGCCACGAACCGCCCGGGGCGCGCGGTGCGTGCCGAGCTCACGCTCGCGACCTATCAGTACCGGCCGGTAGGGTCCCCGAAGCCGGGAGCGCCAAAGTGACGGCCCGACGAGCACTCCTCATTCCGGTCGGCCTGGCGAGTATTCTCGCCGCGTGTGGCGGCTCGCCGCAGCCGGTTCCTCCGGCGGCGCCCAAATCACCGATGGCCACGCCCGGCCCAGCAGCTCCCGGCGCGCCCGCGACGGCAGCGACGAAGCCGTCCGTCGCCGCGCTCGAGGCGACGGCCCCCGAAATCCCGAAGTACGAGGCCAAGGGGCGTCGTGATCCGTTCGAGACGCTCGAGATCAAGGAGGGCGCGGCGGGCTCCACGGTGGCCGCAGCGCGCTTGACGGGCATCGTGCGCAGCTCCAACGCAACCCTCGCTCTGGTCGAGACACCCGAAGGGATCGGATACATCCTCAAACCCGGGGACACGCTCGGGGATGGCCGCCTGCTGGAGATCGGCTCCGACAGCGTGGTGTTCCAGGTGACGCCGAAGCCGGGCGTACCCACAAACCGCGTGGTTCTCAAACTGGCGACAAATTAATGAAAATTGAATGGCGGATCCCCATCGTGATGCTCGCGGTGAGCGTGGCGGTCGTGCTGCTGATGCCGCAGGTGCAGGTCCAGGCGCAGACGACGCCCACGGTCTTGAGCGACGTGACCGTGTCTACTCAACAGGACTCGGTCACCGTATACGTCAAGACGTCACGGGAGCCAAAGTACACCGCGGAGTTGATTGATGCGCCGAAGCGGCTCGTCATCGACCTCGAGGACACCGTTTACGCCTGGCGCAAAACTCCGCTGGCCGTGGGCGCCGACCCCGTCAAGCAGATTCGCGGCGGCCAGTACAAGCAGGGGGTCGCGCGGGTGGTGTTCGAACTGACACGCAATATCGGCTACGCGATCCGGGAGGAAGAAGACGGCCTGGCGATCGTCATTCCGACCGCAACGGTAGGGACCAGCGACACGACCGCCCCGAAGGAGCCCGCCAACGAGCCGGCGACGCCGACCGGTCGCCAGCTCCCGGTCCGCATGGCCCAGGCCGCGCAGCCCGCGGCGCAGCAGGCACCGTCGGGCGGCTCGCGGCTGATCTCGTTCGACTTCAAGGATGCTGACGTCGTCAACCTCCTTCGCATTCTGGCCGCCGAGAGCACCAAGAACATCGTCATCGGCGATGACGTCAAGGGCAAGATGTCGATCACGCTCCGCAACGTGCCCTGGGATCTCGCGTTCCAGACAGTCCTCGACACGCGGGGCCTGCAGAAGATCGAGAAGGACGGCGTGGTCCGGATCGTCTCGACCGATCAGCTCATCAAGGAGCGCGAGTCACAGCTGCGTGTCGAGGAGTCGAGGTTGAAGGCAGAGAACGACATCCGCACCAAAGCGGCCGAGGCGAAGATCAAGGAGCAGGAGGCGAACGAACGCCAGCGCGCGGCCGAGTTCGCGCTTCGCGAGGCGCAGGCGCGCGGCCCGCTCAAGGAAGAGACGATTCGCCTCAGCTACGCGGATCCCGTGGAGCTCGTGAAGACCCTCCAGGGGATTCTGGGCATCACGGGCGGCGCCGGGCCGGCGCCCGGCGCTCCGGGTGGAATGCCGCCGATCGCCGCTCCGCCGTTCTCCGCGCTGTACGGCACCGCGCCCGCGGCCGGACCTGGCGCGCCGCCGCCGATGCCCACCGCCGACGTGCTCGCGAAGGGCATCACGATCCAGGCGCACGCGCCGACGAACTCGATCTTCATCCGCCACTACGAGGCAGACCTCGAGCGGATCAAGAAGCTGATCCGCGAGAAGCTCGACGTGCCGCTGCCGCAAGTGAAGATCGAGGCGAGGATGAACGAAATCAACCGGACCGACTTCTTCGCCCTCGGCATTTCCTGGGGCGGGGCGGCCGTGCGCCGGGTCACCACCGGTGGTGATGTCCTGGTCGGCCAGGGTTTTGCGGGGCGGACGTCGCCGACCGGCGGCATCCCTCCGGTGTTCTTCAATACGCCCCCCAATAACCCCGCCCTGACGCTCGATAGCTTCCTGCCCGTCAGCTCCTCGAACGGTCTGCCGCTCGGCGGCAACATCGTCGACTTCCCGGGCGCGACCCTGACGGGGGTGAGTCCCGCCAGCATCGCCTTTGGGATCGTGTCGAGGAAGATGAACATCAACGTGGTTCTCGACGCGCTAGAGAACATGAGCAAGACGACCTCGCTGGCCAAGCCCGAGATCGTCACGACGGAGAATATGAAGGCGACGATCTCGCTGGGCAGCGAGATCCCGTACGCGACGGTGAGCTCGGCCGGCACCCAGATCCAGTTCAAGGAGGCGCTGCTCAAGCTCGACGTGACGCCGACGGTGGTGCGAGAGGGCGAGACCGTCAAGGTCAAGCTCGTGGTGAACGTCGAGAACAACTCCGTGGGCGCGAACGTCCCCGTCGCGGGCGGCGGTTTCGTCCCGAGCATCAACAAGCGGACCGCCAACACCCAGGTGGTCGTCAAAGAGCGCGAGACGCTGGTGATCGGCGGCATCAGGCAGCGCCAGACCGATGAGAACGTTCGCAAGGTTCCGTTCTTCGGAGACATTCCGGTCATCGGCTACCTGTTCAAGGCCACGACGAAGCAGACCGACCCGAATCGGGAAATGGTGGTCTTCATTACGCCGTTCGTCCTGAAGGCAGACGGAGCCCAGGTGTCGCAGAAATAATGTCCGGCGTGTTCCGCTTCCTCACCGCGGGCGAGTCCCACGGTGAGGCCCTGGTCGCCGTGATCGACGGCGTTCCGGCGGGCGTGCCCTTGGGCGAGAGCGACATCAACGAGGATCTGGCGCGCCGCCAGCGCGGCTACGGCCGCGGCGGGCGGATGAAGATTGAGCGCGACCAAGTCCGCATCCTGTCGGGCGTCCGCTGGGGAGTCACGCTCGGGAGCCCCATCACGCTACAGATCGCCAACCGCGACTGGGAGAACTGGAAGGGCACCATGGCGATCGGTGCCCCTGAGCCAGGCACCGCTCAGAAGCAGATCACCCGCCCGCGGCCCGGCCACGCGGACCTCGCCGGCGCAATGAAGTACGGTCACCGCGACATCCGCAACGTCCTCGAGCGCTCGAGCGCCCGCGAGACCACCGCACGCGTCGCCGTGGCCGGTATCGCCCGCAGGCTGCTCGCCGAGTTCGGCATCACGATCCTCTCCCACGTGATGGAGATCGGCGGTGTCCGAGTCTCCGTCGATCTGGACATCGCCTGGGAGGAGCTCCGGCAGCGTGCGGAAGCGTCGGAGGTCCGCTGCGCCGATCGGGTGGCAGAGGTGGCAATGGTCGCCGCGATCGACGAGGCGAAGGCGAAGGGAGACACGCTGGGCGGTGTCTTCGAGGTCGTCGCCCTCGGCTGTCCGGTGGGACTGGGTTCGTACGTCCAGTGGGACCGTCGGCTCGATGGCCGACTCGCCCAGGCGTTCTGCTCGATCCAAGCGATCAAGGGCTGCGAGCTTGGTCTCGGCTTCGAGACCGCGCGACGGCCCGGCTCGGCCGTCCACGACGAAATCCTCTTCGACGCCGAGGGCGGATTCAAGCGCAGGACGAACAACGCCGGCGGACTCGAGGGCGGCGTGACCAATGGCCAGCCGGTCGTCGTCCGCGCCGCGATGAAGCCGCTGTCGACGCTGCGTACACCCCTCAAATCGGTGGACCTCGCCACCAAGGAGACCGTCGAGGCCGTCGTGGAGCGCAGCGATGTCTGCGCGGTCCCTGCGGCCGGCATCGTGGGTGAGGCGATGATGGCCATCGTCCTCGCGGACGCCTTTCTCGAGAAGTTCGGCGGTGACAGCCTGCAGGAGATCCGTCGCAACTTCGACGCCTATCTGAACAGCCTGAAAAGCTGGTAGCCTCGGTCTCCTGAGGCCTTGATGATCATTCCCGTCCACCTCGGCAACCGGTCGTATGACATCGTCGTCGAGCCCGGCGCCCTGGCCACCGCCGGGGCGCGACTAGCTGGCCTCGGCGTGGGCTCGCGAGCCGCGCTCGTGAGCGACGCGGCCATCCTCTCCCTCTACGGTAAGACCGTCCTCGCGAGCCTCGAGGCCGCGGGCTTCGGGGTCACGGTGGTCGAAGTGCCCGAAGGTGAGGCGGCCAAGACCCTCGCGACCGCCGAGCGGTGCTGGGACGCGCTACTTTCGGAAGGCCTCGACCGGACGTCGACGGTGCTCGCACTCGGGGGCGGAGCCGTCGGCGACGTGGCCGGATTCGTCGCGGCGACCTACATGCGCGGCGTCAACTTCATGCAAGTGCCGACGACCATCCTCGCCCAGGTGGACGCGTCCATCGGAGGCAAGACGGCGATCGATCATCCGAGGGCGAAGAGTCTCATCGGCGCCTTCTACCAGCCACGGCTCGTCCTGGTGGATCCGGGAGTCGCGCGCACCCTGTCCGAGCGCGAGTTCCGCTCGGGGCTCGCGGAGATCGTCAAGCACGGAATCGTGCTCGACGCGGGCTACTTCGCCGAGGTGGAATCGAGCGTCGACGCCCTACTCGCCCGAGATCTCACGGCCCTGGAGCGAATCGTCGGCGGTTCGTGCCGCCTCAAGGCCTCTGTCGTCGAGCGCGACGAGCGCGAGAACGAGCTCCGCCACGTGTTGAATTATGGCCACACCATCGGTCATGCGCTCGAGGCGGCGACTGGATACGCGCGCTTCACCCACGGCGAGGCGGTATCGCTCGGCATCGTGGCCGAGGCGCGCCTCGCCCGCCGGCTCGGCCTCGCGTCGGACGAGACGGTTGCGCGCCAGGAGCGGCTCCTCGCCGCCGTGGGTCTCCCCGTGAGCGCAACGTCGATCGACACGGACGCCGTGCTCGACGCAATCGGTCGCGACAAGAAGGCGCGGGACGGCCGTGTGCCCTTCGTCATGGCGCCCAGGATCGGCACGTTCCGCCTCGTCTATGACGTTCCCCGCGAGGAGATTCGTACGGTTCTTCGGGGGCTCGAGGCGTGAGTCGTGTTGACAACCCCAAGCCCCGCTCCGTATAACCGATTCGCGATGCCCTTGGACGATCCCGCGCTCGCCGATGCCATCCGGCGGCAGGAGGAGCGGCTCCACCGTGATCCGGGGTCGCTGGCCTTCGCCCAGCTCGCCGATCTCTACCGCAAGGCCGGGCGGACGCGTGACGCGGTGACCCTCTGCCGCACGGGGCTCGTCCGCTACCCGCACTACACGACCGCGCGGCTGATCCTCGCGAAGGCGCTGGCCTCCGAGGGCGAGCTCGACCAGGCCCTCGCGGAGACCCGCGCCATTCTCGAGGTGGCGCCGAAGGATGTCCAGGCTCATCGCCTCGCGGCAGAACTCCAGCGCCGGGCGGGGCGGATCGATCAGGCCGTCCTTCACCTCGAAACCGCCGTGAAGCTCGACCCCGGGGACCGCGACTCGCGCTCCCTGCTCGGGCTGCTTCGGGCAACGACGCCTCCGGGCGACGCCGAGAGCGGGCTCGGCCGTGTTCTCGCGGACGACGCCTTCGCGACGGTCGCCTTCGGCACACTGTGCCTCGACCAGGGTATGCTCGAAGAGGCCGCGCAGACCTTCACGCGGATCCTAAGAAAGGATCCCGCCAATGGCGAGGCACGCGAGCGACTGGAGACCACGCTCCGCGCACGCCAGCGACGGAAAGGCTAGATGGCGATGCAAGTTTCGACGGCGGACTTCAAGAAGGGGCTCAGGATCGTCTTCGACGGGGAGCCGTACGCGATCGTCGATTTCCAGCATGTCAAGCCGGGCAAGGGCGGTGCGTTCGTCCGCACCAAGCTCAAGCACATGCGACTCGGAAAGGTGATCGACAACACGTTTCGCTCGGGTGAGAAGGTGGCGCTCGTCGATTTCGAGGAGAAGCACATGCAGTTTCTCTATCGAGACGATCGCTACCACTTCATGGACACGGAATCCTACGATCAGGTGTCCCTCTCCCCCGAAGAGGTCGGCGACGCGCGCGACTACCTCAAGGAAAACACAGAGGTGGACGTCCTCTACATCGAGGGCCGCCCGACGGCGGTCGAGCTACCAAACTTCGTCGAGCTCGCGATCGCGAAGACCGATCCAGGCGTACGTGGTGACACGGCGCAGGGCGGCACCAAGCCGGCGACGCTCGAGACGGGTGCGGTCGTTCAGGTCCCGCTCTTCCTCAACGAGGGTGACATCGTGAAGGTCGACACCCGCACGGGTGACTACCTCGGCCGCGTCGCCACGGCGGGCGCGTAGATGGCTCGCGGGCGCCCGCGTCCCGGCACGAGCGAGCAAGCGGTCGTCGCGCTGGTGCGTCAACTCGGCGCGGCGCTCGGGGAACTCGGGCTCGGCGAGATCGAGGTCGCCTGCGGTGACATCCGCGTCCGCGTCCAGCGACCCGTGGCCGCGGTGCCCGCGGCGGCCGCGCCGGCGCCCTCCGTACCGGGCGAGCGCGCCGCGCTGCCGGCCGTCAGCGACGTGAGCCCGTCCTCCATGGTTACGGTAGAGGCACCGATGGTCGGCACCTTCTACCGGTCTCCGTCGCCGAACGCCGAGCCCTACGTGCGCGAAGGTGACGTCGTGAAAGAGGGACAGATCCTCTGCATCATCGAAGCGATGAAGCTCATGAACGAGATCGAGTCGAAGGTCGGCGGCCGTGTCGCGAAGGTTTTGGTCGAGAACGCGCACGCCGTGGAATACGGCCAGGGCCTCTTCCTGATCGAGCCAACGCGCTGAGTCCTCCGAACGTGAACACTGCCCACCCCGCGCGCCCGTGGTCCCTCGCCGCGTTCGGGGCGCTTGCACTCCTGGCCCTGGCGTTCGGCTGGTTCGCGGGCCGACGCGCCGAGACTGGCCCATCGATCCCGCGCGTCGTGCCGGTCGGCGGTCGCGTGACTCCGGCGTTCATACAGGAAGCGATCGGGCTCTTCGCGGCGGGACAGTTCCCGCGCGCATGCGAGCGACTCACAAGCGCGGCCGCAGCCGACCCCGAGGACGCAGCGGGACGGGTCGTCCTCGGGAGCTGCTTCGAGGGCTGGGGCTGGCATGCGCTCCGCGAGGGACGGCCCGAGGAGGCGCTTCTGCTCTTCCGCCGGGGGCTCGCAGAGACACCGGATGCCCCCTCGCTCCTGAAGGGGTTCGGACTCGCCGCAGTACACGCGGGGCGCTCGGACGAGGCGCTCGGTCCCCTCGAGCGGGCCGCGAGCGCCGAGTTTGACCCCGAGGCACGGTTGCTCCTCGCCCACCTCTACGATCACCACGACAGCCCCGAGCAGGCCATCGCGCATCTCCGGGCCGTGCTGGAGCGCGAGCCCACCCACGCGGCTGCGCGACGGCTTCTCGAAAAGATGGAACGCGAGCGGCAGGCCGAGGCGGGGTTTCAGCGGATCGTCACTCCGCGTTTCGTCGTGAAGTACCGGGGTATACGAGGCGAAGAGGCGCGGCGCGCGGTCGTCGCGGCGCTCGAGGTGGCCGCCGATCGCGTCGGACAGGCACTGGCCTATGTCCCGAGTGGCCGGCTCACCGTCGTCCTCTACGAGCCGCGCGAGTTCCAGGACGTGACAGGAGTCCACGGCTGGGCGACCGGGCTCTTCGACGGGAAAATCCGCCTGCCGCTCCCTGCGACGTTACCGCCGGCGGCGCAACTGGAGCGCCTGATCGTGCACGAGTACGCGCACGCCGCGATTCACCATCTGTCTCGCGGACGCGCGCCGCGCTGGCTCCACGAGGGTCTCGCCCAGTCCCTCGAGGGCGCACAGGCCGATCCGATGCTGCGAGTTCCGGGAAGCGTCACGCTGGCAGGCGTCGAGGCGCTCGTGACCGACGCCGATCCACTGCGTGCGAGGGCGGGCTACGACATCGCGCTGTGGGTGGTGCACGACCTCCTGCAACGCGGTGGGACCGAAGCGCTGCGCGAGCTGCTGGCCCGGCTCGCGTCGGGCGACACCCTCACCGAGGCCGCTCCTCGCGTGTACGGCTTCCGGATGACGGAGATCGAGCTCCAGTGGCGGCGCCTTCTCGGCGGGTGAACGGTCATTTTCCATAAGATCCTGATCGCGAACCGGGGCGAGATCGCGCTACGGATCATCCGTACCTGCCGCGAGCTCGGCATCCGAACCGTCATCGCCCACTCCAAGGCCGACGCCGGCTCGCTCCCGGTCAGACTCGCCGACGAGTCCATCTGCGTCGGACCGGATGCCCCGCGGCTCAGCTACCTCAATATCCCATCGATCATCTCGGCCGCGGCCGTGACCGACAGTGAGGCCATTCATCCGGGCTACGGCTTTCTCGCCGAGAACGCCGCGTTCGCGGAGGTGTGCCGCGCCTGTTCCATCACGTTCATCGGCCCATCGCCCGAGGCCATCCGGCTCATGGGTGACAAGGCGCAGGCACGCCAGCTCGCGAAGCAGGCCGGGGTACCGGTGGTTCCCGGCAGCGAGCTGCCGCTCAAGGATTCGGCCGAGGCGCTCGAGGTCGCGGAACATATCGGCTACCCCGTCATCTTCAAGGCGGCGGCCGGCGGGGGCGGGCGCGGCATGCGAATCGTGCGGCAGCGGGCGGAGGCCGCCGCGGCCTTCGACGCATGCCAGTCGGAGGCCGGCGCAGCCTTCGGCTCTTCCGATATCTACTGTGAGAAGTATGTGGAAACGTCGCGGCATGTCGAAGTTCAAGTACTTGGCGACAAGAACGGGATCCGCGTTCACCTCGGCGAGCGCGACTGCTCGGTCCAGCGCCGTCATCAGAAGCTCGTCGAGGAGTCGCCCGCGCCGTCGCTCCCGGCGGAGACCCGGAGCGGGCTCCATCGCGCGGCGCTCGCAGCCGCCGCGGCCGTCAACTACGTGAGCGCGGGAACCGTCGAGTTTCTCCTGGACGACGAGGGACGGTTCTATTTCATCGAGATGAACACGCGGCTCCAGGTCGAGCACGCGGTGACCGAGATGCTCACGGGAATCGACCTGGTGCGCGAACAGATCCGCATCGCCGCCGGCGAGTCGCTCGGCTACCGCCAGGATGCCGTGCGCCTCGACGGGCACGCCCTCGAGTGCCGAATCAATGCCGAGGACCCGGAGACCTTCGCGCCGAGTGCGGGTCGGGTCACGGCGTGGGTCCCCCCTGGCGGCTTCGGCGTCAGAGTGGACAGCCATCTGATGGCGCCGTACGCGGTGCCACCCTTCTACGACTCGTTGATCGCGAAGATCATCGTACGCGGTCAGGATCGCGCTGAGGCGGTCGCCAGGATGCGACGCGCGCTCGCGGAAACGATCGTCGAGGGCATCAAGACGTCGATCCCATTCCTGCTTCGAGTCTTGAACGACCCGGCGTTCGTCGAGGGGCGCTTCACCAGCGTCGACGCGGCCCGGCTCCGGGGCTGATGGACCTGACGCTCTACGTCATTCTCGACCGCGCCGCCGCGCGGGGCCGGGATCTCGACGAGATCCTTGCGGCGGTGATCGAGGGCGGCTGCCGTACGGTGCAGCTCCGCGAGAAGGAGTGGCCCTCGGGGCGCCTCCTGCCACTCGCGGAGAGGCTCGTCGAGCGGTGCCGCCGAGGCGGCGTCAGCTTCGTGGTCAACGATCGCATCGACCTCGCGCTCGCTGTCGGAGCCGATGGGGTCCACCTGGGCCAGGACGACCTTCCGCCCCGCGTGGCGCGCCCGCTCCTGCGGCCCGGGATGATCCTCGGGCGTTCCACCCACAGTGTCGAGCAGGCCACACGCGCGCACGACGAGGGTGCCGACTATGTCGCCGTCGGCTCGATGTTCGCGACCGCGACGAAGCCTGACTTCGAGCTGGTCGGCCCCGATCTGCTGCGTCGAATCCGGCCGCTCACGTCCCGGCCCCTTGTGGGAATCGGTGGCATCACACCGGACAACGCCGGTGAGGTGGTGCGGGCGGGCGCCGACGGCGTGGCCGTCATCTCCGCGGTTTGCGGCGCCCCGGATCCGGCCGTCGCCACCCGCCAGTTTCTCGCGGCGATCCGAGCGGCACACGACTTGACCGCACGCACGCGGCCGCTATAATGGCGGCGCACCGACCACGCCGATTCGACGACCAAGGAGGGGTCCTGATGAGTCGCTACCCTGTTCGCCTCACCGTTGTCCTGCTGGTGGCCCTCGCGTTGTTTGCGCTGCCGGCAGCGTCGAACCTCGACGCCCAAGGAAAGGGCAGCATCAAGATCGCGACCCAGAGCCCGCTCAGCGGTGGCCAGGCTGCGCTCGGCGAGGGCATCAAGCTGGGGACCCAGCTCGCGGTCGAGAAGTTCAAGGGCAATCTGGAGAAGATGGGCTACAAGGTGGATCTCGTGCCGTTCGACGACCAGGCCAAGCCGGACGTGGGCGTGGCCAACGCGAAGAACATTATCGCCGACAAGGACATCATGGTCGTCATCGGGCACCTGAACTCAGGCGTGGCGATCCCGTCGTCCGAGGTCTACAAGGAAGTCAACCTCTCGATGATCTCACCCGCGAATACCAATCCGACCATCACCGACCGCGGGTACGCGAGCGTGTATCGAGTCTGCGGTCGCGACGATGTCCAGGGTGTGGTGGGCTCCGAGTTCGCGCACGCTTCGCTCAAGGCGAAAACGGCGTACGTCATTCATGACAAGACCACCTATGGCCAGGGCGTGGCGGAGTTCTTCAAGGCGGATGCCGAGAAGAAGGGCATCAAGATCCTCGGCTTCGAAGGCACCGAGGAGAAGTCGAACTTCGATCCGCTCATCACGCCCATCAAGGCCAAGAACCCCGACCTGATCTACTTCGGCGGCATCTATGAACAGGCGGGCCCGTTCTTCAAGCAGGCGCGTGAGAAAGGCGTCAAGTCGAAGTTCCTCGGACCCGACGGCATGGACTCGTCCGACCTCACGAAGATCGCGGGCAAGGCCGTCGTCGGCATGCACTACACGTCGGTCGCCGGACCCGTGTCCGTCTATCCGCAGGCCAAGCAGTTCGCCGAGGAATACAAGAAGAAGTTCGGCAAGAACCCCGAGCCATTCGCCGCACAGGCGTACGACGCCACGGCGATCGCCATAAAGGCCATCGAAGCGTCAGCCAAGGGTGGCAAGGCGCCGACCCGCGACGCCGTGACCGCCGGCATCCGCGACGTGCGCCACACCGGCATCACCGGGTCGGTCGAGTTCGACGCGAAGGGCGACCCGAAGAAGGCGCTCTATTTCGTCCTGCAAGTCGTCAGCGACAACCCGGAGAAGTGGGGCGACAACAAAGAGGTCAAGCGGCTGAGCATCGCGGCCCCGGCGAAGAAGTAAGGCGGACGTGAGGGGGGCGGGGAGACCCCGCCCCCCTCGCCTTCCTGCTCCGCAGCGTCGATGGACGTCGGGCTTCTCATCGGCATCTTCCCGCAGGTCCTCCTGGACGGCCTCATCCTCGGCTTCATGTATGCGCTGATCGCGCTCGGGTACACGATGGTCTACGGCGTCCTCGAGTTCATCAATTTCGCCCACTCCGAGATCTTCATCGTTGGCGCATTCGTCGGCGTCGAGATCTTGCTCTCGCTCAAGGCCGCGGGGCTGCTCGACGCGCTGCCGTGGGTGCTCGTGCTGCTCGTGATCCTCGTCGCCGGCATGGCCGCGAGCGGGGCGCTGGCCGTCGCCGTCGAGCGGATCGCGTATCGCCCCCTGCGTACGGCGCCGCGCCTCATTCCGCTGATCTCCGCCATCGGCGTCTCCTTCTTCCTTCAGGATCTGATCCGCCTCATCGAGTCGGTCTGGCGCAACGCCTTCAACCTCGTCTACCCGACGATGGACGTGCTCAACGAGCGCTTCGAGCTCACGACGACCCTGGACGTATCGGTCAAGTCACTCGTCGTGATCATCGCGGCGCTGCTGATGCTGTGGGCCCTGCACATGATCGTGAACAGGACGAAGGTGGGGACGGCGATCCGGGCGGTCGCGGAGGATCAGGCGGCGGCGAGTCTGATGGGTATCAACGTCAACCGGATCATCTCGCTCACGTTCCTCATCGGCGGCGCCATGGGCGGGGCGGCCGGCGTGCTGTTCGGTGTGCAGTACGGGCTGATCAACCCGTACAGCGGCTTCATTCCCGGGCTCAAGGCCTTCACGGCCGCGGTCCTCGGCGGGATCGGCAACATCCCCGGCGCAATGATCGGGGGCATCGTGCTGGGGCTCCTCGAGGCCTTCGCCGCCTCGTACCTCTCGCTCCTCACCGGTGGCGCGTTCGGCGCCGAGTACAAGGACATCTTCGCCTTCTCGATCCTGATCCTGATCCTGATCTTCCGGCCGAAGGGCCTCCTCGGCGAAGTCGTGCGGGAGCGCGCGTGATCCACTCCGTCCTGGCGGTCGCGTTGGTCGCGATCACGGCCTGGGCCGTCGCGTCCTTCCCACGGTCCGTGCTCGTGTTCCTGCTGTTCCAGGCCTCGCTCCTGTTCGCGTACGTCGCGCGCATCCCCACGTGGCTGCGCACCGCGCTCTTCGCCACGGCGCTTCTCGTCCTCGTGCCGATCATCGGCTATTACAACGCCTACTATCTCGAGATCGCGACGCAGGTGGGCATCTTCGTGGCGCTCGCCCTTGGGCTGAACATCGTCGTCGGGCTCGCCGGGCTGTTGGACCTCGGGTACGTCGCCTTCTTTGCCGTCGGCGCCTATACCTGGGCGATCTTCGGGTCGCCCCACGCGAACCTGATATTCGGTGGCGGCGCCTTTCCGCTCTCGCCCGGCTGGTTCTACATCTTCCTGTTCGTGGGCCTGTCCGTCGCCGCGGGTACCGGAATCCTCCTCGGCCTCCCCGTCCTGCGGCTCCACGGCGACTACCTCGCGATCGTCACGCTCGGCTTCGGCGAGGTCATCCGCGTCCTCGCCAACAACCTCGACAAGCCGATCAACATCACCAACGGGCCCAAGGGCATCACACCGATCTCGCGGCCGCCCGTACCCTTCGGCATCCCCGCTTCGGAGGCCCTCTACCTCCTGGTCCTGCTCATCGTCATCGTGGTCATCGTCGTCAATCGGCGCCTCGAGGACTCACACATCGGGCGCGCGTGGGAGGCGATCCGCGAGGACCAGCTCGCGGCGCAGGCCATGGGGATACCGTTGGTGAGGGCGAAGCTGCTCGCGTTCGCGTGCGGCGCCTCCTTCGCCGGAGTGATGGGCGTGGTGTTTTCGGCGAAGCAGGTCTTCATCAACCCCGAGTCTTTCACGTTCCTCGAGTCCATAGGCGTGCTGGCGATGGTGATCCTCGGAGGCATGGGATCGATCCCGGGCGCGGTGATCGGCGCAACCGTCGTGACCGTGCTCAACCTTCAGGTGCTGAAGGGGCTGTCGCTCTGGCTCAACGAGCTCAAGAACGCGGGCGTCACGATCCTCGGCTACAGTCTCACGAACCTCCCGACGCAGCTCGAGCCCGCCAAGTACGAGCGGATGATCTTCGGTGTCATCCTGATCCTGATGATGATCTTCCGCCCGCAGGGAATCTTCCCCGTGCGCCGCCGGGCGCGCGAGCTCACCAAGTGATGCCGCCGGGTGCCGTTCCCGGGCCTTCCAGCCTGGTTCCGGACCCACGGGCGCCGGGGCGGTAGTGGTGCTGTTCGAGGCCCGAGGTGTCACCAAGCGGTTCGGCGGGCTGACCGCGCTCTCAGGCGTCGACTTCGAGCTCGAGTCCGGGATCGCGTCCATCATCGGCCCGAACGGCGCCGGCAAGACCACGCTCTTCAACGTGTTCACGGGCCTCTACGGCTGCGACGAGGGGCGCGTGACCTTCAAGCAGCACGCGCTCGTCGGCCTCCGCCCGGACGAGATCACAGCGCTCGGAGTCTGCCGCACCTTCCAGAACATCCGCCTCTTCGCGAACATGACCGCGATCGAGAACGTGCTCGTGGGCATGCACGCTCGTGTCACCCTCGGGCTCTGGGACGTCCTCGCGCACACCCCCGGCTTCCGTGACACGGAGCGCGGTCTCCTGGCGCGCGCGGAGGCGCTCCTCGAGCGGGTCGGTCTTCGGGCGCACGCCAACGACGTGTCGAGAAACCTCGCCTACGGCGATCAGCGGCGGCTCGAGGTCGCTCGCGCGCTCGCGTCCGAGCCCTCCCTCCTGCTCCTCGACGAGCCCACCGCCGGAATGACCCAGGTCGAAGCCGGTGCCCTCATGACCCTCCTGCGCACGCTCGTCGCCGACCTCGGACTCGCCATCATTCTGATCGAGCACAACATGCGCGTCGTGATGGAGGTTTCCGACAGGGTGACGGTCCTCGACCACGGCGAGAAGATCGCCGAAGGCACGCCCCGCGACGTCCAGACCAACGCCAGGGTGATCGAAGCCTACCTCGGCACGCGTCACTCGGCCCAGGAGAAGCGGCGCCGTGCTGAGCGTTGACACGCTCGACGTCTCGTATGGCCAGATTCGGGCGCTCAAGAGCGTCGCGCTGGAGGTCGGGCAGGGCGAGATCGTCGCGCTCCTCGGCAACAACGGCGCCGGCAAGACGACGACGCTCAAGACCATCTCGGGGCTCCTCCAGCCGACGCGCGGGACGATCACGCTCGACGGCGAGCCGCTCGTCGGCGTGCCGCCGCACGAGATCGTCATGCGGGGTATCGCGCACGTGCCGGAGGGCCGGCGGATCTTCAACCGTCTCACGGTGCGCGAGAACCTCGTCATGGGCGCCTTCACGCGCCGCGACACGCGGATCGCCTCCGACCTCGACCGGGCGTTTGCGCTCTTCCCTCGCCTCAAGGAACGCATCACCCAGGTCGCGGGCACGCTCTCGGGCGGTGAGCAGCAGATGCTCGCGATCGCGCGGGCGCTCATGCTGAACCCGCGTCTGCTCCTCCTGGACGAGCCGAGCATGGGACTGGCGCCGGTCCTCGTCGAGCAGATCTTCGACACCATCGACGACATCAATCGGCAGGGAACGACGATCCTCCTGGTGGAGCAGAACGCCGCGATGGCACTCTCGATCGCCCACCGCGGCTACGTGCTGGAGACGGGTTCGATCGCGCTGGCCGGCACCGCCGCGGAGCTCTCCGGCAACGCCGACGTCCGTCGCGCGTATCTCGGTGACTAGACGCCCGGGGCTCGGGATGTGGATCCTGATGGGCCTGATCGTCCTGGCCGCGGCGACGGTCCGGCTTCGACTGCTCGACGTGCCGCTCGACCGGGACGAGGGCGAGTATGCGTACTTCGGGCAGCTCCTGCTCCAGGGGATCCCGCCCTACACGACCGCGTACAACCTGAAGCTGCCGGGCGTGTATGGCGCCTACGCGGCCGTCCTGTGGGCTTTCGGGCAGTCGCCGGTGGGTGTGCACATGGGACTGATCGTCGTCAACGGCTTCGCCACCCTCCTGGTGTTTGCTGTCGCCGCGCGCGCGATCACCCCAACGGCGGGCCTCGCGGCGGCCGCTGTCTTCGCGGGACTCTCCCTGAGCCCGCGGCTTCACGGGCTCGGTGGCTACGCCGAGCAGTTCGTTCTGCTGCCGGCCCTGGCCGGGGCGTTCGTGCTTCTACGCGCCGCCGGATCGTCGCGCCTCGTTCCGTATCTGGTGAGCGGCGGCCTCTTCGGTCTCGCCTTCCTTGTCAAGCAGAGCGGCGGCGCCTTCATCCTCTTCGGCGCCCTCTACACGGTGGCCCGCACGGCGCGGCCCGGGGCGGGCAGCGGCCGGCTCGGGCGCCTGGCGCCGACGCTGACGCTTCTCGCCGGCGCCGCGCTCCCGTACGCCCTGCTGTGCCTGGCCCTCGCCTGGGCGGGCGTCTTTGCCACGTTCTGGTTCTGGACGAGCGTCTACGCCTATACGTACGGCGCCGCGCTGCCCCTGGCCGACGGGATCACGCTGTTCGTGCTGAAGTCGGGCGAGATCGCCGGGACCTCCTTCCTCGTCGCCGCCCTCGCCGCCGTCGGGCTGACAGCATTGCTCTGGGACGATGAGGCCCGGCGGCGAGCCGACTTCGTACTGCTTTTCGCGTTGGCCTCGCTCGCGGGGACCGCGGCGGGCCTTTACTTCCGCAACCAGTATTTCCTCCTGCTCGCCCCTGCCGTTGCCCTCCTCGCCGGGGTCGCCGCCGACACGTTGGCTCGGCGGCTGACCAGCGGGACGCCAGCGGTCCGTCGGGCGCTCGTCGCCGGACTCGTGGCCGTGCCGCTCGCGCACCTCCTCTGGGCGGAGCGCGTGATCCTTTTCCAGACGCCGCCCGAGCGCGTCGCGCGAGCCATCTTCGGGCTGAACCCGTTTCCGGAGTCCGTCGAGATCGCGCGGTGGGTTCAGGCGCACAGCGCGCCCACCGACCGGATCGCGGTGATCGGCTCGGAGCCGCAGATCTACTTCTACGCGCGCCGTCCGGCGGCGACCGGGTTCGTCTACACCTACGCCCTGATGGAGGACCAGCCCTACGCCGCACGGATGCAGCGCCAGATGATCGACGAGATCGAGGCGGCCAGACCGCGCTTCGTGGTGCTCGTCAACGCTTCGGCGTCGTGGAACGTGCGCCCGCAGTCGGACCGGACGCTGTTCCAGTGGTGGGAGCGCTACCAGCGGGACTTCGAGCGCGTCGGCCTCGCCGATATCACGGACGGTCTCACCAGCTATGTCTGGGGCCCCGAGGCTGCTGCGTACGCGCCGAAGTCCCTCGTCTGGGTCGCGGTGCTCGAGCGGAAGGCGCGGTGACCCGGCCGGCCGCTGTCCTCACGCTCGTCGCGGCTCTCGGCGCGGTCCTCGTCTTCACGAACCTCGACGGTCGCTACCTGTGGGACGACGAGGCGGAGACCGCCCTCCTCGCCCAGCGTGTCCTGCGCTCCGGGGTGCCCATCGCCTGGGACGGTCGAAACCTCATCTCGCAGGAGTGCTCGACCGACTTCGACGAGAACTACCTCTGGCGCCAGACACCGTGGGCGCAGTTCTACCTCGCCGCGTTGTCGTTCCGTCTCTTCGGAGCGGACACGCTCACCGCACGCCTGCCCTTCGCCGTGCTGGGCGTTCTCACGATTGTGTCGCTCTACGTTCTCGGTCTCTCGCTCTTCCACGATCGCGCTCTGGCGGCGCTCGCGTCGGGCCTGCTGGCCCTGTCCGTGCCGTTCCTGCTCCACGTGCGACAGGCGCGCTACTACGCCGTCGCCATCCTGGCGACCGTCTGGGTACTCTACTTCTTCGCCGCCCTGCTTCGTGACCGCCGCGGCGCGGTCCTCGGCCTGGCGCTGGCGATGACCGTGCTCTTCCACTCGAACTACCTGGTCTTCTTCGCCACGGCCGCCGGGATCGGCCTCGCGTTCTTCGCGTTCACGCCGGAGACGCGCAGCGTGATTCGACTCCTGGGCGCCGGCGTCGCGACACTCGTGCTCAGTCTTCCGTGGCTCGCCATCTTCGACATCCGGGGCAAGACCGGAGTCGCCCTGGCCTCCGCCTCCGTCGGGCTCTACACCGGGACCCTCTGGGGCTACCTGGTCCGCGTGGAACTCTACGCCTGCTCGGCCGTGCTCCTCGCGGCGATCGTGGCGGCGCGCTACGTCTCCATGGGGGGCCGGTTCGGGGAGGGCTGGCCCGCGCCGCGCGCGTGCCTGGCGCTCGGGCTCTTCGCTCTCGGCCACATTCTCGTGATCTCCGCGGCGCCGTTCGCCTTTTTCCGATACGTCGTCACGCTGCTGCCCGCGCTGGCGCTCCTGCAGGCGGCCGCCCTGCGCGCGCTCTGGCCGGCGAACCGGGTCGCCACGGTCGTCGGCCTGGCGCTGCTCGTCTTTCTCGACCGTGGCGATCTCGTGCACGGCGCGCTCGGCTCGGCGCCCGCCAAGTACGTGTACGAGATCACGCACGACGTGCCGGGACCGATCGCCGCCATCGTCGGGCACCTGCGCGCCAACGGGCGTCCCGGCGAACGAGTCTTCATCACCTACGGCGATCTCCCCCTGCGCTTCTACACCGACCTCGACGTGCGCGGTGGGCAGGGCTGCCAGAGTCTCGCCGGCTGGCCGTTTCCCGATTGGATCGTCCCGCGCTTCTTCTTCCGCTTTCGCACAAACGCGCCGGGCGCCGACGCGGACGCCGAGCGGACGGTCCGCTATCTCCGGACCGAGGTCCCGCTTCGGCAATACCGTGAGACCCGCCTCCCCACGGTGGACACGATCTGGGAGAATATCCCGGAACCCGACCGGCACGTATACCGCGCGCCCGAGGACGGGCCGCGGATCACCCTTTATCGAAAGGCCGAACGATGAGAACCCAGGGCCTGACCTTCGAGCAGCACGCGATCGGCGCCACCCACCAGACGCTCGGCCGCACGGTCTCCGAGACGGACATCGTCACCTTCGTCAATCTCTGTGGCTTCAACGAGCCGCTCTTCATGGACATGGAGTACGTCGCGCGCGAATCGGTCTTCAAGCGCCGCGCCGCGCCGGGTGCGCTGACCTTCGCGCTCTCGGAAGGCCTCATCATGCAAACCGGCCTCATCCACGGCACGGGGATGGCCTTCCTCGGCGGCGAGGTTCGGGTCGTCGCGCCGGTGCTCGAGGGCGACACGCTCACCGTGGAGGTCGAGGTCGCGGACAAGCGCGAGACCAAGAAGATCGACCGCGGCATCGTCACCTACCGGCACCGCGTGCTGAACCAGCGCGGCGAGCTCGTGCTCGAGGCCCGCGTCCAGCGCATGATCAGGCGTGCGGGCGGCTGAGCCCGCGACGCCGTGCTGATCCTCACGCGCGCCGACCTCCAGAGGATTCTCGAGCCGCTCGAGGTCATCGCCGCCCTCGCGGAGGCCTTCGCACGCCAGGCGGCCGGGAGGACCTCCGTCCCGTCCCGTGCCGTGACGCAGGTCGGCGATGCCGGGATCCTCTTCGTCATGCCGGCGGTGTCTCTTCCGACGACCGGCGAGGACGCGGCGGGCGGGCTCGGGGCCAAACTCGTCACCTACTACCCGAAGAACCGGGAGCGCGGCCGTCCAACCCATCTCGCCAGCTATATCCTCATGGATCACGCCACCGGGGAGCCGCTCGCGCTCCTGGAGGGCGGGTTCATGACGGCGCTACGAACCGGGGCGACGTCCGCGCTGGCCGCCAGGCACCTGGCGAGACCCGACAGCCGCCGGGTGGCGTGCTTCGGGACGAGTGTGCAGGCGCGCGAGCAGCTCCGGTGTCTTGCGGCCGTCTTCAAGCTCGATCGTGCCGTGGTGCTGGGACGCGACCAGGAGCGCGCGCGGGCGTTCGCCCGGGCGATGGCCGACGAGCTCGGCATCACCGTCGAAACAGGCCGCGATCCGAGCGCCGCGGTGCGGGGGGCCGACCTCGTCACGTGCGCCACGACGTCCCCGATGCCCCTTTTCGCGGGCGCCGACCTCCGCGCCGGCACCCACGTGGACGCGGTGGGCGCCTTTCGCGCCACGGAGCGCGAGCTGGACACGGAGACGATCCGCCGCGCGCGCGTCGTCGTCGACGCCTACAGCGCGGCGCTCCTTGAGGCCGGCGATCTCCTGCTCCCGATCGGCGAAGGCGCGATCACGCGCGAGCACGTCGTCGCCGAACTGGCGGAGCTCGTGACCGGCGCGCGGCCGGGGCGCACGAGCCCGGTCGACGTGACGGTCTTCAAGTCCGTCGGCTTCGCGCTCGAGGATCTGGCCGCCGCGACCCTCGCGTACAATCGGGCCAGGGAGCGATCCATCGGTACCGAGGTGGGCCTGTGAGCGGACGGATCGTGCAGCTCAGCATCTCGCGCGGCGGCGTGCCCAAGACGCGAGTGGCCTCGGCGCGGCTCGGTGCGCTGGGCCTCGAAGGCGACGCACACCGCGGCATCGAGAACCACGGCGGCCCCGAGCGTGCCGTGTGCCTGTACGCGATGGAGCCGATCCGCGCGCTCAGTGCGGAGGGCCATGCGATCGCGCCCGGGGCGCTCGGGGAGAACATCACGGTGGAGGGCTTGGACTGGTCCGGGATCCTCCCGGGAAGTCGCCGGCGCCTCGGTGAGTCCGTCCTTCGCGAGGTGACGCGGTACACGAGCCCGTGCGTCAACATCGCGCCGGTGTTCCGGGACCGCGACTACTCGAGGGTCTCGCAGAAACGGCACCCCGGCCGGAGCCGCGTCTACGCGAGGGTTCTCGAGGGTGGCACGATCCGCGAGGGCGATCCGATCCGTGTTCTCACCGATGTCGAAGGCGGCCGGATCGGACCGCCCGCGCGGACGTGACGCGGACCGCCGACGTCGTCATCATCGGGGGAGGCGTCATCGGCGCCTCGATCGCTTTCCATCTGACGGCGCTGGGGGTCCGAAACGTCCTCGTGCTCGAGCGGCGGTTCCTCGCCTCGGGAGGCACGGGACGATCGGTCGGGATCATCCGCCAGCTCTACCCGACGCCCGAGACGAGCGCGATGGTCCTTCGTTCCCTCCGGATCTTCCAGCGATTCACCGACGCGGTCGGGGGCGACGGCGGCTACGTCGCCTGCGGGGCGCTCATCGGCGTCCCCGCCGCGATGCGTGGGTCGCTCGAGGCGAGCCTGCGCGTCCAGCGCGCGCTCGGGATCCGGGCGGAGATTCTGGAGCCCGGCGAGCTCGCGCGGGTGGAGCCTCGGATCGATCCCGTCGGGCTCGGTGCGGTGGTGTACGAGCCGGAATCGGGATATGGGGATCCAACGGGCGTCACGCTCGCCTTCGCCGAAGGGGCGCGGCGGCGCGGCGCGACGATCGAGCAGGGCGTCGAGGTCGTGGCGATCAACCGGCGCGGTGACCGGGTCGCGGGCGTCGCGACCTCCTCGGGGGTGACCATCGAGGCTCCCATCGTCGTGAACGCGGCGGGACTCTGGGCAGGCGCGGTCGCGCGCCTGGCGGGCGTGGATCTCCCGATCGTCGTCGGTCGCCATCCGGTCTTCATTATCGAGCGCGATGCCGCTTTCGGCGGGCCACACCCCGTCTACCTCGACCTCGCCGGCGGCGCCTACGTACGGCCGGAGACCGGGAACCTGACCCTCACCGGCTCACTGACCGACGACGAGACCGAGCACCCGATGGACCCCGAGCTGCTCGGCAGCGAAACCGGTCTCGATGAAGCGACGCCGGTGCTTGAGCGGACCGGGCGGGCTCTCCCCCGTCTCGCCGAGGCACGCTACCGCCATGGCTACGCCGGCGCGTTTGACATCACCCCCGACTGGATGCCGATCCTCGACGAAACCTCCGTGCGTGGCCTCTGGGTCGCGGCCGGCATGAGCGGCCATGGGTTCAAGCTCTCACCCGCCGTCGGGGAGATGCTGGCCGCGCTTATCACGGGCGCGCCACCCCCGGTCAGCGCAACTCCCTTCGCCCTCGGCCGGTTCGCGCGCACCCATTCCCGGGGCACGTTCGTCGCGTCGTATCTTCGATGAGCGCCTTCTCCCGATAGCCACGAGCCGTCGCTTCGTGCGGCGCGCGGCCCTGATCCGTGACAGAACTGTGGCCCGCCGTGGCAACTTTGCCGGAGACGGGCAGCATCGGCCCCCGAGGTGCTTGTGTCGCGCGAACTTACCACCCGCCCGGCCCCGGCGTCCTTGGCGCATTGCTTGCACCTCCGGGCAATCCTGAACATGGAAAACGTCCGATCTCGCTATAATGACGGCGACGCCACGTGATCACGCGCATAGATCAGGCACGTCCGGCGGTCATCTACGGTCTGATCGTCGTCCTCATGGCGGCGGTCTTCGTCCCAATGTCGCAGTTCCGCCTCGTGGATGGGGACGAGGGAACGTACCTTCTCGACGCCAGGCTCGTGATGGAGGGCTATCTCCCCTTCCACGACCTCTTCTGGCCCCAAATGTTCCTCACGCCCTACATCTACGGCGCGTGGATGGCGATCTTCGGGAAATCGTGGTACGGTGCGCGGTTCTTCTCGGCGCTGGCGGCGATCGCCCTCGGACTGATTCTCTTCCGCCAGGTGTTCCACATCGTCGGCCGGAGAACGTGGGCGGTCCTCGCCGTCGTCCTCTTCACCTTCACGAGCCTCGAATTCGGCTGGCTCCCGCTCATCAAGACCTTCGCGTTCGGCACGCTCTGCCTGTTCTCGGCGTACGCGGTGCTCTCGCTCTCGGCGTCGCGATTCCGATGGGTCGTGAGCGGTCTCCTGGTCGGGCTCGCGATCGACATCCGGCTCTACGTCGTCTTCGCCCTGCCGGCCTTTCTCATCGAGCTCTACTTCACCGAGCCGCGGCTCCGCGAGCGCCTCATGCAGCTCGCACGCTTCACGGTGGGCCTGATCATCGCCATGCTTCCGAACTGGTTCTTCTACCTGGTCGAACCCGAGACCTTCCTCTTCAACATCATCTACGTCCACGCGATCCGGTCACCGTGGGGATTCTTCGGCTACCTCCAGCAGAAGCTCGATATCGCGCTCCAGCTCCTGTCCGTCAACAGCGCGGAGGGCGTGACGAGCTTTCAGTTCACCGCCCTCTTGCTCGTGAACCTGGCGTCGTGGGTCTCCTCGGCGATCACGCGTGAGCGCCCGTCCCTCGCGACGATGATTCTCGTCCCACACCTGCTCGCGAGCCTGGTCCCGACTCCCACCTACACCCAGTACTTCTCGATGACGGTGCCGTTTCTCATCGTGAACGCCGTCACCTTCCTCGCGAAACTGTTCGCCGAGTGCGGGGGGGCGCGGCTCCGGCACGTCTTCGCGACGCTTCTGGCAGCCTACATCCTGGTCGCCCCGCTGGACGTCTACCGCTACACCGTCGGGGGCGTGAACGTCCCGGGGATCTCCTACAACCGCGAGGCGAGGAACTGGACGATCCCGACGATCCGCGCCGTGGGGCAGGCGATCGATCGGGAGATCCGGCCCGAGCGCCCGGTGGCCATCAGCTTCTGGCCGGGATACTTCGTCGAGACCCGGGCGTCGATCTTCCCGAAGATGGAGAACCACTTCACGATCGACTTCGCACTCTCGATGACGCCGCGCGATGTGCGGAAATTCAACTTCATGTCCTATCCGGAGCTGGTGGGCAACCTCCAGATCCACACGGTAGACGTCGTCGTCCTCGGCAACTGGGTGACCCAGCGGCGCTGGGTGCGCGAACAGGTGGTCGGCCACGGTTACGAACTCGTCGGAAAGGTCGAGGACGCCGAAATCTACAAACTCGCCCCGAGCGTCCGGTGAGCGGCCCGTCGTTCCGCGACCGTGGCGAGTTCAAGGCGTGGAATGACGCGATGGTCGCGAAGTACGACGTCGAGCAGTTCCACAGCCATCCGAGCCCCGTCGTCCGCTATATCGAGCGGAAGCGTGTCCGACGGATCTTCGCCCTCCTCGCGCCGAGGCCCGGCGATCGGGTCCTCGAGGTCGGATGCGGGGCCGGCCATCTTCTGGCCGCGCTCCCGGCGGGGCGCGGCTTCGGGCTCGACCTCGCAGAGTCGCTCCTGGCCAAGGCCTCCCGCCGACTCGGGCGGCGCGAGGCCCTGATCCAGGGCGACGCCGAACAGCTGCCGTTTCGCACCGGCGCCTGGGAGCGAGTGTACTGCTCCGAAGTTCTCGAGCACGTCCCGTCGCCGGGACGGGCGCTCGCCGAGATACGACGCGTCGTGGGGCCACGCGGCATCGCGGTTGTATCGGTCCCGAACGAGGGCCTGATCAACACCCTCAAAGCGGCGCTCCGCCGGAGCGGCCTGTACCGTCTCTTTATGCGCGCTCGCTCGGGCGACTACGCCATGCCGGAGCGGATGGACGACGAGTGGCACCTACACGCCTTCGACCTCGCGAGCTTCCTCTCGCTCATTCCGCCGGGCTTCAGGGTGACGCGCGTGGAGGGCGTGCCGTTCCGATGGCTCCCGATCCGGTACGTTGTCCGGTGCGAGGCTGTGGACTGAGATGGGCCTCGAAGGGCTCTCCGTCGTCCTCCCCGTCCTGAACGAGCGGGACAACCTCGACCTGCTTCACGCCCGACTGACGGAGACGCTCGAAGCGATGGGGCGCGAGTACGAGATCGTCTACGTCGACGACGGGAGCACGGACGGCTCGTGGGATATCCTCAAGCGGCTCGCCGCAGGCGACAGCCACGTCCGGC
This sequence comes from Methylomirabilia bacterium, assembly GCA_041496385.1. Classification (GTDB taxonomy): domain Bacteria; phylum Methylomirabilota; class Methylomirabilia; order Rokubacteriales; family CSP1-6; genus AR19. Next base: position 3,829 of record JBGQEL010000044.1, on the reverse strand, counting down.
TCGTCAGGCTCCGGCGGAATTTCGGCCAGACGCCGGCGCTGGCCGCGGGCTTCTCCCACTCGCGCCACCCGGTCGTGGTCACGCTGGACGCCGACCTCCAGAACGATCCGCGCGACATCCCGAGGCTCGTCGCCCAGCTGGGCGACGCGTACGACGTAGTGTCTGGCTGGCGCCGGCACCGCAACGATCGGTGGCTCACGCGCCTCTTGCCCTCCGCCGCCGCGAACTACCTGATCCGGAAACTCAGCGGGGTGCAGCTCCACGACTTCGGCTGCACCCTCAAGGCGTACCGGCGCGAGGTCATTCAGGACGTGAGTCTCTACGGAGAAATGCACAGGTTCCTTCCCGTGCTCGCGTCCTGGGTCGGCGGTCGCGTCACCGAGCTCGAGGTCACGCACCACCCGCGTACCCGGGGTGTCTCCAAGTACGGCCTGACGCGGACCTACAAAGTCCTCGTCGACCTCGTCACGCTCAAGTTCATCAGCGACTTCTCGACACGACCCAACTACGTCTTCGGTGGCTTCGGCCTCGCGAGCCTCGCCCTCGGCTTCCTGGCGTTCGACGTCGTGGCCTATCGCGTGCTCGTTCTCCAGCGCCTGGAAGCGACGCCCCTCGTTTTCCTGATGATGTTGCTCCTCATCACTGGCGTCCTGTCCCTCTTCATGGGCTTTCTCGCCGAGATCGTGATCCGAGGCTTCTACGACACGCAGCGGAAGCCCACGTACTACGTCCGCGAGACGGTGGGTCTGGACGAGAACCGGTAGCGGACCGTGTGCGGCATCGTCGGTAACGTCCTCGCGCGCGCCGACCGGAGTCCGGATCCCGCCGTCCTCAAGCGGATGAACGACCGGATCGCTCACCGTGGTCCCGACGACGAGGGCTACTTCGTCCAGGGTTCTGCGGGCCTCGCGATGCGCAGGCTCAAGATCATCGATCTCGCGACGGGCCAACAGCCGATGACGGGCGAGGACCGCCGGGTCTGGGTCGTGTACAACGGCGAGATCTACAATTACCGTGAGCTGACTCGGACCCTGTCGGCGCGCGGCCACACCTTCACGACGCGTTCGGACACCGAGGTCATCGTGCATGGGTTCGAGGATCGGGGCCTCGACTCCATCGCCGACCTCGAGGGCATGTTCGCCTTCGCCGTCTGGGACGAGGCGGCGCGTACGCTCGTTCTGGCGCGCGACCGCCTCGGGATCAAGCCCCTCTACTATGCCGTGCTTCCCGATCAGATCGTCTTCGCCTCCGAGCTTCGGGCTCTGGTCGAACACCCTGCGATCGACCGGATCGTCGACCTCGTCGCGCTCTCTCGCTACCTCGCGCACGAGTACGTTCCCGCGCCGCACGCGATTTTCCGGTCGGTCCGGAAGCTACCGGCGGGCCACTGGCTCAGCTACACCGACGGTCGGGTCAAGGTCGAGTCGTACTGGGACATCCGGTTCGGCGGCGGGGGGCCCTCGAGGGAGGCCGAGGCGGTGGAGGCGCTCCGCGGAGCCATCGACCAGGCGGTGAGCGGGCACCTCGTCAGCGACGTGCCGCTCGGCGTGTTCCTCTCCGGTGGGATCGACTCGAGCACGGTCGCCGCGTTCGCCGCCCGGCACGCGCCGGGCCGGCTGAAGACCTTCTCGATCGGCTTCGAGGATTCTTCGTTCGACGAATCCGCGCACGCGCGCCGCGTCGCGGGCGCGCTCGAGACGGATCACCACGAAGAGATCCTGAGCTCGCGTGCGGCCCTCGACCTGTGCGACCGACTGCCGGAGCTCCTCGACGAGCCCCTGGGAGACGCGTCTCTGCTTCCGACCTACCTGCTCTCACGCTTCACCCGACGGTCCGTGACGGTCGCGCTGTCGGGTGACGGAGGCGACGAGCTCTTCGCCGGCTATCCGACCTACCAGGCCCACCGGATCGCAAACGCACTAGGCCTCATCCCCGGCTGGATCCACGGCCACCTTCTGCGACCCGCCGTCGAGCGGCTGCCGGTGTCCTTCGACAATCTGAGCATGGACTTCAGGCTGAAGCGCTTCGTCGTGGGCCTCCAATATCGTGACATCGAGCGCCACGGGATGTGGCTCGGCTCCTTCACGCCAGAGGAACAGCGGGATCTCTTCACAGCCGACGCGCTCGTGCGGATGGAGGCGCCACCGTCGTACGAGGCCTTCCACGAGATCCTCGCCCACGCAACCTCCGCGGAGGGTCTCGAGCGAATGCTGTACCTCGACCTCAAGGGTTACCTCGGGGAGGGCGTGCTCACGAAGGTGGACCGCGCGAGCATGGCCTGCTCGCTCGAGGTGCGCGTCCCGCTCCTCGATCGACACGTCGTCGAGCTCGCGGCGAGCCTGCCCATGCGTCTGAAGCTCAAGGGCCTGACGACGAAGTACATCCTGAAGCGCGCAGCCCGCGGTCTGCTTCCGAGCGAGATCCTCGAGCGGCCGAAGAAGGGGTTCGGCGTGCCCGTAGGACATTGGTTCAGAGGCGAGCTGCGTCCGTTGCTGCGTGAGGCGTGCGGGTCGGAGGTGATCCGCCGCGGTGGCCTCTTCAAGCCCGAGACGGTCGAGCGGCTACTCGAGGAGCACGACGCCGGTCGGCGCGACCACCGGAAGAAACTCTATACGCTCATGGCGTTCCAGCTCTGGGCGCGGCGCTATCGCGCCGCCTGAAGACAGGCGACCGCCGTTAGCGCCCGGGGCTATCGCCGAGCGCGACGACAACGAGCGAGCCGGTCGAGTCCATCGGACGAACCCCGCGACCGTACGCCGAGACCTGATCACACAGCCACCCGACGCAGGGAGTGCGGCTGCCGACCTCGGCCTTGATCGCCTCCCACTCGTCCGTCGCGGCAGAGCCGAGCGCCCGGTGGCGCGCCGTACTCTCGATCACGAGCACAAGCCGAGCGGCGTCACCCTCGAGGCGCTTGACGGCGGTCAGCGTGGCCTCCACGGAGCCCTGGATGAGGGCATCACGATCCGGGGGAGCGCCGCGCTCGAAGCCGTCAGCCCAGCCGAGGCCTGTCGAATACGGCGCTTCGATGCAGCCCGCGCTCACAATAGGATCGGCCGGCGAGGAACTGTACACGACCGGCAACGAAAGCACGCTGCACACCGTCCGCATTTTGGGCCCCATCAGCAGCCGCCACGACGGTAGGAAGCCCTGGGCCGGAGCCCCAAATCCTGGCTGCGCGAACGTGAACCCGAGGCCACGCGGGTAGCGCATCCTGAAGGGCCAGCCGGAGAGGATGAGCCTGGCGGCGCCCTGCGCAGCCTCGCCGAGGTCGCTGCCCGCCGCCGCGGCTGTCCCGCTCACGGCGCCGTCGCCGTTCGCCAGGCACACGACGAGGGCGCCACTGCCTACGGCACCGCTATGTGTGATGATCGCCGAGGTGGCGCCCCCGGTGATGCCGACGGGGCCCAGCACGCTCTTGATGACCGGAACGATGTCCTGACTCGGCACCCCCGCCGTCACCAGGAGGACCAGATCGGGCGTCATGCCGTGCAGGCCCGTGCGGGCCATCGCCGTTGCTCGGACGGCGGCCCAAAGCGTGTCCGCGTGCGACGCGAAGCCGACCCCGATCTGAAGATTCTTTGTTGCCGTCTCGAGAGGCGAAATGCCGATCATGAAAATCCGGAATAAGCATGAGAGGTGCCAACTGTAAGTACCTGAAAAAACAGGTGTCGCTAGAGGGGAAGGGGGTGCCAGAGGTGTCAGTTCGGCAACATCCGTCACGCTTCAGAGCATTCCGTACTCCTTGAGCCGCCGGTAGATCGTGCGTCGAGAGATTCCCAGCGCTCTCGCCGCCGCCTCCTTGTCGTCGCTGTAGTGGGCGAGGGCG
>JBGQEL010000043.1:0-31784 GCA_041496385.1 Methylomirabilia bacterium | reverse complement strand
CCCTGGCCAGCTCGACGGCGATCGCGCGCCCGATGCCGTGGCCGGCGCCGGTGACGATCGCGACGCGGTCGCGCAGCGTGTCGGGCGAGAAGCTCACTGGACTACCCTCCCCGAGAGATGCGAGAGAGCCTCGTTCGAGGGAAGGTCAAGAGACGACGCGACCGACGATCGTCGCCAGCTCGCGAAGCCGTGCTCGCGCGCCACCGCCAGCTGCGCGTCGGCGAGCTGGGCGGGCGCGTCCACGTGGCGCAGCTCAGTGGGTTCGACCCTTCACGCGGACCGTGAGCCGCCTGGACGGCTATGGCGGGAGTGTACGTCTTGAGTCCGGCAAGTCAAGCGCGTCGGCCGGGGAGCCCGCTCAGCGGCCCGCGGCGAGCTCGCGGGAGATCAGGATCTTCTGCACCTCGTTCGTGCCGTCGTAGATCTGGAAGACGCGCGCGTCCCGGTAGAGCTTCTCGACCGGGTAGTCGTTGATGAAACCGTAGCCGCCGTGCTTCGACATCGACGCCTCCTTGATGGACCGTACCCCCTCCTCCTTCAGCGCGGCGGCGCGCAGGCACATCTGTCGCGCCACCTCGATGTTGGTCGCCATCTCGGCCAGCGTGAAGGCGATCGCCTGATGCTCGATCAGCTTCTTGCCGAACGTCTCGCGCTCGCGCGCGTAGCCCAGCGCGGCGTCGAAGGCGGCGCGCGCGACCCCGACCGACTGCGCGGCGACGCCGACGCGTCCGCTGTCGAGGCCCGCCAGCGCGATCTTCAGGCCCTGGCCCGGGCGGCCCAGCATGTTCTCCGCCGGCACCTCGAGCCCCTCGAGCGCAACCTGGCACGTATCGTTGCTGCGGTGGCCGAGCTTGTCCTCGACGCGGACGACGCGATAGCCGGGCTGATCGGTGCGCACCAGGAAGGCGGAGATGCCGCGCTTGCCGGCGTCGGGCTCGGTGACCGCGAGCAGCACCGCGACGCTCGCCGAGCGCCCCGAGGTGATGAAGCTCTTGGTGCCGTCGATCACGTAGCGGTCGCCCCGCCGCACGGCGCGCGTCTGCAGATTCGCCGCGTCGGATCCGGCGTGCGGCTCGGTCAGCATCAGGCAGGCGATCTCGCCGCCGCTCGCCACCGGACGGAGGAAGCGGCGGACCTTGAGGGCGAAGGAATTCGTCGCGCTCACCATGTTGCACACGCCGGCGTCGCCGTACGCGAGCTCTTCCGTCGCCAGGATGTACGAGGTGAAATCGGCGCCGGCGCCGCCCCACTCGGTCGGCACGCACACGCCGAACAGCCCGAGCGCGCCGATCTTGCGGACCGTGTCCAGCGGCACCGTCGCGGTGCGGTCCCAGGCGGCGGCGAACGGCGCGATCTCCTTGCGGACGAATTCGCGTGTCATGTCGCGAATGGCGATCTGGTCGTTCGTCAGCTGCGGCATGCGCGCCACCCCCGGGCGACCATAGCAACATTAGCCATCGTCTTCAAAGCGGCCGCATGCTATCGTCCGGCATACCGCATGCGCTTCGGGACTTTCTTCTTCTTCCAGGCCGCGCCGGGTCTGACCCACGAGGAGGTCGTCCACCGCGAGCTGGAACAGATGGAGTGGACCGAGGAGCTCGGCTTCGACCAGATCTGGCTCACCGAGCACCACTTCATCGACTACGGCCTGGCCGTGGATCCGGCCACGCTGGCGGCCGCGGCGGCCTCGCGCACGCGGCGGGTCCGGATCGGCCTGGCCGCCGCCATCCTGCCGTTCCATCATCCCCTCCGGCTCGCCGAGCAGCTCGCGCTGATCGACGTCATCTCCCGGGGACGGCTCGACGTCGGCGTCGGTCGCGGCAACCGACCCGCCGAGTTCACCGGCTATCAGGTGCCGCAGCAGGAGAACCGCCAGCGGTTCGACGAGGCCGTCGACATCATGCTGCGGGCCTGGACCGAGGAGCGCTTCTCGCACACGGGCCGGTTCTTCACCATCAAGGACGCCCGGGTCATTCCCAAGCCCCTGCAGCGGCCGCACCCGATGATCTACCAGGTGTGCGGCAGCGACGACGGCATCGAGAGCACGGCCTCGCGCGGCTGGCCCATGCTCAACTCGGTCTTGACGGGCCCCGTCGATCAGATCCTCAAGCGCCGCGACAGCTACACGGCGGCGCTGCGCCGGCACGGCCGCGGCGAGGCCGAGATCGCCGGGCTGCTCCGGAACTGGGGCGTGTCGCGACAGATCTACGTGGCGCCGACCGACGCGCAGGCGCTTGCCGAGAGCAAGGACGCCGAGATGTGGTACCAGGACTCGCTGCGCCGCTTCCAGATCCCCGACCGCATCGAGGACGCGCACCCGAGCCTGCAGCCGGGCTTCCGTGCGGCGGCCGAGCGATTCGCCAAGGTGACCTGGGAGGGGCTCGTCGCCGAGACGCTGGCCTTCGGGTCCCCCGACACCGTGGCGCGGCACATCGAGGCCATGCGCGCGATGGGCGTCGGCCAGGTGCTCTGCTGGATGAACTTCGGCGGCCTGCCGCAGGACAAGATCCGGCGCTCGATGGAGCTGTTCGCCCGCGAAGTGATGCCGCACTTTCAGGGGAGGGAACGATGAGCCTGTTCAAGCAGATCAGCCACGTCAGCGTGACCGTCACGGACATCACCAAGGCGCGGGAGTTCTACACGGGCCTGCTCGGGTTCCAGGAGATCCCGCGCCCGGCCTTCGACTTCCCCGGCATCTGGTACAGCCTCGGCGGCGAGCTGCAGCTCCACATCATCCTGAACGACCAGCTCGTGCGCCCCGCGGTCGAGCGCGAGAAGATCGTGGCGCGCTACCCGCACTTCGCCCTCTGGACCGACGACGCCGACGCGACGGCGCGGAAGATCGAGCAGCTCGGGCTGCCGTGCCGCGACGTGGTCTCCGGGCCGACGGGCCTGCGCCAGATCTTCGTCAAGGACCCCGACGGTAACATGGTCGAGTTCCTCGGGCCGTCGGCCTCGGCGGGGGCGCGACGCATGGAGTCGTAGGAATGCGCATCGAGATCATCTGCACGGGCGACGAGGTGCTGACGGGGAAGATCGTCAACACCAACTTCAGCTACATCAGCCAGAAGCTCGAGGACGTCGGGCTGTCGGTCCGCTGGGAGACGACGGTCGGCGACGATCGCGAAAGCCTCCTGCGGGCGTTCCAGCTCGCGGGCGAGCGCGCCGACGCGGTCATCGTCAACGGCGGCCTGGGACCGACGGTCGACGATCTGTCGCAGGAGGTCGCCGCCCAGGCCGCGGGCGTCGAGCTCGCCCTCAACGCGGACTGGCTCGCGCGCATGGAGGACTTCTTTCGCCGGCGCAGCCGCGTCATGCCGCCCAACAACCGCAAGCAGGCGATGCTGCCCGCCACGGCGGAGGTGATCGACAATCCCGTCGGCACCGCCTGCGGCTTCGCGCTCGACATCGGCCGCGCGCGCTTCTTCTTCACGCCCGGGGTGCCGCGCGAGCTCAAGCGCATGCTCGAGGAGCAGGTCATCCCGCGACTTCTCGCGAAGAGCGGCCTGCAGACGGCCATCTTCCTGAAGCGCTTTCATTCGTACGGGCTCGGCGAGTCGCACGTGGACACGCTCCTCACGGGCGTGGACGCGCTCGTGCCCGACGGGAGCGTGAAGCTCGGCTTCCGGGCCCACTATCCGCAGCTCGAGACCAAGCTGACCGTGCGCGGGACGGACATGGACGACGTCCGGCGAAAGCTCGCGCCGGTCGAGCAGGAGGTGCGCAAGCGCCTCGGCAACTTCATCCTGGCCGAGGACGATCAGACGCTGGAGGGCGTGGTCCTGGGTGAGCTCGCGGGGCGAGGCGCCTCGCTCTCGATCGTCGAGACGTTCACGAGCGGCCAGATCGCCGCGCGCATCGCGCACCTTCCGGGCGCGGAGAAGATCTTCCGCCGTGGCCTCGTGGCGCGCGACCTCGCCGAGCTGTGGGCGGCCGTCGGCCTCGAGGGCGCGCCGGCCGCGGGCGAGCTCACGCCCGAGACGGCCGAGGCCGTCGCGCGCGCCGCCCAGCGTCAGACGGGCGCCACGCACGCGCTGGCGGTCCTCGTCGACCTCGACGACGGCGCGGACCGTCTGGAGTTCGGCGGGACGATCTACCTGGCCATCGCGGCGGGCCGGGACGCCGCCTCCCGGCGCAGCCGCATCCTCGGCGGTCGCGACTGGGTGCGCCTGGGCGCGGTCGAGATGGGGCTCGACTGCCTGCGCCGCCAGCTTCAGGGATTGCCCGTGTACGAGCGCACCGATTTCGAGAAAGCATGAAGAGCTTCAGCCTGCGCGTGAACGGAGTGACCCGGACGGTGTCGGCCGAGCCCGACACGCCGCTCCTCTACCTGCTGAGAAACGACCTCGAGCTGAACGGCCCGAAGTTCGGCTGCGGCCTGGCGCAGTGCGGCGCCTGCACGGTTCTGGTGGACGGGCGGCCCCTGCGGTCCTGCGTGGCGCCGGTCTCCGTCGTCGCGAAGCGCGAGATCACGACCATCGAGGGCCTGGGAACCGTCGAGAAGCCGCATCCGCTCCAGCGCGCCTTCATCGACGAGCAGGCCTGCCAGTGCGGGTTCTGCGGCAACGGCATGGTCATGGCGGCCAAGGCGCTGCTCGACCGCAACCCCCGGCCGAGCGACGGCGACGTCAAGTCGGCGCTGAACGGCCACCTCTGCCGCTGCGCCTCGCACAACCGCATCGTCCGCGCCGTACAGCGCGCGGCGAAGGCGCTGCAGCCATGAGCGCCTCGCGTCGCGCGTTTCTCAAGGCGGGCGGCGCGCTCGTCATCGGCTGGGCGCTCGCGCCGCGCCTCGGCCTCACGCAGACGCGGCCCGCCGCGCTGCCGGGGAGCCTCAACGGCAACCGCATGCTCGACGCCTGGCTGCGTGTCGATCCGAACGGCACCGTGACGATCTTCACGGGCAAGATCGAGCTCGGCCAGGGCATCGGAACCGCGCTGTCGCAGATCGCCGCCGACGAGCTGGACGTGGATCTCCGACGGATCGAGGTCGTGAGCGGCGACACCGCGCGCACGCCCAACGAGGGCTTCACGGCCGGCAGCCTCTCGGTGGAGCAGAGCGGGACGGCGCTGCGCTTCGCCTGCGCCGAGGCGCGCCAGATCCTCGTGGCCGCGGCGGCGGCGAGGCTCGGCGCCCCGGCGGCCGAGCTCACCGTGCGCGACGGGACCGTGGGCGCACCGGCCGGCGCGAGCGTCACGTACTGGGAGCTCGCCGGCGCCGCCGATCTGAAGCGCGAGGCCACCGCGACGGTGAAGCCCAAGCCGGCGTCCGAGCATGCGTGGGTCGGCAAGAGCGTCCCGCGCCGCGACATCCCGAACAAGTTCACCGGCGGCGCCGCCTACGTGCAGGACGTGCGCCTGCCGGGCATGGTGTTCGGCCGCGTGGTACGCCCGCCCTCGCCCGGCGCGCATCTGTTGTCCGTCGACGAAAAAGCGGTCCGCCGCATGCCGGGAGTCGTCGCGGTCGTCCGCGACGGGAGCTTCCTCGCGGTCGCGGCGGCGCGCGAGGAGCAGGCGATCCGCGCGCGCGAGGCGCTGAAGCGGAGCGCGCGCTGGAGGGAGACCGCATCGCTGCCGCCCTCGGGCGACGGGCTCTACCAGCACCTGATGAGCGCGCCGGCGCCGGGCCAGACGGTGACGGAGAAAACGTCGGCGATCGCCGCCGCGGCGGTGAAGACGCTCGACGCGCTCTACACCCGCCCGTACCAGTGCCACGGCTCGATCGGGCCCTCGTGCGCGGTCGCGCAATGGCAGGAGGGCAGGCTCACGGTCTGGACGCACAGCCAGGGCGTGTTCCCGCTGCGGGCGGATCTCGCCAAGACGTTCGGCGTCGAGCCGAAGAGCATCCGCTGCATCCATGCGGAGGGAGCGGGCTGCTACGGTCACAACGGCGCCGACGACGTCGCGCTCGACGCGGCGCTGCTGGCGCGTGCCACGGGCGGCCGCCCGGTGAAGCTCGCCTGGATGCGCGACGACGAGTTCATGTGGGAGCCCTACGGCTCGGCCATGGTGATGAAGCTGTCGGGCGGCCTGGACGCGCAGGGCAACGTCGTCGCCTGGTCGCACGAGCTCTGGAGCCACCCGCACAGCACGCGGCCCGGCTCCTCGGCGGGCGTGAACCTCCTGGCGGCGCGCCACCTGGCGACGCCGTTCCCGCCGGTGCCGCCCGCCGACGTGCCGCAGCCGAGCGGCGGCTCGGACCGCAACGCGATCCCGCTCTACGACTTTCCCAGCGTGAAGATCGTCAAGCACTTCATCCCGGAATCGCCGCTGCGCACCTCGGCGCTCCGCACGCTCGGCGCCTACGCCAACGTCTTCGCGCTCGAGTCGTTCGTGGACGAGCTGGCCGCCGCGGCGGCCGCCGACCCGGTCGAGTTCCGTTTGCGCCACCTCAAGGATCCGCGGGCGCGCGCCGTCATCGAGGCCGCCGCGCTGCGCGCCGGCTGGCGGCCTCAGGCGCGGGGCGACGGCGGCAGCGGCCGGGGCGTCGGATTCGCCCGATACAAGAACCTCGCCTGCTATTGCGCGGCGGTCGCCGACGTCGAGGTCGATCGCGCCACCGGACGGGTGCGCGTCGCGCGCGTCGTCGCGGCGGTCGACGTCGGCCAGGTCGTGAACCCCGACGGCGTGGTCAACCAGATCGAGGGCGGCGTCATCCAGTCCACGAGCTGGACGCTCAAGGAAGCGGTGCGCTTCGATCGCACGCGGGTGACGACCCGCTCGTGGGCCGAGTATCCGATCGTGCGCTTCACCGAGGTGCCCGAGGTCGAGGTCGAGCTGCTCGATCGCCCCGACGAACGCTCGCTCGGCGTGGGCGAGGGCGCGCAGGGCCCGACCGCCGCGGCCATCGCGAACGCGATCGCGCACGCCACCGGCAAGCGGCTGCGCGCCCTGCCGTTCACGCCCGAGCGCGTGAAGGAGGCGCTCGCGTGAGCGCCGCTACTTCTTCAGCCTGAGGTCCTCTCGCCTCGAGCCCGGGCCTTCACGGCAGCGCTCATCGGAATGCGCCGTCGCGATCGAGCTGCATCAGCGCCTGCGCGCCCGTGCTGAACGTCGGCCCGCCGCCCGGGACCGCGGCCGACTGGATCGCCTCGAGCAGCTCGCGCTTGGTCGCGCCGTGCTCGATCGCGCGGCGCATGTGGGCGACGACGCCGTCCTGCCGGCCGCGGTAGGCGAGGATCCCGATGATGACCATCTCGCGGTGCTTGACCGAGAGCTCCTTGCCCTCGCCGATCGAGAGCTCGCTCAGCGGCTGCCGGGCCTTGACGTACTCGGGGTCTTCCCGGGCGACCCAGTCCCAGAACGCGTACCCGTAGGGACTGCCAGCCACGTTCTTCGAACGGCTCGCGGGCCGCGCGGGTTTCGCGGGTGTTGCCGGTGCACGCCGTGCGCTCATCGTTGCCTCCCCTTGCTCGAAGTTCCTGCTCGTCGGTTCAGCGAAACCGCGGAAGCACCTTCTCGCCGAAACGCCGCGTCGATTCGACGACCCTCACGTGCGGCAGATAGCCGCAGCTCATCTGGCAGAGCACGTGCTGCACGCCTGCGTCCCGCATCTCGGCCACCTGGTCGGCGACCCGCTGCGCGGTGCCGCAGAGCGCGGTCGTCGCGAGCGCGTACCGCACGCCGTCCTCGTCGGAGACGCGCGGATCGTTCCACGGGTTGACGCGGGAGGCGTCGACCTGGAAGTCGGCGGGATTGTGCGTCGCGCGCGCCTGGACCATGTGGCGTCGCGTCTCCCGCAGCGCCCCGGCGAGCTCGTCCTCGGCCTGGCCCTGGCTCTCGGCGACGTGGACGAAGCGCCACACGGCCGCGTCCTCGCGGAGCCGCCGCTGCGCCGCGGCGTCCAGGCCGCTCTCGGTGAGGCCGGCCTCGTAGAGCGCGAGCCGCTCGGGCACGCGCGCGAGCGGGATGCGCGCCATGAGGACGGGCGCGCCCAGCCGGCCGCACTCGCGCAGCGAGCCGGCGGACGACACGCTGCGCCAGATGGGCGGGTGCGGCCGCTGTCGGGGCCGCGGGCGGAGCTCGGGCAGGCGGAGCTGATAGAACTTGCCCTCGTGAACGACCGGCGCCTCGGTCCACACGCGGACCATGAGATCGAGCGTCTCGGCCATCCGGGCCCGGCTGTCGTCGCTGCGCAGGCCGTAGCCGACGAACTCGTACTCGTTGTAGTTGGTCCCGTGCCCGACTCCGACGTCGAGCCGCCCGTCCGACAGATTATCGAGGAGCGCCAGCTGGGTCGCGAGACGGATCGGGTGGCGCAGGGCGAGCTGGATCACGGCGAAGCCGATCCGGATCCGCGACGTGCGCGCGGCCACCACGCTGGCGAACGGGATCGGGTCGCAGTAGACGCTCTCGCCCGTGAAGTTGTGCTCGGTGAGCCAGACGCCGTCGAAGCCCGCCGTCTCCGCGAGGCAGGCCTGTGCCAGCTGCTCGTGGATCGCGGCGTAGTCCCCGTCGGGCGACGGTGAGTGGCCGAGCGTCAACCAGCCGAATCGCATCCCGCGACAGCATAGGCCCCCGCCCCGGGCTGGGCAACGGGCGCCGAGCGTCGCCGTCTGCCGCGCCTACCTGAGCGGCGCCGCGCGCGCTCATGGCGCTCGTCGCCCGGCGCCGCTACTAGCGCGCGCAAGCGGGACGAGCGAACAGGCGTGCTCCTCGGCCGACGAAGCCTTGAAAATCCCCCCCGGTGTCCGCGAGGCTGGAGTCTCAAACACAGGTTATGAGCGCGTCCAGGCTGCAGGAGACGAACTAGCCTCATACTCGGCCCACGCGTATCCTCATCATCGACAACATGTACCATTTCTGGTACCTTACGCTATTGGACAAGCCCTGAAGAAGATCGCCGCGGCGTTCTATCGGACGGCGGCCGGCGCCGAGCCGGTTCGCGACTGGCTCAAAGGCCTGTCGCCCGAGGAGCGCCGCGAGATCGGCCAGGACATCGCCACTGTCGAGTACGGGTGGCCCGTCGGAATGCCGGTGTGCCGGCCGCTGGGGCAGGGCCTCTGGGAGGTTCGCAGCACCCTTCCCGGCAACCGCATTGCCCGCGTGATCTTCTGCATCGCGCAAGGGCGCATGGTGCTGCTGCACGGATTCGTGAAGAAGACGCAGAAGATCCCGAACGAGGACCTGGCCCTGGCCCGCAGACGCATGAAGGAGATCGAGCAATGAGGAAGCGCACGACGAAGAAGGCCGGCATCGGCTCAGCCTTCGATGACTTTTTGAAAGACGAGGGGACCTACGAAGCGACCCAGAGCGTCGCCATCAAGCGGATTCTTGCCTGGCAAATCGGGAAGGCGATGAAGAAGCAGCGCCTCACCAAGGCGGAGATGGCGCGACGGATGGAGACCAGCCGGAGCCAGCTTGACAGACTCCTCGACCCGGACAGCGACTCGGTGACTCTGGAAACACTCACCCGCGCGGCGCGCGCGATCGGCCGTCAGGTCAAGCTTGAGCTTGTCTAGATCCCATTTGTTGATATCGATTGCCGAACAACAGCCTAGATACATGGCGGAAGAGCAGATGTCACACCGCCTCGACGTTGCTCTCTCGCTCCTCTGGCTACGCGAGGATAGAGATTGATACGAAGCCACTGTACCTACCTTTGAGGTGCTGAGTGGCAGATGGGGTCAGAGTCAGGCTCACTCTGGGGGCCGAGCAACTTCTTCGTTCAAAGGCGACCGCGGCGGACGTCGCAGAGACCATCAAACCGATCGGTCGGCACGAATTCGTGAAGCATTGCACGCGAATGCTCAATTCGCTGGCATTTGACCGGCACCTGAAAGATGATCAGGCGGATCTAACTCGCTGGCTGCCAGCCGAAGCTCAACTTTGTGCTTCGCGAATCAGCGAGCTGGAAGCCGCTGAGGTTCGACTCTTCCATCCGTTTCAGCAGCTGATGCTCGTGCACGCAGCCGCTCGCTTCTGCGAGGTCAAAGGCGACGAGGGCCTGACGAACGAAGAGAAGAGTCGACGTTGGGCCCTCGCTTCGCTACAGGTCAATGACTTGATGACGAAGGCCGAGTTTTCGGATCGCCTTTCTCGTCCCGAGTTGGCCCTGCGCCTGTTCTCGGAGGAAGCAGCCCGATGGGAACTGGCAAACCCTTCAAGCCCGAACCATTCCGTAGCCCGTCTCAGATCCCTGATCCTGTCGGATGTGCCGAGGGCCGGGGCTGCTGAGGCGGACGCGGCCAATCGCATCAAGCGCCTCCTGGCGGACAGTGTCGGTCTGGACTTCGCAACGGCTTTCAATCTCACCGCATTTTTGGCGTATTGGTGGTGCGGCAGAATGGACGAGTATCCTAACAACCCTGACGCCGCGACGATCGATCTACATCATTGGCTCACGGGAAGCACCATCCCAATAGAGCACCAGCGAATCTTCCTGAACAGGGTGTCGATGTCTACCGACGAAATCGTCCGGGCCTTCGACGCCTGTGGAGGCATGTCATTTCACGAAATGATTCCCTTTCGAAACCGACCGCTGCTTCGATCCGATGCTGATCACTTCGCATTCATCTGTCCTCAATTCGCGGCTGAGAAGGGCGGTGTCGATCTCTTGTGGCTCGCCTCTTCGGAAGTCGGTGTCCGGGCGAAGCGCCCGTGGACAGACGACTTTGGGGTCCTCTATGAGCGATACGTCCGGACTATCTTCGAGGTTCTTGGATCAACTCTAGGCGGGAAATATGAGCCAGACGTTACATGGTCCGATGGCGATGGCGGCCAAATCGACGGGTTGATCCATGCTGGGCACCTTCTAGTCGTAGTTGAGACAAAAGGCTCACTCCTTAGTCAGCGCCTTCTGGGGGCCGGAAGCGTGGACGATGTCAGAGGCGACATTGAAAGGAAGTTCGTGCGCGGCGAGAAGGGCCGAAAGGCAGTAGTCCAGCTTCTTGAAGCGGTAGCGTGGTTGGAATCCCAACGCAAAGTGGGCCGACACGTTCGAGGTATCGATCTCTCTAAAATTCGTCGGGTCATTCCTGTACTGGTGACGGCGGAGCGAGCGCTGAGGTTTCCGCCCGCTACTCTTTGGCTGAATCACCGGATGAGGGTGTTAAAGGGCGAGATGCGCATCAAGTCACCTGGGGCATTGACGAATCTTGTCGTTTGCGGGACCGAGGACCTCGAGAATCTAGAGCAGATTGCCCTCGGGGGCGGTGGCTCGCTGGTGAGTATCTTGGACCACTAAGTGGCGATGCCGCGCTCCGGAGGGGAGGCGCTGTGGCAGCACTATTCGCATCCGAACTCGCCACACCCTCGGATCAAGAAAAGTCTGGATGCATGGGTGGGAGAACTCCAGGCGAGTGGAGAGCTTCCTCCGACGCCGTCCTAGCGCGGAGCTCATTTCCAATTGTGACACCTCTGAGGATTGAGCTGAACGCGTCCGGCTCGCGTCTCGTGTTTGGTCGTGTCGAGTTTCTCGGAACCAGACAGGGGGCAACGTGCGGCGACTCCTCGCGGAGCCTTGGTCGCGACTCAAATACGGGTTCGAGCCGTCTCGGCGTAGGTGCTCACTCCGAACGTTCACTTCTCGTGTCTGGGAGCATCCCCATAAATTGCCGATCCTAGAGAGCAAGAAGAACGACAAACCGGGTTCTGCGACAAACGCTTCTTCCGCAGGTTGACGAACGACGAGGTGCCGCCGAATTCAGGCGTACCACCAGGCCAATGTGCGCCGACTTGAGCCCCTGCGACATCGCCCAATGTTCGGCTGATCCGGGAGGAAGTGGATCTTGTGGCCGATACGCTCCGGCGCCTACGCTGCGCGCGATGCGACAGGCTGGTGCGCGCTCGCCCGTGGTGACGGCGCTGGCCGGGATGGCCGCGCTCGCGATTCCGATGGGCGTCGGGCGGTTCGCGTTCACGCCGATCCTGCCCATGATGCAGATGGACGCGGGACTGTCGGTCATCGCCGGCGGGTGGCTCGCCTCGGCGAACTACCTCGGCACGCTCGGCGGCGCCCTGCTGGCGATGACCGTGCGCGTCCCTGCGCCGGCGGCGATCCGAGCCGGCCTCCTCACGATCGGGATCGCGACCTGCGCGATGGCGCTCGAGCACCGGCTGCTCGCGTAGATCGCGCTGCGGGCGCTCGCCGGCATCGCGACCGGATGGGTTCTGCCCTTCGCGTCGGCATGGTCGCTCGAGCGACTCGCGCCGTTCCGGCGCCCGCTGCTGAACAGCACGGTGTTCGCGGGCTACGGCGTCGGCATCGCGGGGGCGGGCGCCGTGTGTCTCGTGCTCATGCACTCGAGCGTGAGCTCCGGCGGGGCGTGGATGATCCTCGGGGTGCTGTCGCTCGCCGCGAGCGCTCTCGTCTGGCCCGCCTTCGGCGCTGACGGTGCCACCCGATCGGAGGAGAGCCGCGGCGCCGCCGGACGCGCGCACCGCTGGGACGCGGACTCCGTGCGCCTCGTGATCTGCTACGGCGCCTTCGGGTTCGGCTACATCATCCCTGCGACGTTTCTGCCCGTCATGGCGCGGCGGGTCGTCCAGGATCCCATGATCTTCGGCTGGTCCTGGCCGGTCCTCGGCGCCGCCGCGGCCGGCTCCACGTTCGCCGCCGCCGCGTTCGTGCGGCTCCTCGGGAACCGGCGCCTCTGGAGACTCGGCCACGGGGTCATGGCGCTCGGCGTCGTGCTGCCCGTGCTCTGGCCGGGGATCGTCGCGATCATGCTCACCGCACTGCTGGTCGGCGCGACCTTCACGGTGATCACGATGGCGGGATTCCAGGAGGGGCGCGAGGTCGGGGGCGCGCACGCCAGGACGATGATCGCCGCGATGGCCTCGGCCTTCGCGGTCGGGCAGATCGTGGGTCCCGGCGCACTCAGCTACCTGGGCCGCGGGGACGCCGACTTCTCGCAGGCGCTGGTGGCCGCCTGCGTCGTGCTGCTCCTGAGTGCGTGGGCGCTCAGTCGGCCTCGAACGGGTAGAGTGGCCGGCGCCGCTTCGTGTAGCTGAAGAGCCGGAGGTCGGAGCTGGTGCAGCCGTCGCCGTCGCACAGCACGATGTGCCGGGCGATCGGCTCGAAGCCGGCGCGGAAGTGCTGGCGCGACTTGATCAGGACGTACTTCTTGCGGCGCGGCTCGATGCCGCAGTGGGTGAACACGCCGAGGTCGAACGGCTCGCTGCGCCGCTCGGAGACGACAATCTGGATGCGCCCGGTGTCGAGCACGGCCGTGCGCCCCATCCGCACGCGCGTGCCGGTGGCCATCGGCCCCGTCACCACGAACTCGCCCTCCGTGATCCGCGTGATCTTGCCGCTGACGGTGAGCGGCTTGCCGGCGAGGTTGATCTGCGGCATGTCGATCTTCCCGCCCAGCGGCAGCGTGACGCTGGCCGCGGTCCCGGCCTCCACGATCCGCCGGACGCTCGCGGGATCGCAGATCGGCCCCGCCACGACGTCCTCGAGGCCCTGCGTCATGGCCTCCGCGATCACGCGCATGACGTCCTGCGTCCCGCCGGACGCTGTATTGTCGCCGTGGTCCACCAGGATGATCGGACCGTCGCCGAGCGTCCGGGCGTGCGCGATCTGGGCGGCCAGGGGGCTTCCTTTATATAGGAAGTCCCCGCGGCGCTCCCAGGCCAGGCCGAGCAGCCGGTCGAGCAGGGCCCGGCCCGCCTCGGCACGCCGGTCGCAGACGATCACGGCCGAGCAGGACAGATGCGGGACGTCGGCGTGCGGGAAGCCGCCGAACACGGAGGCGTTGAGCACGGCGCCGCCGGCCTCGGCCGCGATCGCCATGTCCATGACGTCCTTCATGGG
Organism: Methylomirabilia bacterium; assembly: GCA_041496385.1. Lineage (GTDB taxonomy): Bacteria > Methylomirabilota > Methylomirabilia > Rokubacteriales > CSP1-6 > AR19. Next base: position 18,025 of record JBGQEL010000043.1, on the reverse strand, counting down.
CTGGCGGGAGGGCGTGTGGACGAGCGTGCTGGTCATCATCGGGCGCGAGCCCCAGACCATCACGGGCGTGACCTCGCCGCGGAGCGCGCGCGCGAGCGTGCGCGCCGCGCGCTGGGCGGTCTCGCCCATGTCCACATGGGGGTAGGTGCGGTACCCGGTGACGACCGTCGCGTGCTCGATCATCGGCGCCGTCATGTGCGAGTGGAAATCCAGCCCGACGGCGATCGGCAGCCGTGGCGCCACCGCGCGGATGCGCCGCAGCAGCTCGCCCTCGCCGTCGTCCACATGCTCGGCGACCATGGCGCCGTGGAGCGCCAGGAACGCCGCGTCGCAGCCGTTCCGGATCGCGCCGACGATCGCGTCGCACATGTCCTCGTACGCGGCCTTCTCGACGTAGCCCGACGGGTGGGCGCCCGCGGCGAGCGGCAGGACGACCTCGGCGTCGATCTCGTGGGCGACGTGGAGGAACCCGCCGAGCTGGGTGTTGGTGTCCTTGAACTCCTGCACGGCCGCGTCGCCCGCGAGCGGCCGGAAGGCGGCGAGCGGCGTCGGGACGGGCGAGAAGGTGTTGGTCTCGTGCATCATCATCGCCACGACAATCCGGCGGCGGGCCATGCGTCCAAGTGTAGACGATGACGGCGGCCGCGGGCGAGAGCCGGTATGATCACGATCGGGAGGTGCGTCTTTCGTGACCGCGTGGCTCGACCTCCTCCTCCGGGGCGTGGGCCTGGCGAGCCAGGCCGGCGCCGTCGGTGGAGTGTTCTTCATCGTCCTGGTGCTGCGGCCCACGACGACGGCGGGCCTCGCGCCGGTCTTGGCCCGATCGCTGAGGCTCGTCGAGGCGAGCAGCGCGGGCGTCGCCATCGCGCAGTGCCTGGCGGTCGTCGTCCAGCTCCATGCTCTCGCCGACGAAAACGGCTGGCCCGTTCGTGAATTCGTCGCCACCATCTATTTCGCCGCGAGCGCCGTTCGCCTCGCTGCGTGCGTCGCGCTCGTGGCCGGCTGCCGGATGAGCCGGCGAGACCCGCGGCGGGTCGGGGTGTGGGTCGCGCTGGTTGCCTGCAGCGTGGGGCTGGTGGCCAGCTCCGCCGCGATGAGCCACGCGGCAGCGCGTCTCGACCCCCGGGGTCTCCTGCTGGTGCTCGACACGCTTCATCAGCTCGCGGCCGCGGTCTGGGTGGGGGGGCTCCTGCATCTGACGGCCGCCGCGTTTCGCAGCGATGGGCCGCCCTGGCCGGTGGCCGTGCTGCGTCGGTTTTCGGCGAACGCGCTCCTGACCGTGGCGACGCTGATCGTGGCGGGGATCGGGCTTTCGGCTCGCTACCTCGATGGTCTCCAGGCGCTCCTGGGGACGGCGTACGGCGTGATGATCCTGACCAAGGGCGTGCTTCTCGCCGGCCTCTTGGGCCTCGGCGCCGTCAACTTTCTGGCGACGCGGCGGCTCCCGGCCGGCGTGGGCGTCTCCCTCGCGCGCGTCCGTCATTTCGTCGAAGCCGAGGTCGGGCTGGGTCTCACCGTCCTGTTCGTCGCCGCCTCGCTCACGTCGGTCCCGCCGGCCGTCGATGTCGTCGCGGCCGATCGCGCGACGCTCGCCGAGATGGGGACTCGATTCGCGCTCGACTGGCCGACGCTGACGTCGCCAGCGATCGAGGACCTGCCGCTCCCCGATCGGGACACCCCGCGCTCCGCCGAGGACCGCGCGTGGTCCGAGTACAACCACCACGTGGCCGGCCTGTTCGTGCTCGCCATGGGGCTGCTCGCCGTCGTGCAGGGCATGCCCTGGGCGCGCTGGGCGCGTCACTGGCCGTTGATCTTTCTCGGCCTTGCTGCCTTCCTGTTCATGCGGAACGATCCCGAGGCGTGGCCGCTCGGGCCGTTCGGCTTCTGGGAGACCATGGGGGATCCCGTCGTCCTCCAGCACCGCGTGTTCGTGCTGCTGATCGTGGCCTTCGGGCTCTTCGAGTGGGCGGTGCGTACCGAGCGCCTCCGCGCGAAGGGCTATGCGCTGATCTTTCCGGTGCTCTGCGCCATCGGCGGGGGTCTCCTGCTCGCGCACACCCACGCCGGGGATAATCTGAAGGAGCAGGTTCTCATCGAGGTGACGCATGCTCCCCTCGGGATCCTGGGCACGTTCGTCGGCTGGGCCCGGTGGCTCGAGTTGCGGCTCACGCCGCCGGACGACCGGCTGCCCGGCCGGCTCTGGGCGATCGGACTCGGAGCGGTGGGGCTCTTCCTGCTGATTTATCGTGAGGGTTGACGCCCAGATTCTCCTTGACCGCGTCGGGAAGCGGGGCAATTATACGGTGTGATTCTAGCTCGTTGCGTCGTCGCCGTCCTCGTCGCGACCCTTCTGGTCGGACTCCCGACCGCAGCGTTTGCCGATCCGCCCGACCCGACATGGATCGCCGGCTACTGGGACGATGACGATTTCGACAACGCGGTCATCCTCATCACTCGCGCCTCCGCCATCGACGACCCGTCACCCGTCGATGCTCGACCACCGCTCTGGATACCCATCGCCCAGGTCGATTTGCCGGAGCGAGAGCTCAGCCCGACACCGCCTCGCGCCGCCGCCTCGCCTCGCGCGCCGCCCGTAAGCTCCCCGAGCCACCACTGATACGCGACTAGCGCCAGCCTGGCCCCGCCGGCCAGGATGTCGCGCAGACGTGCGGTCGCGCCCGCCCTCCTGCCGGCGCGCCGTATGACCTCAACCTATGCGCACGGGGAGACGGGCATGAGCCACGCGACACGTGGATGCGGTGACGGCGAGGCGTGAACACCACGGCCATGTCGACGATCGACTTCATCTTTCTCGGCATCACCCTCTTTGCGGCGGTCTACTGGCTGGGCGCGCTGGGGTCCGTCGTGGTGTTCCACAGGCGGCGACCGGCGGCCTCGCACTTCGTGCCTCCTGTAACCGTGCTGAAGCCCCTCAAGGGTGACGACGGGCAGCTGTACGAAAATCTACGGACCGTCTGCGTCCAGGACTATCCGACCTACCAGGTGATCTTCGGGGTACGGGAGCGTGACGATCCCGCGATCGCCGTCGTCGAGCGTCTCCTGCGAGAGCTTCCGGAGGTCGACCTGACGCTCGTCGTCGACGAGCGGGCCATCGGCACCAATCCGAAGATCAGCAATCTCGCGAATCTCGTCGGCCACGCGAAGTACGACGCGCTCGTCCTGGCCGACAGCGACATCCGGGTGGGTCCCGGCTACCTGCGCGCCGTGGTCGCTCCGCTCGAGGACCCGGCCGTCGGGCTGGTGACCTGCCTCTATCGCGGCGTCGGGGCTCGCGGCGTCGTCTCCCGCCTCGGCGCCATGTTCGTGAACGAGTGGTTCTTCCCGGCGGCGCTCGTGAGCACGCGACTCGGACCGCTCCGGCACGCCTTCGGTGCCACCATTGCCGCTCGGCGGGACACGCTCCGTGCGATCGGCGGCGTGGAGGCGGTGGCCGATCAGCTCGCGGACGACTACATGCTGGGGAGGCTCGTGAGCCGCCAGGGATTCCGCGTGGTGCTCGCGCCCTACGTCGTGAATACGATCATCGCCGATCGCGACCTCGGGACGCTCTTCTTCCGCGAGCTTCGGTGGGCACGGACACTTCGTACGCTCCGTCCCGTGTCGTACTTCTGCTCGCTCCTCACGTACGGGTTCCCGCTATCGCTCCTTTGGCTCGCCGCTGGAGCGGCCGGTCGCCTCGCCTGCGCCGCAGCCGTCGTACACATCGGCTTGCGGTGTGTTGGACGCCTGGTGCTCGACCGATCCATCGGCCTCCACACGTCATGGTCGGAAGTCTGCTTGGTCCCCGTCCGCGACCTCGCCTCGTGCCTGCTGGGAGTGCTCAGCTTTCTGGGCAGCTCCGTGCGCTGGGACGATGAGAGATTTCGCGTTCGACGGGATGGTTGTCTCGAGCGCCGGAGCTGGGTGGAGGGATGGGTTCGCCTCGACCGCACGGTTGGCCCAGCTCCGCTCGGATCCAAGCGGGAGGAGTCCACGTGATAGATTCTGCCGATCGTCCGTATCTGCGCACGCTTTTTCTGCACCCGCCCTCGTACGACGGCTTCGACGGCGGCGCGGGCTCACGCTACCAGGCGCGCCGGGAGATCCGTTCGTTCTGGTACCCGACCTGGCTCGCGCAACCCGCGGCCCTGGTGCCGGGTTCGCGCCTGATCGACGCTCCCCCCGAAGGGCTCACCCCCGAGGACCTTCGTCCGCTGGCCTCTGACTACGAGCTGGCCGTCCTCCATACCAGCACGCCGTCGTTCGCCCACGACGTCCGGATGGCGGAGGCGTTGAAGGCGAGGAACCCGGACCTTCGAGTCGGCTTCGTCGGGGCTCACGTGGCGGTGGATCCGCGTCGAGCGCTGTCGGCGTCCCACGCCATCGACTTCGTGGCGCGCAACGAGTTCGACCTGACGATCCAGGAGGTGGCCCAGGGCAAACCGCTCGACACGGTGCTCGGTCTCAGCTTCCGGGCGAACGGAAAGCTTCGGCACATGCCGGACCGCCCTCTGCTGGAGAACATGGACGAGCTCCCCTTCGTGGTCGAGGTCTACAAGCGCGACCTCGTCGTCGAGCACTACGCCATCGGCTACCTGCTGCATCCCTACGTCTCGCTCTACACCGGGCGCGGCTGCCGTTCGAAATGCACGTTCTGTCTTTGGCCGCAGACGGTCGGCGGGCATCGCTACCGCACGCGGAGCATCGACCACGTGGCGAACGAGGTCGCGCTGGCGACCCGCTACTTTCCGCAGGTTCGAGAGTATTTCTTCGATGACGACACGCTGACCGACGATCTGCCCCGCATCGAGGCCCTCGCGCGTCGTCTCGGCAAGATGGGCGTCACCTGGTCGTGCAACGCCAAGGCGAACGTCCCGTACGGCACGCTCGAGGTGCTGAAGGACAATGGACTCCGCCTGCTGCTCGTGGGGTACGAGTCGGGGAACCAGGCCATCCTGAACAACGTGAAGAAGGGCATCCGTCTCGACGCGGCGCGACAGTTCACGCGACACGCGAAGGCGCTCGGCATCAAGATTCACGGCACGTTCATTCTGGGGCTGCCCGGGGAGACGCGCGAGACGATGCAGGAGACGATGGAGTTCGCCAGGGACATCGATCCCGACACGGTTCAGGTGTCGATCGCCGCGCCGTACCCCGGGACCGAGCTCTTTCGGCAGGCGGAAGCCAACGGGTGGCTCACGGGGGACGCGCTCGTCGACGCGCGCGGCGCGCAGGTGAGCGCGCTCTCGTATCCGCACCTCGCGAGCACGGAGATTTCGCGCGGCACCGGGGAGTTCTATCGACGATTCTACTTCCGCCCTCGAAAGATCATCGCGATCGCGAAGGAGATGGTCGCCGATCGTGACGTGTGTCGGCGGCGGCTCCGCGAGGGACGCGAGTTCATCCAGTTTCTCGCCGCCCGTAACCGCCACGCGGCGGCTCCGGCGCCCGCGGACGCTCAGCAGCGGGCGGTCGGAACCGCCGGGGCTGCCGCGCGGCTGCAGGTCGTGCTCTCCGGGCCTCGTCGGTTGCCCACGGTCGCGTCGGTTCCCGCGGTGGTACGGACCGCCCGCGACCTCAGCGCATGGCCCGCCGTCGGCCGCATTTTGATCTGCGCGGAATCGGCGGGGTTCGCCCGCTCCTGGCGACGACAGCTCGTCGGGCTGCCCTTGAGGGAGATCGGCGCCTTCGGGGGGTCGCCCTCCATCGCTCAGGAGCTCGATCCAGAATCACCCGTGCTCCTGCTGGCTCCCGAGGCGATGCCGGACCCGCGCCAGCTGCGTGACCTGCTCGGTCGCGCGACGGGGAGAAAAGAGCGGACGACGTGGATCTGGCAGGGAACGGCGGTCGCCACATACTACCCGTCGGCGCGGGCGCTCCTGGAGCTGCTCCCGTCTGGGTCGGGGGAGTTTCCGCGAGGGGCGCTGTCGGATCCCGGCGCCACTCGCGTGCAGGTGGCGCCGGACGCGTGGAGCGACGTCCACGACGCCGCCAGCGTACGAGGCGCCGAGCGTCGCCTGTTCGGATCCCTGCGTCAGCCGAGCGACGGTTATTTGGCGCGCCTCGATCGCGCGCTCTCCATTCGAGTCTCACGCCTGCTGATTCGAACACCGGTCACGCCCAACCTGATCACGGGAGTGAGCCTCGTCGTCGGCCTCGCCGGCGCCGCGCTGCTGGCCTTCGGCGCCTCCGGGATCGCGCTGCTCGGCGTCCTCCTGTTGTGGGCGAGTTGCATTCTCGACGGCTGCGACGGGGAGGTGGCTCGGCTCAAGCTCCTGGCGTCGCCGTCCGGCGCCCGCTTCGACGCCGCCACGGACGACATCGTCCATGTGGCGACCTTTCTTGCCATCTATCTCCACGTGCGTCGCGTCCGCCCGGACCTGAGCCTGGCGGGTCCGGCACTCCTCCTGCTCTTCGGCGTCGTCGTCAGCATGGCGTCCGTGTGGTGGCTGATCAATCGCCTTCCCCTGCATCGCCGCGACGGATTCAAACGGATCTATGAGCGCATCGCCAGTCGCGACTACGTGTACGTCGTCCTGGCGCTGACGGCGATCGGCCGCCTGGAGTGGTTCGTCTGGGCCGCCGCGATCGGGGCCAACCTGTTCTGGATGAGCCTCTGGTGGATGTCTCGCCGGACGCGCCCCGCATGAGGACGTTCGAGAAGGTCATGCTGCTCGTCGGAGCGGTGACCTTCGGTGTGCTGCTCTGGAAGATGGACGTCGCCGCGGTGGCCGGGCTCGTGTTCCAGGTGGGTTGGGGCATGGTGCTGATCGTCCTGCAGGAAGCGATTGCCCACCTGCTCAACGCCGTGGGGTGGCGCTTCGCCTTCGCGGCCGCCCACGTGCCCTCGTTTTCGCTCGCGGAGCTCTTCCGGCTGCGCGTGACCGGCGACGCGATCAACTATCTGACGCCGAGCGCGACCATCGCCGGGGAGATCACGCGAACCACGATGCTGAATCAGTCCCACGGAACGCCGGTCCGCGCGACCTCCGTGCTCGTCGCCAAGTGCACACAGACGCTGGGCCAGATCATCTTCATCCTCTTTGGACTGATGTTCGTGGTGCGGAGCCACCCCCAGCTGCCCTGGCAATACCGGAGCCTCGGCGATGCGCTTGCCGCGGGGTTCACCCTGGCGCTCGCCGGCCTCATGTTCTTCGAGCTGCGCTCGAGGTATCGCGGCGTGCCCGACGGGAAGACAGAGAGTCCACCCGCCCGCGTGGGAATCCGTGCGCTCGGTACCTGGCTGCGGCTGTTCTTCCGGGCCCATCCGGGCCGCTTTGCCGCGTCGACGCTGTTCTTCGTGCTCGGCTACGCGTGGGGAGCGGTCGAAGCGTTCTGGATCTGTCATTTCCTCGGGGTTCCTGTTTCGATCGGAACCGCGGTGACCATCGAGGTGCTTTCGACCGCGATCGACAGTGTCCTGTTCATGGTTCCGGCCAAGCTGGGAACGCAGGAGGGCGGCAAGACCGCCATCTTCGCGTGGCTGGGCCTTTCGCCGACCTCCGGGTTGGCCTTCGGAATCGTCCGGCACGTTCGCGAGCTGGTGTGGGCGGGAACGGGCCTGCTGCTGTACAACACGTACAGGAAGCGGGGGGGCGCTCGGGAACCATCGGGCCTCCTCCCCAAGACCCTCTCACCCTAGCCGGTCGTCCCTGACCGGCTCCGAGCCATGACCACTCCCGGAACCGGCCGCGCCCTGTCCCGGCTCGTTGGCGCAGCCTGCGTGCGACCCGCGATCACGGTCGGCCTCGCGCTGGCGCTGGCCGCCGCGTCGATCTGGTACAGCGTGTCGGCGCTGTACCTCAACACGTCGGAGCTGGCGCTGCTCCCGCCCAACGCCGCGTATATCCAGCGCTCCGTGCAGTACGACCGCGAGTTCCGGGAAGTCGACGCGCTCGTGATCGCCGTGGAGGCGCCCTCCGTCGCGGAAGGAAAGGCGTATGCCGAGCGCCTGGCGCAGGAGCTGCGAGCTCGTCGGGTTCCGTTGCGGCGGGTCACGTATCGGGCCGATCCGGGTCTGCTCGACGGCCACGCGCTGCTCTATCTCTCGACGGAGCAGCTGATCGACCTCCGCGGCAAGCTCTTCGACCACGAGGCGTTCGTCCAGTCCTTCGCGGCGCGTCCGACGCTCGACGCCTTCATCCAAGGCGTCGCGGGCGAGATCGCCGCAGAGTTCGCGTCGCGCTTCCTCGATCTGGGTCTCGACGACGCGAGGTCTGGCCCCGACCTGCGCTTCGTCAGCGACCTGGTGTCTCAGCTGTCGAGCCGACTGGCGAATCCCGCGCCCTATCGCTCGCTGTGGGACTCCGCGATCTCGCTCGGCCGGGGCGACGAGGCGAGCGAGGGCTACTTTCTGTCCGAGGACGAGCGGCTCCTGTTCGTCCTCGCGGAGCCTCGGAGCGAGGCCGGTAGTTTCACCGACAACGCCCGCGCCATCGAGGGCACGCGCGGCGCGATCGCCGCTCTGCGACCCGAGTACCCCCGCGTGCGCGTCGGTGTGACGGGAAGACCCGCGCTGTCCAACGACGAGATGACCCGGGCGTTCAGCGACTCGCAGGTCGCCACGGTGGTCGCCCTCGTCCTGACGCTCGCCGTGCTTCTCGCGGCATTCCGCCAGGTGGCGAAGCCGCTGCTGATGCTGCTCGTGCTCGCGATCAGTCTCTGCTGGTCGATCGGTGTCGCCACGGCTGTGGTGGGCCACCTGTCGTTGTTCTCCGTCATGTTCGTCTCCATCGTCATCGGCATCGGGATCGACTACGGCATCTACTATCTCTTCCGCTACGAGGAAGAGCGGTCGCGCGGCCGGGAGGTGGCGGACGCGATAGCGGTTGCAGCGGTCCGCGGCGGGCCGGGCATGCTCGCCGGCGCGCTCACGGCCGCGGGCACGTTCTACGTGCTCACGCTCACCGAATTTCGCGGTCTCCAGGAGCTCGGGTTCATTGCCGGCTCCGCCATCCTTTGTGCGTGGCTCGCGATGATGACCGTCTTCCCCGCGCTGCTCCTCCTGTGGGAGCGGTCGCGTGGGCCTCACGCCGCGGTCCCCGTGGCGCGCGCCGGGGGGCTGCAACCGGCGCGGTCGCCGCTCCTGACATGGCTCGGCGCCCGGAAGGGGCCGCTCGTGGTGGTCGCCGCCCTGCTCACCTTGCTGTCCTTCTGGGGCTCGTGGACGATCCGCTTTGACTACAATCTGCTCCATCTCCAGGCCAAGGAGACGGAGTCGGTCCAGTGGGAGCGACGGATCCTCGAGGGGGGGCGCTCCAGCTTCGCCGCCTTCAGTCGTGCGGTTTCCCTCGAGGAGCTCCAGCGCACCGACGCGATGTTCCGGCGGTTGCGCGCCGTCGCGAGGGTCGACTCGGCGCTGGCGCTCCTGCCGGCGGACCAGGAGGAGAAGCTTCAGATTGTCAGCAGGTTTCCTCCGTTCCTGACGCAGGTGAAGGTTCGCGGCGAGATGCCCGTCCATCTCGAGCGTCTGTTGGCGGCGCTCGGAACGCTCCGCCGCCGCCTCGAGCTCGGTGCAAGCGAGGCGCCGCCCGGCGAAGCCAAGCTCGAGCTTCGGCGTGCGAGCGAGGAGACGGCCAATCTGATCGGGGCGCTACGCCGTCAGGACGATCGCGCGAGCGAACGTGCCCTCGCCGCGTTGCAGCACGACGTCTATCTCGATTTCACGCGGGGTCTCGAGCGGCTTCGGCGCAATCTCGCGCCCCGGAAGATCGGCCCCGGCGACCTGCCCGCGGACTTCCGCCGCCAGTTCGTGAGCGAGCAGGGGGGCTTTCTCCTCCACGTCTATCCGGCGGTCGACATCTGGGACCGCGCGGGCGCGCAGCGCTTCGCCGGGGAGCTGCGCACGGTGGACCCCGACGTCACCGGGCCGGCGATCATCACGTTCGAGACGGTCCGACTGATGGAGCGCTCGTACCGGGAGGCGACCCTCTACGCGATCGTGCTCGTCAGCGTCGTCGCGTTCGTGATGCTCCGGCGTGTTCGCGAGACCGCGTTGGCGCTCCTTCCGCTGGGCCTGGGGCTCGCGTGGACCGGCGGGCTGATGGGCCTCCTGGGGCTCGACGTCACCATGGGAAACGTTTTCGGCCTTCCATTGATCCTCGGCGGCGCCGCCGAGTACGGCCTGAACATCGTGCTGAGCTTCGTGAACGACGGCGAGCAGGGAAGCCCGCTCCTCGCACGGAGCACGAACGGCGCGGTGCTGACGAGCGGACTCACGACGATCGCCGGGTTCGGCAGCCTCCTCGTCGCGAGTCACCGCGGGATCTTCGGGCTGGGGCTTCTCTTGACGATCGGCACCGTGACGACGCTCGTCGCGTCGCTCATCGTGCTCCCGACGCTGCTGCTCAGCGGCCCCGGAAGACGGGCTTGCGCTTCTCGCGCCAGGCCGCGTGGCCCTCGGCCTTGTCCTCCGTGAGCTCGAGGGCCGCGAAGCGATACAGATCGACGAGCGAGGCGTCGGACAGGTTCGGAATATCCAGGCCGCGGAGCAGCGACTCCTTCGCGAGCCGCGCCGCGAGCGGCGGCAGGGAGGCGACCTGCGCCGCGATTTCGAGCGCTTTGTCCATGAGGCGGGCGTGCGGCACCAGCCACTGGGCCAGGCCGATGCGATGCGCCTCCTCGGCCGCGAGCGGGATGCCGAGGGCCAGGCGCATCGCGTGGCCGCGCCCGACCCACCGGGCCAGGCGGACGGCGCCGCCGTAGGCCGGCAGGATGCCCAGCGCCACCTGGGGCAGGCGCCACTCCGCCCGGTCGGACGCGATCAGCAGATCGCAGCAGAACGTCACGATGCAGCCGATGCCGACGGCGTAGCCGTTCACGGCGCCGATGAGCGGCTTCGGGAAGTTTCCGAGGATCTCGAACGCGCGGTCCCGCCGCTTCGGGATGTTCTTGATCAGCTCCGCGGCCGACGCCAGCGTGTGCGTCTTCGGATCTTTCAGATTCGCGCCGGCGGAGAAGGCGCCGCCGGCCTCGTCCCCGGTCAGGACGGCGCAGCGGATCTCGTCGTCGTCCTCCATGGCGGCGAAATGACGGGCGATGCCCTCGTTGAAGTCGGCACCCCAGGCGTTGCGCGCCCGGGGACGGCTGAGGGTGACGACGCCGACGGGACCGCGCTTGTCGTAGACGACGGGCATGGCGGACTCCTCGCTCGCTCGGGCGGCCTACCGCAGCACGGCCTCGGCGATGCGCGTGAGCGCCGACGCCATCTCCGCGTCCGTCTTCACCGTCGGCGGCCGCACGATGACCCGCGTGGCGCCCGCGTCGTGCAGCTTCTTGATCAGATCGCGGTCGGCCGGCTGGCCGTGCACCGAGATGGTGATGGCCGAGGGATCGCGCCCCGCCTCCTTCGCCAGGCGGTCGAGCGTCGCCCGGCTCTCGCGCAGCTCGGCGGGCGTGATGCGGTTCGGCAGCCAGCCGTCGCCCCAGGCCACGACCCGCTGGAGCACGCTCTTCGCGTGCCCGCCGAGGATCACCGGCGGGTGCGGCTTCTGCGCCGGCTTGGGATAGGACCGGACCGGCGGGAAGTCGTAGTACTTGCCGTGGAACTCGGCCTCGGTCTTCGTCCACAGCTCCTTCATGGCGAGGATCGACTCGCGCGCCTGCGTCCAGCGGTGGTCGAAATCGCCGCCCATGATCTCGGTCTCCTCGCGGAGCCAGCCCGCGCCGATCCCGAAGAGGAAGCGCCCGCCGCTGAAGAGGTCGAGCGTCGAGATCTCCTTGGCGAGCAGCAGGGGGTGTCGCTCGGGAACGAGCACGATCCCGGTCCCGAGCTTGATGCGGCTCGTCGTGCCCGAGGCGCGCGCCAGCGCGATGAACGGATCGATGAAGTGCGAGTAGCTCTCGGGGATCACGCCGTCCTCGGAGCCCGGGAAGCGACTCTTCGAGTGGACGGGGATGAACGGGTGCTCGGCGCACCAGAAGGACTCGAAGCCCAGCTCTTCCACCTTCCGGGCCATGGGGCCGACGTCGACGAGGTAGGCGGGCAGGGGAACCGAGATTCCGACGTTCATCGTTGAGCCTCCTTCACAGGGTGACCGGGCGCCGCGCGGCGGCCGGATCAGTCGAAGATGATGCCGCCGTCGACGTTGAGCGACTGGCCGGTGATGTTCCGCGCGCCCGGCGACGCCAGGAAGACCGCCAGCGCGGCGACGTCCTCGGGGTCGTTCGGCCGCCCGAGCGGGATCGCGGCGTTCCGCCGGCGCTTCATCTCTTCCACCGGAACGCCCTCGTCGCGCGCGCGGGTGGCCACGTTGTCCTCCGAGAGCGCGGTGACCGTCGTGCCGGGACAGATGGCGTTGACGTTGATGTTGTGGCGGGCGAGCTGCTGGGCGGCGGTGCGGGTGAGCGAGATCACGCTGCCCTTGCTCGCGGCGTAGATGGCGTTCGAGGTGCCCGCGTACCCCTTGCCGGCGATCGAGGCGATGTTGACGATCACGCCGCTCCGCCGCGGAATCATCTCGCGCGCGACGCGCTGCAGGCAGAAGAACACGCCCTTGGCGTTGACGCGCATGATGCGGTCCCAGTCCGCCTCGGTGAGGTCCATGATGTAGGCGCGCCGCGTGACGCCCGCGTTGTTCACCAGCACGTCGATCCGGCCGAACGTGGCCATGACGCGGGCCACCATGCGGTCGATGGCGGCCGGATCGCCGACGTCGATATCGAGCGCCAGGCTCTTGGGCCCGAGCGCCGCGACGGCGTCGGCGGTGGTGCGGGCGACGCCGGCGTCGACGTCGACCGCGGCCACGTGCGCGCCGGCCCGGGCCAGCGCCAGCGCGGTCGCCCGGCCGATGCCGTTGCCCGCTCCGGTGACGATCGCGACGCGCTCTGCGAGAGTCATGGTCGTCCGCTCCTCCTCGCGGACCGAGGATACCGCAGGGCGTGCTACCCTTCCAGGGGCGCGCTCGCGAGGCCCGGAGACGCGGAGGGGAGAGCCATGAAACGGATGGGCGTTCTCGGCGGGATCGGCCCGCAGGCGACGATCGACTTCGAGGCGCGCGTGCACGCCGTCTCGCAGCGCCTGATTCCTCAGGACGGCAACGCCGGCTATCCGCCGATGGTCGTCTGGTACCACCGGCGCCTGCCCATGCGCTGCACCCCCGAGGGCGAGCCCCTCACGCCGATGGAGGTGGATCCGGGGCTCCTCGAGGCCGCGCGGGAGCTGGGCCGCTGGGCGGACTTCCTGGCGATCCCGTGCAACGCCGCCCACAATTTCCAGGCCGCGCTCGAGACGGCGGCCGGCCGCCCCGTCCTCAGCATGATCGACGCCACGCTCGCCGAGGTTCGGCGGCGGCGATGGGCACGGGTCGGCGTGGTCGGCTTTCACGCGGCGCCCCCGGTCTACCTGGCCGGGCTTCGCGGTCAGGGCGTGGCCATCGAGACGATCGGGCCGGACGCGCAGCGGCCGCTCGACGCGGCGATTCGAGCCCTCCTGGAAGGACGCCAGGGCCCGAAGGAAACCGACGCCGCGCGCGGCGCGATCGCGGCCCTGCGCGCCAGCGGTGTGGACGGCAGCATCCTCGGCTGCACGGAGATTCCGCTCCTGCTCGGCGCGGAGAGCGAGGCCGTAGACCTCGTCAACCCGGCGGCGGTCCTCGCGGAGGCCGCCGTGCGATTCGCCATGGAGGCCTGACCGATGAGTGACAATCGCGCCGTCGTCGTCGATCCCGAAGCGCCGGGCCGGCTCGTCATTCGTCCGGTCGCGGAGCCCGTGCCCGATCGCGGCGAGGCGATCGTGCGCGTGCGCGCGATCTCGCTCAACCGGGGTGAGGTGCGGCGCTCGGGCATGGCCCCGGCCGGCTGGCGCCCGGGCTGGGATCTGGCCGGCGAGGTTGCGCGCGTCGCCGCCGACGGCTCGGGCCCCCGCGTCGGCGCGCGCGTGGTCGGGCTCCTCGGCGAAGGCGCGTGGGCCGAGCGGGTGGCGGTGTCGACCCACGCCCTCGCGACGCTTCCCGACAAGGTGACGTTCGCCCAGGCCGCGACCTTCCCGGTGGCCGGGCTCACCGCGCTCCACGCGCTCGCCAAGGGCGGGCTGCTCCTGGGGCGTCGCGTGCTCGTGACCGGCGCCACCGGCGGCGTCGGCGATTTCGCCGTGCAGCTCGCGCGGCTCGCCGGCGCGCACGTGACGGCCAGCGCGCGGCGCGCCGACCAGGCGCCGGCGCTGCGCGCGCTGGGCGCGCACGAGGTGGTGGTGGGCGACGAGATCCCGGCGTCGCCGAAGTACGACCTCGTCATCGACTCCGTGGGCGCGCGCACGCTCGGGACGGCGCTGGCCGCGCTCGAGCGCGGCGGCGTCTGCGTCACGCTCGGCGTCTCCGCCGCCGCCGAGGTCACGTTCGACACGCGGACGTTCTTCGCCACCGGTCGGACGACGCTCTACGGCTTCTATCTCTTCCAGGAGCTGGGGAACGAGCCGGCGTCCCTCGGGCTCGGGCGACTCGCGGACCTCGTCGCGGCGGGACAGCTCACGCCCCACGTGAGTCTCGAGCGCGCGTGGACGGAGATCGCGCAGGTCGCGCAGGATCTCATGGCCCGGCGCTTCCCGGGCAAGGCCGTCCTGACGCTCGGCTGAGCCAGGGCACCTCGCGATGCCGCGACTCGACCGGCTGCCGCAGATCAACCGCAACAACCTGCTCACCTTTCCGGCGCAGGTCAACGACGGAGCGCCGTTCACGCCGCTCGCGAAGCCGCTCCCGGCGTGCCGGCTGGCGATCGTGACGACGGCGGGCCTCCACCGTCGCGGCGACCGGCCGTTCGGCCCCGCGGACCAGAGCTATCGCGTGATCCCGTCGTCCACGCCGACGGCCGAGATCATCCAGAGCCACACGAGCCTCGGATTCGATCGCGTGGCGATCATGCGGGACGTCAACGTCTCGTTCCCGGTCGACCGGCTCCGCGAGCTGGTCGCGCGGGGCGAGCTGGGCGGGCTCGCGCCCAGCAGCTACTCGTTCATGGGCGCCCAGCGCGACGCCGGGCGCATCGAGCGCGAGACCGGGCCGGAGGTCGGCCGGCGGCTCCGCGACGAGGGCGTGGACGCGGCGCTCGTCACACCCACCTGACCTTTCTGCACGCACACCGGCGGTGTGCTCGCCCGCGCGCTCGAGGCCCAGGGCGTCGCCACGACGTCGATCAGCATGGTGCGCGAGCACACCCTGAAGGTGAAGCCGCCGCGCGCGCTCTTCGTGCCGTTTCCCTTCGGGCACGCGCTCGGACGCCCCGACGACCCCGAGCTGCAGCACCGCGTGCTGCGCGCCGCGCTCGCGCTTCTCGGCGAGCCCTCGGGGCCGGTGCTGCGCGACTTCCCCGACGACGCCGAGCCGGGCGACCAGCCGGCGGCGCCGACGCAGGCGTCGGCGATCGCGCCGGCCGCCGCGATGCCGGACGACCCGGCGATGGAGACGACGCAGATGCGTCGTTATCACGAGCAGTGGCTGGCGCGCAGCGGCGGGCGCACGGCGCTGGGGCTCACCGGCATCCCGGCCACGCGGTTCCGGGGCGTCGTGCGCTTCCTCCAGGCATTCGCCGCGGGCGAGGACGCCGATCTGGGCGAGCGCCCGGCCGACGTGCCGCTGCCGAATTTCATCCGCTACTGCGCCGACGATCTGAAGACGCTCTACTTCGAAGGGCACCTGGCGATGAAGCCGGCCGCCGGCGGCGACGAGATCGCGCGGTGGTTCTGGGCCGAGACGGCGGCGGGTCAGCTCCTGCGCCGCGTCCGCGACCGTCTCGACGCCTCCGAGGACCCGGCCTGGAAGGCTGCCGCGTTCGGCGTCGCGCGGTAGCCCCTGTGCTTGCCGTGAGCCACCTCCGGAAGACGTTCGGCGATCTCGTCGCCGTCGACGACGTGTCGTTCGAGCTGGGCCCGGGCCAGCTCCTGGGCCTGCTCGGCCCGAACGGCGCCGGCAAGACGACCATGGTGTCGATGATCGCGGGTCGCGTGACGCCCGACCAGGGCGACGTGCTGATCGGCGGCGCCCGTCTGGCGGGCGACACCGATCCGAGCAAGCGCCGGATCGGCCTCCGCGGCATCGGGCTCGACGGCGCCGTCCTTCCGACGCTCGTGCTGCTCGGCTTCGCGCTCGTGTTCGGCGCGCTGGCCGTGATACGGTTCCGCTGGGAAGAAGGAGAAGGGACATGACCTCGATCATCCTCGGTCTCGTTCTCGTGTCGCTCGTGGCCGCCGCGCCCGCGTCCGCCCAGACGCCCCAGCGCGGGCACGGCGCCGAGGCCCACGACATGGAGCTGGTCGGCCACGACGACCTCCAGGGCCGCTCGGCCTACCAGCCGACGATCCACACGCAGCGCGGGCGCGTCATCGCCTACGTCGGCCACCACGGCGGGCGCGCGCGCAACCCGCTGACCGGCACCGACGAGGACAACGGGACGTCGATCGTCGACGTCACCGACCCGGCGCGGCCGCGCTATCTCGCCCACATCCCCGGGATGCCCGGCGGGGCCGAGCAGGGCGGCGCGCAGATGGCGCGCGTCTGCGACCGGCAGGGGAAGACGTACCTGTTGCGAACGATCGGCAACTCGGTACCCAACTCGGGCCACGAGCTCTGGGACGTCACCGATCCGGCCAGGCCCCAGAAGACGAGCACGGTGGTCTCCGGGCTGACCGCGACGCACAAGAACTGGTGGGAATGCGACACCGGGATCGCCTACCTGATCTCGGGCGACCTCGTCAAGGCGGATCCGCTCCAGCTCGGCCCCTCGGGGTGGCGCACGTGGCGCATGACGAAGATCTACGACCTCAGCGATCCCGCGAAGCCCGTGTTCATCCGCGACTTCGGCCTGGCCGGCCAGGAGCCCGGATCGCGGGGGCCCATCACCGTCGCCCACGGCGCGCACGGGCCGATCGTCCTCGGCAACCGCGTGTACTTCGCCTACGGCACGAGCGCCGAGGGCGCGCTCCAGATCCTCGACCGGCAGAAGCTGCTCACCGGCCCCCGGGAGCCGACCGCGGCGAACCTCAACTATCCCGAGATCAGCCGGCTCTACATGTCACCCAACTGGGGCGGCCACACGGCGTTTCCCGTGCTGGGCGTGACGATCGCCGACTGGGCGGCGAACACCAAGGAGCGCGTGCGCGATTTCGTGGTGCTCGTCTCCGAGTCCATCGCCAACGAGTGCCGCGAGGCGCGGCACGCCACGTTCATGGTCGACGTCTCCACGGAGACGAAGCCGTTCTCGGTGGCCACGTTCCAGGTCCCCGAGTCCAAGGGCAACTTCTGTCGCCGGGGCGGCCGCTTCGGCCCGCACTCGAGCAGCGAGTCGTTCGCGCCGATCTTCTACAAGAAGCTCGTGTTCATCGCCTACTTTAACGGCGGCGTGCGGGCCGTGGACATCCGTGATCCCTATGCGCCGCGCGAGGCCGCGTTCTACATTCCCGCGACGACGGAGCGGACCGCCGAGCGCTGCGTGACGAACGGCACGCGCACTTGCCGCGTCGCGATCCAGACGAACAACGTCGAGGCCGACGAGCGCGGACTCGTCTTCCTCGCGGACCGCGCCTGCACGGGTCTGCACTTCGTTCGCCTCTCCGGCGAAGCCGCGAAGATCATCGGCACCCCTTTGCGCTACGCACGCGCTGGCCGGCTCGGCGCGGCCCGGCGCGCGAGCCAACGTCGCCGCGGCCGGGGCCGGCGGGGTCGGGCAGGGGTCGAGAGGACCCGTTCCCGCCCGCGTGTCGGCGGGCCACACGCGCCCGGATGGAGCCCAGCCGCTTCGGGGCAGCGCACGCAGCCCGCGTGGTCCTGCCGACCCCTGCCCGACCCCGCCGGCCCCGGCCGCCGGCGCCGCTACCTACCGCGGCGGCGGCGTGCGGCCGAGGAGGTTTTCGATCGCGGTGCCGATGGCGAGCAGGCGCTGGTCGCTGCCGCGCGGGCCGTCGAGCGAGAGGCCGACCGGCAGCCCCGTCGTGGGCCCGAGTCCCGCGGGGATCGTCAGCCCGGGAATCCCCGCGTTGCTGCCGGGATCGGTGTTGCGGATGAACCGCAGGAAGGTCCCGAGGCTGCTCGCGTCGGGG
>JBGQEL010000042.1:0-33133 GCA_041496385.1 Methylomirabilia bacterium | reverse complement strand
TACCGGCCCTGGTCGTCCGTGACCACAATCTTAGAAAATCTGGTGGGAAGATCGGTCGTCTCCGCGATGACCCAGACGCCCGCCTCGGGCCCGCTCGGTCCCGTGACCACGCCGCCGATGTCGTCGTTGTCGATGGCCACCGCTGCGCTCGGAGTCTGCTGGGCGCCCAGATCGACAACCGAGCCCGCGCCGACCACGGAAATCGCGACCGCCGCCACGCTGAACCACAGGGCCCGCTTCGTCCTCATGGCGCCGCTCCTTTCATCGCGTCCCAGCACGCATCGCATCCGACGACGGGATCATACCGCAGGGCGGCCTCGATGTTAGGCTTGAGTGGGTAACCCCGATGGATCGACCATTCCCGATCGTCAGACACCCTGCGCTGGGGACGCGCACGCCGGTCCTGGTGAGCGTGCCCCACTACGGCACCCAGCCCCTGCCCCACATCACCCGCGACGACTACTGCGAGCCGTGGTTCGAGACCTTCGCCTACGGCTTTGCCGACACCTTCGCGGGCGATCTCTACGCCGGCCTGCACGAGGACGGGGCCACCGTCCTCGCGACGCCGTTCTCGCGCATGTTCGTCGACGTCAATCGCCGCCGGGACGACTTCGAGCACACCGACGGCGAGGTGCGCTCCCGGCGCGGGGTGGTGCGCACCCACACCATGCGCGATGCGCCAATCTTCGCGCGCCCGCTGGTCCTCGCCGACCTCGAGGCGCGCCTGCAGGCGCTCTACGATCCCTACTACGCGACCCTCGAGCATCTGCTCGGCGAACTCCATGACGCGTACGGGTACGCGATGCTCCTCGACGGCCACACCGGCAGCCCGCGCCGGATGAAAGATCATCAGGTGATCATCGGCACGCGCGAGGATGCGACGTGCGCGCCCGAGCTCGCGGCGACCCTGGCCGCGATCTTCACCCGCCACGGCTTCGAGGTGCACAAGAACGTCAGCGGCTACACCGGCGGCAACATCGTGGCCACGTACGGTCAGCCCCGGACCCGGCGCGTCCACGCGATTCAGCTGGAGATCAACGCGTCGTTGCTGATGACGACCACGGGTGAGGAGTTCATCGCCCAGGTGAAGCGAGGCGAGGTCCCCGCAAAGGCCGACGCGAACATCGCCCGGATTCGCCAGTGCCTCGGAGAGGTGCTGGCGGCCCTGCCGTCGGTCCTCGCAACCGTGCACGAGCCCCGATGAAGATCCGCATCGGCGTGGGATCCGCCGGCGCGTCCTCGACGCCCGAGGCGCTCGCCGAGCTCGTCACGGGTCTCGATCAGCTGGGGTTCGACTCGCTGTGGCTCTCGGAGGTGCTGACGGGCCCCGTGCTCGATCCCGTCGTGGGCCTCGCCTGGGCGGCCGCGAGCAATCCACGCCTGAAGCTCGGGACGACCATGCTGCTGCCGGGACGCAACGTGCTGCGGCTGGCCAAGCAGCTCGCGAGCCTGGACGTGCTGTGCCGGGGACGGCTGCTGGTGACGCTGGTGCCCGGGCTCACCTACGCGCCGGAGCGCGATGCGATCGGCGTCGAGCCCAAGCGGCGCGGCGCGGTCATCGACGAGGCGCTTCCGCTGCTGCGGCGCCTCTGGGCCGGCGAGCTGGTCAGCCACGATGGGGCCGCCGGCACCTTCCGCGACGTCAAGCTCTGGCCTCTCCCGGTGCAGCAGCCGCTCGAGGTGTGGCTGGGCGGCACGGTGCCCGCCGCCCTGGAACGCTGCGGCCGGCTGTCGGATGGGTGGCTGCCGTCCTTGTGCACGCCCGAAGAGGCGGCCCTCGGGCGCGTGGTGATCGACGAGGCGGCGGCGCGGGCCGGGCGCGCGATCAGTCGCGAGCATTTCGGCATGAGCATCGGCTACGCCCGCGCGCCCATCGACCCGGCCACTGCGCGCACGATGGCCGCGCGCCGCCCCCGCTCGCTCGAGCTCACGCCGGTCGGGCTACCCGCGCTGCGCGAGCGCCTCGAGCGCTTCATCGACGTCGGCTTCTCCAAGTTCGTCGTGCGCCCGGTGGCGGCGCCTGCATCATGGCGCGAGGAGCTCGAGGCCTTGTCGACGGCGGTGGGCGACCTCCAGACCTGACCTCAGGGCCGCACGGCGGGCGCTTCCATCGTCATCCCGCGCGCGCGCCACATCAGGAACAGCTCGAGATCGACCAGCTCGGGGGCGCCGTACTCGTAGGACTCCGCGCGGATCCCGACGAGACAGTTGCGCAGCCGTCGCTGGAGCGAGCCCAGGCCCTGCCACTCCAGACGGTAGAGCGGGTATCCGGTCGGGTGCGCCTGCGGCACGACGTTGCCCGCGAGCCGCCGTCCCCAGTTGTCGTCGTGACACTGGCTGCAGGCCAGGTTGAGCTGGCCCTGGCGCCGGCCGAAGGTGGCGCGGCCGGCGTCGAGGAATGGCTGCGTCCGCTGGTCGATCGCCGGGTCGATCGCCAGGCCGCGCGACTGGCGCGCGACGTAGGCGGTCAGCGCCAGGAGCTCACGGCTCTCATAGGCGAGCGGCGGCGCCTTCTGACGGTCGGTGCGGCAGACGTTGATGCGCTGCTCGAGATTGAGGGGCCGTCCCCGCGCGGCGTCGAACGCGGGATGGCGCGCGGCCACGCCCTTCATGCTCGTACGGGCGTCCCCGTGACACTCGGCGCAGGCGCGGCCGGCGGCGCCCGCCTTCCGGTTCCACAGCGCCTCGCCCTCGAGCACCCAGAGCATGGCGGGATTCGCGGTGTCGTCGTCCTGCATCGCGCGCGTCTCGCGGCTCATGAAGTCGTAGCCGGAGCGGCGTTCGCCGCGCGGGATCTCGCCCGCGAACGCCGACGCCGCCAGCGCGACCACAGACAGGGCGGCCCAGAGGGGCCGCACTTACTCGACGGAAATGGCGGCCGACTCCGTCACCGAAAAGCCGTTGTCGCCGGTCCAGTGGAACGCCAGCGTGCCGCTCTCGGTGGCGACCGTCGAGAACACGATGAACGGATTCGCGGCGATCGCGGGGTGGAGCTCGGCGCGGAAGACCTCCGTGCCGTTGTAGGTGCACACGAACAGCCAGATGATGTCGCGCGGAATCCGGGTGCCGACCTGCGTGCGACGGTACCCGGTCTCCATCACGTGCGAGATCAGCGTCTTGACCTCGATGACCTCGCCGCGCTTCGCCTTCTCGGGCACGTTGATGAGAGCGCTCGCCACGGCTACGCCTCCTCCAGGCACGCCGCGAGCGTGACCACGACGGCCACGCCGGCGGACCAGAAGGAGCCGTCGCTCAGCTCGCCGAGCGCGACCACGGTCTGCGTGTCGGCCAGCCGGATGCGGGTCGCCACGCGCGCCCGCCCGGCGCGCGGGCCGAAGCGGAAGCTCGCGACCTCGGGCTGCGGGTTCTTCTCGGTGAACACGTGGATCGCGCGCACGTGGTCCGCGGCGGTCATCGGGCTCTCGACGGTGACCGTGAGCGGTACGGTGTTGCCGTTCTCGACCAGCGGGGGCAGATCGAGCTTCACCCGGCCCGGGTTGACGCGCGCCGCGCCCACTACCCGGGCGATGGCTTCCTGCATGGCCACGGGCGTCGCGTGCGCGGGCCGGACCGTGATCACGGACGCGAGACCCATCCCGGCCGCGGCGCCGCCGGCGGCGACCAGAAAATCGCGACGGTTCATTCAGTCCCTCAACGTCGTCAAGAAGGCCACCACATCCTCGATCTGCTCGGCGCTCAGGACGGGCTTGCCCCGCCAGGCCGGCGCCACCCGGGTCAGTCCCTCGGTTCGATGATACGCCGGCATGATCGTCGCGGCATTGATCCGGCTCGAATCGACGATCCGGAGCCGTAGCTCGCCTTCGGACCAGCGCTTGCCGGCGCCCGCGAGATCGGGCGCGAGATCGCCCTGGAACCGCTCCTCCGGGAACGGCCCGCTGTGACAGAGCAGGCAGAGGCCGACCTGGCGGTTGACGACGATCGCGCGGCCGCGCGCGGGATCGCCCTTGGCGCCGGTGAGCGAGCCCGGCATCGCATCCTCTCCGCCCGCCACACCGACCACGCAGCAGACCGCGACGATCGCGGCCGCGACTCTCACCCGAACACCTCGCCCGTGATCGTGCGGAACCAGGCCTCGGCCAGCAGGGCCTCGGCTGCCCGCGTCGCGCGCGGCGCCTCCGCGGGGCTGACGCCGCCAGCGCCGGCGACGTCGGCGAGCTGTCCGTTCAACGGCGCGTAGACGCCGGCGACGGAGATCCCATAGTCGGGCGCGACCAGGCTGTAGCAGGTGTTGATGAGCTTGGGCGCCGACGGTACCGCGCCCGTGAGAAGCCGGGCTACCGCCGCCGCGCACGTCTTGGCCTGCGAGTTCGCCGCAAAGGCCGACTTCGGCATCGCGCCGGCGATGGCGGCGTCGCCGATGACGTGAATGCCGGCCTGGAGCTTCGACTCGAACGTGACCGGATCGATCGGGCACCAGCCGGTCCTGTCGGCGACGCCGGCGACCTCGGCGATGCGGCCGGCCTTCTGCGGCGGGATGACGTTGGCCACCTTCGCCTGGTGCCGGCCGAAATCCGTCACCAGCGTGCGGGTCGCGGCGTCCACCGAGGTCACGTTGCCGCCCTTGGACAGCGGCACCCACTCGATCAGTCCCGGGTAGAGCTCGGTCCAGGCCTGCTGGAACAGCCGCTGCTTGGAGAACGCGTCCTTGGCGTCGAGAATGATCAGCTTCGATTTCGGCTTCTTCGTCTTGAGGAAGTGCGCGATGAGGCTGGCGCGCTCGTAGGGCCCGGGCGGGCAGCGGAACGGATTGGCCGGCGCCGAGATGACGACGAGGCCGCCGTCGTCCATGGCCTCGAGCTGCCGCTTCAGCAGCAGCGTCTGCTCGCCCGCCTTCCAGGCGTGCGGCATCTGCGCGGCCGCCGCCTCGTCGTAGCCCGGCAAGGCGCCCCAGCGGATGTCGATGCCGGGCGCCAGCACCAGCCGGTCGTACGGCAGGCGCGCGCCGTCCGCGAGCGTGACCGACCGCGCCTGGGCGTCGACGGCGGTCGCCATCCCGCGGGTGACGGCGATGCCGTCGGCGGCGACGCGCTCGTACGTGAACTGCTGGGCGCTCAGCTCGCGCAGGCCGCCGATCACGGCATTGCTGAACGGGCAGGCGGTGAACGTCGGGTTCGCCTCGACCAGCGTGACGGCGATGCGCGGGTCGGCCTGCCGGAGCGCGCGGGCGCAGCTCGCGCCGGCAAAGCCGCCCCCGACGACGACGACGCGCGCGACTCCACCCTGGGCGAAGGCGCGAGCAGGGAAGAGCGCGGCCGAGGCGGTGGCCGCGACGCCGAGCTTGAGGAACTCGCGGCGGCCCGGCTTCACTTCTGCGTGGCGTACCAGGCGGCGATCGCCTGGATTTCCTCGTCGGTGAAGCCCTTGGCGATCCGGTCCATGACGGTGCCGGCGCGTTGCCCGGAGCGGAAGTCCTGCATCGCCTTGACGATCGCGGCCCGATCGCGCCCGGCCAGCCGCGGCACCGGCGAGGTCACGCGCGCCGAGGCCGGATGACAGCCCGAGCACGCCGCGGCGCCGGCGGGCGGCTCCGCCGACGCGACGACCGCCGCCGCGATCGAGACGCACCCGATCGCGGCGGCGGCGAACTTCACCATGCGTCTACACCATCTGGATGCCGTGGTTCTTCAGCGGGAACGTGCGGATGCGCTTGCCGGTCGCGGCGAAGAACGCGTTCAGGACCGCGGGCGCCGCCACGCAGATGGTCGGCTCGCCCACGCCGCCCCAGAACCCGCCGGACGGCATGACGATCGACTCGACCTTCGGCATCTGCGCGATCCGCATCGAGTCGTAGTTGTGGAAGTTCGTCTGCTCGATGCGGCCGTCCTTGACCGTGCACTCCTCCATGAACAGCGCGGACAGGCCGTAGACGAACGACCCGGCGATCTGCCGCTCGATCTGCGCCGGGTTGACGGCGTACCCGGGATCGGTCGCGCAGACGATGCGGTGCACCTTCACCTTGTCGCCGCCGCTGACGGAGATCTCGGCACACGCCGCCACGTAGCTGGCGAACGCCTTCATGTGGGCCAGACCGCGATACACGCCCTGCGGCGCCGGCTTGCCCCAACCCACGCGATCGGCCACGGCGTTCAGCACGGCGAGGTGCTTCGGATGCTTGCTCATCAGCTTGCGCCGGAACTCCAGCGGGTCCTGGCCGGCGGCGTGGGCCAGCTCGTCCATGAAGCATTCCATGAAGATGGCGTTCTGGTTGATATTCACGCCCCGCCAGAACCCCGGCGGGACGTGCGTGTTGCGCATCGCATGGTCGATCAGCAGATTCGGGACGCTGTACCCGAAGGCGAAGTCCCCGTCCGGGTCGAGGCCCTGGAAGACGAGGTTGTCCCGGCCATCTTGCAGGAACTGCGGGAACACGGCCGTGAGGATCGACTGTCCGGACAGGCGCAGGTGCAGCCCGGTCAGGTTGCCGCTGGCGTCCAGGCCACCCGTCAGCTTCGCCTGCATGACCGGATGATAGCGGCCGTGTGTCATGTCTTCCTCGCGCGACCACAGAAGCTTCACGGGCGTGCCCGGAATCTGCTTGGCGATCAGGACGGCCTGGGTCACGTAGTCGTGGAAGGCGCCACGCCGTCCGAACCCGCCGCCGAGGTTGATCTTGTAGACCTCGCACTTGTCGGCCGGGAGGCCGGACGCCGCCAGCGTTGCCGCGAACGCGGCCTCGCCGTTCTGCGTCGGGGTCCAGACCTCGCAGCGATCGGCCGTGTACTTCGCGGTCGCGTTCATCGGCTCCATCGTCGCGTGGTTCTGGAACGGATAGGCGTACACCGCCTCGACCTTCTTCGCGGCGCCGGCGATGGCGGCCTTGACTTCGCCGTTCTGGTTGCGAACGAAGGCCTGATCGGCGTCCAGACCGGCCTTCAGCATCTCGGCGATCGAGGCGCTCGAGACCTTGGCGTTCGGGCCCTCGTCCCAGACGATCGGGAGCGCGTCGAGCGCGGTCTTGGCCTGCCACCACGTATCGGCCACGACCGCGACTCCGGAGTCGCCGACCGCCACCACGTGGCGGACGCCCGGCATGCCCTTCACCTTGTCGGCCTCGAAGCTCTTCACCTTGCCGCCGAACACCGGACAGTCCTTGATCGCGGCATTGAGCATCCCTGGCAGCTTCAGGTCCGCGCCGTAGACCTGCGACCCGTTCACCTTCCCCATCGTGTCCAGGCGCTTGACGGACTTGCCGATGAGCTTCCAGTCCTTCGGGTCCTTGAGCGCCACGTTCGCCGGCGGGGTCAGCTTCGCGGCGGCTTCCGCGACCTTGCCGTACGTGGTCGTGCGGCCGGTGGGCATGTGCGTGATCACGCTGTTGGCAGCGCTGCACTCGGAGGCCGGGACGCCCCAGGCGTTGGCCGCAGCCTGGACCAGCATCACCCGCGCCGTGGCGCCGCCCATGCGGACGTACTCGTGCGACATCCGGATGCCGCGGCTGCCGCCCGTGGAGAAATCGCCCCACACGCGCTTGCGCGCGACGCTCTGGCCGGGCGTCGGATACTCGGTCGTTACCTTCGACCAGTCGCACTCGAGCTCCTCGCACACCATCTGCGCGAGACCGGTAAGCGTCCCCTGGCCCATCTCGGAGCGTGCGATCCGGATCACGACCGTATCGTCCGGGCGGATGACCACCCAGGCGTTGATCTCGGGCGAGCCGTCCTGGGCGCGGACGACGCTTGCGCCGAACGGGATCTTCAGACCGAGCACGAGCCCGGCGCCGACCGTGGCGGACCCGACGATGAAGGAGCGGCGACCGACCTTCGGAGTCTTGGTGATCATGGCCTCTCCCCCCTATGCCTTCGCCGCGGCGTGGATCGCTTCACGGACCTGCTGGAACGTGCCGCACCGGCAGATGTTCGTGATCGACGCGTCGATGTCGCCGTCGGTCGGCTTCGGCTTTTCGTTGAGGAGGGCGGCCACCGCCATAATCATGCCCGACTGGCAATAGCCGCACTGCGGCACCTCGTGGTCGACCCAGGCCTTCTGCACCTTGTGCAGGACGCCATTGGCCGCCAGGCCCTCGATGGTGGTGATCTTCTTGCCCACCGCCGCGCTGACGGGCACGATGCAGGAGCGGACGGGCTTGCCATCGACGTGCACCGTGCAGGCGCCGCACTGCGCGACGCCGCAGCCGTACTTGGTGCCGGTGAGGCCGACCTGTTCCCGTATCGCCCAGAGCAGGGGCGTGCCGGGATCGACGTTCACCTCGCTGGTTTTCCCATTGATCGTCAGGCGTGCCATGGCATTCCTCCCCGGGTTGCAGTACTGGGGCGAATATCCGCGATCACGCGCCCGAAGGCAAGCTCTCTCTCAGAAGCTCACTCGGACACCGGCCCAGCCGGCGATCGGCGCGCCCGGGGCGAGGAAGCGCTCGACGGCGATGGGATTGGCGAAGGCGTTGAAGTTGAGGGCGCCCCCGGTCTCGTAGTGGGTGTTGGTGACGTTGTCGATGCGGGCCCACAGCTCGACGTGCTTGATCGGCTGGTAGCGGGCGTGGAGATTCAGGAGCCCGTACCCGTCGACCTTGGCCTGCCGGTTTCCGTCGTCGCCGCGCAGAAAACTGCCGGAGGTCGCGAGCACGTCGGCGCCGAGCCAGAGATTGCTCAGCACGGCGACCTCGGCGCCGACCTTGACGTTGTGCTCGGGGATGCCCGGAATCCGGTCGCCGGCTCGGACCTGCACGCCGTCGGCCTCGGTCACGCTCGCCAGCGTCTCGTCGCTCTGGTAGGTGGCCTCGATGTAAGCGTAGCTCAGGAAGTACCGGAGCCGCCCCCACGCTCCCGACACACCGGCCTCGACACCCTGACGGCGGGTTCCCTTGACGTTCTGGAAGAAGCCGCTACCGCCGGTCTGGACGACGGTGAACAGGATGTCGTCCGTGAGGTCGGTGCGGAAGAGGCCGAGGCTCCACTCGAGCGCGCCCCCGAGGGCGAGCTTGCCGCGCGCGCCCACCTCGTAGGTGCGGGCGACGACCGGGCGGAGCGGCGGATCGGCCAAGAATGCGTTGGGCAGCTTGCACGGGGCGTCCGGGTCCGCGCACGTGAGCTCGGCCGGCGTGGGCGCGCGAAAGCCCTCGCTGTAAGCGGCGAAGAGGGTCAGGTTGGAGAGGGCCTGCAGCGTCAGTCCCGCGGCCGGGCTCACGCGGCTGAACTGGTGATCGCCGTCGAGCGCCGGGTTCGCCCCGCTGCGGTCGCGGATACTGATGCTCACGTGCTGGTAGCGGCCGGCGAGCGTGAGCGCCAGCCGCTCGGTGATGTCGAAGGTGTCGGTGACGTAGACGCCGACGTTCTCCTGCCGGGTCTTGACGTCCACGACGGTCGCGAAGCCCTCGGTGCGCAGGGTGCCGACGCCCCCGGCCTTGGGCACGAGCGCCGCCTCTCCCTCGCGCTGCGTGAATCGTGATTCGTGGCGGTCGTAGGCCACGCCGGCGGTCGCGCGGTTGCCGTGGCCCAGGACCTTGCCCTTGTGCGAGAGCTGCAGGGTGGTGCCCCAGTCCTGCGTGTGGGTGCTCGTCGTGCGATCCTCGCCCCCGGCGACGCGCTGCAGGGTGCCCGCGAGCGGATTGCCGGCGCCGTCGAAAAACCCGGCCGACGGGCCGCTGCATCGCCCCAGGTGCAGGAGCCGGCCGTTGGCGTCGAACACCTGCTCGCCGGTCGCGTCGTCGGTGCAGGTGACCTCGGCGTCGCCGTTGAAGGTGTGGCGCTGGTAGTCGCGGTAGAAGGCGTTCGCCGAGAGCAGCAGGTCGTCGGTCAGCCAGTGGCTCGCGCGCACGTGGCCGAGGTGCATCTCGTTCCGGGTCTGGTCGGGGAAGGTGTACACGGCGCTGCGGTCGCGCCTCAGCGTGCTCTCCGGCAGCAGGCCGTTCCCGACGAGATCGTTGTTGGCGTAGATGTAGTTCAGGCTCAGCGTGCTCCCCCCGGCTTCCCAGCCCGCCTTGGCGAACACCTGACGTAGCTGGCTCGGCGAGCGCTCGCGCCAGCCGTCCTCGTCGAGACCGTTGACGGCGACGTACCAGTCGAAGGGACCCTGGAACCCGCCGTGCTCGGCCTCGATGTTGCGGCGCCCGAAGGCGCCGCCGGAGACGCCGATCGTGGTGCCCGGGAAGTCGCGGCCGTTCTTGGTGCGCACCGCGAGGGCGCCGCCGAGCGTGTTGAGCCCGAAGATCGGGTTGGAGCCCGGAATAACGTCGATCCCGGAGATCGCGAGCTTGGGAATGAGGTCCCAGCTCACCGTGTCGCCAAAGCCGTCGTTGAAGCGCATGCCGTCCAGGTAAACCGACAGGCCGACCGCGCTGCCGGTGAGGGGCGACGCCAGGAAGCCACGGTAGGTGACGTCGCCCTGCCAGGGGTTGCTCTGGTTGTTGCTGACGTTGACGGAGCCGAAACGACGGAAGAGCGCGTCGGAGAGGTCGAGGCCGCCCTGCCGCGCCACGTCCTCGGCGCCGAGCGACTGCACGTTGCCCGGGTATTTCTCGATGGGGGTGCCGAGCGCGGGGAGCGGAGTGGCGCCGAGAACGGTGATGCCCGGCAGCTGCACGATGGGCGGCGGCGGCTCGGGCCTCGCGGGCCCGATCGACGGCACCTGCGCCGCCGCCGGCGCGACGGCGAGGAGGAGAATGGCGAGCGCGCGCAGAGCGGTCACGGTACGTCCACTACCAGACCTTCCGATCGGCGCCTAGCTCCCGGTGGCCACGAACATGGTGGCCACCTGGCTACGAGAGCTTGCCGTGGGCCGTCTCGGACTGGGAGGGCAGCAGCGAGAAGTGGCTGTGCACCGCGAGCCACGTGCCCCCGCGACGCTCCAGCACGAAGGTGCCCCGGCCCGGGCGCGTGAACGGACGGCCGTCGGCGCCCGTGGCCTCGGTCAGCCAGCCCGCGGCGATCCACGCGCTGTCGCCGGACGTCCGGACGCGGGCATCCGGCTCGAAGCGGAAGTCGCGGATGCGCGGCCAGACGTTCTGCCACTGCTCGCGCATGATGTTGTCGAGGCCGGCCACGGCGCGCGCCCATGTGCCGAAGGCCACGGCGTCCTCGGCGAACATCGTGCGGCCGGCGGCGAAGTCGCGCGCGCGCACCGCCGCCTCGAACGTGCGCAGCCACTGCTCGGGCGTCGCGGGGGGAGAAGTCATGGCGGCATTATCCTGGCACAGGGAGACCTGTCAATCCGGAGGTCGCGCCGTGCATGCCGGAGGTCGCGCCGCGCATGGCTGTCAGGTCGCGCATGGCTGATAGGATGGTCCCGGCGTGCGCTTAGGTCATGACGGCGGCTTCTGACCCCGTCGCAACGCGGCGGGCTCCGACGACGACGGCCCCACGGCGCGGCGCCCTGCTCGTGGCCTGCGCGGCGGTGTGCTGGAGCAGCGGCGGGCTCATCACGCGCCTCGTCGCCACCAGCCCCTGGACGACGAGCTTCTGGCGCAGCGTCTTCGCCTCGCTGTTTCTGGCGCTGGTGGTGCGTCTGGTCTGGGGCCGCGGCGTCTTCGCGCAATGGCGCAAGCGCCCGGTCCTCGCCGTGGCCGTGTGCATGGCGGTGTCCTCGACGTGCTTCATTCTTTCGCTGTCCTACACCTCCGTGGCCAACACGCTCATCCTCATGTCCATGGGGCCGTACGTGGCCGGGCTGCTCGGCTGGATGCTCCTGGGCGAACGCGTCGCGCTGCGCACATGGCTGACGATGAGCGTCGCGCTCGCGGGCGCGGTGGTCATGGTGTCCGATTCCTACGGCCGCGGCGCGATGGCCGGCGATCTGCTCGCGATCGTCATGGCGTGCAGCTTCGCCGTCGCGACCGTCCTCATCCGTCGCCACCCCGAGATCCATATGGCGCCGGCGGCGGTGCTGGCGACGGCGCTCACGGGTTTGGTGGCGTTGCCGCTGGCCGATCCACTCGGGACGACGCCGCGTGACCTGGCCCTCCTGGCATTCTTCGGCATCGGGCAATTTGGCGCGGGCTTCCTGCTCTTCATGGCCGGCGCGCGGTTGATTCCCGCCGCGGAGAGCTCGCTCGTCGGCATGCTGGAGACCGTGCTGGGACCGCTCTGGGTCTGGCTCGTGCTGAACGAGCGGCCGGGGGCGGCGTCGCTGGCGGGCGGCGTGCTCATCCTGGCGGCCCTCCTGGCGAACACGCTCGTCGACCTCGTCACGCAGCGCCGGGCGGGTGCCGTGTGAGCCGGCTCTTCCTGATCCGCCACGGTGAGACCGTGGGCAACGCCGCGCGCATCGTCCAGCGTCCCGACAGCCCGCTCTCGCCCCGCGGCGTGGCGCAGGCGGAGCGCCTGGCGCGCCGCCTCGCGGCCGAAGGCATCGCGCGGATCGTGTCGAGCGACCTCGCCCGCGCCCTGAGCACGGCCGCGCACCTCCAGCGCGCGACGGGCGCTCCGCTCTCGCTGGAGCCGTTGCTGCAGGAGCGAGACTTCGGCGATCTCCGCGGCACCGCCTACGCAGACCTCGGGCTCGACATGTTCGCGCCGGACTACGCACCTCCGGGCGGCGAGACGTGGCCCGTGTTCCACGCGCGCGTCGATCGGGCGTGGGCCAGGGTGCAGGAGCTGGCGGCGGCGGCCGGCGGCCGCCTGGCGGTCGTGACGCACGGCCTCGTGTGCCGCTCCCTCGCCGCACGGCATCTCGTCCTCGCCGACGGCGAGACGGCGCCTGAGCGCTGGGAGAACACCTCGCTGACGATCGTCGACTGGCCGGCGCCGTGGCGCGTGCGCCTGCTCAACTCCGTCGCCCACCTCGAGGACCTCGGCTCGCCTCCCGGCGACACCGGCGCCGTCTGAGCGCGTGCCTACCGGGCCGCCGCGGTCCCCTTCTCCAGCAGGTCGTCGTAGAACTCGGCCAGCGAATCGAGCAGCGGCGCGGCGTCGCCCGCGAAGGAGGATCCGTGCATCACCGCGAGCGTCCGGGGTCCGAGCTTCCCGAGCCGGCGGATGGTGGCGCCGGTGGCGGGCGTGAGGCTGGTGTAGCCGAACTGCTTCTCGGCGGCCATGGCCGGGCCCAGGATGTCGCCCTCGGTCAGCGCCGGCGGATCGCCCACGTGGGTGAAGAGATCGCTGCAGAAGAGGGTGCCGGTGGTCTCCTCGTGGAGCAGGCCCGCATCCCAGCAGTGCGGCACGTGGGGCGTGTCGAGGCGGCGGATCTTGCGGCCGCCGAGGTCGAGAACCTCGCCGTTCGCCAGCACGCGCGGGGGCCGCGGCGCCTGATCGTTCAGCCAGATGGCGCAGCCGATCGCGCCGTGGGTGACCGTCGCGCCCGGGGCGGCGGCGAGCCATTCGGCGAGGGCGCCGCACTCGTCGGCCTCGACGTGGCTGAAGGCGATCCAGCGCAGCCGGCGCAGATCCATGAGGCGGGCCACCGCCGCCGAGACGGCGGGGAACAGCGCCCGCTGGCCGCAGTGGAAGAGCAGAGGCTCCTCGGCATCGACGAGGAACTGATTGAAGGTGAAGCCGCTCGGGCCCACCGCGGGCAGAAACGTCGAGAGCCGGTAGATCCGCTCCGCGATCTCGTCGACTCGCGTCTCCACGCCGCGGCCCCTACCCCGCCGGGACCTGCGCGACGGTGGGCGCCTCGCCCGCGACCGTCGTGCGCCGCATGTCGCGCGGCTGGCTGTCGTCGTAGCGGCGCACGCGGTGCATCATCTGCCGGTTGTCCCACATGACGAGGTCCCACCGGCGCCACGCGTGCACGTAGACGAACCGCGGAGCATGCCGAGGGACCCGCGCGAGTACATCAGCGAGTGCTCGCACACGAGGTCGTCGATCTGCACCTTCGTGTCCGTGTCGAGCGCGTCGTAGGCCGCCCGCATGTCGGCGAACTCGGTGTTGCCGCCGATCGGGTTCACCAGCCGCGCGGACAGGAGCGAGTACTTGGCGGGGATCGGCCGGAACGAGCTGTCCGAGTGCCAGAGCATGTTGCCGAGGTTCAACGCGCGCGCGCGGGAGTCGCGGGCGAGCGGCCGGCCGTCCTTGCCGAGATTCGACACGTCGTTCATGCCCGTCTGCAGACGCTTGTCTTGCGGCTTGGTGATGTTGCCGCCGCGGGCGTCCTCGAGCGCACCGAAGTTGCGGCTGAACGCCATCTGCTGCTCGTCGGTGAGCTGCTGGTCGCGGAACACGAGCACGGCGTGACGGTCCATCCCCGCCCCGACCGCCGCCACCTCGTCGCGCGCGAGCGGCCGGCTGACGTCGACCCCGGACAGCTCGCCCACGAACACGGGATGGATCTGACGGATGGAGACGCTCATACCGAGGCGGTGGCGGCGCGCCAGATCCGGCGCGCGTCCTTGTCGATGTTGAGCGCCACGATCGCCGCGCCCAGGAGGAACACGCACGCCAGCGCGTACGCCGCGCCGTAGCCGCCCGTCGTCTCGAAGAGCGCGCCGGCGAGCCAGGAGCCGAGGGCGGCACCCGTCTGATGGACCAGGAAGATCAGGCCGAAGACGCGGCTGACGGAGAAGCGTCCGTAGATGTCGGCGGTGAGCGCCGAGGTCATCGAGCCCGTTCCCGCCATCGTGACGCCGCCGAGGACGGCCACCGTGAGGATCGCGACCGGGTTGTCGCGGATCAGGAAGAAGCCGGCGAAGATGAAGATCCGGCCGGCGTAGATCGCGGCGAGCACCGGCCGGCGCCCCAAGCGGTCGGACAGCGCGCCGAGCATCACCGTAAAGCCGATGCTCGAGCCGCCGAGCACGCCCATCGCCCACGACGCGAACATGGGCGAGTAACCGTGATCGGTCAGCATCGGGATCCCGTGCGCGGAGAGCAGGCTCATCGAGAAGCCGCAGGTGAAGAACGAGCCCGCGAGCTGCCAGAAGGCCAGCGTCGACAGCGCCTCGCCGGAGGTGACCCGCTCGACCGGGGGCGCGCTGACGCCGGGCGTGAGGGCGGCGCCATCGGCGGTGAGGCCGATCGACTCCGGCGAGTCGCGGAACACCCAGAGGCAGAGCGGCAGCATGACGAGCAGGACTCCGCCCGCGATCACCAGGTACGTCGTGCGCCATCCGGTGGTGAGGATGAGCCAGGTCACGGCGGGAACGAGCAGGCTCATCCCGGTCATCGACGCGCTGCCGAGCACGGAGAGCGCCGTGCCGCGGCGCCGGCTGAACCACCGCGCCACCACGCCCGAGGCGATCACGGGCCCGGTGCCGGCCAGGCCGAGCGGCACGAGGACGCCGTAGACGGCGGCGAACTCCCAGAAGTTGCGTACCATCGCGGTCAGCACGAGCGAGATCACGAGCAGCACGGTCCCCACCGTGGTGACGGCGCGCACGCTGAAGCGGTCCAGCGCCATCCCCGCGATCGGCATGAAGACGCCGTAGAGGAAGAGGCTGAGCGCGATCACCAGCGAGAAGCTCGCCCGATCGAGGCCGAGGTCGGCCACGATCGGCTTGAGGAACGGCCCGACCGCGTGACGGATACCCGTCGAGATGAACGTCGTCACCGAGAACGCGGCGACGATCCACCAGCCGTAGAAGACCGAGCGGTGCTTCATGGCCTTCCGACTATAGCCCGGCGCTCGGGATCCACGGCCAATACTTGGCGATCGCGCCGGCGTCCACGCGTAGGTCGACGCCGGTGATCATCTCGGCGTCGTCGGAGGCGAGGAACACGGCGGCGCGCGCGTAGTGGCGCGGGCTCGGCAGCACGCCCGCCGGGATCATCTTCGCGAAGTCGAGCATGCGGGCGCGCCGCTCGGGCCGCGGGCGGCCCCACTCGACCGCGCGCTCGACGCCCTCGTCGGCGTCCGTCGCCGTCGGCGTGAGGCTGTTGACGCGGATGCCGTGGCGCGCGAGGTCCATGGCGGCGGCGCGCGTGAAGTTCAGCAGGCCGCTCTTGCTCGTGCAGTAGCCGATGTTCCCGGCCTGCCCCTGGTGTCCGGCCGTCGAGACGATCACGATGATGCTGCCCCGCGTGCCCTGCTCGACCATCAGGCGGGCGACGTGCTTCGTGCAGAGAAACGTGCCGGTGAGGTTCACGGCGAGCTGCCGGGTCCACCGCTCGAGCGGCATCTCGAGCACGCTCTGACCGCCGAGGATGCCGGCGTTGTTCACGAGGACGTCGACGCGTCCGTAGGCGTCGCGCGCGCGGGCGACCATCGACGCCACCTGGGCCTCGTCGGTGACGTCGCACGCGAGGCCGAGCGCCTGGCCGCCGCGCCGCGTGATCCAGTCGGCGCACTCGCGCGCGTTGTCCGCGAGGACGTCGACGCAGACGACCCGCGCGCCCTCGTCGGCGAGTCCGCCCGCGATGCCGGCGCCGATGTTCGGGCTCGTGCCCGTGACGACCGCGACCTTGCCGTCCAGCTTCACGCGCGACTCCTCAGCCGACGCCGCCGCGGACGCCCAGGACGCGGGCGACCAGGGCGCCGGCCAGCGAGATGAACATGATGATGCAGGCGACGACGACGGCCTCCTCGAACTTCTTCTCGGCGATGTAGTCGAGCTGCAGGATCGCCAGCGGCCGGTTGGCGGTCGTGCTCAGCAGGGCGACGTTCGCGATGTTGCGCGCCGCGCCCACGAACGTGATCATGCCGACGGCCACGAGCGTGGGCAACATCAGCCGGAGCACGATGCGGCGGTAGGTAATCCACCAGGACGCCCCCGCGACGCGCGAGGCCTCCTCCAGCTCGCCGCCCAGCTGCATGAGCCCGCTCTTGATGATCTGGACACCGAGCGGCATGCCGGCGATGAGCCCGGCGATGATGAGCAGCGCGGTCGTGCCGTAGAGCGGCCGGAGCACGGGCGTCCCGAGGAAGAGCCACAGCAGGGCCAGGCCCAGGATGACGCCCGGCACCGCGAAGGGCAGCCACGAGAACACGTCAAGCAGGCGCCGGCCGGCGTAACGCGTGCGCACGATGACGTAGGCGATCAGCGAGTGCAGGAACACCGCGGCCGCCGCCGTGCCGAGGGCCAGCACGAGCGTGTTGCGCACGGCGCTCACGAAGGACTCGTCGGTCAGCACGGTCCGCCAGTTGTCCAGGGTCCACGGCTCGGCCACGTGGAAGAAGCCGAAGAGCTTCATGAACGAGCCGAGCAGCGCGAACACGAGCGGGACGCCGAGCACCACCGCGACCAGGCCGAGCGCCAGGGCCAGCGCCGGCCATCGCCACGCGCCCAGCGCGAGCGGCGTGTTCCGGAACTGCCCGGTGACCGTCGTGTAGCGCCGGCCGCGCGTCAGCCATTGCTGGACCAGGATCAGCGGGAGCATGGCGACGAGGACCAGGACCGCCAGCGCCGTCGCCGCGTCGTAGCGGGGCACGCGCGTCACGAGCAGGTCGTAGATCGTCGTGCTGAACACGAAGAAGCGGAACGGGGTGCCGAGCACCTGCTCGACCTCGAACGTCTGCAGCGACACCATCGTGCCGAGCAGCAGGACGGACAGGATCACCGGCGCCATGACGGGCACGGTGATCCGGAGCGCGGTGCGCAGCGTGCCGGCGCCGGCCACGCGCGAGGCCTCCTCGAACGTCGCGTTCATGTGGCGGAACGCGGGCGTGAGCAGGATGACCTTCACGGTCAGCGAGCCCGTGATGACGTGGACCCAGACGATGCCCCAGAACGAGTAGATGTTGAACGGTCCCCGGCCGACGAACGGCAGGCGCGCGAGCGTCGTATTGACGAGGCCGTATTCCGGGTCGAGCAGCAGGATCCAGCTGAGTGTCACCGTCAGCGGGGGCAGGAAGAACGCCGCCCAGAACGCGAACTCGATCCACCGGCCGCCGGGCAGATCGGTCCGCGCCAGGAGCCACGCGACGAGGACGGCGAGCGGCAGCGAGAGGAGCTGCCGCGCGACCGTCACGCTCAGCGTGTTCAGCAGCGACGCGCGCAGCGCCGGCTCCGCCAGCGCCGCGCGCCAGCCGTCGAGCCCGTAGCGCGCGGCCTGCCCCGGCAGCGCGGTCTGGAAGCTCTGCAGCACGACGAGCAGCATCGGGTAGACGACGCCGAGCGCGACGACGGCCAGGACGGCCGTGCAGAAGACGGATTGCGCCTCGATCCGCCGGGACGGCCGGGCCGCGGCCGCTACGCCGGCCACACGCTCACCGCGTCGCGCGGCAGGGCGAGCGACAGCGGCTGCCCCTCCTTCCACGTCCCGGCCCGGGGCAGCAGGAGCGCGAAGCGTTCCTCGCCGCCGAACGTGACCCGCGCCTCGTAGCGGTCGCCGACGAACAGGAGCGTGTCGATCACCGCCGGGAGCGTGCCGGCGTCGGCCCGCGCACCGTCGATCGCGATGTCCTCGGGGCGGATGGCCACGTGCACGGGGGCGCCCGGCACGAGCGCGGCGGCGGACGCCGACCGCCCCGCCAGCGTCCGCCCGGCCAGCGCGCCGTCCATCGTCACGCTCACGCCCCCGGGCCCGACGCTCTCCACGCGGCCGCGCAGGATCACCGTCGTGCCGAGGAAGTCGCGGACGAAGGCGGACGCGGGCCGCTCGTACAGAAGCTGGGGCGGGCCGACCTGCTCGACACGCCCCTCCTGCATCACCGCGATGCGGTCGGAGAGGCTGAGCGCCTCGATCTGATCGTGGGTGACGAACAGCACCGTGATGCCGAGGCGGCGCTGGAGGAGGCGCAGCTCGACGCGCATCTGCTCGCGGAGCTTGGCGTCGAGGTTGCTGAACGGCTCGTCGAGCAGCAGGAGATCCGGCTCGTAGACCAGCGCCCGGCAGAGCGCGAGCCGCTGCATCTGGCCGCCGCTCAGGAGCGTCGCGGCCCGCGCCTCCGTGCCGGCGAGGCCGACGAGGTCGAGGACGCGCGTCACCCGCTCGCGGATCGCCGCGCGCCCCAGCCGGCGCAGGGTCAGCGGGTAGGCCACGTTCTCGAACACGGTCATGTGCGGCCAGATCGCGTACGACTGGAAGACCATGCCCAGGTTGCGGCGGTCCGGCGCGACGAACACGCGCCGCGGCACCGATGCCACGAGGCGGCCGCGCAGCGTGATCTCGCCGGCGTCCGGACGCTCGAGGCCGGCGATGAGGCGCAGCGTGGTCGTCTTGCCGCACCCGCTCGGACCGAGCAGCGTGAACACCTCGCCGCGCCGCACGTCGAGCGACACGCGGTCGACCGCCGGCTGGGGCCCGAAGACTTTTCTGATGTCGGTGAGCGCGAGGACCGTCACCTGATGACGGCGCGGCCGATATCCTGCGTCTTCACGACCTCGGGCAGGTTCTCCTCGGCGTCGATCTGCATGAACTTGGCGCCCGGCGGCACGGCGTACTGCGGGTTGCCGGGCTCGATCCCGAGGCGCCGGCTGTTGGTCTCGATCTCCTTGGCCCAGACGACCTGCGCGTCCTTCGTGAGGAGCCAGTTGATGAAGACCTTCGCCGCGTTCGGATGCGGCGCGCGATTGACGAGCCAGATGACGCTGCTGCTCGAGCTCATCGTGGCCATCTCGGGAAAATGAATGAGCCTGAGATTCTTGGCGAGCCCCTGGCGCTGGAACGTCGCGAGGAGCTGCGGGTTGACGCCGAGCGCGATCGGGTACCGGCCGCGGACCATGAACTCCGCCACCTGGCGGTTGTCACGGCTCAGCACCGGCTCCTGGTCGACGAACAGCTTCTTGATGATGTCGTCGCCCATGTTGAGGCGCGCGGCCGTCATCGGCCAGAACGTGTCGCCCATCACCCGGACGTCGGGAAGCAGGAGCTTGCCCTTCCAGCGCGGGTTGAGCAGATCTTTGAGTCCGTGGATGTCGTCCTCTTTGACCATGTCGGTATTGACGGTGATGCCGCCGCCGCGCTGGGCCACGAAGCCGTAGCAGAGCGCGCGGTCCTTCACCAGTGAAAACCCGCGCTCGAAGCCGCCGTCCCACGCCGCGTCGTCCTTCACGTCCGGCGCCACGATGAGGGGCCGCACGGGATCCCACACCCCCGCGGGACGCAGGACTTGAAGGGCGGTGCTGGTGGGAATCAGCACGACGTCCCACGTGAAGAGGTTGGCCTGACGCTCCTGGAGGATGCGCGGCGCGAAGTCCTGCGAGTGCAGGCTCGTATGCTCGAGCTTGATGTCGGGATACGCCCCGTTGAACGCCTTCAGCGCGCGCTTGTAGACGTCGCCGGGGAACGTGTTGACGACGACCTTGCCTTCCTTCTTCGCGGCCGCCACCGCTTGCTGCCAGTCGCCCGACTGGGCGTCTGCCCGCCGGGCGGACGCCAGCGCCGCGGCGCCGCCCAGGGTGACGGTTGTCAGGAACCGGCGCCGGCCGATCATCCGCGGGCCGCCCTCGCGCCGGCGCGCCGCTGCTCCTGCATGTAGCGCACCGAGACGCGCGCGAGCGGCACGCCGTCCGGCGGGAGATCGTCGGGGTTCCTGTACTCGAAGGCGGCGTCGCGACCGCCGTGGTGCTTCGTCACCACGAACCGGCGCCACTGGATGACCTCGGCGTCGGTGCCCGAGAGCTTCTCGGGCGTGTCGTAACGCTGGTTGAGCATCACGCGCTCGTCCTGGCGCGAGAAGTTGTACTCGATGATCCAGCGGCGCACCGTGGCGTAGGCCACGCGGTCCCAGAAGCGGCGCCAGGCGTTCTGGGGGCGCGTGCAGTGGTAGTACCAGACGCGCGTCAGGTGCTCCTCGACCGGCACGCACATGCGCGTGTAGAGATCCCAGCCGAACTCCGCGCGGAACATGCCGGGCAGATGGTGCCCGCCGCACCAGCGCGCGCTGCGCGGCGGCGGGATGTTGCGGCGCGCGCGCTCGGCGAGCGGCCGCGTCAGCCAGGTCCAGAAGCGCCGGTAGTTCGTCTTGGGCCACGTCCAGCCGTTCGGGTACAGGTCCTGCGTGGGGCTCCGGCGCACGTAGTTGCTCTCGGCCACGTCGCCGCCGAAGCCGTTGCCCACGAAGATCGGGTGCTCACCCTGCGCGCCGCGCGCGATGAACCCCCCGCGCATGACGACCACGGCGTTGCGGTGCACGTAGTTGACGTGCGAGTCCATGGAGTTCTCGAGGGCGACCTCCCAGTTGCACTTCCAGTAGACGAGGCCGATCTGGACGAGTGCGTCGGCGTCGAAGAACTCCTCCGGCACGTCGTCCTCGATCGGCGCGGGCTCGCCCTCGCCCATCCACACGAAGACGAGGCCCTTCAGCGTGCGCGTCGGGTAGGCCTTGGTCTCGGTGCCGGGCTTGCCGCACACGCCGGAGTCGGGTCCCTCGGAGAGCACCGCGACGTTCTTGCCGCTCTCGTCGAACACCCAGCCGTGGTACGGGCACGCGACCGTGCCGCGGTAGTGGCAATCGCCCTCGCTGAGCCGCGCGCCGCGGTGCGGGCAGACGTCCGGGATCGCCGCGACCGCGCCGTTCGCGCCGCGGAAGAGACAGAGCTCCTCCCCGAGCAGCGAGACCTTCGCCGGCTTGCGCGAGCCCACGGACGCCGCGGCGATCGCGGGATACCAGTAGTTGCGCAGGCCGAGCTTCGGGATGAGGTGACGGATGTCGCCGGAGAGCTTGGGGATCGCCGTCGTCGTCGTCATGGCTTGAACACCGCGAAGCACTTGTTGGAGTTGAAGATCCAGGACTCCATGAACTCGCACTCGTCGGGCTTGCGCCCCAGCTCCTCCATCGCGCCGGCGAGCATGTACCAGTTGAGCATCTCCTGCTGGCCGGAGGCCTCGATGGCGTCGAGCGGCGTGCTGCGCCAGGTCTCGTAGTCGCCGCGACGCAGCGCCTCGTAGAGCCGCCGGTCGGACTCGATATCCGGATGGAGCTGATGATTCTTGTCGGTCAGGAACGCGTGCGACCAGCTGGACGAGGCGATGAGGGCCGTGCGCCACGGGCTCTCGCGCATCGCGCGCGCCGTGGCGGCGCCGACCGCCATGCAGCGCTTCGGCGACGGCGAGGGCGGATCGAGGTCGGCGTCGCCGAGCGGGTGCTCCAGGCTCCCCCGCCCTCCGCGCTGCGCGATCACCCGCCGGCCGTAGCAGTTCACCTGGAACGCGACGACCGGATACGGAAAGCCGACGCGATCGTAGTCGAGGAACATGATCGTGTTGAGGAACGCGTGGGCGAGCCCGGGGTGATGGAGCGGCTTGTACGCGTAGGCCACGTCGATGTCCTGCTCCAGCAGCCGCCGCGCCAGGAACTTGCCGGCCTCGCGATGGCCCGGGATCCGGAACACCGTGTCCGCGCTCTCGCCCCAGACGTTCCCGCCGGCGTCACGCTGCCGGTGCCGGGCCTCGATGCGGTCGTAGGCGAGGACGCAGAACGGCGGGATGACGTCCTCGGTGAAGTTCTCGTGCTGGTCGTCGCCCCAGATGACGACCACGTCGGGCCGGAAGTCGTCGAGCCGCGCGCGCGCGTGGCGGAAGTGGCGGAGCAGGCCCGCGCGGTGCGCCGCCGCGGAGGCCGCGCCGCCGTCGTCGCCGTACTCCCTGCGCATCGCCGCGGGCCAGCTCGCGGGGTCGCGGTAGCGCTCGGGCAACCCGGGATCGCGCAGGACGGTCCGGAGGATGTTGGCCATGTCCCGGTCCTGACCGGTCAGCGGCGGGTAGTGGGTCATGCCCAAGCCGAGGATCTCGCCCATGCCATTCCTCCCAGGCGTCCCAGCGGTCGGGCCGCGACCTGCTTGCGCAGACGATAGACGCCCCGCCGGGGCCTTGTCAAAGGTGGCGGACGGCGAGCTAGAGCACCGAGCGCACGAGACCACCGTCGACGAGGATGGTGGTCCCGGTGATGTAGCTCGACTTGCCCGAGGCCAGGAACGCGACCAGGTAGGCCAGCTCCTTGGGGTCGCCGAGGCGCCCCACCGCGGTCTCGGCCGCGCGCTGCGCGAGCGCGTCCTCGACGGAGATGCCGAGCTGCTTGGCGCGCGCCGCCACGTTGGAAAGCATGCGCTCGCTCATGATCGAGCCCGGACACACGTTGTTGACGAGCACGCCGTCGCGCCCGACCTCGTCGGCCAGGCTCTTGGCGAACGCCACCACGCCCATGCGCGTGGCGCCGGAGAGCACGAGGTTGGGAATGGGCACGTCCCGGCCGGTCGCGCCGTGAATCTCCGTCGCCGCGCGGTCCAGATCGGCCTGCGACCGGCTGCAGAGCGCCACCCGGGCGCCCTCCTGCGCGAGCACCTCCGCGCACGCGCGCCCCAGGCCCTTGCTCGCGCCGCCGACGACCGCGACCTTGTCCTTCAGCTCGAGATCCATGAGGGGAGTTTATGCTATACGGGAGGCGCCATGCGACCCCCTGCCGGCACGCCCGTCGTGACGCTACCGCCCTCCCTGTGGACGGCGACGGCGCCGCCGGCGTCGGCTTATCCGCCGCTCGACGGCGAGCACCGCGCGGACGTCTGCGTGATCGGCGGCGGCTTCACGGGACTGTCGGCCGCGCTGCACCTCGCCGAGGGCGGCGCGTCCGTCGTTCTGCTCGAGGCGGGCGAGGTCGGCGCCGGCGCGTCCGGCCGCAACGGCGGCCAGGTGATCCCGGGGCTGAAGCTCGACCCGAGCGAGCTCGAGGCGCTGTTCGGATCCGAGCGCGGCGGGCGCCTGGCGGAGATCGTGGGCGGCGCGGCGGACTTCGTTTTCGGCCTGGTGCGGCGCCACGGCATCGAGTGCGACGCGCGTCAGGACGGCTGGATCAAGGCCTGCCACCGCGAGGCGGCGCTGCGCACGGCCGCGCGCACGGCGCGCGACTGGAGCCGGCGCGGCGCCGCGGTCGAGGAGCTCGACGGCGGCCGCATCGCGGAGCTGACCGGCACCGGCGCGTACGTGGGCGGGTTCGTGGATCATCGCGGCGGCGTCGTGCAGCCGCTCAGCTATACGCGAGGGCTCGCCCGCGCGGCGCAGAAGGCGGGGGCGCGCATCCACGAACGCGCACTGGCCGCCACGCCGCGACGCAGCGGAAGCGACTGGCGCGTCGCGACGGCGCGGGGCTCGGTGCGCGCCGCGCAGGTGATCATCGGCACCAACGGCTACACGGATCTCGCGGGCGGGGACGGCCCCTGGCCCGCGCTTGCCCGCACCGTCGTTCCCGTCTACAGCTACATCGCCGCCACGCGACCGCTGTCCGACGATCTGCGCCGGACGATCCTGCCGAAGGGTCAAGCGGTGTCCGACTCGCGCCGTCTCCTGCGCTATTTCCGGCTCGATGCGGCGGGGCGCATGGTGATGGGAGGCCGGGGAGGATCGCGCGAATCCGCCGATCGCGCCGACTACGCGAACGTCATCGCGAGCGCCGTCGAGCTGTACCCGCAGCTCCGCGCGTGCGACTGGGAATTCGTGTGGGGCGGCAAGGTCGCGCTCACGCTCGATCACCTGCCTCATCTGCACGAGCCGGCCCCCGGCGTGCATGCGGCGCTCGGCTACAACGGCCGCGGCGTCGCCATGGCGACGGTCATGGGGAAGCTGCTCGCGGAGCGGGTGCAGGGCCGGGGCGACGGCGTCTTACCCGCGACGCCGCTCCGCCCGGTCCCGTTCCACCGCTGGCGGCGGCCGGTGTTCGAGGCCATCGTGGCGTGGAAGCGCGCCCTCGATCATATGGAGGGCGTCAATCGGCGCACGGCACGCTAGCGCGCGGGCGCCGAAGGGCGCCGAGGTCCGCATCGAGGGCCTCGTCAAGACGTTCGGCGCCGTCCGCGCCGTCGACGGCGTCACGCTGACGGCCCGGGCCGGCGAGTTCCTCACGCTGCTCGGGCCGTCGGGGTCGGGCAAGACGACAACGCTCGCGTGCGTCGCGGGCTTCGCGGTCCCCACCGAGGGCGAGGTGTGGATCGACGGCGCGCGGGTGACGTTCGAGCCCCCCTTCAGGCGTAACGTGGGGATGGTCTTCCAGAACTACGCGCTCTTCCCCCACATGACGGTCGCCGACAACCTCGCCTTCCCGCTGCGGATGCGCAAGCTCCCCGCGGCGACGATTCGCGAGCGCGTCGCGTGGGCGCTGGCGCTGGTCCAGCTCGAGGGGCTCGGCGGGCGCCATCCGCGCCAGCTCTCCGGCGGCCAGCAGCAGCGGGTGGCGCTCGCGCGCGCGCTCGTCTTCGAGCCGCCCGTGCTCCTCATGGACGAGCCGCTCGGGGCGCTCGACAAGAAACTGCGCGTCGAGATGCAGCTCGAGCTGAAGCGCCTGCAGGCGCGCCTCGGCGTCACCGTGATCCACGTGACGCACGATCAGGAGGAGGCGCTGACGCTCTCCGACCGCATCGCGGTCATGAACCACGGGAAGATCGAGCAGCTCGGCGATCCGACGGAGCTCTACGAGACGCCGCGCACCG
Organism: Methylomirabilia bacterium; assembly: GCA_041496385.1. Taxonomy (GTDB): domain Bacteria; phylum Methylomirabilota; class Methylomirabilia; order Rokubacteriales; family CSP1-6; genus AR19. The sequence continues at coordinate 7,929 of JBGQEL010000042.1, read as the reverse complement.
GATTCGTCGCCGAGGTCATCGGCGAATCCAACCGCCTCGAGGGCACGGTGGCGGCCGCGCCGGACGGCCGGCCCGTCCTCATCACCGCGTCGGGGCTTCGCCTGCCGGCCCGGCCCGGCGGCGCGCCGGCCGGCGAGCCCGCGGTGCTCTACCTGCGGCCCGAGCGCATCGCGATCGGCGCCGAGGGCGGCGCGGCCGGTGGCGTCGCGGGCGACGTCGTCGAGGCGGTCTACGTCGGCGAGGCCATGCGGTACGTGGTCCGCGCCGCCGGCGGCGAGACATTCACGGTGAAGCGGTTGAACCTGGACACGGCCGATCGCCTCAAGATCGGGGCCCGCGTGACGCTGCGCTGGGATCCCGACGCGGCCTTCACGCAAAGGAGATGACGATGACCTCGATGACCCGGCGTTACGTGCTGAAGATGGGTGTCCTGACCGCCGCCGCCACCGCGGCCACGCAGGCCGGCGGGCCGTGGCTCGCGCGGGCGCAGGCCAAGCAGCTCGTCGTGTGCTCCTGGGGCGGCGCCTACCAGGAGGCGCAGCGGAAGACGATGTTCCAGCCGTTCGAGAAGGAGACCGGCATCAAGATCGTTGAGGCCAGCCCCACCGACTACGGCAAGCTGAAGGCGATGGTCCAGAGCGGCAACGTCGAGTGGGATCTCGTCGACGTCGGCGACCTGAACGTCATCGCGGGCGCGAAGGACAACCTGCTCGAGCCGCTCGACTACCAGATGATCGACACCAAGAGCGTCTTCCCCCAGGTCGTCCACAAGTACGGCATCGGCACCATCTACTACTCGACGATCCTCGCCTACAGCACCAAGAAGTACGCGAAGGGCGATCATCCGAAGAGCTGGGCGCAGTTCTGGGACGTGAAGAAGTTCCCCGGCCCGCGCACCATGCGCAACAACCCGCTCGACAACCTCGAGTTCGCGCTCCTGGCCGACGACGTGGCGATCGACAAGGTCTACCCGATGGACGTCGACCGCGCGTTCCGCTCGATGGACCGGATCAAGCCGCACGTCAACGTCTGGTGGACGACGGGGGCGCAGCCGGCGCAGCTCCTGGCCGATGGCGAGGTGGAGCTGGCCACCTCGTGGAACGGGCGCATCTTCGCCATCCAGAAGCAGGGCGCGCGCGCCGGGCTCGAGTGGAACCAGGGCAAGCTCCAGTGGGACTCCTGGGTCATCCCGCGCGGCAGCAAGAATCGCGACGGCGCCATGAAGTTCATCGCCTGGTCCACGCAGCCCAAGCCCCAGGCCGCGATCGCCAACGAGATCCCCTACGGGCCGGTCAATCAGAAGGCGTTCGAGTTCATCGGCGCGCAGGCGGCGAAGGACATGCCGACCGCGCCCGACAACGCCCGGCGCCAGCTCATGGTGGATCCCGTCTGGTGGGGCGAGAACCGCAACGTGCTCGTCGAGCGCTGGAACGCCTGGCTCCTGAAGTGAGACGGCTCGGGTGGACGAACGGGCTGCTGCTCCTGCCCGCGCTGGCGTGGCTCGGCGTCCTGTTCGTCTACCCGATCGGCCGGCTCTTCTACACGAGCCTGTTCACGCCGGCCTTCTCGCTGCGGCACTACGCCAAGATCCTCGGCACGCCCGTCTACGCGAAGGTCTTCGCCAACACCTTCGAGATCAGCGTGACCGTCACCCTGCTGGCACTCGTGCTCGGCTACCCGCTCGCCTTCCTCCTGGCGGCGGCCGGGCGCCGCGCGTCCGGCCTCATGCTCGCCGCGATCATCCTGCCGCTCTGGACCAGCGTGCTCGTCCGCACCTATGCGTGGATGGTGCTGCTCGGCCGGCGCGGCATCGTGAACGAGGGCCTGCAGAGCCTCGGCGTCCTGGACGCGCCGCTGCCGCTGCTCTACAACCGGCTGGGCGTGACCATCGGGATGGTCCACGTCCTGCTGCCCTTCATGGTGCTGCCGATCTACAGCGTCATGAAGGGTATCGACGTCGAGCTGCTCAGGGCGGCGCAGAACCTGGGCGCGAACCGGCGCCAGGCGTTCCTGCGCGTGTACCTGCCGCTCTCCCTGCCGGGGCTCGTGACCGGCGTCCTGCTCGTCTTCGTCACCGCGCTTGGCTTCTTCGTGACCCCGGCGCTCCTCGGCGGGCGCGGCGACATGATGATCGCGATGCTCATCGATACCCAGATCAGCCAGCTCCTCGACTGGGGCCTCGGCTCCGCGCTGGCGGTGGTGCTGTTCGCCGTCACCGCGGGCATTCTCCTCGTGGTCCAGCGATTCACGAGCGCCGAGCGCATGTGGGTGCGCGTGCCGTGACGGACCGGGAGCGCGCGCTGCGTCTGGAAGCCGCCGGTCCGCTCGGCCGCCGCCACCCGGCGCTGGTCGCCCTCGGGCTGGCGACCCTCGTCTTCCTCTGCGTGCCCCTCGCCGTCGTCATCCCGATCTCGTTCAGCGCGGCGAAGTACCTGACGTTCCCGCCGCCCGGCTGGTCCCTGCAGTGGTACGAGCGCTACTTCGGTAGCCGCGAGTGGATGAGCGCGACCTGGCGCAGCTTCGAGGTGGCCCTGCTCACCACCGCGGCGGCCACGGCCGTGGGGACCGCGGCCGCGCTCGCGCTGCGCCGCTCGTTCCGCGGTCGGGAGCTGGTGCGGCTGATTCTCCTGGCGCCGCTGGTCGTGCCCGTCATCATCGTGGCCATCGCCGTCTACGGGCTCTACGCCCAGCTCAAGATGGTCGGCACGCTCCACGGCCTCGTCCTCGCCCACACCGTGCTGGCGCTGCCGTTCGTCGTCGTCGTCGTGTCCGCCACGCTTCAAGGGTTCGACGAGACGCTCGAGCTGGCCGCGCAGAACCTCGGCGCGAACCGCTGGCAGACCTTCCGCCTCGTGACGCTGCCGCTCATCCGCCCCGGCGTCGTGTCCGCGGCGCTCCTGGCCTTCGTCGCCTCGTTCGACGAGGTCGTCGTCGCCATCTTCGTGAGCGGGACCCAGGCCGCGACGCTCCCCAAGCAGATGTGGGACGGCATCCGAACCGAGATCGACCCGACGGTGGCCGCGGTGTCCACGCTCCTGATCGGCGTCACCGTGGCCGTCATCGGCCTCGGCAGCGTCGTCCGCCGTCGCGGCGGCGGCGCCTGAGGAGGGGCCCGTCGGATCAGCGCGGCGCGACAACCGCGAGATCGACGAGTTCCGCTGCCGCCGCCATCCGACGATCGTAGGTCACGACCGCGGTCAGCTCGCCGCCGATCAGTTGCGCCGCGGCCAGATGAATGGCGTCCAGGCAGCGAAGCACGCGCGGATCGAGCGCCGCCGCCGCCTCGAGAAGCTCGTCGTCGAGCTGCACGAGGTTCAGCCGCTGCAAGAGTCGTCGTGCCCGGGTGAGCGCCGCCGAGCCGTGCCCGCGAACGGCGCGAAGGACCTCGACCCGGGCGAGGGCGCATGTAGCCCGCTCGGGTTCGTCGCCGAGATAGCGGCGGAGCGCCGAGGACTCCGGCTCGGCGACGACGAGCTTCACGAGCGCGGACGAGTCGAGGTAGACCAGCGCGTCTACCGCTCTCGCGACCGCGCGCGTGTGAGGACGGTGCTCGGGCGGGGCCTGCCGGCTGTGGGCGCCAGCGGCGGGCCAAGATCGAGAAGGTCGGCCGTCGGCGGGATCACGCGACCGCGGCGCACCAGGCGCTCGACGTGGCCCGTGCCGCGCAATGGGACGAGCAGCGCGACCGGGCGGCCTCGCGCGGTGATTTCCAGGGCCCGCCCCGCCTCGACCTGCCGGAGGTATTCACTGGCCCGCTGTCGCAGCTCCCGTACACCGATGGATCTCATGGTGCTACATTGTAGCATCACGATCCGAGACGCGCGGCAGCGACGTCTCTCGTATACTGCGCGCGTGCGCTTCGGCGTCTTCGACCACATCGAGCCGGTGCCGGGGCTGGGACTCGACCGGATCTACCGCGAGCGGCTGCTCCAGATCGAGCGGCTCGACGCGGCCGGGTTCTACGCCTATCACCTGGCCGAGCACCACACCCCCGCGATCCACAGCCTGGCGCCGTCGCAGAATGTGTTCCTCGGCGCCGTGGCCCAGCGCACGCGGCGGCTCCGCTTCGGCCCGTGCGTCTACGTGCTGCCGCTGCACCATCCGCTGCGCCTGATCGAAGAGATCAGCATGCTCGATAATTTGAGCGACGGGCGCCTCGAGATCGGCGTGGGCCGCGGCGGCGTCATGGAAGCCTACTTCTGGGGCCAGGAGGCGGACCCCGAGACGAACTACGAGCGTTATCGCGAGACGCTGGCGATCATCCGCGAGGGCTTGAGCCACGACGAGCTCACCTACGCCGGCCGCTTCCACAGCTTCGAGAAGCTGCCCATGTACCTGCGCCCGCTGCAGCGGCCGTACCCGCCGCTCTGGTACATGCGCAATCCCGTGACCGCGGCCATGGAGGGCATGCACACGATCATCGTCGGCTCGCTCGACGGGCTGGCCGTGGCGGTCCCGCGCTACCGCGCCGCCTGGGCGGAGCACCAGGGCGCGGGCGGCCTGACGGCGCAGGGCCAGGAGCCGATGATCGGCCTCGTCGTTCATCTGGTGATCGCGGACACCGACGCGGAGGCGCTCGCCGCCGCCGCACCGGCCTGGGAGAAATACCGCTGGAACCTCGCCGCCCCGCGCCGGCTCGAGGCGGAGCGGCGCGGGCTCACCCAGTTCATGCACGCCAAGGACGGCTCGTTCGGCTTCGTCGGCGAGCGCCCCGCGGGCCTGCCCACCCGCGAGCTGCGGCGGGACATCGACGCCGAGCTGGAGCGCTTCGACCAGCAGAAGCAGCGGCCGCATCCCAACCGGCTGGGCGGCGTGGCCCTGGCCGGCGGGCCGGCCGCGGTACGTGAATATATGGATGAATACGTGGCGACCGGGGCGAACTACTTCGTCTGCTCCTTCCAGTGGGGCGATCTGAGCCACGCGCAGGCGATGCGCTCCATCGAGCTGTTCGCGACCGAAGTGATGCCGCGCTACGCGTAGCTTGACCGGTCGGCGCCGTCTCGTCGTCATCGCGGCCACAGCGCTCGTCGCGCTGGCGGTGGCCGGCGTGGTCGCCCTCCCCGAGATCCTCCGCCGGGTCGTGGTCTGGCGGGTGGCGGCAGCGACCGGCCGCACGGTCACACTCGCCGCGCTCGAGCTGAACCTCTTCGAGGGCCGGCTCGCGCTGCGCGAGTTCCGCATCGCGGATCGCGACCAGAGCCCGCTGGCCGCCATCGCGCGGCTCGAGGTGCGTTTCAGGTCGCGCGATCTGCTGCGCGGTCGCCTGCGCGTCCTGGACGCCGCGCTCCAGGCCCCGACGGTCCGGATCGTCCGCACGGGCCCGAGCGAGTTCAACGTCTCCGACCTGCTCGCGCGCAAGACCGGTGGCGGATCCACGCCGGCCGTCACCATCGACCGGTTCGAGCTGCGCGACGGGGCCGTCACGATCGAGGACCGCACACTGGCGCCGCCGCGCACCTGGCGCGTGGAGCGAGTCACACTGAGCGCGCGCGGCCTCTCTACCCTGCCGGATGCGCCGCCCGGCGTCGTCACGTTCAGCGCCGTCGCGGCGGGCTCGCCCGTCTCGCTCTGGGTCAGTGGCGTGCGGCTCTCCCCGCCGGCCTTTCACGCGACGCTGATCGCGCGGGAGATCGACGCGTCGCTGGCCGCGCTCTACCTGCCGCCCGGCAGCCCGCTGAGCCCCGCCCGCGGACGGCTCGACGCCACCGCGACGATCGAGCAGAGCGCCGCGGCCGGCACGCGCGTCTCGCTCGACGCCGTGTTCGGCGGCGTCGAGCTGCAGCGGCCGGGACAGGCCGCCGCGTTCCTGACCGCGCCGGCCGTGCGCGTGACCGTCGAGGATCTCCGCCTCAAGGGCAAGACGATCGAGCTCGGACGGCTCGCCGTGGACGGGGGCCGCGTCGTGCTGGAGGACACGCGGCTGGGAGCGGTCCGGCGCTGGCAGGCCGAGGGCATCGCCCTCGAGGCCAAGAACCTCTCGAGCGCCCGGGGCGCGCCGCCAGGCGTCGCCACCCTGCGCGCGGTCGTCGCCGGCTCGCCCCTGTCGGTGTGGGTCGGCAATCTCAGGCTGGCGCCGCTCGAGCTGCACGCCACCGCGATCGTCCGCAACGTGGACTTCGCGCTCTTCAAGCTCTACGTGCCGCCCGACCTCCCGGTGCAGCCTGAGCACGGGGTCCTGAACGCCACGGTGAGCGTCGAGCACGACGCGCAGCGCGGGACGCGGCTGGCGCTCGACGCGGCGCTGACCGACGTCGAGGTGCGCCGGCCCGCGCACTTCGTGACCGCGCCGGCGCTCCGGGTGATCGCCGAGGACATCGCGTACGCCGGCGGCGCGGTGACGGTCGGCCGCGTCGCGGTTGACGGCGAGCGCCTGACGCTCGAGGACCGCACGCTGCGACCTGCGCGCACGTGGGCGGTGCAGGATCTCGCGGTCGAGGCGCGTGGTCTCTCCAGCCGGCGCCAGGACGTCCAGGGCGTCATCACCGCCCGGGCCACCGTGGCCGGCGCCGCGGTGTCGGCCTGGATCACGCAGGTGCGGCTCGACCCGCTCGAGCTTCGCGCGACGGCCATCCTCCGCAATCTCGATCTCGCCCTCGTGCAGCTCTACCTGCCGCCGGCGGTGCCCCTGCTGCTCGACCGCGGCGTCGTGAACGCCTCCGTGCAGGTGGACCACGATGCCGGACAGGGCACGCGCCTCACCGGCGACGTGACGCTCACCGGTGTGGAGGCGCGCGGCCGCGGCGCGGCCGACCACCTGGCGGTCTCGGCGCCGTCGCTCCGCGTGGCGGTCGCCGACGCGCGGCAGCACGAGAACACGCTCGACGTGGGGCGGCTGGAGCTGACGGCCAGCGTCTCGCTCGTGGACGGGCGCGGCGCCGTGCCGGCGCGCCTCGACCTGCCGCGTGTGGCTCTTTCGCTGCAAGACCTCAGATGGCCGTCGCCGACGCCCGCGCGAGTCAAGCTCGACGCCGCCCTGGGGGCCGGCGGCACGGTCGCCGTCGACGGGACGGTGAGCGGCGAATCCGCCGACGTCGATCTCCGCCTCGTCGTCGCTGACGCCGAGCTCGCCGCGATCCAGCCCTACCTGCCCTTCCGCGCCGGCCTCCAGGCGCGCGCCGGGGTGAAGCTGGCGATCACCGGGCCGATCTTGCCGAAGCTCCGACTCCGCGCCCGCGGCGACGCCACGCTGCGAGGCCTCGCGATGTCCGACGGCGCGCGGCCGGTGCTCACGCTCGAGCGCATGCGCGCGACGGGCATCGATCTCACGTTTCCGGAGCGACTCGCAATCGAGAAGGTCCGGATGCGGCGCTCGTGGGCGCTCATCGAGCGCGACGCGCAGGGCAACTTCCTCTTACGAACCCTGCTCGCGCGCACTTCGGTCGCCGAGCGTGCCGCGCCCCCGGCCGCGGCTTTCGAGTTTCACCTCGGCGAGGGCATTTTCGAGGAAGGCGCCGTGACCATCGTGGACGCCGCGACCATGCCGCCCGCGCGCTTCGAGATCGCGGGCGCGCGACTCGTGGTCAACGACTTCGCGTGGCCGGCGCGCGGCCCGGTGAAGCTCCAGCTCACCTCGCCGACGCCGGGCGGCGGCAAGCTCGCCGTGGGCGGTACGTTGACGCTCGACCCCGGGCGCCTCGACGCGCGCGCCACGCTCGACGGCGTGGAGCTGGCGCCGGCGCAGCCCTACCTGCCCATCGAGGGCCGGGTGGCGGGGCGCGTCAGCGGTGACCTCGCGGTGAAGCTCGCGTTCGATCCGCTCGCCGTGCAGGTCAGTGGGCAGGCGCGCCTGCAGCGCTTCACGCTGAGCGACGGCGATCGTCCGCTCGTGACCGCGGGCCGCGCCGAGGCCGTCGGCATCGACGTGGACTGGCCGCGTCGCGTCGCGCTCCAGCGGTTTCTGCTGCGCGCCCCGCGGCTCCTGATCGAGCG
>JBGQEL010000041.1:0-33896 GCA_041496385.1 Methylomirabilia bacterium | reverse complement strand
TCTTCGCGGCGATCGCCGAGGACGGGGACAACCGCCTGGTGGTCGGCAAGCACGAGGGGCTGGTGGCGGCGATGGCGGACGGCTATCACCGGCTGAGCGGCAAGGTGGGCGTCGTCATCGCGCACGTGATGGGCGGCTCGTACCAGCTCGCGGGCCAGCTCTTCAACGCGCAGGTGGCGGGCTCGTCGCTGCTGGTCGTGGCCGGCGACTGGGCCTCCGAGCTTCAGGACTATCGCGGGCTGGCGCCCTTCCCGGGACTGAGCCAGGCGGAGTCGATGCGGCCTATTACAAAGGAAGCGCGCTGCGCCTACCAGGTGCACGCGGATCCCAAGGCGATCTCGGTGGCCACGATCCGCGCGATCCGCGAGGCGACCACGCCGCCCACGGGGCCGGTCTATCTCTCGATCAGCGCGGAGCTGCTCAATCGCGAGGGACTGGAGGCGCAGGTCGGCGAGGACGCGCACTACCAGATCGAGCGGCCGGGGCCGGCGCGCCCGCAGACGATCGAGGCGATCGCCCGCAGGCTCGTCGAGGCGCGGTGCCCGGCGCTGATGTTCGGCGACGACGTCTGGCGCGACGGCGCGCAGGCGGAAGCGGTGCGGCTCGCCGAGGCGCTCGAGGCGCCGGTGTTCGCCTCCCGGCAGATCTTCGCCAACTTCCCGTCGCGCCACCCGCTCTTCTGCGGTTCGTATCCCGTCTCGAAAGATTTCGAGAAGGTCACGGGGCTGAAGCCGGACCTCATCTTCCTCGTCGGCTGTCAGGGCGTGCACGGCGCCGTCACCGAGCCCACCATCATGCAGATCGGGCCGAACCCGCTCCTGATGGGCCGCCACTACCCGCTCGACGTCGCGGTGCAGTGCGAGCTGCGCGACACGCTGGCGAGCCTGGTCGACGCGGTCAAGCGCGTGGCCGGCGACAAGATCGCGGCCGGCGTGCGCGCGCGCGCGAAGGTCCGCGCGTTCGCGAAGCTCCTGATCGAGCGCGAGGAAAATCTGGCGCGCGAGCACGAGCACGACTCGCTCACGCACCCGGCGGTGCTCGAGGCGCAGCTCGCGCAGGTGCTGCCGAAGAACACCGTGATGGTGCACGAGAGCTCGACCGCGCGCATGACGCTGATGCCGCTCGGTTACGAGGGGATGTTCTGGACGCGCAGCGGCGGCGGCTCGCTCGGCTTCGGCGTGGGCGCGGCCATCGGCGCCAAGATCGCCGTCGGCCGCGAGCGCCCCGTGGTCCTGCATCTGGGCGACGGCGCCCTCACCTACAGCGCCTCGGGCTTCTGGTCGATGGCCCGCTACAACACGGCCATCCTCACGGTCGTCTCCAACAACCAGAGCTACCAGATCGTGCGCCACAACTGGGCCAACCAGATGCCGGACTGCAAGATGATCACTGAGGGCAAGTACCCCGGCCTCTGGCTCGACGCCCCCGCCACCGACTACGTCGGCCTCGCGCGCGCCCAGGGCGTCGATGGCGAGTGCGTGAAGACGGTGAAGGAGCTGGAGCCGGCGCTCCGCCGCGGCCTGGACGTGACCACGCGCCAGAACCGGCCCTATCTCGTCGAGGTGGCCGTGCAGCGCGAGGGCATCGGCGCCGACTCCACCTGGTACCAGGACTGGCAGCTCTAGTCGGCGAGCGGTAGCTCCACGCGCCGGCCCGTCGTGCTCGACCGCTGCGCCGCGGCGAGCACCTCCTGAACGTCGCATCCGACGTCGGTGGCGCAGAAACCAGTCACGTCGCGGCCACTGCTCAGGCAGGAGAGGAAGTGCGTCGGGCCGTCGCGCTCCTCCGGTGCGAGCGGCGGCGGGTCGACGAAGCGGCTCCCCGCGGGCGTGACGACCTGCACGCGGCCGGGGCCGACGCGCTCGCCCTCGTGCGTGGCGCGCGGCTGATGAACGAGCAGCGTGCCGCGCTCTCCGTACAGGATCATGGCGAAGGCGGGCTCGCCGCCGATCTGGGTCCAGCTCCCCTCCAGCAGTCCGAGCGCGCGCGGATAGGACAGGATCGCGACAGCGTTGTCCTCGGCGACGAGACCGGGCTTCCGCGGAGCCGGCGTGACCGCGGTGACCGCCTGCGGCCGGCCCAGCACGAGACGGCAGAGCACGGCGCCGTAGCCGCAGTAGTCGACGAGCGCGCCGCCGCCGTTGCGCGCCGGATCGTAGAGCCAGTCGCAGAACTGCGGCGAGCAGCCGTACTCCCGCGGGCCCGCGTGGCCGCCGCGATGGCTGAGCTGCGTGGGCTCGCCGACGGCGCCGTCGAGCGCCAGCGTCAGGCCGTGACGGAGCGCCGGTCGCCACGCCGTGGGCCAGTTCACCATGAGCGTCACGCCGGCGGCCCGGGCCGCCGCGAGCAGCGCGCGGGCGCCGGCCAGGTCGGCCGCCATCGGCTTCTCGATCATCACGGGGAGCCCGCGGCCCAGCGCGCGCACGCCCAGCTCCACCGACGTTCGGTTGTCGGAGAAGACCAGCACGGCGTCGAGGTCGCGACGCTCGAGCAGGCCGTCGAACGTCTCGTGGACGGCCACGCCGCCGTGGAGGCCCATGAACTTCTCGCGCAGCCCCGGGTCGGGGTCGGCGACGGCGACGAGGCGGCCGTGCTCGCCGGCGACCAGCGCGGCGAGGTTCGGCCACACGTGATCGTGGCTCAGCCCGAGGACGCCGACGTTGAGTTGCGCCATCGCCGCATCCTACCCCGTCTTGACGGCTCCCCGGCGTCGGCCTACGGTTGACGGGATGCAGACCGGCCATAGGAAGGTCCGACGCCCGCGCTCGCGCCTGGTGCGCATCGCGCGGGCCCGTCCCCGGCTGTTCGCCTGTGGCGCCCTCTGCGCCACGGTGGCCGCCGCGCTCGCGGCCTTCACGAGCTGGAAGCTCGCCACGCGCCTGCTCGTCGCCTGGGACGTCGGGGTCGGCGTCTACCTGATCCTCGCCTTCGCGATGATGGCGGGCTCCGACATCCGCCGCATCCGCCGCCGCGCGGCCCAGCAGGACGAGGGGCAGCTCGCGATCCTGGTGCTGACGGTCGCCGCGGCGCTCGCGAGCCTTGCCGCCATCGTCTGGGAGCTGGGGCAGGCGGCGGGCAACGGCGGCGGTCGCCGGGCGCTCCCGCTCCTCCTCGCCACGCTGACCATCATGCTGTCGTGGGCCTTCATCCACACGATCTTCGCCCTGCATTACGCCCACGAGTTCTACGACGAGAACCACGGCAGCGGCGGGGGCATGGCCTTTCCGGGCGGCGCCGAGGACCCAGACTACTGGGACTTCGTGTACTTCTCCTTCGTCATCGGCATGACGTCCCAGGTCTCCGACGTGGGCGTCACCAGCAAGTGGATCCGCCGCACCGTGGCCGTGCACGGAGTGGTCTCGTTCGTGTTCAACGCGGCCCTCCTGGCCCTGACGGTCAACATCGCGGCGAGCGCAATTTGACCCCGATCGAGTAAACTACCGGCGACATGGGACGCCTTCTCTGGCCGATGGTCCTCGTCCTCACGTTCGTGGTCGGCTGGGCCGCCGCCGGCGTCGTGCGCCAGGTGCTGCCGGCCGTGCCCGAAGTCGAGCAGCTACAGGCCACGGTGACCGGCCTTCAGCAGCAGGTCGCCACGCTGCAGGCGCGGCTCCGCGCCAGGGACAATCTCGCCGCCGCGAAGCAGTCCGGAGCAACGGAGCAGGGCGGCGCGCCGGCGGCGGGAGCTTCCTCGAGCGCGCGCGCTTCGTCGCGAACGTCTTTCCTCGGCGTCGCCGTGACGGAAACTCCCTCGCCGACTGAGAGCCTCGCGCGCGGGAGCGGCGCGACGTCGCCGCGGGGCGCGCCCCAGGCCGATCGCGCGGCGCCGCGACCCGACTCGCGTCCCACGGCCGGGCCGCCGCCGACCGTCGAGACGGCGCTCGAGCGCTTCTACAAATATCTGGAAGCGACGAGCGGCGGCGAAGGGCGGGGAGGCTGGCAGCGGGCGCGCGAGCTGATCGACGACCTCCGAGGCATGGGCGACGTCGCCGCCCAGGCGCTGATGCACGTGCTCGCGGCCGGGAGCGACTCCGACGAGCGGCGGGCGGCCGCGAGGTTGCTGGGCACGCTCCAGGTCCCACAATCGCTGCCGCTCCTGAAGGACATTCTCGAGAAGGACGACGACGTGCTGCTGCGGCGCGCCGCGGCCTCCGGGCTGCGACAGCTCCAGACGCCCGAGTCGATCCCCGTCATGGAGCGGATCCTGAGCAACCCCGGCGAGGACCGGATGGTCCGCCTGAGCGCCGCGTACGGGCTGGCCGAATCGGGCAAGACGCAGGGGGTCAACGGCCTCGCGTACATCTTCCAGGAATCGAGCGCCGACGGGCGCGGGCGGGAGATGGCCTTCCGGGCGCTGACCTCGCTGAACGACGAGCGCCCCCTGCCCTTCATGCGCCAGATCGTGACCTCGGACGCCGAGCCCGCCTACCGGCTCCGCGCGATCAAGTACGTGACCGCGCAGGGCGATCGCCAGGCCCTCGGCGCTCTGCAGGTCGTGATGCAGTCGCCGACGGAGCAGGCGTCGATTCGCGACGCCGCCTCCCAGGCCTACCGCGTCATCAGCGGCCGGTAGCGAGGCGACCGCCGTCATGCCCCGCGAGATCGCCGCCGCCGCGCTTGCGCAGCTGCTGGAATCGCACGCGCCGCTCGCGCTCATCGACGTGCGCGAGCACGGCGAGTACAACCTCGCCCACATCCCCGGCGCCAGCTCGGTGCCGCGCCGCCAGCTCGAGTCCCGCATGGGGCGACTCGTGCCGTTCCGCGGCGTGGACGTGATCGTGTGCGACGACAACGGCCGCCGCGCGCCGCTGGCCGCGCGCACGCTGGAGCGCATGGGCTACGCCCGCGTGGCTCTCCTGGCGGGCGGCGTCAACCGCTGGGCCAGCGAGAACCTCCCCACGGAGTGGGGCATGAACGTGCCCAGCAAAGACTTCGGCGAGAAGGTGGAGGTGGAGCACCACGTGCCCACCATCGACGCCGACGAGCTGGCGCGCCGACAGCGGCGCGGCGACGAGCTGATCATCCTCGACACGCGCACGCCCGAGGAGTACCGGCGCTTCTGCATCCCCGGCGGCCGCAGCGCGCCCGGCGGCGAGCTGGCGTTGCGCATCCACGACCTCGTGCGCGCGCACCCGAACGCGACGGTGGTCGTCAACTGCGCCGGCCGCACGCGCAGCATCATCGGCGCGCGCGTGCTGCAGCGCATGCGGCTTCCCAACGTGGTCAGCCTGCGCAACGGAACATCGGGCTGGCTGCTCGCCGGCCTGGAGCTCGAGCGCGGCGCCGACCGCGTGGACCTGCCCGAGCCCTCGCCCGAAGGGCGCGCCGCAGCCGAGGCGTACGCCGCGCGCGTCGCCGCCGAGGACGGCGTGCGGACGCTGACGGTCGCCGAGCTGCAGAAGCTGATGGGGCGCGCGAGCGGCGAGACGGTCTACCTGATCGACGTCCGCACGCGGGAGGAGTACGCGCGCGGCCACGTGCCCGGGTTCTGGTGGTTCCCCGGCGGGCAGGCCGTGCAGCGCGCCGACGACACGGTGGCCGTGCGCGCCGGCGCGGTCGTCTTCTGCTGCGACGGCACGGTGCGCGCGTCGGTCACGGCGTCGTGGTACCGGCAGATGGGTTTCACGAACGTCTTCGTCGTCGCGGGCGGGACGACGGCGTGGGCCGCTGCCGGTCTTCCGCTCGCAGCAAGAACGGACGAACCCGTCGAACCATTGGTGGCCGAAGCGACGAAGAAGGTCCGCCGGATCTCGCCGGCCGAGCTGGCGGCACTCCTGGCGTCGCCGCGGCCGCCGCTGACGCTCAACGTCGAGACGAGCGACCGCTTCGCCGCGGGCCACGTGCCCGGCGCGCGCTGGGTGCCGCGCGGCTGGCTGGAGCTGCGCGTGGCGGATCTCGCGTCGGACACCGCCGCGCCGATCGTCGTCACCGACGACGACGGCGGCCACGACGCGGTGCTGAGCGCGGCGACGCTGCTGGAGCTGGGCTACCGCGACGTCGCGGGGCTGGCCGGCGGCACCCAGGCGTGGCGTACGGCCGGGCGGCCGCTGGAGCAAGGGCTGACCGGCGTGCTGCGCGCCCCCGACGACGTCGTGCCCGCCGGCCCCGAGCGCGGCTTCGCCGACATGATCAACTACCTGCGCTGGGAGGAGCGGCTCGGCCACAAGTACGCCCCACAATGACTCTTCACGAAAGGCGAGACCACAACTGATGCGATACGAGGCACCGGAGACGCTGGAAGGGGCAGTCGCCCTGCTGGCGGGAGCGACGGGCGAGGCGCTGATCCTGGCCGGAGGCACCGACCTCCTGGTCCAGTTGCGCGCCGACCTCGTCGACCCCGCGCTGATCGTCGACATCAAGAAGATCCCTGAGATCCGCACCGTCACCGAGGAGAAGGGTGGCTGGCGCATCGGCGCCGCGGTGACGGGAGCCGAGCTGAAAGAGCATCCGCGGCTCAAGCAGGTGTGGCCGGGCGTGGTCGAGGCCGCCAACCTCATCGGCTCGACCCAGGTGCAGGGGCGCGCCACCATGGGCGGCAACCTCTGCAACGGCTCGCCGGCGGCCGACAGCGTGCCCGCGCTCATCGCCGCGGGGGCCGTCGCCACGCTGGCCGGGCCGCAGGGCCGGCGCGACCTGCCGGTCGAGGACGTCATGCTGGGCCCGCGCACGCTCGCGCTCCGGAAGGGCGAGATCGTCGCGTCGTTCCTGCTGCCGCCGCGGCCGCCACGCTCGAGCGACGCGTATCTGCGCTTCATCCCGCGGACCGAAATGGACATCGCGGTGGTGGGGGTGGGCGTGAGCCTGACGCTCGATGGCGCCGGCACGATCACTGCGGCCCGCGTGTCGCTGGGCGCGGTTGCTCCCCGTGTGCTGCTGGTCCCGGAGGCGGCCCAGGCCATGGTGGGGACCCGGCTCGACGAGGCTGCCCAGCGGCGGCTCGAGGCGGCGGCGCGGATGGCTTGCCGGCCCATCGACGACAAGCGAGGCACCACGGAGTTCCGCATCGACGTGGCGGCCGTGCTGACCCGGCGGACCGCCCTGATCGCGCTGGACCGAGCGAGGACGAGCTGATGGCCAAGCACCATATCGAAGCGACGGTGAACGGCGACGCGGTCGAGTTCCTCTGCGAGACGGAGGAGACGCTGCTCGACGTGCTCCGCGACACGCTACACCTGACCGGCAGCAAGGAAGGCTGCGCCTCCGGCGACTGCGGCGCCTGCAGCGTCATGCTCGACGGCCGGCTCGTCTGCTCGTGCCTCGTGCTGGGCTGCGAGGTCGGCGGACGCCGGGTCGAGACCATCGAGGGCATGGCCCAGGGCGAGTCGCTTCATCCCCTGCAGGAGCAATTCCTGAAGGGCGCCGCGCTCCAGTGCGGCATCTGCACGCCGGGCTTTCTCGTGGCCGGCAAGGCCCTGCTCGAGAGGAACCAGAACCCGACCGAAACCGAGATCCGATACTGGCTGGCCGGCAACCTCTGCCGGTGCACCGGGTACGACAAGATCGTGACCGCGGTGATGGACACCGCCGCGGCGATGAGAAAGGGATAGACATGGCCGAGACGAACGGGCAGCACTACGTCGGCACGCGCACCATCCGACCGGACGGCGTGGACAAGGTGACCGGGCGCGCCCGCTTCGGCGCCGACTTCAACCTGCCCGGCCAGCTCATCGGCCGCGTGCTGCGCAGCCCCCACCCGCACGCGCGCATCGTCTCGATCGACACGTCCAGGGCCGAGGCGCTGCCCGGCGTGAAGGCGGTGGTCACCCGCGACGATTTCGGTGACCAGCCGTCGGAGTTCATTCCGGCCGGCGAGATGATGATGAACTACAAGGACGTGGTGCGGAACGTCATGGCCCGCGAGAAGGCGCTCTACGAGGGCCACGCGGTCGCCGCGGTCGCCGCGACCAGCGTCGCCATCGCCCGGCGCGCGCTCAAGCTCATCGACGTGAAGTACGAGGTGCTTCCGCACGTCATCGACGTGGTCGAGGCCATGCGGCCCGGCGCCCCGCTGCTCCACGACGATCTGTTCACCGTGGGCGTGGAGCCCAGGCCCGACAAACCCTCGAACATCGCCAAGCGCGTCGAGATCAAGCAGGGCGACGTCGAGGCCGGCTTCAAGAAGGCCGACCTCATCGTCGAGCGGGAGTTCAAGACGGCGCCCGTCCACCAGGGCTACATCGAGCCGCACGCCGCCCTGGCCACCGTGTCCGAGGACGGCGCCACCGAGCTCTGGACCACGACCCAGGGCCACTTCATCGTGCGCGCCCACTGCGCGCGACTGCTCGGCCTCGACATCGGCAAGGTCCGTGTCACCGCCACGGAGATCGGCGGCGGCTTCGGGGGCAAGACGGTCGTCTACCTCGAGCCCCTCGCCATCGCGCTGTCCCGGAAGGCCAAGCGCCCGGTGAAGATGGTCATGTCGCGCGAGGAGGTGTTCAAGGCCAGCGGGCCCACCTCGGGCGCCACCGTGCGGGTCAAGATGGGCGCGACCAAGGCCGGCAAGTTCGTGGCCGCCTTCGCCGAGCTCAAGTACCAGGCGGGCGCCTTCCAGGGCTCGCCGGTGCAGCCCGGCACCATGTGCGCGTACGCGCCCTACGACATCGAGAACGTGCACGTGATCGGCTACGACGTGGTGTCCAATCGCCCGAAGGTCGCCGCGTATCGAGCGCCGGGCGCGCCGATCTCGGAGTATGCGGTCGAGAGCGTGGTGGACGAGATCGCCAAGAAGCTCGACATCGACCCCATCGACCTGCGCATGCAGAACGCGGCGCGCGAGGGCACGAAGGCGGCCTACGGCCCGAAGTTCGGCCCGATCGGGCTCGAGGAAACGCTGAACGCGATCAAGAAGACCGAGCACTGGAACGCCCCGCTCCGGAAGTGGCAGGGCCGCGGGGTGGCCTCCGGCTTCTGGTTCAATATCGGCGGCGAGACCTGCGTCTCGCTGACGGTGAATGAGGACGGCACGATCTCGCTGATGGCGGGCACACCGGACATCGGCGGCCTGCGCGCCTCGCTGGCCGCGGTGGCCGCCGACGAGCTGGGCGTGCCGTACGACAAGGTGCGGCCGATCATCGGCGACACCGGCTCGCTCGGGTTCAACTTCCTCACCGGCGGCAGCCGTTCGGCCTTCTCGGGCTCCCTGGCCATCGTCGAGGCGGCCAAGCAGATCAAGGCCGATCTCTGCGCGCGCGCCTGCAAGCTGTGGGAGGCCAAGCCGGAGCAGGTCGAGTTCTCGGACGGCCACGTGCGGCCGCTGGGCGCGCTGGCAGAGAAGGTCAAGCCTCTGTCGGTCGCGGACTTCGCGAAGCTGGCCGGCAAGACCGGCGGCCCCATCGGCGGTATGGGCCGGATCAATGCCCAGGGCGCGGGGCCGAGCTTCGGCACGCACCTCGTCGATCTCGAAGTGGATCCCGAGACCGGACGCGCGACGATCCTGCGCTATACCGTGGCCCAGGACGCGGGGCGCGCGCTACACCCGGCGTACGTCGAGGGGCAGTTCCAGGGCGGCGCCGTGCAGGGCATCGGCTGGGCGCTCAACGAGGAGTACATCTACGGCGCCGACGGCAAGCTCCAGAACGCGGGCTTCCTCGACTACCGCATGCCGGTGGCCTCCGACGTGCCGATGATCGACGCCATTCTGGTCGAGGTCGGCAACCCGAAGCATCCGTATGGTGTCCGCGGCGTGGGCGAGACACCCATCGTCCCGCCGCTCGGGGCGATCGCCAACGCCATGGAGAACGCTACCGGCATCCGCTTCACCGAGCTGCCGATGTCGCCGCCCAAAGTGCTCAAGGCGCTCAAGGATCGCGGCCTCAACAAGGCCTGAGCCTCGCATGGCGAGCGTGGTGCTGGTTGGAAACCTCGCGCAGATCACGGGGGGCGTCGCCGAGTTCGATCTCCCGGCGACGTCCGTGAAGCACCTCTTCCAGCTGCTCAGCGAGCTGCACCCCGCGCTCGGGCGCCACCTCGAGGATGGCGTGGCGGTGGCCATCGACGGCCAGATCTTCCAGGACGCTCTGCTCGAGCCCATCGGACCGGACAGCGAGGTACACGTGCTGCCGCAGATCGCAGGAGGAGCGGTCCCGTAGTCGGCTGAGCGATCAGCGCTTCTCGGCCGGCGTGGCCGTCGCCGGCCCCATGCCCCACACCTGGATGATGGTCTCCTCGTTCTTGGCGCCTCCTTCGACGCAGGTTCCCGTATATCATGTCTGGCTCATGCGCAGTTACCTCCGCGGGATCAGCGGTGCCGGCGGCCTGCTGGGCCTGCTTCTGCTCGCCGCCCCCGCGGCGGCGCTGCCCCCGCTTCCCACCTACGCCCCGCCGGTCCAGATCCTTCGCCTGCCAAACGTCGGGGGCGCTGAGCCCAACGAGGAGAGTCCCGGGGTGATCCTGGGCGTCGCCGACTTCAACTGCGACGGGCTCCTGGACGTCGTGATCGCGCGCGGCAGCTCGACGCAGCCGGTCGATCTCACGATTCTCCTGAACGATGGTCACGGGGGCTTCTTCGACGGCACGTCGCTCATCTTCATCGGCCCGCCGCCGCGCACGCAGTTCCCCGCGCGGATCATCATCGCGGATTTCAACGGCGACGGCCGGCCCGACATCTTCGTGCCGGACAGCGGAGCGCCCCTTCCCAATCTTCCCGGCAATCATCCGTTCCCCGGCTACCAGGCCGTGCTCGCGCTGTCGACGCCGGGCTGCCGGCTCGTCGACGCCACCGCCAACCTGCCTCCCGGCGTGACCTTCACGCCCTCGGCCGCGGCGGCCGACATCGACGGCGACGGCAGCATCGATCTGTATCTCGGCGGCCTCGGGCCGCCCGGTAGCCCGACCGGCCCGCAGATCTGGCTCAACGACGGCACCGGGCACTTCACGCAGGCGCTCGATCGGCTGCCGGTCGACTTCCTCGCGAACGCCAGCGAGGCGTTTTACACGGCGAGCCATTTCGTCGACGTCAACGGCGACGGCTTCCCCGACCTCGTGCTCGGCAGCGCGCCGAACGGCGGGCCCGATCGGCCCGCTCCCGTGCTGCTGAACGATGGGACCGGCCACTTCACCACCCAGTTTTTCATGCTCAAGCCGTTCGCCGACGCCGTCGCGCTCGACATCAAGTCCACGGATCTGAACGGCGACGGGTTTCCCGACCTCCTCGTCCTGTTCACAGCCCAGAACGGCGCCGGGCGCTGGGTCCAGGTGCTCGTGAACAACGGCGACGGCACCTTCCGCGACGAGACCGCGTCGCGTCTGCCCCAGGGCGATCCGAGCCAGGTCGGTGTCTGTGGAACAAGCTGCTTCGGCGCGCAAGACCCGGCGTTCCGGCTCGACACCGCGGATTTCGACGGCGACGGCCGTCTCGACTTCGGGCTGGTCATGAATCGCGACGGCGCCGAGAAGCTCATGTACCTCGACGATGGGGCCGGGAACTTCACGCCGGTGACGTTCGCCGCCGATCGCGGCCTCAAGTGGGTGCCGCTCAGCGTCAACGGCGACGGTCGTCGCGACATCGTCACGGAAGGGAACAGCCGGGCCGTCAACTTCCTGCGGGACATCGGGCCGATCCTGCCGCCCGGCATTCCCCAGGACGTCCGCGCGACGCTGGGCCAGCTCCCGGACCGCGTGCGCGTCACGTGGCAGCCCGCCTGGGGCGCCGCGAGCTACGAGGTCTGGCGCGCGACCAGCCCGTCGGGGACGCCGGTGCGACTCGGGTCGACGCCCCTGCTCAGCTTCGACGACTTCAGCGCCGTGGTCGGGATCGCCTACGACTACAGCGTGCGCGGGATGAACAGCACGGGGATGAGCGCGGCGTCTCCGTCGGCCGCCGGCGCCGCTGGAGCGCCGGCGATCGAGCTGACGCCGGCGGACGGGCTCCACTTCGGCCTCGTTCCGCTCGGCGGCAGCACCGACCAGATCGTCACCATCAAGAACATCGGCAACGTCACCCTGCGCGGCAGCGTGTTCGGGACCGGTCCCTTCAGCGTGGTCTTCGGGGGTGCGCTGCGCGTGGCTCCCGGCGCAATCCAGCTCGTGACCGTGCGGTTCAGCCCGACGAGCGAGTCGGACGCGGGCGACGTGGTGATGGCCTCGAACGGCGGCCATGTCTCGATCCCGTCGAGCGAGCCCGGCATCCTGTCGATCACGAAGACGGGGTCCGGACGGGTGACCAGCGTGCCCGGGGGCATCGACTGTGGGCCTGCGTGCGCATCGACGTTCACGCCGGGCGCGTCGGTGACGCTGACCGCGACCCCCGCCGCCGGCTTCGCCTTCGCGGGATGGAGCGGCTGCGACTCGGTGTCGGGGACGTCGTGCGTGGTCGCGCTGACGGGCAATCGGACCGTCGGCGCGACGTTCGCGATTCCGAACCTCACGCTCACGCTGGCGAAGGCGGGGACGGGAACCGGCACGGTCACCAGCAGTCCCGCCGGGATCAGTTGCGGCGCGACGTGCACGGCCCTGTTTCCGCTCGGGGTGGTGACCCTGACGGCGAGCGCCGACCCCGCGTTCGCGTTCGCCGGCTGGTCGGGCGGAGGCTGCACCGGCACCGGGCCGTGCGTCGTGACGCTGAGCGCGGATACGACCGTGAGCGCCCAATTCAACCCCGGACCGGACTCGGTCCACGGCAACATCATCGTGATCAAGGCGGACCCGACCGTGCTGAAGCCCGGCAAGGTGTTCGACCTGCAGGGCAAGACCCTCACCTTCACGCCGAGGATCGGGGACCCCCTCGTTCCCCTCACCTTCGGATACGACGTGGACGTCGGGGCGCTGGCCTTCGACGCGCGCCTCGGCAACAACACCGGTGTCGTGCACACCAACGACGTCGCCACGATCGACTTCCTCTCGCTCTGGCCGGTCAACTTCCCGTTCTACGGCCAGCCGCGCTCACGCGTCTACATCAACCCCTACGGCAACATCACGTTCAACGCGCCGGAATCCACGTACTTCAACCCCGCCGGCTCGCTGTTCAACGTGCTCGATCAGATCTCGGCCTACGCCCACGTTGCCCCGCTCTGGTCGACCGAGTACAACCCGGCTGCCGGCGGCGGGGTGTTCGCGAATCTCCTCGCCGACCGGCTCATCGTGACGTGGAACCGGGTGATCCCGTTCGGCTCGGCGTTCGAGGTCACGTTCCAGGTCGTGCTCTTCAAGGACGGCCGGCTCCAGATGAGCTATCCGAGCGTGCCCGGCACGCCGGGGCCCGGATATCTCGTCGGGATCGCGCCCGACCTCAGCAATCCGAGCCTGGTCACCACGGTGGACTTCAGCCGCGGTCCCGCCCGCACCCTGTCCGCGACGCCCGGCTTCGAGCCGCTGGTCCAGATCTTCGGCGGGGCCACCATCGGGGATCCGGCGATCCACCTCCCGGCCATCGCGCGGAAGGTCTACGCGCTGCAGCCGGACGCGTTCGACCAGCTCGTGATCTTCACGACGTTCCCGCAGACCGCAATCGCTCCCGGGGCGGGATACTCGAACAACTGGCGGCGTGCCGCCGCGGGCGTCGGCGACAGCGTGGCCTTCGACACCACCTCGTTCGTGGGAAGCCAGGGCCGCCTGACGAACATGGTCAACATGAACGCGTTGAGCCTGCAGCCGGCCGACCCCAATGCGCCGATCAACCAGGGCAACACCTACACGCCGATGAGCTTCGTCGGACACGAGGTGGGCCACGCCTGGATGGCGCGCGCGCGGTTCAACGACGGTAGCGCGTGCAGCGACCTCATCCTGGACGACCTCGACGGGCACTGGAGCTTCTATCTCGACAGCGGCGCATCCGTCATGAACGGCGTCGCCTGGCGGGACAACGGCAACGGGACCTTCACCACCACGGAGGCGGTGGCCCGCTACGGCCCCCTCGACCAGTATCTGATGGGGCTCCGGGATCTCAGCGAGGTGCCGGATTTCTTCTTCATCGACAACCCGTCGCCGGGGCAATGCGCTCCCACGGCCCTCGTGCCGAACGGCGTCCGCTCGTGCTTTCCGCGGGTCAACGTGACGGTGGGCGGGACCCGGCGCAACGTGTCGGCGGTCCAGGTGCAGGCGTGCGTCGGCGCGCGCCTGCCCTTCCGCGGCCTGTCGGAGGTCAACAACACCAACGTGTGGCGCCAGGCCTGGGTGCTCGTGGTCTCCGCCGGCACGGAGCCCACGGCGGACGACCTTGCCAAGTTCGACCGGTTCCGCATCGCCTTCGAGGGCTTCTTCGCCCAGGCCACCGGCAACCGCGCGACGCTGAACACCGCGCTCGTTCCGCCGGCGACGCTCGGCATGACGCCCGGGAGCGGCAACCTCAACTTCATCGACACCGCGGATTTCAACGTCACGCTCCAGAACACGGGCGGCGTCCCGCTGACCGGGGTCGTGACCGCGTCGGGGCCGTTCAGCGTCACCGGCGGTGCCACGGTCAACGTCGCCGCGGGCGGGAGCCAGGTGGTGACGGTTCACTTCACCGCCGGCGGACCGGGGCTCGCCGCCGGCAGCCTCACACTCGCGACGAACGCCGGGACGGTGACGCGTCCGCTGGCCGCCGCGGCGTTCACCGATCCCACGCTGGTGGCGCGAAACACGCCCGTGAAGCTCGCGCACCTGCTCGAGCTGCGAGCCGTGATCGATGTGCTCCGGCAGCGACGCGCGCTCCCGGCGTTTTCGTGGAGCGACCCGTCGCCCGTCGCCGGCGTCACGCCCGTCAGGCGCCAGCACCTGCTGGATCTGCGGACCGCGCTTGGCGAAGCCTACGCCGCCGCAGGTCTCACGCCGTCCGTCTTCAGCGACCCCTCCCCGCTCCCGGGCGTCACCACGATCAAGGCGGCCCAGATGAGCGAGCTGCGCACGGCGGCGGAGCGGCTCCAGTGAACCGCGTGCGCCTGGCGATCGTCGGCTGCGGCAACATCTCCCAGCTTAACGCGCGCGGGTATCTGCAGCACCCGTGCTGCGACGTGGTGGCGCTCTGCGACAGCGAGCCCGAGCGCGCGAAGCGGCGGGGGCACGTCTCCTGTCAGAAGCCCTTGGCCACGACGATGGCCGAGGCCGACCGCATCGCCGCCGCGGTGGCCCGCGCGCGCCCTCGCTCGTGCGGATCCACACCACGCGCGTCCAGCACATCACGGGGCAGGCGATCGAGCTCGAGCCCGACGCCCTGGTCTGGCGCCGCGATCCCAAGCGGAATCCCGGCGGCGCGCTCTACGACGACGGCGTGCACAAGTACGCGACCGCCGCCTTCTGGATCGGCGAGATCGGCGAGGTCTCCGCCATCGTCGGCCGCGGCGCGGACTTCATCCAGGAGACGCCGAGCGCTCTTCGAGATACACGGGACGCGCGGCATCATCTGGGTCACCCGCTGCACCGGCGAGATGCTCGACCTGCCCCCGGTGATGGTGATCCTGGGCACGGAGACGCTCAGCTATCAGGTCCCGACCGACTGGCGCCTCGGCTTCGACGGCGCTGCCGCGGACTTCGTCGACGGCCTGCTCGCCGGCCGCCAGCCGCAGCAGGATGTGCAGGCCGCCAGGCGCATGCTGCAGGTGCCGCTGGCGATCTACGCGGCCGCGCGCACCGGACGCGCGGTGGCGCCGGAGTCGATCGCGTAGCGCGTCGCCGTCCGGCGGGCGGAGTGGCGCCCGCGCGAACTCCACCGCGCTGCGGTCGCAGGTTCCCGTATATCATGTCTGACTCATGTGCACTTACCTCCGCGGGATCAGCGCTGCCGTGAGGTCTGAACGGATGCCGGCCAGGGCGGACCGGCCGGCCGTCATCTTCTGCATCGCGCTGGCGTTGTGGCTGGCGACCGGGTCGGCGAGCCAGGCGGGAACCGAAACGGTCACCGTGCAGGGGGCCAACAGTGCGCCGAACCTATACACGGACACCGGGACGTTCACCATCCGCGTCGACTACAGTGACGACGGCACGTCGTGGACCTACACGATAACCGACGACAAGCAGGTGATCGATCGCAACTTCGGGGGAGACTTCCGGCCCCTCGTCGCCCGCATCCTTGCGATAAACTCGGGATGTCATCCGCAATTCCACTTGACTGCGTCGACCCAGACGGCCGCTCACGTGCGCGGCGAAGGGCTTTGCGACGGCCTGTTTACACAGCTGGTAGTCGACTTCGAGACGACCGCTCTCTACACAGGCCAGACCGCCACGTTCACGTTTCGGGCTTTGCCCAACACACCGCAGCGTGGGACGGTGCAAGTAATTGCGGACATAGTCGAGTGCACGGCCGCGGAACTTCTACTCCCCTGGCTCGACTGCAGCGTTGTCGACACGACCACTGGCGCCCACCTGCGGTATATAGGCTATTGTTGCACGGCGATCGTGGGCTTGCCCGTTCCCGGTCCCGGTCCCGCCGACCTGCCTCCCCTGGAAGCTCGGACCGAAACGCCGCCGGAACCTGGCCCGAACAACATCGTCGTCCCATTTTTTCAAAAACCGTTCGCCGGAGACTTCCGGGTCGAGAGCGTCTTCGACCACAACCTCCCCCATCAGGACGTGGACGCCAACGGCTTTCTCTTGAGCTACTGGGGCGAGCCGCTGAACGGCCCCGATGGCCACGAGGGCTATGACTTCATCATGCCCACAGGCACACCGCTCCTCGCCGTCGCGCCCGGCCGAGTGGTCGAGGCCTCGACGGGGCCGGTGGCCTTCTGTCGGGTACTCAACCAGTTCCGCAGCGGTCTGATGAGCGTCCTCATCGATCACGCGGCTCCAGACGGCAACACTTACCGCACCTACTACGCCCACCTGAGCCGTATCGATGTCTCCGTCGGACAGACCATTGCCGCCGGCGAACAGATCGGGCTGTCCGGGGCCACCGGCTGCGCCGGCTCCCCGCACCTGCACTTCGGCGTCTACCGGGTGACGGGTAGCGGTCTCCTTGTGGACGTGGATCCATACGGCTGGCAGGGTGAGGATCCGGATCCGTGGCAGCAGGACCCCCAAGGAGCGCCCAGCGTCTGGCTCTGGAAGGCGGGTGAGGCGCCAGCGATCTTCAGGGAAACGTTTTCTGTCCAGCAAAGCCCGCTGATGGTGAGCCAGGTCCGCTACATGGGCGTTGCCGACGAATCGAACCCGAACAATGAGTTCATCGAAATCGAGACGAATCCCGCGCTCCTGCAGTCGTCGTTCCCCGAGCCCGGGCAATCGTACTTCGATTTGTCGGGCTGGAAGCTGCGGAACAACCGGGGTCACGTGTACGCCTTCCCATTCGGCACCCTCATCTACAACGATCGGCCCTTGCGCATCTACGCCGGGTCGGGGACAAACACGCGGACGACGTACTACTGGGGCAATCCGTACGGAATCCTGGCCGACACAGGTGGCTGCGTCTGGCTCGTGACGCCTTCGGGCGCCGACTACTATGGCCTCGGCTGGGCGATCGGTATGCCCGTAGACTGCGCGGCGCCGCCCGCCGCCGACCTCGAGGTTGTGTTGACTCGGACACCCGATCCCGTCGGCGTCGGCAACCATCTCACCTATGTCGCGGCCGTCACCAACCATGGCCCGTCCGACGCCGCCGGTGTCACGCTGACCGACGCTTTGCCAGGTACCGTGGTGCTTGTGAACGCCACCGCGAGCCAGGGCACCTGCCGTCTGGCGACCGCCACTGTCATCTGCGACCTCGGGACACTGGCGAACCAGGCCAACGCAATCGTGAGCATCGTCGTCACTCCCACCGTGGTCGGCAGCCTCGTGAACACCGTCCGTGTCGGCGTACCCGAGGTAGCTCCCTCCACCGTCAACGGTCTGGCGTCCGGCGTGATCCAGTCGGATCCGTACATGCGGAACAACGTGGCCAGCGCGACGATCGTCATCCTTCAGCCTCAGATCATCGTGCCGTCTCAGATCATCGTGACCGCAATCAGGGCGGGAACCGGATCGGGCACCGTGCGGAGCAACCCGACTGGGCTGAGTTGCGGAACGACCTGCTCGGCATCCTTCGACTGGGGGAGCCTGCTGGTGCTCACGGCCGATGCCGGCTCGGATTCCATCTTCACGGGCTGGACGGGCGGTGGATGTAGCGGCACGGGTTCGTGCGTGGTGGCTCCGAGCGCCAGCCTGACCCTGACGGCGGAGTTCGCCATCCTGAGTCTCCCTTTCGTCGCCCCTGCCTCCGCGGACCCCATCTTCAATGCCGTGCATTCGTTCGTAGGCTTCGATGTGACAAATCCGTCGGCCCTCATTCAGGGTTCCGATGGCAACTTCTACGGGACCACCACAGGGAAAAGGGGCCAGCGCAACGCCGGCACAGTGTTCATGATGAACAGCGCTGGGGCGGTCGTCCCTTTGCACTTCTTCTTGGGCCCCAATTGGTACGAGGGGCTCTGGCCAAACAGTCTCTATCAGGCCCGGGATGGCAGCTTGTACGGAGCTACTGCGGACAGCGTAATCTTCAGGCTCGATCCGAGCCAGTGTCTTCCGACTCCGTCAGCCGACTGCGGGTTCACGAAGGTCCAGACCGCCCGTTACGGCCCCACGCCGCCCGTACAGGACCGTGACGCGGGCAAAGCCAATTACTTTTACGCTACCGCATCCTACGGCAATATCTATCGGATCGACGTGTCCCCGTGCCAACCGTTCACCGCGGATTGCGCCGATCTCA
Source organism: Methylomirabilia bacterium (assembly GCA_041496385.1). Classification (GTDB taxonomy): domain Bacteria; phylum Methylomirabilota; class Methylomirabilia; order Rokubacteriales; family CSP1-6; genus AR19. The sequence continues at coordinate 15,304 of JBGQEL010000041.1, read as the reverse complement.
AGATCCTGGGTTCGTTCGGCTCTGGCTATCCCTACTATAGGGTCCCGACGGGCCGCCTTCTCCAGATCGAAGATGGCACGTTCTACGGCGCGGCGAACGCCCAGAACTACTCCATCGACAAGATTGGGCCCGGCATAATTTTTAACATAGACGTTTCGCAGTGCGGCGCCTCGCCCAGCCCGGACTGCGCGATCGTCACCGTGGTTCACACCTTCCAAGGGGGCAGCGGCGACGGCGAGTACCCATCTTCCGGTCTCATGCGTGCGGACGACGGATATTTTTACGGCACGACGTCGTACGGTGGCGCGAGCGGCTGGGGCACTCTCTTCCGGATGGATACGTCGCGATGCACACCGATGGCGCCGGAGTGCGCGGTCGTGACCGTGCTGTACTCGTTCGGACCCGATTCGCCTGTTGGCCTCAGTCCCGGCGGAGAGTTGCTACAGTTGAGAACCCCTCTGGTCGCAGATGCACCGCCCCTGCTTTACGGGACTACGAGCTACGGCGGTTACGGCCCCGACGCCGTCATCCCCGGCCGCACAATCTACGGCGCCATCTTTCGCGCAGACGTCTCGCCGTGCCAGACGTCGGCACCCGGGTGCGCCACCGTCACGCCGATCCACGTGTTCGGGCCTGTAGACAGCGTAGGAAATGTCGTGACCCCTGGAACACAAGCCACCTCGGCGCTGATCCAGGGTCGTGATGGCAACATCTATGGGACAGCCGATGGCGGACCATACAACGACTACGGCATCATCTTTCGACTCAACACGACGGTGACGCTCGACCTGCCGCGCGGCATCATCACGTCGCCCACGAACCCGGCGGGCACCGCCGCGGTCCCGTTCGGCGCGACGGCCGGCGACGTGGTCGATGGCTTGCGACCGGTCACCTGCACGCCCGCCTCCGGTTCAGTCTTCCCGTTGGGGACGACGACCGTGTTCTGCTCGGCCAGTGGCGCCCACGGGGACACGGCCAGCGGCAGCTTCCCGGTGACGGTGACGCTGGAACCCCTGGTGAATCCGCCCGTGCCGCAAACGAATGTCGTGGTCTCGGTGGGTGACTTCCTGGTACCGGGCGTGTCGGTGTACACGGCGTTCAGCCAAGCAATATGGGCCTGCAAAATGCAGGGGTGTGCGACGCTGGTCATTCCTCCTGGCCGATACCTCTTCGATGATCAGCTAGTCCCTAACCTAGGCGCCTTCGAGCCCCACATCCGGATCGATGGCTTGTCCGACGTCACGATTGACGGCCAGGGAGCGGAGCTCATCTTTCACTTCCCGAACCCGGGCGTCAACATCTCGCACAGCCAGCGGGTACTCATTCGTAATCTGTCGATCGACTATGACGTTTGCCGCGCAGCCCCTGGCGTCGTCTATAAAGAACGTTATGACGGCACGACCAAGATTCTAGTGCCGGATGACTCGCTGGTTGAGCACCTCCTTCCGAGGTTTGAGCACCCCGTCGCCGTATCCAGCTTCGACATGGCTCGCTTGGCGTGGCCAAAGTCCTCCGTCGAAGCGTACTTTCCGCAGGGAGTGGGAGTCCGATACACGCAGATATACTTCTACCAGGACGTTTCTCCCACTCAGGGCTACGTTTCTCCCGACTTCGCGCCCTTCAGTGCTGACGACGAGGTCATTGTCAGGTACTGTGACTTCGACAAGCACGCCTTCAGCGTGTCCGACGGTGCATCGGACATCGCCTTCGAGGACGTCACGGTGTACAGCGCTCCGGGTATGGGCTTCGTGGTGTGGGGCGCCGATCGGGGCTTTCGCTTTTCGCGCGTCAAGATCATGCGCAAGCCTGATCCGGGCCGCCTCATCTCGACCAACGCCGACGGGATCCACATCTCGCATACTCTCGGAGACATCATCATCGAGGACAGCGACTTCAGCGGTCAGGGCGATGATTCTCTGAACATCCACGGCTCGTGGCTCACCCTGACCCAGAAGCTGAACTCCAGTACGTTGGTCCTGACCGCCGGAACTTCTGGCCTGATCGACGTCGGTGCCGAACTGAAGTTCGTTCGGTCCGCCGACCTGTCCGAATATGCGCGCCTCAGAGTGGCCCGCGTCATCTTCAACAACAGTCGCTACACGGTCAAGCTCGACGGGAGCGTCCCGAGCACGGCCGCGGTCGGCGACCTCGTTTCGAATGTGACACGGAGTAACTCGAGGTTCATCGTACGGCGGAACTTCTTCCACGACCATCGCTCGCGAGGGATGCTGATCCAGTCGCCGAACGGCCTGGTGGAGAACAACACGGTCAAGGACGTCACCATGACGGGCCTGCATCTCAGCACGGACAACCATCTCTACCGGGAATCACTCGGAGTCGAGAACGTCACCGTGCGAGGTAACACCTTCCAGGGAGTCGGCTACGGATCGCCGGAGATCTATTCCCAGGGGCGCCACATGGGCGCCATCAGCCTCGTGGCTGACGTGCCGTCGGGCATCAGTGCCTATCCCGTCCACCGGAATGTCGTGATCGAGGGCAACACCATCATCGACACACCCGGGCTGGCCATCCTGGTGGGCTCCAGCGACGGGGTCACGATGCAGAACAACACCATCATCCGCTCGAATCAGATCTCCTTTGCCCAGCTTCGTAGCGGCGTGGATATCGACGCGACGGCGCACGGCTCGATCATGGTCACACGGGCCTCGAACGTGAGCGTCACGGGCAATCGGCAGATCCTCACCAGCGACATGTTCGACCACGGGATCTACGTCGATGCGCGAAACACCACGAACGTCACGGCGATGAACAATGTGGAGGTGGTGGATACGAGCGCCCCGACGGTGTCGATCACCTCGACCAGCGGCACGCAGGTCTCGACCACGAGCCCGAGCCTGACGCTGCTCGGCGCGGCGTCGGACGACGTCCGCGTGGCCCAGGTGACGTGGGCGAACAACCGGGGCGGGAGCGACAAGGCGACCGGGACGACGAGCTGGGCGGCGAGCGGGATCGCGCTGCAGCCCGGGACCAACGTGATCACGGTGACGGCGCGGGACGACACGGGCAACACGAGCACGCGGACGTTGCGAGCGGTGTCCTTCGCCGACCTGCTGACGGCGGGGGTGACGCCCGTGCGCGCCGTCCACTTCCTCGATCTCGCGACGGCGATCAATGATGCGAGGATGCGGCGCGGGCTTACCGCGTATGCATGGTCGGGTGGGACGCCGGCCGTCGGGGGGCCGGTCAAGGCGAGTCATCTGAACGACCTGCGCACGGCGCTGGCGGGCCTCTGCGACGTGGTCACGTGCGGAGCGTTCACGCGGACGGCGATCGCGCCGGGGGCGTCCGTCCGCGGGGCGCATCTCCTGGAACTCCGCGACGTGATCGGCCTGCTACCCTGATGGAGCGCCGCCTCCGCTGAGTCAAGTGTGCTACGCTTCGCGGCGCTCGCCGGGTGACCGGCTACACCACAACGCGAGGTGCGACAGTGCGACCGAACAGGATCAAGCAGATGTGGCGCGAGAAACGCTGGGTCACGCTGGGCTGGCTCTCGGTGTCCCATGGATTCACCGCGGAGGTCATGGCGCGCCAGGGCTTCGACGCCCTCTGCGTAGACATGCAGCACGGGACGACCGACATGAGCGACGTCTGGCCGATGCTGCAGGCGATCTCGCAGACCGACACGGTGCCGGTCGTGCGGGTGCCGTGGAACGATCCGGCGACGATCATGAAGGCGCTCGACCTGGGCGCCTACGCCGTCATCGTCCCCCTCGTGAACACCGCCGAGGAGGCGGCGAAGGCGGTGGCGGCGTGCCGCTATCCGCCGGTGGGCATGCGCTCCTCCGGTCCGGTGCGCGCCGTGCACTACGGCGGCAGCGACTACCTCGCCAAGGCGAACGACGAGATCGTCGTCATGGTGATGATCGAGACGAAGGAGGGCATCGCCAACCTGGACGCGATCTGCGCCACGCCGGGGCTCGACGCCGTCTACATCGGCCCCGCCGACCTGTCGTTCGCGCTCGGGCTGCCCCCGGGCCCCGACAAGACGGACGCGCTGCACATGGCCACCTGCGACAAGATCCGCGACACGGCGCACAAGCACGGCATCAAGGCGGTCATGCACTGCGCGAGCGCGGCGTTCGCCGCCGGCGCGGTGAAGCGCGGCTTCGACATGATCATGCTGACCTCGGACCTGGCGTCGATGATCGCCGGCGCGCGCCGCCAGCTCGACGAGCTGAAGGCCGCGACCGCCTGAGCTACGGGTTCGCCGCGAGGAACGCGCGGGCCTGCGCCAGCTCGGGCCGCGCCGAGCCCTGGCCGGCCATGTCGACCAGCTTGCCGAAGTAGCGCTTGGCCTTCGCCCGATCTCCGCTCTGCGCCGCCGCCTGCGCGGCGCCGTGGTAGGCGCGGAAGCGCTCGGGCTCGCGGAGCTGGACCGCCTCGAACTCCTTGAGGGCGTCGGCCGGGCGCTTCAGCTCGAGGAGCATCTCGCCGAGCAGCTCGCGGGCGGGCAGGATGCGCCCGGGCGTGACGATGTGCTTCTCGTTCCGGTCCTCCGCGTCCGCCGCGCCCCGCATGAGGGCGAGCGCCTCGTCGGTCTTGCCCAGCGCGAGCGCCGTCCACGCCGACACACCGACACGGCTCACCTCCACCTCCGAGGCCCAGTACTCGCTCTTCGCCGCCTTCAGCGCGTCGCGGAGCCGCGCCAGCTCTCCTTCCGCCTTCGCGGCCGCCGCCGGGTCGCCGCTCCGCGCGGCGCCGAGCCCGCGCGCGAAGTGCGTGAGCGCCTCGCTGAACGGGAAGGCGGTCGAGCGCGCCTCGAGCTTGGCGGCCGCCGGCCAGTCACCCCGCTCGATCACGTAGCGCGCCGGCATGGCGGCCAGCGCGTAGGGCGCGGCGAAGCGCACGTAGCCCGCCACCTGCCCGCTCTCGTCGATCACGCGCCGCGCGTCGGCGTCGCGCGCGAGCTGGAGGTAGGCGTAGACCATGTAGTCCATCGAGTGGGCCTGCTCGTCGCCATCGCCCTCGCGGGCGGCCGCGGCGGCGGCGCGGGTGTTGGTCGCGATCGACTCGGTCCACGCGCCGACGCGCGTGAAGATGTGCGAGGGCATGTGGAGCGCGTGCGGCGCGGCGGGCGCGATGCCCGCGTAGCGGCGGGCCGCGGGCACGCCCTTCTGCGCGATCGGCGGCGCGTCGTAGCTGTGGATCAGGTAGTGCGCGACCCCGGGATGGTCGGGGTGCTTCGCGAACTGCTTCTCGAGCACCGCGGCCGCGGCCAGGTAGGCCTTGAAGCTCTGGTCGGCGAGCGACTGCGTGCCGGCCAGATAGAGCGCGTAGAAGATCTGCGCCTCGTCGTCACCCTGATACTTGAAGGCCAGCTCCTCGAAGGCGCGCGCGCGGTTCACCTGGCGCGTGCGCTCGGGGCGGTTGGCCCAGTCCTCCCAGTACGCGGCGATGGCCTCGATGTAGTCGCGCTCGCGCGGGGTCCCGGCGCCGATCTTCCGGCCCTGGTCGATGGCGGCCTGCGCGCGCGCCGCCCACTCCTTCGACGGGCCGGCGCCCGCCAGCGGGTTGCTCATGAGAATGGCCGCGATGCCCCACGTGGCGATGGCGCACGAGGGATCCTGCGCCAGCACCTCACGGAAGGTCTTCTCGGTCTCGCCGTACCGGAAGGAGTGCAGCATGGCCACCCCGCGCTGGAACGTCTCCTGCACGCCGGCGCTGCAGGAGTTCGGGAAGTCGACCTTGCCGAGCTGCTCCTTGGGCTGGCCCTGACCGAGCCCGGGCATGCACAGCAGCGAGGCGAGTACCAGCATCGCGATCCACGTGCGCTCTCTCATCGATTCCTCCGTGTCAGGGAGCCGCCGCGGGCGCGACCGATACCCCGATGAACCCCGTTCTTTCGATCGCCCGGGCGACCAGTCCCGAGGCCTTGGCCTCCTCGACGAATCCGCGAAGGTACCGCGCGCCGGCGTCACGGCCGCTCGGGACGCCGACCGCCTGCTGGACCGCGAAGAACCGGCCGTCGAGCATCCGCGAGCCGGGAACCTTGTCGACGACCGTCGCGAGCGCCTGCCGCAGCCCGGCGAGCGCTTCGACCTTGCCCGCAACGAACAGGTCGATGGCCGCCTCCCCGCTCGGCGTCCGCACGAGCTGGGCGCGCGCGAGGCTCCGGCTGAGGAACAGCTCGTACGCGGCCCGCGCGGGCGCCGCGACGCGCACGCCCTCGCGATCGACGTCCGCGACGGCGCGCAGCGGCGACCCGGCCGGCACCAGGTACGTCGCGTCCAGCTCGAGGTAGGGCGCGGTGAAGCTGATCTCCCCCGCGCGCGCCGGATCGGCGCCGAGGAACGCGATGTCCCAGGCGGCGGTCTTCGCCGCGTCGACCATGACGGCGACGCTCGTGTACGCGACGAGCTGGACGGGCACGCCCAGCCGCCGGCCCAGCTCCCGCGTCAGCTCGATGGCCACGCCACGGGACTCGCCGCTCGCCGGATCCCGGGTCGCGAGAATGACGTTCCCGTAGTTGATCCCTGCGCGCAGCGTGCCCGTCGGGGCCAGGTCGGAGCGCGCGGGCGGAAACACCTGCGTCATGGATGCGCTACGCGGGCTCCAGCCCCACGATCTCGTTGAATCGTCCGTAGCCGATGTAGAGCGTCGTGTGGGCGACCAGCTCGATGATCTCGGCCTCCGAGAAGTGGCTGCGCATCTCGGACCAGAGCGCGTCGTCGACCTTGTGGTGGTCGACCGCGAGCTTCTCGGCGAACCGGAGGGCGGCCCGCTCGCGCGGGGTCAGCAAGGTGGAGGTCTCGTCGTCGATGGCCGCGATCTTCGCCTCGGTCGCTCCCGCATGCCGGGCCCCGGCATAGCGCACGGTGAGTCAGAAGCGGCACCCGTTGAGGGCGGCGATCTTCAGGCGCACCAGCTCGCGAAGCGCGGGGTCGATGGTGCCCTCGCGGGCGAGCGTGGCGCGGAACGCCGTGAGCGCCTTGAGCACGCCGGGATTCCGCGCGTACGTGCGCGTGCTCGCCGAGGTCCCGGACTGGCGCTCGGCCTCCTCGCAGAAGTGCCGGATCTCGTCATCGACCTCGTGGATGCCCAGCGGCTCGATCCTCGCCATCGTCGCCTCCTCGTTCGGGGTGTCGGGGCTCCCGGACAGTGTAGACCAGGTTGATGATCTACAATGCTCGGGCCGACGGGAGGGGCACGGCCGTGCACTTCGGAGTGTTCGTCGAGGAGATGCGTCAGGGGGCGAGCCAGGTCTCGGCCTTCCGGGACATCTTCGAGCTGGCCGACCGCGCCGAAGCCTGGGGCATCGACTGCGTGTGGCTCGGCGAGATCCACTTCACCCCGGTGCGCTCGGTGATCTCCGCCTCGCTTCAGGTGGCGAGCTCGATCGCCACCCGCACTCGGCGTCTTCGGGTGGGAACCGCCGTCCAGGTCCTTCCCCTGAACCATCCTCTCCGCATCGCCGAGGAAGTCGCGACGGTCGATCACATCAGCGAGGGGCGCTTCGAGTTCGGGATCGGCCGCAGCGGCGTCGTCCGGACCTACGACGTCTACGGCGTGGCGTACGCCGAGAGCCAGGCGCGCTTTCGCGAGGCGCTGGAGATCATCCGGCAGGCCTGGCGGGGGGAGCCGTTCAGCTACGACGGGGAGTTCTATCGGGTCCGCGACGCGACGGTCGTGCCCCGGCCATATCAGGTCCCGCACCCGCCGATCCGCATGGCGACGACCAGCGACGAAACGTTTCCCGCGGCCGGCCGGCTCGGGCTGCCGATCTTCGTCGGGCTCCGCACCACGGAGATTCCCGATCTGCAGGCGCAGTTGGCGCCCTACCGGCAGGCCTGGCGCGAGGCCGGCCATCCGGGCAATCCGAGCGTCTATCTCCGTATCCCGGTCTACGCGTCGACGACGGAGCAGGGCGCGGTGGAGGAGCCCCGCGCGAGCCTCGCGTCGTTCTTCGCGCGACAGACCGAGCTGGCGCGCGCGGCGGTCGGGCGCGCCGGGGCCGGCCCCGCCGACCGGCGGCAGATGCAGGCCGAGCGCATGGCGCGCCTCTCCTACGAGGACATCCTCGCGCGGAAAGTGGCCTTCGGCACCGCCGCAGGCGTGATCGAGCGGCTGACCCGGCTGCGCGACGAGCTGGGGCTCGACGGTATCGTGGCCGAGCTGAATCCCGGCGGCCTCATCCCGCCGGAGCTGGAGACGCGCAGCCTCGAGATCCTCGCGCGCGAGGTGATCCCCGCCTTCAGGTGAGTCAGTCGACGACTGCGATCACCTCCACCTCGACGAGGAGGTCGGGGTGGGCGAGCCGGCGCACCTCCACCGTGGTGCTGGTCGGCAGCGCGCCGAAGTACTCCATGCGGACGTCGACGTGCTTGAAGAACTCCTCGATATCGGTGACGTACGTGTTGGTCTTGACGATGTCCGCGAGCGTGGCGCCCGCGGCCGTCAGCGCCGCCTTGACGTTCTCGCCCACCTGACGGATCTGGGCGCGCATGTCGCCGCGACCGATTACGTCGCCGCTCGGGCTTCGCGCGAGCTGGCCGGAGACGAAGATGGTCTTCCGGCCCTCGACGACCACCACGTGCGAGTAGAGGACGTGCCCACCAACCACCCGCTTGCTGAGCGACTCCGGCTGGATGTTCTGGCGCTTCATGAGCACGTATGATAGCTGGCCGGGAGGACGAACGCGACATGCTGCCGACGCACGGGCGCTACGACTACTCGAACATCACGACACGACCCGACTATGCCTGGCCGGGCGGCCGCCGGCTGGCCGTCTACCTGGCGCTCAACATCGAGGCCTTCGGCTTCGGCATGGGCAAGGGCGCGGCCATCGCGCCGCCCGACCAGGCGCAGAGCCACAGCGTCTACAGCTGGCGGGACTACGGCAACCGGGTCGGCATCTGGCGCCTGTTCGAGCTGCTCGACGAGCTCGGGATCCCGGCCGAGGCCCAGATGAACACCGCGGTCTACGAGATGGCGCCAGACATCCCCGGACGGCTGCGCGCGCGGGGCGACGAGATCCTCGGCCACGGCGTGACCAACTCCGAGGAGCAGGGGCACCTGGGCGAGGACAGGGAGCGCGTGCTCATCCAGGACGTCACGGCCACGATCGCGCGGCACGAGGGGACGCCGCCGGTCGGCTGGATGAGTCCCTGGCTCTCGAACAGCGGCGTGACGATGGACCTCCTGCAGGAGGCGGGCTACCGGTACGTGATGGACTGGACGATGGACGATCAGCCCGTCTGGATCCGCACGCGCAGGGGCCGCATTCTCTCGATGCCGTATCCGATCGAGGTGAACGACACGCGCGGGATCATCTGGTACCACTACACTGCGGCGGAGTTCGCCGACATGATCGTCGACCAGTTCGACGAGATGCTCGCCCAGTCGGCGCGCCAGCCGCTCGTGTGCCCGATCTCCCTGCACCCGTTCGTGTTCGGGCGGCCGTATCGCATCCGGCGGCTGCGCCGGGCGCTGCAGCACATTCTCGAGTACCGCGAGCGCGTCTGGCTGACGCGCCCACGCGACATCTGCGCCCACGTCGAGTCGCTGCCGGCCGGCACCGTGCCGGGGAGCCGCTGACCCTTACACGAGGAGAGTCCCATGAAGATCGGCGTCGTGCTGCCGCAGACCGAGATCGGTAACGACCCCGCCGCCATCAAGGCCTACGCGGAGGCGGTCGAGGACATGGGGTTCACGCACGTCCTGGTCTTCGACCACGTGCTGGGCGCCAACCCCGATCGCCCGGGCGGCTGGAAGGGCCCCTACACGCATCGTCACGCCTTCCACGAGCCGTTCGTGCTCTTCGGCTTTCTGGCCGCCGCCACGCGCCGGGTCGAGCTGGTGACGGGCATCGTCATCCTGCCGCAGCGCCAGACCGTGCTGGTCGCCAAGCAGGCCGCGGCGGTGGACGTGCTCTCGGGCGGGCGGCTCCGGCTCGGCGTCGCCGTCGGCTGGAATCCGGTCGAGTTCGAGGCGCTCGGCGAGGACTTCAAGACGCGCGGCGCCCGCATCGAAGAGCAGATCGAGCTGATGCGCGCGCTGTGGACTCGGGAACTGGTGACGTTCGCAGGCAAGCACCATCGCGTCTCCGACGCCGGCCTCAACCCCCTGCCCGTGCAGCGCCCCATCCCGGTCTGGATGGGCGGCGAGAGCGAGGTCGTGCAGCGGCGGATGGCCCGCGTCGCCGACGGCTGGATGCCCCATTTCCGGCCCGGTGCGCCGGCGCAGGCTGCCGTCGACCGGCTCCACGGCATGATCCGCGACGCCGGCCGCGACCCGAAGGCGTTCGGCATCGAGGGCCGCATGGCGCTGCCGCAGATCCCGCCGGCGGACTGGGGCAAGGAGCTGGAGGCGTGGCGCGCCATGCGCGGCATCACGCACCTCTGCGTCCACACCGCGGGCATGGGACTGGCGAAGCCGGCCGATCACATCGCGACGCTGCGCCGCTTCCGCGAGACCGTCGGGCTCACGTAGTCGAACGGACCCCTGGCCGTCCGCCGGCACGTCTCGCTCACGGCGCCGGCGAACTGCTGCGCGGCGGGAGAGAGCGAGCGGCCCGCGCGCTCGATGAGGCTGATGCGCCGGACCAGCATGGGGTGATCGATGGGACGCGCCTGCAGGCCGACCAGCTCGGCGGCCTCGCCCGCGGCCGACAGCGCGACGACGGCGACCCCGAGGCCGGCCTTGACGAGACCGAGCGCGGTCGGCACGTAGCTGGCCTCGTAAGCCGGCACCACCGACCGGCCGATGGACTCGAACGCCCGCTCGATGAGCGCGCGCACGCTGTACTCGCGGTCCATCAGGATCAGCGGGCTCGCGAGCAGATCCTCCAGGCGGACCCGCTCGCGCCGCTCCAGCGGGTGCCCGGGCGGAAGCGCCACGCTGACCGGGTCGTCCATGAGGTGCGAGATCCGCAGCTCGGGGTCGCGCTTGGTCGGACTGCCGATGCCGAAATCCGCCTCCCCGGACTTCACGAGCGTGATAACCCGCTGCGCCACGGCGTCGCGCAGCCTGACCGTGACGCCGGGGTGCCGGGTCTTGAAGGCGGCGATCGTCACGGGGAGCAGCGTCGAGGCGATCGAGGGCAGCGCGGCGACCGTGACCAGCCCCCGCCGCTTCCCGGCGAGCTCCCGGGCGTTCGCGGCGACGGCGTCGATCTCGCCGAGCACGCGCTCGACGACGGGCAGCAGCTCCCGCCCCACCCGCGTCAGCGCGACCGAGCGCGTCGTGCGGTCGAGCAGGCGCACCCCGAGCGCCTCTTCCAGGTGTCGGATCCGGACGGTGAGCGCGGGCTGCGACATGTTCAGCGAACGCGCCGCGCGCGTGAAGTTTCCGAGGCGCGCCACGCCCAGGAACGCCTCCAGCTCCCTGAGCGTGAAATTCATAGCGGGACTATATGACTGCTATCAGAAATATTCAATTGCCTTAAGAGCCGCCTTCGGCGCAGTCTCACCTCCGTCGAGTCGGCGTCGTTCACGCCAGGGCGCTACTGTCTCGCTCTCGGCGAGAGGAGGAAGTGCATGCCACGGAGGAAGCTCCCGCAGCTCGTGATCGTGATCGCGCTGGGCGTGGCCGGGGCGCTGCTCGCCGCGCCCGCCGCCGAGGCGCGCATCACCAAGGTCCAGGTCACCACCCTGGAATCGCCGACCTTCGGCGGCCATGCGTGGCCGGACGTCGGCCAGTACGAGAAGCTCGTCGGCAAGGCGTTCGGCGAGGTGGATCCTCTCGACCCGAAGAACGCGCTGATCGTCGACATCCAGCTCGCGCCGCGGAACGCGCGCGGCAACGTCGAGTACTCGTTCGACTTCTACATCCTCAAGCCGATCGACCTGAGCAAGGGCGCCGATCGGGTCATGTACGAGCCCCCGAATCGCGGCGGCAAGACCTGGGCCTCCCTGGGCCGCTTTCCAGGCGGCAACGACCCCGGCTCGGTCACCGACCCGGCCGTGCTGGCGAACGCGTTCCTGATGCCGCGCGGCTACACGATGGTCTGGAGCGGGTGGGACAAGTCCGCCGGCACCAGCACGGCGAACTTCAACATCACCATCACGCTCCCGATCGCCAAGAACCCCGACGGCTCGTCGATCACGGGCCCCGCGTACGAGTACATCGTGACGTCGGGGGCCTCGTTCACGCTGAGCTACCCGGCGGCCACGCTCGACAAGACGAAGGCGACGCTGACCCATCGCGTTCACCTGAACGACGTGCCGGACGTCATTCCCGCCACTGGCTGGAACTACAACGCGAGCGGCACGGCGATCAGCCTGGCGAGCGGCAACTTCGTCAACAACGACATCTACGAGTTCTCCTACACGGCCAAGGACCCGTCCGTGAACGGGCTGGGCTTCGCGGCCGTGCGGGACTGGAACGCGTGGCTCAAGTACGAGGCGAAGGACGACGCGGGCACGCCCAATCCGCTGAATGGGCACGTCAAGCGGATCTACACCGAGATCTCGTCGCAGCCCGGACGCTTGCTCAACGACTTCCGGCACCTCGGCTTCAATCAGGCCGAGAACGGCAAGAAGGTGTTCGACGGCCACATGCAGTGGATCGCCGCCGGCGACGGCATCAACATGAACTACCGGTTCTCTCAGCCGGGACGGACCGAGCGCAACCGCCAGGATCATCTCTACGTCGAGGGCGTCTTCCCCTTCGCCAACGTGATGACCCACGATCCGATCACCGGCAAGACGGACAGCCGGTACGCGCGGTGCGAAAAGACCGGCACGTGCCCGAAAGGCGTGGAGATCTACTCGGCCAACGAGTACTGGGTGAAGCCCGCCTCGCTTCTGCACACCAACCCACAGGGCACCCACGATCTCCCCGATTCGCCGTTCACGCGCAACTACTTCATCTCGAGCCATCAGCACGGCACGGGCAACGGCGCCTCGAAGGGCAATTGCCAGCAGTTCCTGAATCCGCTGAACTCGGCGCCCGTGCAGCGCGCGCTGTTCATCGCGCTGGACGCGTGGGCGACCCACCACCGTGAGCCGCCGGACAGCCGGGTGCCGACGCTCCGGCACGGCACGATGGTGCCGCCGCTGCCTCAGTCGCGCGTGGGCTTCCCCAACATCCCGGGCGTGACGTACACCGGTCTCCAGACGACCCGCTACCTGCTCGACTACGGGCCGCACTACTACGAGACCGGCATCGCGACGATCAACCCGCCGCTGATCACACCGCCCTATCAGAACAATCCGCACAACGGACCGATCTATCCGAGCTACGTGCCGACGACGGACCGCGACGGCAACGACATCGCGGGCGTGCGACTGGTCGACGTGACGGTGCCGCTCGCCACGTATACGGGCTGGGCGCTGCGGGCGGGCCCGCAGGCCAACGACGGCTGCGAGGGCTCCGGCCAGATGATCCCGTTCCCCAAGACCAAGGCCGATCGCCTGGCCGCCGGCGATCCCCGCCGGTCGGTCGAGGAGCGCTATCCGACGTTCCAGCACTACCGCCACAAGATCGTCCACGCGATCCGTGAGATGGTCGAGGATCGCCTGATGCTGTGCGAGGACGCGGGCAGCGAGTTCGACCGGTTGATCGCGAACGGTCTGGACAAAGGCGTCCCGCCGGCGACCGCGAGCGACGTGACCACGGCGCCGGAGCTCTGTCCGAGGCACCACGAGCGTGACGAGCACGACGGGCACGACAAGGACCACCACGACCACTGGGACGACGACTGAGACGTCGGACCAGCCGGGAGGCTCCTTTCAGAGGATCCGCTCGCTGACGATGAAGCGCTTGTTGGAGGTGTACGGCCGCACCTCCGGCTTCCAGCGCCCGATGTCCGAGGTGTCGTTCCACAGCTTCGACATCGGCAGGTCGGTGCGCTCGACCTCGTAGGCGCAGAGGTAGCGCGGCTCGCCGGCGGCGCTCGTGCGGTAGCGCACGGCGTTCACCGACCCGGGCAGCTTCAGCAGCAGCGGCAGGTGCTCTCCGTCGTAGAGCTCGTTGAAGAGCGCCTCGCGGTGGGGCTCCACGTCCATCATGACCCAGAACACGTACGGAGTTTTCCCGGTGAGCGCCGCGCTCCCGCCCACCCACTCGTACACGGTCAGGTGGCGATTCATCGTGTGCGGGCGCACCGACGTCGGCCAGCGTCCGGCCTCGCCGGCCGCCTTCCACGCCGCGCTCTCGACGACGCCCGGCCCGTCCAGCTCGTAGGCGGCGAGGTAGCGCGGGTCGGTCGGCGAGGGCTGCCGGTAGCGGCCGGCGCGCCGCACCCCGGGCACGGCCCGGAGATTGGGCACGTGCTCGCGGTCGTAGATCTCGTTGAAGGTGACCTCGTGGTCGTGGGCCACGTCCATCCGTACCAGGAACAGCGCGTGAGCGCTCATGCGATCCTCCTGTGTTTAGGGTCTACGCCGCGCCGAGGAGCCGTCCCGCCTGCCGGATCTCGTCGGCGTCGAACGGCGGCGAGACGAGCAGGATCAGCCGGTCGACGGCGTGGCGCTCGAGCGACTGTCGCGGCCGCGAGTCCGCGCGCAGCCAGCCCGCGTTCAGCCCTGCGAAAACCGTCACGACGAAGCCGGACGCGTCACGCCCGGACGCCGCGTGCTCCTCGCGCGCGCGCCGGACGAGCTCGCCGAGCTGCGGATGCATCGCCTGCGTGTTGAACCCGTCCGCGTGGCGTCCGGCGAGCGCGGCCATGCGGGGGCCGAAGCCGCCCACGATGATCGGCGGCGGCGGCTCGGGCCGGAGGAATCCCGACGCGCCCGACCAGAGCCGCCGGATCGTCTCGATGGCCTCGACGACGCGCCCGGCGCGCACCTCGTCGCGCTCGACCGCCTGCCCCAGCACCGCCTGCTCGGCGGCGTACGGCGTGCGGCGATTGCCGCCGGCGCCGAGCCCGAGGAGCAGGCGCCCGCCCGAGACGGCCTGGAGCGTCGCCGCCATGTTGGCGAGCAGTCCCGGCGCGCGATTGGCCACGTTGAGGACGAGCGGCCCGAGCGCAACCCGTCGCGTGACCTCGGCCAGCGCCGATAGCACCGTCCAGGCCTCGGGCACCCCTGGACCAGCGCCGCCGTCGGGATCGCGCAGGTGATCCCAGGTCCAGAGCCCGTCGAAGCCCGCCTCTTCCGCGGCGACCGCGGCGGCACGCATGTCGGCCCAGCGGGCGCTCATCGGGATCAGGAGCAGGTCCGTCTTCACGACGTGACGGCTCAGCCCAGCACGCCCTGCGCTCGGAGCCGCGCGATCTCGTCCGTCGAGAAGCCCAGGACCTCGGCCAGCACTTCCGCGGTGTGCTGCCCCGCGAGCGGCGGGGCTGCCGTCGGCGCCTCGGAGGCGGACAGGTGCACGGGGCAGCCGGGCAGGCGGAACG
>JBGQEL010000040.1:0-34193 GCA_041496385.1 Methylomirabilia bacterium | reverse complement strand
CCTCGGTCACGCGGGGAGCTTCACCGGCCGCGGGATGATCCAGGCCTCGTACACCACGATCGCCAGGAACACGAACTTCATCACGCCGAAGTTCGCCGCGAGGACCTTGTAGAAGAGGGCGACGTTCGCCGGCGGGAACGGCACGCGGAACGCCTGGCCCCGCTGGGCGAGCGCCTGGTTGATGAACGTCATGTTGACCAGGTACGCCGCGACCAGGAAAGCTATCGCTCCCACGGCGACCGAGAGCGCCTGCAGGCCCACGCTCCGCTTGCCGCCCGCGCCGCGGACGGCGCCGTGACCGACGAGGAACCCGATCACCACCGCGACGAGGCCCAGGCCGATGTGCGTCAGCACGGTGAACCCCCACCAGACCAGCGCGCCCGCGACCCCGCCGAGGACCGCGCCCGCCAGCGCCATCGGGTAGTTGACGTCCTCGGACATGGCGCCCACGGTGCGCCTGAGCTGGAGCTTGAGCACCTCGTAGCAGGAGCGGCAGAAGAAGCGGTCCTGGGCGGGGACGCGGTCGTTCTCACCCAGCGCGCTCTGACATCGCGCGCAGCGCGTCGTGGAGGGTATGGCTGCTGGGGAGCTGGCGTCGACCATGGCATCCACTTTAGATCCTCGAGCCGCCCCGGACCAAATTTCCGGGCGGGGCGCGCCGGGAGGCTGCTAGTCTCGCAGGCGCATGCGATTCGGCCTCTGTACTGACCAGAACCTCCCCTGGCCCACGCTGGTCGAGCGCTGGCAGCTCTTCGAGCGGCTCGGCTTCGACAGCGCGTGGGACTGCGACCATTTCAACCAGCCGAGCCGCCCGACCGGGCCATTCTACGAGGGCTGGACGCTCCTGGCCGCGCTCGCGGCGCGGACCGAGCGGATCCGCATCGGCGTGCTCGTGAGCTGCAACTCGTTCCGTCATCCGGCGCTCCTCGCCCACGAGGCGATGACAGTCGATCATGTCTCCAACGGACGCCTCGAGCTGGGGCTCGGCGCCGGCTGGTTCGTCCCCGAGCACGAGCAGTTCGGGCTCGGCTTCCCGCCGCCTGGCGAGCTGGTCGGCCGGTTCCACGAGGCGATACAGATCATCGACGCGCTGCTGCGACACGGATCGGCGACCTTCGCGGGACGCTACTACCGGCTGAAGGATGCGCACCTCCGACCGGGCCCGGTGCAGAAGCCTCGGCCGCCGCTCACGCTCGGGGCGCATCGGACGCGCATGCTCAGGATCTGTGCCGAATTCGCCGACCGCTGGAACTCCTTCGGGACGGTCGCCGAGATGCGGGAGCGCAACCAGATCCTCGACGCGCACTGCGCGGCGCTCGGGCGCGACCCCGCGAGCATCACGCGCTCGTTCTACGGCTGGGCGAGCAAGATGGCCGAGCAGGGCCTGCCCGATCCCTGGTCGAGCGTCGGCGCCTTCGAGGACGTCGTGGAGCGCTACGCCGCCGTCGGCGTCGACGAGTTCATCATCGACCAGCCGCGTCCCGAGCAGCTCACGGTCCTCGAGCGCATCGCCGCCGACGTCATCCCGAAGCTCCGGGCCCGGCGCCGGTCCCGATGAGCCCGACGCGATGCCGGCTCGCGCGCTGCAGGTGTGGCTCCCGAACCTGAGCGAGCAGTATCGCAAATAGGCCCCGGGGCCCGCCGCCCGTGGGGCTTGTGGCGGTCCGGTCGCTTGACTATAGTTTCGGCAATCTCGGTAGTCCCCTGAGATCGTCCAAAGGAGGGCGTCATGAATGATCTGAAGAGATTGGTCACCGAGCGCCGCGAGGGCAGCGTGAGCCGGCGCGCGTTCCTGGCGCGCCTCGGCGGCACGGCCGCCGGCGCCGCGGCGGCCACGCTGGCCGGCAGCGCCCGGCCCGCGGGCGCGCAGAAGAAGGTCGTCGTCACCATGTGGGACACCGAGCCCAATCCGGCCACGCGTGCGGCCGTGAAGGCGATCGTCGAGGACTTCCAGAAGCTCCACAAGGACATCGATATCCGCGCGGAGGGTATGGGCTGGGGCGACATGGACCGCAAGCTCCAGGCCGCGATGGCGGCCAAGAGCCCGCCGACCGCCTCTCATACCCAGACCTACGTGGTGACCTCCTTCCGGGCCAAGGGGCTCATCGAGCCGATCGACGACCTCGTGAAGGCGATCGGTGAGGACCGGATCTTCCCCTCGGTGCTGCGGTGGCTCAAGTATCCCGACGGCAAGTACTGGGGACTCACCCACGCGTGGGGCGCGGATAATCTTGGCGGCCGCGGGGACCTCGCCCAGGCGGCGGGCGTCAATCCACAGTCCTGGAAGACCTGGGACGACTGGCTTCGCGATCTGCCGAAGCTCCACAAGGCCCCCCAGTACTACGCGCTCTCGATGGCCGGCATCCCGTTCTTCGTCAACGAGGACGTCTACATGTTCACCGGGTCGAACGGCGGGAGCATCTTCGACGACAAGGGCAACCCGGCGCTCGACAGCCCGGCGGTCCAGGGCATGCTCGAGTTCTGGAAGAAGCTCAAGCCGTTCATGCCGCCGGGGTGGGCCTCCCACGACTATCTCGAGACGCTCTCGGCCTGGGCGAACGGCAAGGCGACGCAGACCTACATGTGGGGCCGCACCGCGGGCTACATCGACCAGTACGCGCCGCCCGACAAGCGGAACGCGGACATCTTCCAGATGTGGCCCAAGACCATCGGGCCGCAGGGCAAGCAGCCGCTCACGCAGTTCGACAACGAGCCCTGGGTCTTCTACGCCGACGCGCCGGCCGACGAGAAGGCCGCGGCGAAGGAGTTCCTCAAGTTCTTCTTCAAGAAGGAGAACTACCGGCGGTACTGCGACTCGGTGCCGGTCCACCTCCTGTCGATCTTCAAGGACGACTTCAAGGACGCGAGCTACCTCGGCCATCCCGAGCGCAAGCGCTGGAAGCCGTGGCTCGACGCGCAGCTCAAGTGGGTCGAGATCGGGCGCGCGCACCCGCTCCTCGTGTGCAACGCGCAGGACATGCTGATCCCCTGGATCGGCGACGTCGCGGCCGCGCCGATCCTGGCCGACATGGTCATGGCGGTCGTGGAGCGGGGCAAGGACCCGAAGGCGGCCGCGAAGGAAGCCAGCGACAAGATCTCGCGGGACATCATCGGCAAGGCCAAGTAGGCGCCCGCGCGCCTTCGCATGAGCGTTCGCGCCGATACGCTGAGCCTCGCGCCGGCCCGGGTCTCCCGGCGCCGGCGCGAGGCCCTGATCGGCCTCGGGCTGTTGCTGCCGTCGGCGGTGCTCGTCTTCGCCTTCACGCTGTTCCCCCTCGGCTACAACGTGTGGCTCGGCTTCTTCGCCAAGCACTCGCTTCGCGCCACCAGCGCCTGGGTCGGCCTGGGCAACTACACCCAGCTCCTCGGCGATCCCGACTTCTGGCGCAGCGTCTGGCTCGCCACGGTCTACGCGGTCGCGAGCACGGGGCTTCAGATCGTCACCGGGGTCGCCGGCGGGCTGATCCTGCACCGGCGGTTCCCGGGATGCGACTTCCTGCGCGGGGTCGCCCTGTTTCCCTACATGATCCCGACGGTGATCGCCGTCTTCGTCTGGCGCTGGCTCATGAACGATCTCTACGGCGTGATCCCGTATATGCTGGGCGCGCTCCACATCCCGGGGATGCCCGAGGCGTGGCTGACCCACGGGACGATCATGTGGGTGCTCATCGTGCTCTCGGTGTGGACGTTCTTTCCGTTCGTGCTCGTCAACGTGCTCGCGCGCCTGCAGACGATTCCGCCCGAGCTCTACGACGCGGCCAGGGTCGACGGCGCCTCGGCCGTCCGGCAGTTCGTCCACGTCACGCTGCCGCAGCTCCGCAACGTCCTGCTGATCGTGCTGCTCCTGCGCGGGATCTGGATGTTCACCAAGTTCGACGTCCCGTGGCTCCTCGGCTTCGGCGGGGGCGCGGGCGAGGCGATCCGGACGCTGCCGGTCTTCACCTACCAGCGCTCGTTCACCTACTACCAGGCCGGCATGGGCGCCGCGCTCTCGAACGTGATGCTGGCGATGCTGCTCATGGCGGTCACGATCTACTTCATCGCGCTCCTGCCCGAGTCGGACAATGACAGCGCCTAGGCGCGTCCTCTCGGGCGGCGCGGCCTGGGGGCTCCGCCTCGGCCTCTTCGTCTTCTGCGCGTTCCCGCTCTACTGGATGCTGGTCTCGTCCCTGAAGGTGAGCCACGAGCTGCTCGCCTCGCCGCCGACGTTCGTGCCGCACGAGTGGGAGCTCCGCGCCTACCGGCGGCTCTTCTACGAGACGAACTTCTGGACCTACTTCCAGAACACCGTCCTCGTGGCCGCGCTGACGACCGTCATCGTCGTCGTGGCCGGTGTGGTCGGCGCCTACGGCCTCACGCGCTACGCCTTCCCGGGGCGCGGGCTCGTCGCGCGGCTCACGCTGCTGGCCTACATGTTTCCGCCGATCATCATGCTGGTCCCGCTGTTCCTGCTGGCCCGCGAGCTCGGGCTCACCAACTCGCTCCTCGGACTCGCCCTGACCTACATCTCCTTCTCGCTGCCCTACGCGCTCTGGATCTTGCGGGCGTTCTTCCAGGCGATCCCGATCGAGCTCGAGCACGCGGCGCTCATCGATGGGGCCAACCGCGCGCAGGCGCTCGCCTACATCGTGATGCCGCTGGCGCTGCCCGGCATCATCGCCACCTCGATCTTCACGTTCATCGTCGCCTGGAACGATTTCCTCTTCGCGCTCGTCCTCATCGGCAAGGACGATCTCAAGACGCTCGCCATCGGCATCAACGAGTTCTTCCACATGGCGGTCGTGGACTGGGGCCTCATCATGGCGGCCGGCGTGATGGTGACGATCCCCGCGCTTCTCTTCTTCGTGGCCGTCCAGCGCTACCTCATCGCCGGCTGGGGCGCGGGCGGCGTCAAGGGATAGGTGACGACCATGCTCCAGCACCGGATCGGCGGCATCGTCCTCGACCGGATCGTCGAGACCGAGGGGGCCGATCCCTTCTTCGACCGGCTGGGATTCTTCCCGGAGACGACGGCGGCGGACTGGGAGCGTCACAAGGCCTGGATGCAGCCGCGCGCCATGGACCCCGTGTCCGGCAAGCTGGTTCTCGCGATCCAGTCCTTCCTGGTGCGGACCCGCCACCACACCATCGTCGTCGACACGTGCGTGGGCGACGGCAAGCCGCGCAGCATGCCGCGCTGGAACCTGACCAGCAGCGGCGCGTGGCTCGCGAACCTCGCGGCCGCCGGCGTCAGGCCCGAGCAGGTCGACTACGTCATGTGCACGCACCTGCACCGGGATCACGTCGGCTGGAACACCGTGCTGCGTGACGGGCGTTGGGTGCCGACGTTCCCGAACGCCACGTACGTCTTCTCGCAGAAGGAGTTCGACTACTGGGCGACGCAGCCGGAGGCGCGGCCGAACGAGGGGTTCCCGGACAGCGTGCTACCCGTCGTGGAGGCGGGGCGCGCGGCCCTGGTGGCCAACGACTTCGCGCTCGACGAGGAGGTCTGGCTCGAGTCCACGCCGGGCCACACGCCGGATCACATGAGCGTCCACCTGAAGTCGAACGGCGTCCACGCGGTCATCACCGGCGACCTGATCCACACGCCGGCCCAGTGTCTGGAGCCCGCCTGGGCCATGCGCGCCGACTTCGATCCGGAGCTTGCGCGCAAGACGCGCCGCGCGTTCCTGGAGCGCTTCTGCGGGGCGAACGTGCTCGTCTGCGCCACGCATTTTCCGTCGCCCTCGCTCGGGCACATCGTGCCGCGCGGCGACGCGTTCTGGTTCGAGTACGTGGACTAGCGGCGCGGAACAGGTCGATCACGTCCTCGACGGGCTGTCTATGGATCTCGCCCTGGTCGTAGTCGAAGGGCCTCGCCATGATCACACCGTCTACTTCTTCCCGAACACGTCCTTCAGAAGGTCCGTGACGCGGGCGGCGGGGCTCGTCCGGATCTTGCGCTCCTCGTCGCCGACGACGTGAAAGAGGCCGTCGAGCGCCCGGCCTACCACGTAATGGTCGAGCTCGTAGTCCTCCGTGCGGAAGAACGGAATGGCCTTGGCGCGGCCGACGAGCTCCTCGTACTGCCGGGTCACACCGACCTCGCCCATGGCTTTGTCCACCACGGGCCGGAACGCCGAGGTCAGGTGATCGGTCGTCTTGCCCTTGAAGTACTCGGTGGCGGCCGTGTCACCGCCACCCAGGATCTGCCGCGCGTCGTCGATCGTCATCTCGCCGATCGCGTCCCAGAAGATCTGCTTCGCCGTGGGCGCGGCGCGCTCGGCGGCGCGGTTCATGCTCAGCACGAACTCGTCCACCTCGCCGCCGTAGCCGACCGCGCGGAGGCCCTTCTCCAACGTCCGCAGGCGCTCGGGCATCAGGATCTTGATCGCCTGGTTCATGAAGTAGCCGTCGGGTTTCCCCGTGAGTTTCACGGCGTTTTCGGTCCCGACCTGCAGGGCCTGCTTGAGGGCGGCGCCGATCTTCACGTCTCCCGGCGCGGCGGACGGCGACAGCGAAGGCACCGAGGGCAGCCCCTTGAGGAGCTGATCGAACTGCGCCACGGCCGGCGACGCGGCCAGAAGGACGCAGGCAACGACGCCCAGGACGAATGCCCATCGCATCGGCTCAGGCCTCGTCGAGCCGCCGCGCGAGCGCGGCGGGGTCCGTGAGGGGAAGCTCGCAGGCGTAGTTGCGGCAGACGTAGGCCGTCGCCTCGCCACCGACCGCCGGGCGCTGCCGGAGCAGCGGGATGCCCTCGGCGGCCGCCGTGTCGCCCGCCGCCATGCCGGTCACGACGCGGTTCGGCAGGTAGCGGCCGAAGACCTCGGCCGTCAGCGCCTGAAGGCCGTCGCCGGCGTTCCCCGCCACGAGCGCCACCTCGAGCACCGGGCCGAGGTGAAAATCGAGCGCCGAGAGGTAGCGGCCGAAGCCCGACGCGTGGCGCGTCATGAGGTCGGCCATCGGCCGGAGCGCCTGGAGCGCCGCGGACTCGTAGCGCCGCTCGCCGGTCAGGACCGCGAGCCTGAGCAGCGTCTCGATGGCCACCGAGCTGCCGCAGGGCACCGCGTTGTCGAACAGGTTGCGCGGCCGGACGATGAGCCGCTCGTGGTCGGTGCCGGTGTCGTAGAAGCCCTCGAGCTTTCCGTCCCAGAAGAGCCCCAGCATCGCGTCGGCGAGGCCGCGCGCCTCGTCGAGCCAGCGGCGGTCGAAGGTCGCCTCGTAGACGTCGACGAGCGCCGCGGCCACCAGCGCGTAGTCCTCCAGGTAGCCCTTGAGCTTCGCCTCGCCCGCCTTCCACGTCCGGAGCAGCCGGCCGTCGCGCCGCATCTCGCGAAGCACGAAGTCGGCGTTCCTCACCGCGGCGGCGACGTAGTCGGGCCGGCCGAGCGCCCGGCCCGCCTCGGCGAAGGCCCGGCACGCCAGGCCGTTCCACGCGGCCAGCACCTTCTCGTCGCGGAGCGGGGACACGCGCCGCGCGCGCGCCGCGTGGAGCTTGCGTTTGATCGGCGCGATGCGCTCGGCGTCGGGCTCGCCCGCGACGTAGAGGATGCTCTTGCCCTCGAAGTTCGGTCCCTCCGCCACGCCCCAGTAGCGCGCGGCGAACTCCGCGTCGTCGGCCCCGAGGACCTCGCGCAGCTCCTCGGGCGTCCAGACGAAGAACTTCCCCTCGTGGCCCTCCGAGTCGGCGTCCGTCGCCGAGTAGAAGCCGCCGCCCCCGTCGGTCATCTCGCGCAGGAGGTAGTCGAGGGTCTCCTCGCAGACGCGGCGGCATTCGGGATCGCCGAAGGCGAGCCAGCCGTGCAGGTAGAGCGAGGCGAGCTGGCCGTTGTCGTAGAGCATCTTCTCGAAGTGCGGCACCAGCCAGTGCTCGTCCACCGAGTAGCGGTGGAAACCGCCGCCGACCTGGTCGTACATGCCGCCGCGCGCCATCATGGTGAGCGTCGTGTGCGCCATCTGGCTCGCGCGCGGGTTCTTCGAGCGCTTCCAGCAGCGCAGGACGAACTCCCAGATCATCGGCTGCGGGAACTTCGGCGCGCCGCCGAGTCCGCCGTCGGCGTCGTCGAACTGGGACGAGAGCGTCTGGAACGCGGAGAGCGGGATCTCGTGGGTCAGGAGCTGGGTGGCGCCGCGCAGCCGATCCGACTGGCCCAGCGCCTCGCCGATCTGGCGCGCGGAGGAGAGGACCTCCCCCCGCCGGCTCGCCCACGCGTCGGCGATGCCCGTCAGGAGGCGCGGGAACCCGGGAAGGCCGTGGCGCTCCTCGGGCGGAAAATACGTGCCGCCGTAGAAGGGCTCGCCGTCCGGCGTGAGGAAGACCGTCATGGGCCAGCCGCCGTGGCCCGTCATGGACTGCACCGCCTGCATGTAGATCTGGTCCACGTCCGGCCGCTCCTCGCGGTCCACCTTGACGTTCACGAAGTGACGGTTCATCAGCGCGGCGATCTCGTCGTTCTCGAACGACTCACGCTCCATCACGTGACACCAGTGACAGGCGGAATAGCCGACCGAGAGGAGCACCGGCTTGTCCTCGGCGCGCGCGCGCGCGAACGCCTCGTCACCCCACGGGTACCAGTCGACGGGGTTGTGCGCGTGCTGGAGCAGATAGGGACTGGTCTCGCGCGCGAGCCGATTCTCGGCCACGCGATTCTCCGGATTCACCGCGTGAACGGCAGGCCGCTGACCCGGGCCGGGACCACCCGCTCGCCGAGCCGCACCGCGACGGCCGTGCCGGGCTCGGCATGCTGCCGCCGCAGCAGGGCGAGCGCGATCGGGCGCTGGAGACCGAACGACCACGCGGCGCTCGTCACCGCGCCGGCGGCCGCGTCCCCGGCGAGGACCTCGGCGTCGCGCGGGGGAACGGCATCGCCCTCCAGCACGAGGCCGCGGAGATGGCGGTTCACGTGGCCGCGGTCGCGGATCCGGACGACCACTTCCTGGCCGGGATAGCAGCCCTTCGTGTACGAGACGAGATTCTCGAACGGGATCTCGGGGAGCAGCACTGCCGGGTCGACGTCGTGACCGAAGAGGGGCGTACCGGCCTCGATCCGGAGCGACTCGAGCGCGGTGAGCCCGACCGAGCGCGCCCCCGCACCGACGAGCACGTCCCGCACACGCGCGCCGTCCCGTGCCGCCGCGACGACCCACACCTCCGGGCCGCCGGTCTCGCCTCCCCCGCTCACCAGTCTCAGCGCCGTGCCCTCGAGCGTCGCCGCCACGTGCGACCAGGCCGCGTCGCCGGGCCGCGCGCCCGTGAGGCGCTCGACCGTCGCGTGGGCCCGAGGGCCCGCGAGGAGGAACAGCGCGCTCTCCTCGCTGGCGTCGCGCAGCTCGACCTTCTCGGAGAAGAGATAGTTGTCGAGCGCCTCGAGGACCTTCTGCGCCATGCCGGGGGGCGCGACGAGCAGGATGCGGTCGTCGAGCACCCAGACGAGGAGCACGACCTGGACCTTGCCGTGCACGTCGAGCAGCGTGGCGGCGCACCCCTGGCCCGGCGCGCGGCCCTTGACGTCGTTGGAGAGGAGCGCGTGAAGAAAGGCCGCGCGGTCGCGCCCCGTCACCTCGACCACGCCGTGGTCGCGGCGGTCCACGAGCCCCAGGCCCTCGCGCACGGCACGATACTCGGCGGCGGCGTCTCCATGGTCGAGCGGAAGGCGGTCGGTCACGCGCTCATTCTACATGAGCGGCCGTTGCGGAGACGCTCCGCCGGCACCTGCCGCCACCGCGCCACCCGTCCAGCCTAGTCGGCGCCGAGGATCTGACGCAGGAGGTCGGGCTCGAGCGCGCGGCGAAGCGGGATCGCGCCGAAGCGCGCCGCAAAATCGTTTCGTAGCAGCTCGCGATATCGGATGCGTGCCGGCCGGCGCAGGTTCGCGTAGACGTACACGACCTCCGTGAACTCGTCGGCGACCGCGACGGCGCGTGCGAGCCGCTGCCACGTCGCGGCCTCTGCCCAGCGCGCGTCCAGCGCCACGAGCCAGGCCTGAGGGGCACGCCCGACGGCGGGCGCGGCGCCGAGAGCGGACCCGACGAGATCGCGCAGCGCGGGCTCGCCCTCGAGCGCGGCCGTCACGTGCCGCTCGCCCTTCATGTTCCGGATGCGGGCGAGGCCGGCGGCGAGGCCCCGATGGAGGTCGGCCGGCGGGTCGCCACGCCCGTCCCAGCGCGCCAGGGCCGCGCGCGTCTCGCGGAAGGCCTCGAGCCGCCCCCAGCGCTCCGCGTCGCTCCAGCCCGTCGTGTTGTCCCACGCCATGACGAACGCCAGCGCGTCGCCGCGCGCGTCCGTCACGATCTCGCCCGCGACGTGCTCGTCGAAGATCTCCGGGTCGCAGGGATGGTTGTGCGCGGCGCACCAGCTCTGCGTGTACACCGCGCGCATCCTGGCGACGTGCGCGGCGCGGGCGGCCTGATAGGGCTCGCGCGGGTAGAGCGTGACCTCCGCGGGCCCGCGCGGATCGAAGAGCGCGATCCCGACGGGATGGAACGAGGCGAAGTGGATCTGGTTGCGTCGATAGACGATCCGGCCGTCGGCGAGCTTCGCGACCGGCCAGCCGGCGAGGACGGCGCGGACACTCAGATCCGGCCCGAGCACGAGCGTGCACTCGGCCGAAGGGTTGATGTGGGCCGTCACCAGAAACCCGCCGGCGAACGGCTCGATCGCGAGGCCGCCCCGGCAGAGATCGACCCCGAGCGCGCCCGCGCTCCACTCGAGGGGCACGCTCGTCCAGGTCCGCGAGGCGCGCTCCCAGCGCGTCGCCTGGAGCCGGGCGGACTCGCGCCCGCCGACCTGGTGGACCGCGAACACGCCGCGCGGGTCGTCGAGAACCTGGGAGCCCTGAACGGCCTGGTCGAGGCCCGGCACGCTGCCGGCGGGGGGCGTCAGGCCGCGCGCGTTCAGGAGCTCGCCGAGCGTCTCGGCGCGCGCGGCGCCGGCCGCGAGGGCGAGGCTCGCGAGCGCCGCGACAATCCCTCGGGTCATGCGGCGATTCTAGCCCAGGCACGCCAGGACGGCGCGCATGCCCGTGCTACACTGCGCGCCGTGAAACCGCCGGCGGCCCGGCTCCTCCGCCGCTTCCAGCGGCGCCTCCTCGCCTGGTACGCAAGGCACGGTCGCGATCTTCCCTGGCGCCGCACGCGCGCGCCGTACCGCGTGCTCGTGTCGGAGATCATGCTGCAGCAGACCCAGGTGGACCGCGTCGTCCCCAAGTATCGCGAGTTCCTCCGGCGCTATCCGACGCTCCGGAGCCTCGCGCGGGCTCGCGTGGACGACGTCCGCCGGCTCTGGTACCCGCTCGGCTACAACATCCGCCCCGTGCGCCTGCACGCGATCGCGCGCGAGGCGGTCGCGAGCTACGGCGGCCGGCTGCCCGAGACCGCGGAGGATCTCCGCCGGCTGCCGGGCGTCGGCCGCTACACGGCGGGCGCGATCCTCTCGTTCGCGTACGGCCGCGACGCGGCGGTGCTCGACACCAACGTGCGCCGCGTCCTGGGCCGGGTCTTCCTGGGCCCCCGGCGGCTCGCGCGCCTGCGCGGCGACGGCGCGCTCTGGGACCTCGCCGAGGCGCTCGTGCCGCCGGGGCGCGCCTACGACTTCAACCAGGCGATCATGGATTTTGGCGCGACCTGGTGCACCCCGCGCAAGCCGAAGTGCGACGCGTGCCCGATGAAGTCCTTCTGCGCGACCTACGGGAGCTCCATTGGCCTCGCTCAGCGATAAGGTGGCGCTGGTCGCCGGCGGCGGCACCGGCATCGGCCGCGCGACCGCGCTCCTATTCGCCCGTGAGGGCGCGCGCGTCGTCGTGTTCGGGCGTCGTCCCGAGCCCCTCCGGGAGGTGGCCGGGGCCATCGAGCAGGCGGGCGGCGCCGCGCTCCTCGGCGCCTTCGTCCTCACCAAGGCCGCCGTGCCCGCCATGCGCGCCGCGGGCGGCGGGTCCATCGTCCACATCGGCTCGGCGGTCGGCACGGCCGCGGTGCCCGAGTTCTCGTCCTACGTGGCCTCGAAGGCCGGGCTCCACCAGTTCGCGAAGGCGGCGGCCGTCGAGCAGGCGTGTCTCTACCTCGCCTCCGACCACGCGCGCTACGTCACCGGCGCCGTCCTTCCGGTGGACGGCGGCTGGACGGCCTCCTAGCGCGATGCACATCGTCATCGAGGTGGTCGCCGGAGTGATCCAGGACGACGCCGGACGCTACCTCATCACCCAGCGCCCCCGCGGGTCGCACCTCGGGGGCCTGTGGGAGTTCCCGGGCGGGAAGATCGAGGCGGGCGAGCTCCCCGAGGCGGCGCTGCGTCGCGAGCTGACGGAGGAGCTGGGCGCCTCGTTCCAGGTCGGCGAGGAGGTCGACACGGTCACGTGGGAGTACCCCGACCGGACCGTGGTCCTGCGCTTCTACCGTTGCGTGCACGAGTCGGGCACGATCTCGCCGCGCGAATCACAGATCATGCGGTGGGTGACGCCCGATCGCCTCGACGAGTTCGAATTCCCGCCGGCCGACCGTCAGATCCTCGCGCGCTTGACGGGCCGCGGGTCGGCCGCCCGCTAGGTCTCAGGGCGCGGAGCGCGGAGGGAGCCCCGCCGCCAGCGCGTTGTGCGCCATGACGACGAGCGTGACGATGTCGAACACGGGCAGCCCCGTCTCGCGTTGAATGTCGGCCGTGTAGGGCGGCATGTTCGTGCACTCGAGGACGATGGCACCGACGTCGGGATGCTCGGCGACGAGCCGGCGCGCCACCCGCACGTGCTCCTCGCGCGCCAGGTTCGGGTCGAGCACCATCTCGTCGCCCAGCAGCACCCGGGTGAACTCCTTCTCCGTCTCCATGCCCGCGACCGCGAGGGGCACGTGGTCGCCGATCCCCGCGCCCGCGAGGTGCTCGGGCTTGAGCGAGGCGCCGCTGACCGTCATGATGCCCACCCGCTTGCCCGCAGGCAGCATGCGGTGGACGAGGGGCACGAGGAGCAGGCTCGAGGTGAAGACGGGAATCCGCACCGCCGCCGCCAGCTCGCGCTGGTACTTGACGAGGAACCCGCAGTTCGTCGTGATCGCGCCGACGCCCTCGCCCTCGAGAGACTTGGCGCCCTCGACGAACGCGGGCAGCAGCCCCTCCGCGCCACGGCGGACGACGAGGTCCGGATCGGCCCCGGCCACCCGGTGATAGCGGACCGGGAACGGAAAGGTCGTGGCGTTGCCCATGTCGCCCGGGATCCGCGGGAAGCGCGTGTCGAGCATGAGGATGCCGACGGTGAAGCCGTACTGATTGAAGCCGCCGCGCACGCGCCCGGAGGTCATGGCTTCATACTCTACCCGAAGTGCTATGCTCTGCGGCCGGAGGAAACCCGATGGATCTCTCGTCGCCACAACGCGTCAAGATGGCGGTCGCGGCGCTCTCGATGCTGCTGTGCGGCGCCGCGCCGGCCGCGGCGCAAAAGGCGGTCAGCGTCGGCAGCAACCCGCCGGGCACGGCGTTCTACGCGATCGCCAGCGGGCTCAGCAAGGTCACGAGCGAGGGCGGCGCCGTCAGGATGACTGTCCAGCCGTACTCCGGATCGAGCACGTTCCTGCCGCTGCTCGAGAGCGGCGAACTGGAGTTCGGCGTCGTGAACGCCGTGGACATGGCGCTCACCTACCGCGGCCCCGCGTTCAAGATCGGCGGGCGCAACCCCTTTCCCCACGCGCCCGGCATCCGGCTCGTGATGAACGGCTCGCCCTTCCTGGTGGGTCTGCTGGTGCGCCGGGACTCGCCGATCAAGACCGTTCACGAGATCAAGGGCCGGCGCATGACGGGTGAGTACCCGGCGCACCTGGCCGTCTGGTACAACATGTTCGGCCACCTCGCGAGCGCGGGGCTCGGCTGGAACGACGTGAAGGTCGTGCCCGTGCCCGCGATCAACGAGGGGCTCGACGCGCTCGTCCAGGGGCGTGCCGAGGTCACCGAGTTCGCGCTGAACGCCGCGAAGATCAAGGAGGCCGACGTCTCCGTCGGCGTGCGTCACATCTCCGACGACTGCTCGTCCGAGGGTGAGAAGCGACTCCGCGCGGCGGTGCCTGGCTACTACCCGCGCTGGGTGAAGAAAGGCGACGCCACGGCCGTCGTCGAGGACACCTGCGTGATCGCCTACGACATCTACCTCGCGGTGGGCAAGGGCGTGCCGGACCAGGTCGTCGACACGGTGCTCAAGCCGCTCTGGGACGACATGGGCAAGCTCGCGCCGCTGCATCCGATCTTCAAGGAATGGACGCGCGAGCGCGCGGTGACCAGGGAAGCGACGATTCCCTACCACCCGGCGGCCATCCGTTTCTACAAGGAGCGGAACGCCTGGCCAGCGGAGATGGACCGCGTCCAGCAGCAGCTCCTGTCGTTCGGCGCGCGGTAGGGCGCGGCGTGGCCGAGAGCGTCTCCAAATTCCGCCGCCTCGGTGGAGCGGCGCGGGTGATCGAGCGGGTGTTGCTGATCACGCTCACCCTCGTCGGAGCGCTCTGGGCCACGCAGGTTCACCACCACCTCCCGTTCGCGTTCTTCAACGAGCAGTTCCTCGGCCTGTTCCTGGCGCTCGCGCTGGCCAGCGTGTTCGTCTCGATCAAGGGGCGGCGGCGCGAGAGCGGCGTCCGGGTGCCGTGGTACGACTGGATCCTGGCCGGCGGGGGCCTCGTCGTCGGGATGTACGTCACGGTCATGTATCCGACGATCGCCTACCGCCTGGGCGTCCTGACGCTCGATCGTTCGCTCCTGGCCGGCGCCGCCGTGCTCCTGGTCCTCGAGGCGACGCGTCGCATCGCGGGCGGGACGCTCGCGTGGGTCGCGCTCGCGCTGGTGCTCTACGCCAGGTTCTCCTACCTGTTCCCCGGGCTGCTCGAGGCGAAGGGCGCGTCGTGGGGGCGCCTCGCGACCTACCTCTACCTGGACTCGAGCGGGCTCTTCGGCGTGCCGCTGAACGTGGCGGCGAGCGTGCTGGTCGCGTTCATCTTCTTCGGCCAGGCCCTCTACGCGGTCCGCGGCGACAAGTTCCTCATGGACCTCGCCATGGTGGCGATGGGGCGATACCGCGGGGGCGCGGCCAAGGTGTCCGTCGTGTCGTCGGCGCTCTTCGGCACGGTGTCGGGCAGCGCGGTCGCCAACGTCGCCGTGAACGGCGCCTTCAGCATTCCGCTGATGAAACAGACCGGCTACAAGCCGCACGTGGCCGCGGCCATCGAGGCGGTCGCCTCGACCGGGGGCCAGATCATGCCGCCGGTGATGGGCGCGGCGGCGTTCCTGATCGCCGAGTTCCTCAACATCTCCTACGGTCAGGTCGCCCTCGCCGCCGCCGTCCCCGCCTGTCTCTACTACCTGGCGCTCTTCACGCAGGTGGACCTCGAGGCCGCCAAGTGGGGCCTGGCCGGGCTGCCGGCGTATCAGCTTCCGAAGCTCCGGGCCGTGATGCGCCGCGGGTGGGTCTTTCTGATGCCGCTCGGTGTCCTGATCTACACGCTGATGATCGCCGGCTGGGAGGCCGGGCCATCGGGCATGGCCGCCGTCGTCTCGACATTTCTCGTCGGCGCGCTCCGGAAGGAGACCCGGGCGTCCTTCAAGGACATCGTCAGGAGTGTCGAGGAGACCGGCCGCACGATGCTGGACATCGTCGCCATCACGGCGCTGGCGGGCATCGTCATCGGGACCCTGAATCTCTCGGGCTTCGTTTTCAAGATCTCGATGCTCCTCGTCACGGTGTCCGGTGGCAACGCCTTCCTGCTCCTCGTGCTCACGGCGCTGGGCTGCCTCTTTCTGGGCCTGCCGCTGCCGACGACCGTCGTGTACATCACGCTGGCCGTGCTGGTCGGGCCTGCGCTCACCCAGGTCGGCATCCTGCCGCTGGCCGCGCACCTGTTCCTGTTCTACTTCGGCATGATCTCGCTGATCACGCCCCCCGACTGCCTGCCGACCTACACGGCGGCGGCCATCGCGCACGCCGACTTCTGGAAGACCGGCTGGACCGGGATGCGGCTGGCGAGCGTCGCCTACGTAGTGCCCTTCATGTTCGCGTTCCAGCCGGCGCTCATCCTGGTCGGGGGTGTGGGCGAGATCGTGTTGGCCGTGATCACGGCGGCCCTCGGCGTCGTGCTCGTGGGGATCGGCTGCGCCGGCTATCTCTTCCGCCCGCTCGGCTGGGGCGGGCGCGCGTGGGCCTGCGCCGCCGGCTTCGCGCTGTTCCTGCCGTCGATGGGCGGCGTCCCTCACTTCGTGCCCGACCTGATCGGCATCTGCCTCGGCGCCGGGCTCGTCCTCAGGGAGCGCGCCGCCGTACGCCGGCAGCTCGTCCCGGCGTCCGCGGCCGCGGCGGCCGGCGAGATCAAGAGCTCGTGGTGAACGCAACGACAGGAGCGAGCCGATGAACAAGCGCGTGACGATCGAGAGCACCGCCGAGGCCTATCTGGAGCTGCTCGCGGCCCGGGGCGTCGAGTACTTCTTCGGCAACGCGGGGACGGACTTCGCGCCCATCATCGAGGCGTACGCCCGTCGCGGCGCCCACGGCCAGCTCCTGCCGCGCCCGATCACGGTGCCCCACGAGGTGCCCGCCGTCGCCATGGCGCACGGCTACGCGATGGTGACGGGGCGGCCACAGGTCGTGATGGTCCACGTCATCGTCGGCACCGCCAACGCGCTCGGCGGCGTCATCAACGCCGCGCGCGGCAACGTGCCGATGCTGTTCACCGCCGGGCGCAACCCGATCACCGAGTCGGGCTTCCGCGGCAGCCGCGAGCGCCAGATCCACTGGGCGCAGGAGTCGTTCGACCAGGGCGCGATCGTGCGCGAGTTCGTCAAGTGGGACTACGAGCTCCGGAACTTCCCGCAGCTCGAGACGGTCGTCGACCGCGCGCTGGCGATCACCCAGGCCGAGCCGCAGGGTCCCGTGTACCTGACGCTCCCGCGCGAGGTCCTGGGGGAGCGCCACGACAGCTTCGAGTACCGCGACGCCTCGCGCGCGCCGCGGCCGAGCGAGGTCGTCGCGGCGCCCGGCGCGATCGAGGAGGCCGCCGGCATCCTGGCGGCGGCGAAGAATCCCCTCGTGATCACCAAGGCCCTCGGACGCGACCCCGGCGCCGTCGCGTCGATGGTCCGGCTTGCCGAGGTGGCGGCGCTGCCCGTCGTCGACAACTTCCACACCCACGTGAACTTCCCCCAGGACCACTCGCTCCACGCGGGATACGACTCGGCGCCCCACCTCGACGAGGCGGACGCGATCGTCGTCATCGAGTCCGACGCCCCGTGGTTCCCCCAGCTGAAGAGCCCGCGTCCCGACGCCAAGCTCGTCCAGATCGGCGTGGACCCGCTCTTCTCGCGCTTTCCGATCCGCGGCTTCGGCGCCGACGTGGCGCTCGCGGGCACCGTGCGGCTGACGCTCGCCGCTCTCGCTGACGCCCTCAGCACGCGCATAGACGCCCGCCTCGTGGGCGAACGGCGGCAGCGCCTGCAGGCCGAGCACGCGCGGCGTCGCGAGGGATGGGCGGCGGCGGCGCGCAATGCCCAGAACGACCGCCCGATCGACATGGCCTGGCTCTCCCGGTGCGTCGGCGACCTCGTGGACGAGCGAACGATCGTCGTCAACGAGTACGACCTCGACGCAACCCAGACCTGCTTCCGCGTGCCCGGGAGCTACTTCAACGGACCCGCGTCCAGCAGTCTCGGCTGGGGCCTCGGCGCCGCGCTCGGGGCCAAGCTCGCCGCGCCGGACAAGACCGTCATCTGCTGCGTCGGCGACGGGGCCTACATCTTCGGCGCGCCGACCGCCGTTCACTTCGTGGCGCGCGCCCACGACATCCCCGTGCTCTTCGTGGTCTTCAATAACCGCGCCTGGAACGCGGTCAAGCGCGCCGTCAAGGGCTTCGCCCCCGATGGCTGGACGGCGAGGACCGGCTCGATGCCCATGAGCGATCTCGAGCCCGCGCCCGACTACGAGCTGGTCTGCCGTGCCTCCGGCGGCCACGCCGAGCGCGTGGAGGACCCTGCCGATCTGCCCGGGGCGCTCGCCCGGGCGCTCCGCGTCGTGCGCGAGGAGAAGCGCCAGGCCCTGCTCAACGTGATCTGCAAGAAGCCATGAGGACCCCGACGCGCGGGCGCGGCGAACCCCCGACGCATGTGGTGAATCCCGAAGCGATCCCCGGATGGAGGAGACGGCCATGACAGTGCTCGACGCCGACGGCCATGTGACCGAGAGCTACGATCAGCTCGCGAAGTATCTCGACGAGCCCTATCGCCGGCGCCCGCTGACGTTTCCGTTTTATACGGCGGACGGCTGGGACCGGCGGCTCATCGACAAGTTCCACGACTGGGCGGGGAACGCGGAGCAGTGGCTCCGGGCGCTCGACCAGGGCGGCATGGAGCTGGCGGTGCTCTATCCCACGCTCGGGCTCTTCATGAGCTTCCTGAAGGACCGCGAGTGGGCGGTGCGGCTCTGCCGCGCCTACAACACGATGATGCACGAGGAGTTCATCAAGGTCAGCCCGCGCCTGAAGGTCGTCGCCCTCCTGCCGATCCAGGACCCGGCCGCCGCCGCGCAGGAGCTGCGGCGCGCCGTGAGGGAGCTCGGCCACGTCGGCGCCATGCTGGCCGCCGACGGCAGCCACGTTCTCGGCGACGAGCGCTTCACCCCGATCTACGAAGAGGCGCAGCGGCTCGACGTGATGCTCGGCGTCCACGCGTCGGGCTCCCATCTGGGCGGCGCCGGCGTGGATCTCTTCCCGCGCTTCATTCAGGCGCACACCTGCTCGCACGCGTTCGGCCAGATGCGCCAGCTCACGTCCATCGTGTTCGAGGGCATCCCCGAGCGCTTCCCCGACCTCCGGATCGCGTTCCTCGAGGCCGGCGCCGGCTGGGCCCCCTACTGGATTGAGCGCATGGACGACGAGTACGACAAGCGCGGCGCGGTCGAGGCGCCCGTGCTGAAGAAGAAGCCGAGCGAGTACGTGCGCTCGGGCAAGATCTATTTCTCCTGCGAGGCGGACGAGTGGCTGCTGCCGCAGGCGCTGAAGCTCGTGGGCGAGAACCAGATCGTCTACGCTTCCGATTTCCCCCACTGGGACCACAGCTTCCCGGGCTCGATCGACGAGATCCGCAACCGCGGCGATCTGACGGACACGCAGAAGAAAAAGGTGCTCGCCGACAATTGCCGTAAACTATACAAACTGTGAGGCGCCTACTCCTCGATCGAGGAGGCCCTTCACACCCAGCGCCGCGTCGAGCGTCGCCGGGACGAGGGCGCCCGGCCGGCTCCCGCGCGCGACGCCGCCGTCGAGCGCGGGGCCCCAGCGCCCCGCCCCGCGGCGGTCGCCCTCGGCGCCCCTCGCGAGCCGTCGCGCGTCTGGGCCCCTGCGCCGCGCTCCGCGCTGTTCGCGCTCGCGTCCCCGCGCTCGCCCGAAGACCACTAGCCCGGTCATCCCGTCCGTCTCCTGACACGCGCCGCTCCCGGGCGGCGAACTCCGCTCGTCCATCTCACGAGGAGACACGTGATGACTGTGAACCGTTACGAAGGCCTGGCCATCGCCGTCGCGCTGCTGGTCGTGGGCCGCGCGCTGGTCGCGGTCCTGAAGCGCCTGGTGGAGTGATCTATGATGTTCCTGATGGATCCCGAATTCTGGGCCCGGCTGGCCGGCATCGTCGTGATCGACCTCACGCTCGCGGGCGACAACGCGCTCGTGATCGCGCTGGCCGTGCGCACGCTGCCGCAGCGCCAGCAGTTCTGGGGACGCATGGGGGGCACCGCGGGCGCCGTCGGTCTGCGGCTCGCGTTCATCGCGATCGCGACGTTCCTCCTCACGATCCCCCTACTCCAGGCCGCCGGCGGCGTCGTGCTTCTCTGGATCGCGTACAAGCTCGTGCGCCAGCAGACGGGCGCGGAGGGCCACGTGCGGCAGGGCGGGTCCCTCTGGGAGGCGGTCTGGATCATCATCCTTGCCGACGCCGTCATGAGCATGGACAACGTGCTCGCGGTCGCCGCCGCGGCCCACGGCGACCTCACGCTCGTCACGTTCGGCATCGCACTCTCGCTGCCGATCGTCGTCTGGGGCAGCGGGCTTCTCGCCCTGCTGATGAACCGCTTCGTCTGGATCATCTGGATCGGCGGCGGGATCCTCGGGTACGTCGCCGCCGAGATGATCCTGGCCGACCGCTACCTGGCGCGCTGGGTGGATCACGGCGCGCCCGGCGTCGCGCTCCTGCCGGTCTTTCCAGGCGCGCTCATCGTGGCGCTGGGCTGGTGGTTCGCGCAGAACGGGAGAAAGAAGGTGCCCGAGCAGGCCTGATTTCAGTATCCTAGGCGGCGTGGCCCAGGATCTGCGTAGCTTCCTCGACCTCGTCAAGCGCCGGAAGGCCGAAGACTTCCAGATCGTCTCGAAGGAGATCGACCCGGCCTACGAGCTGACGGCGCTCGTCGTGAAGCTCGAGCGCGAGGCCCGGCGACGGCCCGTGCTCCTCTTCGAGCGCGTCAAGGGCTCGAAGTTCCCGGTCCTGACGAATCTGCACGCGAGCCGTGCGCGACTCGCTGCGGCGATGGGGGTGGCGCCCGAGGAGACCCAGCGGGCTTACCTCCGCGCGGTGGAGCGGCCGATCCCGCCCCGGACAGTCGCGACGGGTCCCGTCAAGGAAGTCGTCCTCACGGGCGAGCGGGTCGATCTCTACGCTCTTCCCCAGATCCTGCACCACGAGGGCGACGCCGGGGCGTACGTCACCGCCGCCATCTCGTTCGCGAAGGATCCGACCGCGGAGGTCTGGAACTGCGCGTACAACCGACTCCAGATCAAGGGCCGCGACACCACGTCCATCCACCTCACGACGGGCAAGCACCTCTGGGAGTTCCACCGGATCGCCGAGGCGCGCGGCGAGCCGTTGCCCCTCGCGCTCGTCATCGGCGTCCATCCCGCGATCGCGCTCGGCGCGCTCGCCATCGGCTCGATCGACGAGGACGAGCGCGCGATCATGGGCGCCCTGCTCGGCGAGCCGCTCGAGCTGGTGAAGTGCGAGACCTCTGACGTGCTCGTGCCCGCCCACGCGGAGCTGGTCATCGAGGCCGAGATCCTGCCGCGCGAACGGACGCCCGAGGGCCCCTTCGGCGAGTTCACCGGCTACAGCCTGGGGGAGCGCCAGCGCGAGATCGTCCGCGTCAAGGCGATCACCCATCGCCGCGACGCGATGTTCCAGGACATCACGGTCGCGCACCTCGACCACATGCTGCTCTCCACGATCCCGATGGAGGCGAACCTCCACCGCGCCGTCCGCGCGATGGTGCCCTCGGTCAAGGCCGTGCGCGTGCCGGGGCCGTTCACCTGCTATGTCTCGATCGAGCAACGCGTGCCGGGCCAGGCCAAGAACGCGATCCTCGCCGTGCTCGGCGCCGACCTCTACATGAAGCGCGTGGTCGTGGTCGACCAGGACGTGGACGTCTTCGACGACCGGCAGGTGAACTGGGCGATCGCGACGCGCTGTCAGCCCGACCGCGACATCACGATCATCACGAACGCGCGGGGCTCGGACCTCGACCCGTCGGCGCGCGAGGACGGCTACACCGCGAAGTGGGGCGTGGACGCGACGGCCAAGCCCTCGCTCGCCGCCTACACGCCGCGCCACCGCGTGCCGCCCGACGTCTGGCGGCGTATCGACCCCAAGGACTTCCTGCCCTAGCGGCCCGTGGCCGAGAGCTTCGTCCGTCGGCTCGAGGCGGGCGCGCGCCGCTGGCCCGAGAAGCACGCGCTGGTCTGGGACGGCGGCGCGCTCACCTATGCCGAGCTCACGTCCCGCGCCGGCGTCCTCGCCGCGACGCTGGCCGGGCGCGGCGTCGCGCCGGGAGCCCGCGTGACGATGGCGATGCCGAACCGCTGGCCGTTCGCGGTGGCGCTTCTCGCCGGCTGGAAGCTCGGCCTCACCATCGCTCCGCTCGACCCGCTGCTGAAACCTGACGAGCGCGCCGCGGTCCTCGCCGACCTCGCCCCCGTCGTGATGATCGAAGAAGCCGACGTCGCCGCCGTGCCCGGGGTGGGGCACCTGGCAGAGCCCCTCACCGACCCCCGCACGCCGGCGCTCGTTCTGTACACGTCGGGGAGCACGGGCCGGCCGAAGGGCGCGGTCCTGGGGCACCGGGCGCTCGGATTCGCCATCGACTCCTGGGCGGGGCCGGTGATGGGGCTCACGCCGGACGACGTCGTCCTCGCGGCGCTCCCTCTCGCCCACTCGTTCGGCCTGAACGGCGCCCTGCTGGCACCCCTCCTCGCCGGCGCGACGGTCGCCCTCGTCGAGCGGTTCTCCCCCGAGGCCGCGCTCGGCGCGATCGCCCGCCACCGCGTGACGGTAGTCCCGGGCGTCGCGACCATGTTCCGGCGCATCCTCGATAGCCCGGCCCTCGGTGCGGGCGCGCTCGCGTCGGTCCGCGTCGCCGTCTCGGGCGCCGCACCGTGCCCGTGGGAGCTCGCGCAGGAGTGGCGCGAGCGCACCGGGGTGAGGATCCTCCGGGGCTACGGAATGACCGAGCTCTTCCGCCCGATCTCCTACCTGACCTCGGATCCGACCGAGTCGCCCGCGTCGATCGGCCGCGCCGTGCCTGGGGTGGAGGTCAGGCTCGTGGACGAGGCCGGGCAGACGGCGCCTCCCGGAGAGGTCGGCGAGCTCTGGATCAGGAGTCCCGCCGTCATGCAGAGTTACCTTAATTCGCCTGAGGAAACGCGAGAGATCATGACACCCGATGGCTGGTTCAAGACGGGCGATCTCGCGAGACTTGCGGCCGGCGGCTGGGTGGAGATCGCCGGACGCAAGCGCGAGCGAATCCTGCGAGGCGGATACTCGGTCTTTCCCCAGGAGGTCGAGGCCGCGCTCCTTACCCATCCGTCCGTCGCCGAGGCCGCGGTGGTCGGCGTCCCGCACCCCGAGCTCGGCGAGGAGGTCGCCGCGTTCGTGGCGCTTCGCCTTGGGACCGGGGCCACCGCCGACGAGCTGGTCGCTTACTGCCGTGAGCGGCTGGCCGGCTTCAAATATCCGAGGACGGTGACCGTCCTGGACGCGCTCCCCAAGAGCGCCACGGGCAAGATCTTGAAGTCCCGCCTCCGGCCCTGGACCGGGCGCGCCTAGCGATCCAGCTCCACCAGATACTCCTTGATCCGCCCGCCGTCCGGCGCATCGGGCTTGAGCGCCAGGTAGCGCTTGAACGCCTCGCGCGCGCGATCGTTCTCCTTCTGCTGGTAGTAGAGAAACCCGAGCTGGCGGAAGGGATCGGGAAAGGCCGGGTCGAGCTCGGCCGAGCGCTCGTAGGCGTCGAGCGCCTTGCGCGCGAAGACGCCGCGAGCCTCGGCGGCGCGCGCCCGCTGCGCTTGCAGCCGGTAGAGATCACCGACGTACAAGTGGGCAAGGGGATCCTTCGGCGTGATCGCCATCACGCGCGCGAGCTGGTCCTCGGCGAGCTTGAACCGGCCCGCGCGGATGTCCAGGAGCGCGTTCTCCCGCAAAACGGTGCGCATGCGCAGCCCGAACTCCTCGCTGTTCGTGATCGTGGTCGGCGAGGCCGCGGCCCCGCCGTAGCTCGTCTGGATGAGCCGATTGGTCGTCTCGATCCGCTCCTGCAGCCTGGGGTGGCTCCCGAAGAAGAAGGTCTCGAGGCTGCCGCGGTCCTTCGAATCCGCCTGCAGGAGCGCGAAGACCTTGGGCGCCTCCTTCGGGTCGTAGCCGGCGCGGACCAGGCGCGCCATCCCCTCCTCGTCGGCCTCGCGCTCGAGGTCGCGGCCGTAGCCGTTGATGGCGGCGGTCGCCGCGAGCGGGAGCCCGCCGCCCAGGATCGCGCTGGCGGTCTGGCTCAGCACCGCGGCGCCCACCGGGAAGAGGATCTGCTTGTTCACGGCATCGCGCTCGAACCGGAGCGCGTGGCGGTGGTCCACGTGGGTCATCTCGTGGCCCAGGATCATCGCGAGCTGGGCCTCGTTGTCGATCCGCGAGAGCAGGCCGGAGTGAACGTAGATCCGGCCGTTGGGCATGGCGAACGCGTTGAGCGTCGGGTCGCTGATCACCCCGAAGCGCAGCCCCGGCACGCCCGCCGGGCGGACCTCGTCGGGGCGCAGCCGGTCGCCGATCCTGGCCAGATACTCGTCGAGCAGCGGGTCGTCGTACGGCTTGGTCTTCTTGAGAAGCTGCTGCTCCTCCTTGTCGGCCGCCGCCCAGAGCTTCACCTCGTCGGACTCGGGCTTGAAGGGTTGCCCGGCGCACGCGGCCAGCAGCGAGACGGTCAGGGTCCAGGCGATCACGCGGTACGCGGAACGGCGACGGCCTCTCGGCATTCCGGTAGCTTACTCCCCCGCCCGCAGCGGGACGCCGTCAGTTCAGCAGCGCCAGCTCCCGGCGAAGCTGCGCGAGGACCGTGTTGCGCTCGGTCAGCTCGGCCTGCTCGGCGGGGTCCACGGCAAGGATGCCCTCGATGGCCGCGAGCGTCCTGGCCCAGTCCCGGCGCTTGGCGTAGATGGCCTTGAGGTTCCTGAGCATGCGGACCGCGATCTGCGCTCCGCTCGCGCGCGCGAAGTGGGCGTCCGTGAGCCGGACGGGGCGCCCCGCCACGCGTGACACGATGGCTTCCGCCTCCTGGCGATCGAGCACCCGCCCGCCGCCGAACGGGTCCACGAGTACCAGCTCGTCGCCGATCCGGGCGCCCACGACGAAGTGGCCGGGCAGCCCGATCCCCGCGATCTCGAGGCCGGCGCGCCGGCCCACTTCCATCGTCAGGACCGAGAGCGTGATCGGAATGCCGATGCGGCGCTCGAGCACCTCGTGGAGGCAGCTGTTGCGGGGGTCGTAGTAGTGCTCCGCGTTGCCGCGAAACCCCTCCTCCTCGAAGAGGAACGCCCTGAGCCGGTCGAGTCGCGCGCGCCCCGGCGCCTCGCGGCCGGCTCCCGAGCGCGCCGCCAGATCGTCGAGCCGCGCGAGCCACGGCTGCGGATCGAGGTCCGGGCGCTCCAGCCGCGCGATCAGGAGGGCCGCGAGCGCTGGATCCAGGCCGGCCGGGGAGCGCCGCACGAGCTGCCGGAACTCCCGGAGCGGATCAGCAGCCGGGCGCGTGGTGCACCCCGCTGGTGGCCAGCGCGGACCGCTGCAGCTCCTCGGCGAGCTCGAGCGTGCGGCGCGCCGCGCGCTGCGCCGCGGCCTGGGCGTCCGGCGTCGCCGCCAGCCGGAGCAGGAGCCGCCGCCCCAGCTCGTGATGGTGACGCTCGTCGGGCTCGATCACGTCGCGGTAGAGCGTCGCCGTCTCGCGGTCGCCCGCGTGCTCGCAGAAGTCGATGAACTGGCGGTTCTTGACGACCGCGATCGCCTCGCGAGTGAACTGGCCGGCGGCCACGCGCTCGACGGTCGTGCCCAGCGTGTCGAGGTACTGGAAGAGCGGGCCGTAGCCCTTGGCGAGCGGGTTGAAGGTGGTGGGCGCGAAGCCGAGCGCGGTCAGGCGCTCGGCGATCAGGCGGTAGTGCTTGGCCTCGTCGCCCACCTGCCGCGCGAGCGCCAGCTTCACGTCGACGTCGTCGCTGGCGACGAGCCAGCGCGCCGCGATCTCCGTCGCCTCGAGCTCGTTCTTCAGCGCGACCTTGAGGAGGTTCAGCACGGTGAGGTCGCCCGCGACCTCGGGCTTGAGCGTGGCGTCGGGGGCGAGGCGTGAGAGGAGCTGCTGGTTCTCGTCGTCGAGCCGGCGGACGAACTCTTCGGCGGTCATGCGCGGATCCCTTCGGTCAGGAGCCGAGGCAGCTCCTGCGTGAGCGTTTCCTTGGTGACGACGCGCTCGCAGCGGGCGTGCCAGGGCTGTGTCTCGCGCGCGAGCGCGTGGGTCGTGAAGGCCAGGACGGGCGTCCTCGCCGCCTCCGCGAGCTCGAACACCCGCGGGTAGTCGAAGCCGCCGGTGAGGTCGAGGAGCACGAAGCGCGCGCCCCGTACCAGGCCCGCGTCCAGCTCCTCGTGCGTCCGGGCGAACTCGAGCGGAACCCCGGCCAGCCGAGCGGTCTCTCGGATCCTGGCGACGAAGAAGAGATCCCGGACGACCGCGAGGACCGGGCTAGTCGTTCTGCTCTCGGATGCCGAGCCAGTGCTTGTTCCACTCGGCGATGTGGCTGAGGGTCGAGAGATCGCGCATCCGGTCGAGGTAGACGATGCCGTTCAGGTGATCGGTCTCGTGCTGGATCACGCGCGCGAAAAAGTCCTTGGCGTCGAGGTCCACCGACTGTCCGTCGCGGTCGAAGCACTGGAGCCGCACCGCCGTGTGCCGCGGCACCATGCCGCGCATCTCCGGTACGGAGAGGCAGCCTTCCCAGCCCTCCTCCAGCTCCTCGCCGAGCGGCGTGACGACGGGGTTGACCAGCACCGTGAGCGGTACCTCCGGCGCGTCGGGGTAGCGCGGGTTCCCGAGCACCTCGATGACGGCGATCTGCAGCGGCGTGTGCACCTGGTTCGCGGCCAGGCCCGCGCCGTCGTACTCGCGCATCGTCTCGATCATGTCGTCGATGAGCCGCTGGATCTCCGCAGACCGGATCAGCTCCGGGGCCAGGGGCCGGGCGGGCTGGCGGAGCACCGGGTGCCCCAGACGCGCGACTTTCAGGATCGCCATGATTCGGCCGATTTTAACACGCGGCCTACTTGGTATCGACCCGGCCGACCTTGCGCACACCCTCGGCGAGGCGGCGGGCGTCGGCCTCGAAGAACAGGCGAAACTCCTCCCCCTGCTTGAAGACGATCGGCGTCTCGAGCTTGTCCATCGCCGTCCGGAACTCGGTCTCTCCCACGGCCGCCCGCGTCGCATCCCGCAGCTTCGCCAGGACGGGCTCGGGCGTCCCCTTCGGCGCGAAGAGACCCGCCCAGATGTAGAACTCGGCCTCCCCGTAGCCGAGCTCCTTGAACGTCGGAACCTCCGACAGCGCGGCGACGCGCTTGTCGCCCCAGCCGGCCAGCACTCGGAGCTTCCCCGACTTGATGTGCGGCAGCACGACCGCGGGGCCCGAGGCGAGCGCGTCGACGTGGCCGCCCAGGATCGCCGTGAGCGCTGGACCCGCGCCCCCGTAGGGGACGTGGCGGAGCGTGATCCCCGCGGCGCTCGAGAGAAGCTCCATGGCCATGTGGAGCGTCCCGTAGACGCCGGACGAGCTGAAGGAGATCTGGCCGGGCCGGCGCCTGGCCTCCTCGATGAACTCCCTGGCGGTCTTCCAGGGCTTGTCCGCCGGGACGACGAGCACGGTCGGGTCGGCCGAGATCAGCGCGATCGGCGCGAACTGGTCCACGGTGAACGCGGGCGGCCGTCCGAAGAGCTTGTCGGCCTCCGGGATGATCGAGATTGACGAGAGCGCCAGCAGGAGCGTGTAGCCGTCGGCGCGGCTCGTGGCCACGAACTGCATCCCGACCGCGCCGGCCGCGCCGGTCTTGTTCACGACGCCGACCGGGTTCTTCAGCACCTTCTCCAGCGCGGCGGCCACCGGGCGCGCCGTCAGGTCGGCGACGCCGCCCGGCGGGAACGGCGCGACGATCGTGATCGGGCGCGTCGGGTACGGCTCCTGCGCAGGGGCGGCGGCCGCGGCGAGCAGGATCGACAGGGCGAGCGCGGCGATGCGCGTCGGCGTCATGGATGGTCCTCCCCTTTTTCGGCGAGCGCCAGCTTCGCGCGCCAGTCGAGCGTGCGCGTGAGGAGCG
The DNA here is from genome assembly GCA_041496385.1 of Methylomirabilia bacterium. Taxonomy (GTDB): domain Bacteria; phylum Methylomirabilota; class Methylomirabilia; order Rokubacteriales; family CSP1-6; genus AR19. Next base: position 6,559 of record JBGQEL010000040.1, on the reverse strand, counting down.
GCCGCAGGCTCAGCAGGACAAGCGCCAGGCCGCCCACGAGCAGCGTCGCCGAGATCGGGCGCGCGAAGAAGATCGCGTAGCGGCCGTCCGACATCGCGAGCGACTGCCGGAGCGCCATCTCGAGCATCGGCGCCAGGATCACGCCGAGCACGATCGGGGCCGTCTCGAAGTCGAGCTTCCGCAGCACGTAGCCGAGGCCGCCCATGGCGAGCATGATCCAGACGTCCACGACGCTCGAGTTGACGGCGTAGACGCCGAGGATGCAGAACACGAGGATCGACGGATAGAGGATCGGGTACGGGACCCGCAGCAGGTTCACGAAGACCCCGACCAGCGGCAGGTTCAGGACCAGGAGCACGACGTTGCCGACGTACATCGAGGCGATGAACCCCCAGAACAGCTCGGGCTGCTGCGTGATGAGGAGCGGCCCCGGGGAGACGCCGTGGACCATCATCGCGGCGAGCATGACGGCGGGAATCGGCCCCGAGGGCACGCCCAGCGCCAGCATCGGCACGAACGCGCCGGAGGTCGCGGAGTTGTTCGCCGACTCCGGGCCCGCGACGCCCGCGACCGCGCCGTGGCCGAACTCCTCGGGGTGCTTCGCGAGCTTCCGCTCGACGGCGTACGAGACGAAGCTGGAGATGATGTGCGCCGAGCCCGGCACGATCCCGATCAGGAAGCCCAGCACGGTGCCGCGCCCGATCGGCCACGCCGAGTCCCGCCACTCCTGGCGCGACGGCAGCAGCTCGCGGAGTTTCGGCTTGGCGACCTCGGGCGGCGTCGGCTGGCCGGCGGTGGCCAGGATCTCGGCGAGGCCGAAGAGCCCGACCGCGACGGGCACGACGCCGATCCCGTCGCCCAGCTCGACGATGCCGTACGAGAAGCGGAAATACCCCGTCATCTGGTCGATGCCGATCATCCCCAGCAGGAGGCCGAGCGCCGCCATGGCGAGGGCCTTCAGCATCGAGCCGCTGCTCATGTACGCGAGGACGAGGAGGCCCAGCGCCAGGAGCGCGAAGTATTCGGGCGGGCCGAAGCGGAGCGCGAAGGACGCGAGCGGCGGCGCCAGGAGCATGAGCGCGATCACGCTCACCGTGCCGGCCACGTAGGAGCCGACGGCGGCGATCGCGAGCGCGGCGCCGGCCCGCCCCTTCCGCGCCATCGCGTAGCCGTCGATGCAGGTCATCACGGAGGCGGCCTCGCCGGGGATCCGCATCAGGATCGAGGTCGTCGAGCCGCCGTACATCGCGCCGTAGTAGATGCCGGCGAGCATGACGATCGCCTTGGTGGCATCCAGGCCGAACGTCGCCGGCAGGAGCAGGCTGATGCCGGCGAGCGGGCCGACGCCCGGGAGCACGCCGACCAGGGTCCCGACGACGCAGCCGACGAACGCGTAGAGGAGCACCGGCGGCGAGAGCGCGACCCCGAAGCCGAGCGCCAGGTTGTGGAGGGTCTCGGCCATCAGAGCCCGAAGGGCCCGCGCGGCAGCGGCACCCGAAGGAGCGTGTCGAACAGCAGGAACGACGCCAGCGAGAGCGCCAGCGAGAACGTCACGACGAAGACGAGCCCCTTCCGCTCCACGACCCCCAGGAGGAAGGCCAGGACGAGCGCGACGCTCACGCGGTAGCCGAGGCGCTCGAGCGCCAGCGCCGCGAAGGCGCACGCCGCGAAGATGGCGACCGCGTGCCGCCACTCCGGGAAGCCGACGCCGGCGAGCGCGGGCGCGCGGCGCCCGGCGAGCACGAGGAGCACGCCGAAGACGAGGAGCGCGAGCGCCAGCACGACGGGCATGTAGGCCGGCCCCGGATGGCGCAGGCTCCCGAGCGGAAGCCGCCGGCTCTCCCAGAGCGTGTAGAGTGCCAGGAGCGCGAGGGCGCCGCCGGCGACGCGGTCGGTCGTGAGCATGCCCGGCGTGATTCTAGCCCAGGAAGCGCGCCGCGTTGCCACCCTCGATCGCCGCCCGCGTGGCGTCGTCGAGGCCCGCGCCGGCGAGGAACCCGACCGGGTAGTCGCTGCCCATCAGGACGCGCGCACCGCCGAGCTCCTGGACGATGAAGCGCAGGTTCGCGCTCGAGAGCGTGAGCGAGTCGAACCAAACGAGCCGGGCGTACTCGAGCGGACGCCTGGGGATCGCGGCCGGCCCCTCCGGGCGCACCGACCAGCCGTGGTCGAGCCGCGCCAGCGTGAACGGGAACGCGCCGCCCCCGTGGGCGAAGCAGATCCGGAGGTCCGGCAGGCGCTCCAGGTCCCGATCTCCACCGCGCGGAGCCCGAGGCGCTCGCGCGCCTGGCGCAGCTCCTCGATCGCGAGCCCCGGGTCCTGGAGCGGCACCGTCGCCATCCCGGCGAAGCGCGCCGGGTCGGCGGCCGCTATGGCCGCGACGTTCTCGTTCTGCAGGCGGCAGAAGGCGCGGGCGGCCTTGGCGTCGGCCCAGTAGCAGAACATGACGGGCGGCGGCGAGAGCACCTGCCGGTCCACGCCGAGCCGGTCCATATCCTCGCGGCGCCGCGCGGGGCTCCAGGAGCGGTCGTCCACGTCGCGGAAGAACTGGTCGCCCGTCATGATGGTCGCGCGGCAGGCGTCCCTCTGGACCAGACGCGGCCAGCGCCCGCCGCCGTACTTCGCCGCCCAGTCCTCCCAGCCGGGCGGCACGATGTGCGTGTGGACGTCGATCCGCACTACTTGCCCTCGACGCGGCCGATGCGCTTGATGACGTCCGCGAGAATGCGCGCGTCGTGGTCCCACCACGCCTTGAACTCGTCGGCGTCCTGGTAGGCGATCGGCGTCTCGATCCTGCTCATCGCGGTCCTGAACTCGGAATCCTGCACCGCCTGCCGCGTCGCCGCGCGCAGGGCGTTCCACACGTGGGGCGGCATGCCCTTCGGCGCGAAGAGTCCAGCTCCTTCAGCGTCGGCACCTCGGGAAACGCCGCCAGCCGCGCCCCGCCCCAGGTCGCCAGCGCGCGGAGCTTGCCCGATTTCAGATGCGGCAGCGCGAGCGCCGGCGGCGACGCCCAGGCGGTGGCGTGGCCGCCGAGGAGGGCCGTCATCGCGGGCGCGCCGCCCGTGGTCGGCAGATGGCGCATCCGCAGTCCGCCGGCGGCGCTGAGGAGCATCTCCATCGGCACGTGCGAGGCGCCGTACAGACCGGACGACGCGTACGTGATCTCGCCCGGCCGCCGACGGGCGTCGTCCACGAAGTCCTTCAGGCTCTTCCAGGGCGTCTCGGCGCCGACGACCAGGAGGGGCGGGTCGGCGCTGAGCCGCGCGATGCCGACGAACTGGTCGCGGCTGTAGGCCGGCGCCCTGCCGAAGAGGGCATCGACCTCCGGGATGGTCGAGATGCTGACGAGCGCCAGCAGCAGCGTGTAGCCGTCGGGCTTGGCGATCGCGGCCGACTGCATCCCGACCGCGCCCGCCGCGCCGGCCTTGTTCGAGACGACGACCGGCTGCTTGAGCACGCGCTCCAGCGCGGGCGCCAGCGGCCGCGCGCTGAGGTCGGCGATGCCGCCGGGCGGGAACGGCACGACGATCGTGATCGGCCGCGTCGGATTCCTGCGCTGCCGCCGCGTCCGCGAGCGAGCGGGGATCCGTCGTCGCCCCCGCTAACGCGGGCGGTAGCCGACGAGTTCCAGGAGGTTACCGTCGGGGTCGAGAAAGTAGACGCAGTCGTGGTCGCCCCAGTCGATCGGCTCGTGGAATGGCACGCCCCGCTCGCTGAACAGAGCACGCGCGACGGCGAGGTCGGCATGGGGCACCTCGAAGGCGTGGTGCGACTTGCCAAGCGGGCTCCGCACCTGCTCGGCGCTTCCGGGCGCGCGCCCGGGCTTGTGGAAGAGCGCGCAGTTGCCGGCGCCGTAGCTCAAGAGCACCTGGTCCGTCAGTCGCATCTGCACGGTCATCCCGAGCACCTCCGTGTAGAAGTGCTCCGCGCGCGACAGATCGGCGACGTCCACGCCGAAGTGGTCGAGCCGCGTGACCCTCACCCGCCCGTCTCCCGCCCCGCGTGGACCCGCTCGAGCGCCCAGGCGGCGGCGCCCCGCACCGTCTCCTCCTCGTCCGAGAGCGCGCGCTCGAGTGCTGCCACGGCGCGCGCGTCGCCGCGGTTGCCGAGCGCGATCGCCGCGTTCCGGAGGAGCCCCGCGCGCTTCGCACGCCAGAACGGCGTGTGCCTGAAGCGGGCCCTGAAGGCCTCGGCGTCGAGCGCCAGCAGGTCCTCGAGCGCGCCGAGCGGGCCCGCCGGGGCGAGCGCGGGGTCGCGCCCGGGAGGCGCCTTGCGGTTCCAGGGGCAGACCTCCTGGCAGACGTCGCAGCCGAAGAGCCATTGCCCGATCCCCTCGCGCAGCTCGGCAGGGATATCGCCGCGGTGCTCGATCGTCAGGTAGGCGATGCAGCGCCTGGCGTCGAGCACGTAGGGCGCCACGAACGCGCGCGTCGGGCAGGCGTCGAGGCACGCGGTACAGGTGCCACACCGGTCGGGCTCCCGCCCGTCGGGCTCGAGCACGGCCGTCGTCAACACGGTCCCGATGAAGAAGTAGGAGCCGAGCGACGACGACAGGAGGTTGGTGTTCTTCCCGACCCAGCCGAGCCCCGCCCGCGCCGCGACGTCGCGCTCGAGGAGCGCGCTCGTGTCCACGGCGACGCGGCAGCGCGCGCCGGCGCCGGCGGCGGTCCCCACGAACTCGCCGAGCGCCTTGAGCCGTGGCCGCATCAGCTCGTGATAGTCGTGGCCCCGGGCGTAGCGCGCCACGCCCTGCCAGCCGGGCTCGTCGCCCTCGCGCGCGTAGGACAGGGCCACCGCGATCACCGAGCGGCAGCCGGACAGCAGGCGCTCGGGGTCGAGGCGGTCGGCGCGGCCCTCCGCGAGGTAGTCCATCGTCCCCGCGTAGCCGGCGTCGAGCCAGCGCTCGAACGCGTCGCCGCGCCCGGGCGGGCCCGCGGGGCCGATCGCCACGCGATCGAACCCGAGCTCCCGCGCCCGCTCCTTCACGGCCCCGCTCAGGGCGAGCCCGAGCAGCCTCACGCCCTTCGCGCCTTCACGACCAGGTGGGCGCGCGTGAGCGTGCGGCCGCCCTCCTCGAGGAATTTCACATACCGGAACCAGCGCCCGTCCTGCTTCCACTTCTCCTGCAGCGCGACGGCCGCCGCGAGCCCCTGCTCCACCGTCGCGAACTGCTGCACCTCGCGCTCGACGGCGCAGTGCTCGACGGCGAAGCCGCGCTTCTTGAGCAGGCGCCTGGTGCCCACCTCGCCGAGGGCGAACCGCGAGGGCCGGCCGGTCTCCTTCCACTGGTCTGAGTGCAGGGCGACGAAGGCGAAGACCCGGCCAGGCGCCAGCACGCGCCCGGCGCGCTCGGCGATCGCCTCCGACATGCAGAGGTGGGCGGTGACCATCTCGGGCTTGAAGGGCGCGTACTCCTCGACCTCGACGTCGCCGACGACGAAGCGCGCGTTCGAGAGCCCGGCGGCCGCGGCGGCTCGGCGCGCCTCGTCGATCAGACGCGCGTCGCGGTCCACGCCCACGACCGCCCGGCAGCGTGGCGCCAACGCGAGCGCGAGTCGTCCCGCGCCGGTGCCTACGTCCAGCACCATCAACTCGCCGAGCGGCTCCGACTCGAGCAGCGCCAGGAACGCCGGGCTCACACCGTCGCCCGGCTGGGGAGACGCGGCGCCCTCGCCGGGCCCGGGCGCCCGACGCTCGGAGCTCAACCCGTCACGGCCCCGTCGGAGGCGGACGAGACGAGCCGCGCATACTTCGCGAGGGCGCCCGAGGTGTAGCGCGGCTTCGGGCGCTTCACCGCGCGCAGCCGCTTCTTGAGCTCGGCCGCGGACAGCAGGACGTCGAGCCGCCGCTTCTTGATGTCGATGACGATCGTGTCGCCGGTCTTCAGGGCGGCGATGGCGCCCCCGTCGGCGGCCTCCGGCGCGATGTGGCCGATCATGAAGCCGTGCGTCGCGCCCGAGAAGCGGCCGTCGGTCATCAGCGCGACCTTGTCGCCGAGCCCGGCACCCTGGATGGCGCCCGTGACGTGGAGCATCTCGCGCATGCCCGGGCCGCCCTTGGGCCCTTCCCAGCGGATGACGATGACGTCGTTCGCCTTGATCTTGCCGGCCTTGACCGCCTGGAAGGCGTCCTCCTCCCGGTCGAAGACGCGCGCCGGTCCTCGGTGCAGATCCTTCTTCTGCCCCGAAACCTTCGCCACGCAGCCCTCCGGCGCGAGGTTGCCGCGCAGGATGACGAGGCCGCCGTACCCCTTGAGCGGGTTCGACAGCGGGCGCACGACCTTCTGACCGGGCGTCTCACGCGCCGCGCGCGCCTCGTCGCCGATCGTCTTGCCCGTGACCGTCATCTCCTTCTCGTGCAGGAGCCCGGCCTCGAGGAGCCGCTTGGCGACGACGGCCATGCCGCCCGCCTCGTACATCTCGGGCGCCGTGTAGGTGCCCCAGGGCTTGAGGTCCGCCAGCAGCGGCGTCTTCCGCGAGATCTTGTCGAATTCGTCGATCGTCAGCTTGACGCCCGCCTCGCGCGCCACCGCCAGGAGGTGCAGCACGGCGTTCGT
>JBGQEL010000039.1:0-34707 GCA_041496385.1 Methylomirabilia bacterium | reverse complement strand
TCCAACGACGCAGAAATTGCGGGGCTCCGGAAGACCGTGTGGCGGCTGAGGCGCGGCCGGCCGCGCCCAGGATCTGCTTCGGTGTCGACCGATCCGGAGCTACCACGCGGCAGACGGAGTCTAGTCACAACTCCGCAAGAAATCAAGGAATATTGACAACGTTACCGGAAAATCTTTTTGACCGCTTCCGTCGCTTTGTCGAGTGGTGAAACCTTGATGTCCGCAGCGCGCGGGGCGAGTCTCACGCGGATTTCCTGACTGTGGCCCGCGAGGACCTGGATCTGGCGCACCTCGGTCGAAAATCTCGGGTGGCTCACACGGAGCCGGTAGGCGCCCTCCTTGAGCGTCTGGCGTGTCTGGCCGTTGCGGGCCAGGAGCGAGGTGATGAGCGCATCCCGAGCGGTGAGAAGCTCCACCGTGGCGTCGATCACCGGCTTCGCCGTCCGCGCGTCCTCGACGATGGCCACGAGCTCGCCGCTGTGAGCGGGCGCCCGCGTCGCGAACAGGATGCCCCAGACCGTCGCGCCGATCGAGAGGAAGCCGGCCGTGATGCCGACGATCGCCTGGAAGCGCGTGAGCGTCAGCGCGGCGCGGATGCGCTCCGCGAGGGTCATGCCCGGAACCCCGCTACAACGTCCGCTTGACCTGATCGGCGAGCTTGCAGAAGGCGCAGACGGTGCCCGTCGTCACCTGCCCGCAGCGCGTGCACTCGTTCAGCGTCACGGCCTCGGCCCGCGCGAACACCGGACGGGCCTTCTCCAGGAACCCGAATAGGAAATTGTGCTTGGCCCCCGGTGAGGCGTCCTCCATCCGGCTCAGGATCTCCTTGTGGGCGATGGAGGTCGCGCCCTTGGCGAACGGGCACTCCTCCACGATGTAGTCGATTCGCCTGACGAACGCGTACGCCGCGGTCTCGCGCTCCGAGAGGCGGTAGAGGGGCTTGACGCGACGGACGAGCTTCGCGTGCGTCGACGGCAGCGCGGGCGACTGGCGCGAGAGGGCCTCCGTCTGCCAGTGGAGGACCGAGCCGAGGAGGGTCGCCGCCTCGTCGTCGAGGTTGTGCCCGGTGGCGACGACGGGCATCCCGTGCTCGAGCGCCGCGCGGTTCATGAGGTAGCGCTTGGAGAGCCCGCAGCCCGAGCAGGGTGGCCGGCGCGTGACGTTCTTGATGACCGGAACGGGGGCACCCACTTCCTCGGCGACGCTCTTGACGGTCAGCGGCACGCCGCGCGTGGCGGCGAACGCTTCGCACTTGGTCCGTGACTCCACCGAGTAGTCGAAGATGCCGAGGTCGAGGTAGAGGCCGGTCGTCCGGTAGCCCTCGTCGATGAGCACATCCCAGAGCGCGAGCGAATCCTTCCCGCCCGATACGGCGACCAGCACGTGCTCGTCCTTCTCGAACATCCGGTGCTTCCGGATGGCCTCCCGGACCTGGTTCTTGAAGAACTGTACGAAATCGGGCGCGCAGAACGCCGCGTTGTGGCGGCGCAGCTCGAGGATCGCCGGCGCGCCGCACTTCCGGCACTTCATGCGCTGCCACCACTCATGACCGGACGCAGCTCGATCACGTCGTCCTCGCGGACGAGCTGATCGGCCGTGACGAGGTCATCGCCGCGGATGACCAGCACGGTCTCGGGAATGATGTCGAGCTCCCGCAGCACGTCCCGCACACGGCGCCCGCCCGCCAGCTCCACCTCGCGCCGCGGGTTCCGGAGAATGACCTTCACGGCCCCGCCTCGCGCCTCGCCCCGCGGCGGCGCACGCGCCTCACGCCTTCGGAAACCCGCGCGCGTGCTTCACGTCGCGGATCTGTCCCAGGTGGATGCGGTCGTGACGCGCCTGGAGCTGCCACCACTGGGAGAGGTCCAGCTCGCCCAGGCGGAAGTGCTTGAAGCGAAGCGTGCGCGGATCGGACGCGGCGAGCTTTTCGATGGACTGCCGACTCCGCTGACGCGCGGCCCTCATCGTGGCGACGAGGTCACCGATCGCCTTGCCGGCCGTCGGCCAGACGATCGGCGGCGCGTCGGCCCGGCTCGGCGGCTCGGACGGGAGCGGCCGGAGCGCGGCGAGATCCGCCGGCCACGGCGCCGCCGCGCCCGCGGCCTCGGCCTCCTTCGTCAGCTTCGACGTCAGCTTCCCCGTCGCGATCTCGGCGATCGTGAGGTGGTCGATGATCTCGCCGACCGACCAGTCCGTCGCACCCGGCTTCCAGTCCGCCTGACGCTGCGACAGACTTTCCACTTCGCCGAGCACCTCGGCGCGGACCTCTTGGAGCTCGTTCCATAGTGTCTCGACGGGTCTCGGCAGGCTCATCGGGAACTCCTCCGGTGCGGTGATCAGCGTCGCCCGCAGTATACTCCATGGTCATGGCCGAAGAGCGTGACGCCCTGGCGCGCACGGCGTGGCGCCGCCTCGCGACGCGGCCGGTCTACGAGAACCGCTGGATCCGCGTGCGCGAGGACGAGGTCGCGCTGCCCGACGGCGGCACGACCACCTACGGCGTCGTCCACATCGGCCCCTGCGTCGGCGTGCTTCCCTTCCTCGATCCGGACACGGTCGTGCTCGTCGGACAGTACCGCTACGTCGCCGGCGACTTCTACTGGGAAATGCCGACGGGTGCGATGCGCCCCGGCGAGAGCGAGGAGGCCGCCGCGCAGCGTGAGCTCGCGGAGGAGGCGGGCTATCGCGCGGACCGGCTCGTGAAGCTCTGCGCCTTCCACACCTCGAAGAGCGTCGTCGACGAGACCGCGAACCTCTATCTCGCCGAGGGGCTCCGCCGCGCCGCGCGCCCGCCCGATCCCACCGAGTTCATCGAGGTGCGCGCGTTCCCCTTCGCCGAGGTCCTGCGCATGGTCGAGCGGGACGAGATCAAGGACGCGATGACGATCATCGCCGTCCTGCGGGCGCTTCGCCGCCGCGCGGGCTGAGCTACTTCGACGCGAGCACGGTGGGCCCGGTGGGCGCCGGCACGCCGCCCTCGGGCTCGAGCGTGACCGCGAAGACCTTCACGGGCTCGCCGCCCTCGAGGGGGGCGATCGGGTGACTCCCCCGCCCCGCGGCGTCCACACGGAACACGCCCGCCGGCCGCGGCGCCGCGGCGCCGATCGTCCACAGCTCGTAGGCCTTGCCCGGCGGCGCGGGCGGCAGGTTCGCGACGAAGAGGTGGCCGCCGGCCTTCTCGTGCCAGATGATGCGGCCCGTCGCCTCGCCGCTCGCCCCGGCGCCCCGCAACGCCACCACCCGCGCGGCCGGATCGCGCAGGAGGTCGGCCGCGCTCCGGTAGACGGCGAGCTGGTCGTTGAGCGCGCTGACGTCGCGCTCGAGCTTCTCGCGAAGCGCCGCGGTCTCGCGCGCCATCTGCCCGAGCCGCGCCTCGTAGCGAGCGGCCACGAACGCGCCCGTGAACCACGCGGTCGCGACGACGGCCGCCGCCCCAAGCGCCCAGCCGAGCCACGGACGGCGCACCGGCGCCGGGCGCGGCGTGGCCGCCGCGGCGCGCCGCAGGAGCGCCTCCTTCACCTCCGAGGGCGGCGCGAGCGGCGGCAGCGCGCGCGCGAGCGCCGCCGCCGTCTCGCCGTGCTCGCGCAGGACGGCGGCGCAACGCGCGCAGCCCGCGAGATGCGCCTCGAATTCGGCGAGCTCCGCGCCGTCGAGGGCGCCGACCGCGTACACGGCCGCCATCGTGTCGAAGGGCTCGTGGCTCTGGCTCATGTGGGTTGAACGACCTCACGCAGGCGCTCGAGCGCGAGCCGGATGCGGGTCTTCACGGTGCCGAGCGGTTGCTTGAGCCGCTCGGCGATCTCCGTCTGCGTGAACCCGGCGTAGTACGCGAGCTCGATGACCTCACGCTGCGCCTCGGGCAGCCGTCCAAGGGCGCTCCGGAGCACCCCGCGCTCCTCCGCGCGCTGCGTCGGGTCGCCCCCCGGGTCGGCGGGCGCGGCGGCGAGCGATTCGTCCAGCGGCGCCACGAAGGTCTCCCCGCGCCTGCGCAGCGTCCGCACGCGATCGATCGCGCGGCTCCGGGCTCGCGTGATCAGCCAGGCCTCCGGGCTGCCGCGACCGGGATCGTAGCCCGACGCGCCCTGCCACGTCTCCCAGAATACCTCCTGCAGCACGTCCGCCGCTTCCGCGCGCTCCCGCACGATCCGCACGATCAACGGGTAGACGAGCGGCGCGTAGCGGTCGTAGAACCGGGCGAACGCCTCCCGGTCGCCGGCCGCCATGCCCCTGATGAGGTCCCCGCCCGCGCTCGTCATGCTCGCTCGACAATCTGTCATGACTACGTCGGAGATCCAAGCTCGGATCCCGCCCGTAGTCCCGCGTAGAGGTCCAGCTCTCGACCACACACAGGAGGATCGACGATGAGACGCTTTGTCTTCGGGGTCGCGGCGGTGGCGCTCTTCGCGGCGGCGGGCTGCGCGGGCATGGACGGCAAGATGGCCATGGAGAAGAAGTCCCTCTACGACCGGCTCGGCGGCAAGGGGGCGATCACGGCCGTCGTGGACGACTTCATCGGCAACGTGGCGGCCGACGGCCGCATCAACGCGCGCTTCCAGGGCGCCACCGTCCCGCGGCTCAAGGGCATGCTCGTCGACCAGATCTGCGAGGCGACGGGTGGACCGTGCAAGTACACCGGCAGGAGCATGGCGGACGCCCACCGCGGCATGGCGATCACCGACGGCGACTTCGGCGCCCTCGTGGAGGATCTGGTGAAGTCGCTCGACAAGTTCAAGGGGCCGGCGCAGGAGAAGAGCGAGCTGCTCTCTGCCCTCGGCGGCATGAAGAGGCAGATCGTCGGCCGCTAGCGTCTGCTATTCTCGGCGGCATCGAGAACCTGTTCCGCGATCCGCCGCCGGCGCCCGGCGAGGAGGTCGTCGAGGTGTTGCTCGAGGCGCCGGGATTTCGTCTCGAGCGGATAGTGTCCATGGGCCACGCGACGCCCGCCGGCCGCTGGTACGACCAGGATCGGGCCGAGTGGGTTCTGCTGCTCCGCGGCGGCGCGGGCCTCCGCTTCGAGGGCGACGCCGCGCCCCTCACGCTGCGGCCGGGCGATCATGTTCTGATCCCGGCGCGGCGGCGCCACCGCGTCGAGTGGACGGACGCGGCGGAGCCCACCGTCTGGCTCGCGCTCCATTTCTGAAATGCTATCCTGTGCCGCATGAAATGGGTGCCCGAGACGAAGGCATTCGATGAGGCGTTCGAGCGGGGCGGCGCGCCGCGCCAGCACTACCGGCCCATCGTCTCGATCCTCGAGTCGTTCACGCACGGCGAGATCGAGCGGCGCGAACGGCTGCAGAAGCTCTCGCTCATGGACCAGGGGATCACGTTCACGGTCTACGGCGAGAAGGAGGGCACCGAGCGGATCTTCCCTTTTGACTTCGTGCCCCGCGTGATCCCGGCGCCCGAGTGGGAGCGCCTGCAGGCGGGGCTCGTCCAGCGTGTCACCGCGCTGAACCTCTTCATCCTCGACGTCTACCAGGGCCAGAAGTGCCTGCGGGACGGCGTCATCCCAGCGGAGCTGGTGCTCTCGCGCCGGGAGTACAAGCGCGAGCTCCTCGGCGTCATCCCGCCGCAGCGCATCTACACGCACGTGGTCGGCACCGACGTCGTCCGGAACGACCGCGGCGAGTACCTGGTCCTCGAGGACAACTGCCGCTGCCCCTCGGGCGTCTCCTACGTCCTCGAGAATCGCAACGTCCTCAACCGCGTCTTTCCCGAGTTCTTCACCGCCTACCCCGTGCGTCCGATCAAGGACTACCCGAACCTCCTGCTGGAGACCCTGCTCCACGCGGTGCCGCGCGGGAGCGAACGGCCGGTCGTCGTGATCCTGACGCCAGGCATGGCCAACTCGGCCTACTTCGAGCACTCGTTCCTGGCGCGCGAGATGGGCGTCTTTCTCGTCGAGGGCCGCGACCTGATCGTCGAGGACAACCACGTCTTCATGCGGACGACGCGCGGCAAGCAGAAGGTCGACGTCATCTACCGCCGCGTGGACGACGACTTCCTCGACCCGCTCACCTTCCGACGCGACAGCCTGCTCGGCGTCCCGGGGCTCATGAACGTCTACCGCGAGGGCAACGTCGGACTCGCGAACGCGCCGGGTGCCGGCGTCGCCGACGACAAGTCCGTCTACGCCTTCATGCCCGAGCTCATCACGTACTACCTCGGCGAGGCGCCGCTCCTGCCGCAGGTGCCGACCTACCTCGGCTTCCGGCCAAAGGACCTCGCCTACATCCGCGAGCATGCGCGGGAGCTCGTCATCAAGACCACGGGCGACTCGGGCGGCTACGGGATGCTGATGGGCCCGTTCGCGTCGAAGCGGGAGATCGAGGAGTACCTGGGCCGGATGCGGAAGAATCCGGACAACTACATCGCCCAGCCCCTCGTCGAGCTCTCCGTCCACCCGACGTACCTCGAGGGCCGGTTCGAGCCGCGGCGGATTGACCTCCGGCCGTTCATCCTCTTCGGCGAGTCGGTCCGCGTCCTCCCCGGCGGGCTCACGCGTGTGGCGCTGCGGTCGGGCTCCTACGTCGTCAACTCCTCGCAAGGCGGCGGCAGCAAGGACACCTGGGTGCTGGCGCCCAAGGACGCCTGATGCTCTCCCGGGTCGCCGACGCGCTCTACTGGATGGGCCGCTACGTGGAGCGCGCGGGCAGCATCACGCGGCTCCTCCTCGTCACGGAAGACTTCTCGACCGAGACGCAGGGGCTCGCCGAGCCCCTCGCGCAGGCCGCCTGGAAGGACCTCCTGGCCATCTTCCCCTCGGCCCAGATGACGCGCCCGATCATGCCGTTCGCGCCGCTCGCCGTGCCGCACCTGCACGCGTTCTTCCTCGACTCCGGCAACGCCTACTCGGTGAACTACTCCCTGCGGAAGGCGCGTGAGAACGCGCGCTCGGTGCGCGAGGCGCTCACCCTCGAGGTGTTCCTCGCGCTCAACGAGACCTTTCGCGCCGTCGAGGCCTACGAGCGGCGTGGCCTGTCCGACCTCCCCGCCTTCCGTGACGCGCTGACGACGACCCAGAAGGGAATCTTCACCATCCTCGGCGCGGTCGAGCAGACCTTCACGCGTGACGAGAGCTGGCTCTTCGTGCGGCTCGGCGAGTCGCTGGAGCGTCTCTACCGGACCACGCTGATCCTGCGTGCCAAGCTCCCGGGGCTGCTGGCGGCCGACCCGCGCACCGATCTGCCGCTCTACTACACGCAGTGGCGGACGCTGCTCCGGAGCCTCTCGTCCCTCGAGAACTACCGCAAGATCTACGGGGCCCGCCTCGAGCCGAACCTGGTTATCGCGTTCTTGCTCTTCGATTCGAACCTGCCCCGCTCGCTCCGGTCCGGCGCCGGGGCGCTGCGGGCGTGCCTGGAGCAGATCGCCGGGCCCGAGGGCCTCACGCCGCCGGCCCGACTCGTGGGCCGGCTCCACGCCGATCTCTGCTATGACGACGAGGAGCTCATGCGGCGGGGCGATTTCGTGGGCCTGCTCGATCACGTGGCCGCCGAGCTGGGCAAGATCCACGACGCGCTCGCGAGCCAGTACTTCGTCACCTGATGTTTCTCCAGGTCGAGCATCGCTTCGCGTTCGAGTACGACGGCTACATCAGCGAGTCGTTCCTGGAGCTCCGCGTGCAACCGAAGACGACGGCGAGCCAGACGGTCGCCTCGTTCCAGCTCGCCGTGGGTCCGCCGACGCGCGTCTTCCGCTATCGCGACTGGAACGACAACCTCACGCACCACTTCACGATCACGAAGTTCCACGACCGGATCGAGGTGGACGCCCGCTCGCTCGTTCGCACCCACGTGACGAGCCCGGCGATCGCGACGCTCGTCGAGGCGCCGACGCGTGACCCGCTACCGTACGCCCTGCGCGACTTCGTCGAGTTCGGCGGCCCCGTCAGGGTCACGCCCGCGCTGCGCGCGGCGCTCCGCGTGGCCGCGCTGCCGCCGCGCGCGCCGATCGGCGAGCAGGTCCTGGCGCTGGGCAAGTACATCCGCAAGCGCTTCGAGTACCGGAAGGACGTGACACGCTACGACTCGACGACGGAGGACTTCCTGAAGATCGGCGCCGGCGTCTGCCAGGATTTCGCGCACCTCATGCTGGCGCTCCTGCGCCTACGGGGCATCCCCTGCCGCTACGTGAGCGGCTACCTGCACGTTGAGCGAACGACGCGCGAGGCGTCGCAGAGCCACGCGTGGATCGAGTTCTACTCGCCGGGCGGCGGCTGGGTGCCCTTCGACCCCACGCACGACCGGGAGGTGGACGAGCGCTACGTCGTCGTCGGCCACGGGCGTCACTACGACGACGTCCCGCCCAACAAGGGGATCTTCCGCGGTGTCGCCAGGGAGACCCTCCGGGCCGAGGTCTTCACGGAAGTGACGCCGGCCACGGGCGTCGGGACGCTCCACGAGGCCGTGCGGCAGATCGACCTGCCCGTCTTTCGCGAGATCCCCGAGCGTAGCCTCGACCGCCTGGCCGCGGGCGAGGAGATCGCCTCGCAGCAGCAGCAGCAGCAGTAGCCGACCCCGCGCCCGCGGTCAGCGCGGACGCCGTCCCGGAGGCGAGAACGGCGACCAGAGGGGCCCGGCCGGCTTGGGCGGCCGTAGGCCGACGACCAGCTCGTAGGAGCCCGACGCATCGGGGTCGGCATTGAAGAGGGCGACCCAGGCGCCCGCGTGGTCCTTGCCGAGGCCCGGGAGCGAGACGCCGTCCTTCGGCAGGGCTCGCGGCTCCGCGCGGACCACGAGGCTGGTCTTCAGCGTGATGAACCACGCGCAGTCCGAGGGCTTGCCGTCCACCACGAGCTTGAGGTGCAGGTCGCGCGGCGTCTTCATCTGGCCGGGCTTCACGTAGAAGAAGCGCGCGGTCAGCGGCTCGAGCGTCACGGTGAAGCTGTGGTCCGCCAGGCGCTCCTTGGTGTCGGTGAGCCGCACGGGCCGCTCACCGGTTTCTCCGATGAGGCCGCTCGGGCGCGTGATCGCGACGGTCGCGTCCTCGTGCTCGACCATGCCTCCGTCGGCCCAGACGCCCGGGTTCGGGATCGCGATGCCGATGACCTCGCGGACGAGCGCCCCGTAGGTTTCGCGCAGCCGGCCGCCCTCGACGAGGGCGTGGTAGAGCTTCGGACCCAGCACGTCGGGCGCGACCGCGCCCTTGGTGCCTTCGAGCGCGCGCTCGAGCGCCGTGCGCAGGAAGGACGACGCCTGGTTCTCGATGTGCTCGAGAAGGAGGAAATAGCCGCCCGAGAGCTGCCCGTCGTCGTGGTCCTCGCTCTCCTGGATCGGCACGCTCAGAAGATACGGATACTTTCCCAGCTCGCCGCGCAGCGCGTGGGCCCAGCCGATCCCCGAGAGCTTCCACTGGCTCCACGCCGCGTAGGCGGCGGCCCACCAGCGCACCCCCGCGGCACGAGGGTCGAGCGGGGGCGGCGTGATCGCCTGGGTCACCGGGATCCGCGGGGGCGCGGCGGGCGCGGCGACCTGCCTCCTCATCTCGCCCGCGGGCTCCGGCCGCTCGCGCGTCCCGCCGGAGAGCCGCCGACGCGCGGCAGCCGTCACCAGGGGACGCCCGAACGCGCGGGCCACGGCCGCGTCGAGCTCGGCCCAGCGCTCCTCACTGAGGGTGCTGCCCTCGACCACGAGCGTCAGGAAGTTCTCGAACGGGACGACCACTTCCAGAACCTGCTTCGCCCCGACCGGCCGCCGCTCGGCGGCCGCCCGCGAGAGCGCCAGCCGGATCTCGCTCGCTTTGGCCTGGCATTCAAGGAGCGGCGCGAACGCCGGGTCGTCCAGGTGGGTCACGGCGAGCACGCGCGTGAGCACGCCGATCGCCTTCTGGACGGCGGCCTTGAACGCCGCGGCCTCCTCCTTGCCGCCCGCGGACGCCCCATGGCCGGTCGCCTGGGCGATCGCGTCCGCCGGACGCCAGACGACCTCGCTGAGCCGCTTGGCTTCCGGAAATCCCTTGAGCTCATGAAGCCCGCGGTCCACGTAGTCGACCGACTCGACCCGGCCGGCGACGGACCGCGTCGTCTCGGCGACGAGGATCTGTCCGGGACCGGCGGACGCGCAGATGCGGGCCGCAAGGTTCACCATGCTCCCGAAATAGTCGCCGCCCTCCTGGATCGGCTCGCCGGTGTTGATGCCGATGCCGACGGCGATCCGGGGACCCGTCTGGTTCTCGTGCGCCTCCGCGATCGCGCGCTGGATGGCGACGGCGCAGAGGATGGCGCCACGCGCCGTCGTGAAGGCGACCATGAAGCTGTCACCCTGGGTCTTGACGACGACGCCACCGAACGCCTCGATCTGCTTGCCGACGATGGCGTTGTGCTCTCGGAGGATCTGGTAGGCGGCTTCGTCTCCGAACTGCTCCGTGTAGTCCGTGAAACCCCGGATGTCACTGAAGAAGATGGTGACCGTGCCGCCGAACGGCACCGCCGTCCCGGGCACGGCCTGGGGATTCTTGGACTCTCCCTGGGGCGCCAGCTCCTGTGCGTCAGACATTCTCGGTGCCTCTCGATAGTAGCCGAAGCGGGGACAAAGAGCCGCGTCTTCTGTCGGGCCCCCGCTTGGCGGCGGCCGCCGCCCTCGCCACCGAGCCGCCGCCCAGCCGCGCGCGGCGGCACCGCGGCTTCATCGCCGGACGACCCGGCGCGCCTTCAGCTCGTACCGGGGCAAGCTCCCCCGGGGCACAGCGCGCACCTCGAGGCGGATACCGAGCCCGACGCGGAGCGCCTCCTGCACCGCGGGCGGCGTCGTCGTGTCGGCGACCTCGACCAGCACGCGGACCTCGTCGAGCTCGCCCGCGCGAAAGACCTCGAGCTGAAACTCGTCCACGGCGGCGAAGCGGCGCACGATGCCCTCGACCGCCGCGGGGAAGACGTTGACACCCCGCACGATCAGCATGTCGTCGAGACGGCCCAGGATGCCGCCCGCGAGCCGCGCGAACGTGCGTCCGCAGGCGCAGGGCGCGTCGGCCAGGCGCACGCGGTCGCCGGTGCGGTAGCGGAGCGCGGGCGAGCCGAGCCGTCCGAGATTGGTCAGCACGAGCTCGCCCTCCCGCGCCGGCGCGCCGGTGGCCGGATCGATCACCTCGGCGATGAACTCCGATTCGTTGACGTGAAGTCCCGCCTGCTCGGCGCACTCGTAGCCGTACGCGCCCACCTCCGTCATTCCGGCATGGTCGAAGGCGCGCGCCCGCCAGTGCGCTTCGATCCTCGCCCGGACCTCGGGAATCCCGGCGCCGGGCTCACCGGCGTGCACGGTGACGCGCACGGGAGACCTGCCGAGATCGATCCCGCGCTCGCGCGCGACCTCGACCAGGTGGAGGGCGTACGAGGGCGTGCACACGAGCACCGTCGCGCCGAGCGCCTCGATCCAGGCCAGCCGCGTCGGCGAGTCCTGGCCGCCGCCCGGGATCGCCAGCGCGCCGAGGGCGCGCGCGCCTTCGAAGCCCGCCCAGAAGCCGATGAAGAGCCCGAACGAGAAGGGAAAGAAGACGCGATCCGTCTCCGTCACGCCCGCGCCGCGCAGGACGAATCCCCAGCAACGGGCCCACCACTCCCACGACGCCTGCGTCTCGAGCCAGCGGATGGGCTGGCCGCTCGTCCCGGATGTCTGGTGGACGCGGACGTAGCGCTCGAGGGGATACGTCAGGTTCGTGCCGAAGGGGGGGCTCGCCGCCTGGTCCTCGACGAACTCACGCTTCAGCGTGAAGGGGAGGCGCCGGAAGTCCTCCCAACCGCGAAGATCGTCCACCGAGGCCACGCCCGCCGCGCGCCACTTGGCTCCAACGAAGCGATTGGACGCGAGCAGCTCGCGCGCCATGGCGTGGAAGCGCCGCCACTGGTGCGCGCGCAGGGCGTCGGGGGCTTGCGTCTCGAGGTGCCCGTCGAACACGCGCGCGCGACCGCTCAGGTCCGCAGCTTGAAGCGCTGGATCTTGCCCGTCGCCGTCTTGGGCAGCTCACCCACGAACTCGACCCAGCGCGGATACTTGTAGGGCGCGATCTTGTCCTTCACGAATCCTTTCAGCTCGTCGGCGAGCGCCTCGGACGCCCTCGAGGGCTCCTTGAGGACGACGAAGGCCTTCGGCTTGACGAGACGGTCGGTGTCCTCCTTGCCGACCACCGCGGCCTCCAGCACGGCCGCGTGGCGCACGAGCGTGCCCTCGACCTCGACGGGCGACACCCAGATGCCGCCGACCTTCAGCATGTCGTCGCCGCGGCCGCAGTACCAGAAGTAGCCGTCCGGATCCTGATAGTACTTGTCGCCGGTCTGGATCCAGGCGCCGAAGAGCGCCTCCTTCGTCTTCTCGTGCTTGTTCCAGTAGTACGCCATGATCGAGTCGCCCTTGACGCGGAGGTTGCCGATCTCGCCCGGCGGCACCGGCCGCCCCTCGTCGTCCACGACGAGCGCCTCGTAGCCGGGCACCGCCAGCCCGGTGGAGCCCGGCCGCGCCTGCCCCGGGCGATTCGAGAGAAAGATGTGCAGGATCTCCGTCGTTCCGATGCCGTCGATGATCTCGACGCCGAAGCGCTCGCGCCAGCGATTGTAGATCTCCTCGGGCAGGGCCTCGCCGGCCGAAACGCAGAGCCGGAGCGAGGCGGTGTCGAAGCGCCGCTCGGCTTCCTTCACCGTGAGCATCGCCGCGTAGAGGGTCGGGACGCCGAAGAAGATCGTCGGGCGGTGGCGAGCGATCAGCTCGAACATGGTCTCGGGCAGCGGGCGGTTCGGGAAGAGCACGCTCTGGGCCCCGACGGCCATCGGAAAGTAGCCGGCGTTGCCGAGGCCGTAGGCGAAGAAGAGCTTGGCCGCGGAGAGGACCCTGTCGGTCGCGCGCAGGCCGAGCACCTGCTTCGCGTAGGTCTCGGCGCAGACGTACATGTCATGGTGCAGGTGCACCGCGCCCTTGGGGGCTCCCGTCGAGCCGGACGAGTACAGCCAGAAGGCGGGTTCGTCCCTGGACGTGGGGGCCGCCGAGAGCGTCACGGACGCCCCGGCGAGACGATCCTCCCACGTGAGGAAGGGGCCGGGGGGACCACCGGCGACGAGGACGTGCTTCAAGTACCGCGCCTCCAGGAGCGCGGGCGCCGCCTCGCCGAGGAGCGCCGCCGAGACCACGGCGACCTTCGCGCGACTGTCGTTCAGGAAATAGAGGTAGTCGGCGGTTCGCAGGAGCGTGTTCACCGGGATCGGGATCGCGCCGATCTTGATGGCACCCCAGAACGCGCCGACGAACTCGGGCGCGTCGAGGCAGATCATGAGGACGCGGTCCTCCGGGCCGACGCCGAGCTCGCGCAGCGCGTTGCCCGCACGGTTGGCGAGCTCCTGGACGTCCGCGTAGGTGAGCGTCCGATCCTCGTAGAGGAACGCGGGCGCGCCGCCGCGGCCCTCCGCGACGTTGCGGTCGACGAAGTGCTCGGCCACGTTGAACTGCGCGGGCAGGACCTCCGATGCGTTCATCGGCGGCTCCGCGTTCTCCCGGCGACCGGCTTCCGCCGCGCCGCGGGGCGTGGCCGCACCGCCATCGCCTCGACCTCGACCTTCAACTCCGGCCGCACGAGCCGGCTCACGACCAGCAGCGTGTTGGGCGGGTACGCGCCGTCGGCGAAATAGCGGGGGAAGACCTCCTGCCGCGCCTTCATGAATCCCGGGATGTCGTCCGCGTCCGTCAGGAACGTCTGCAGCCGCACGACGTCGCGCCAGCGGCAGCCGCCTGCCTGGAGGATGGCGGCGACGTTCTCGAGGGCCTGCTTCGTCTGGCTGCCGACGTCGTCGCCGGCGACGCGACCCTCCTTCATCCCCACCTGCCCGGCGACGACGAGGATCTCGCCGGCCGGTACCGTCATCCCGTGTGAGTACATTCCCAGCGGCGCGGGCCATCCCTTCGGCATGATCATCTTCGGCATCGCACCCTCCATCGACCGGCTGCGATCACGCGGCACATTGTAGCGCGCCCCTCAGGACGCGCCCGGGCGAAGCTGGGGTGAGGCGGAAGACGAGCACGGGGTCCTTCTGCCCGCGCACCGGCTGCGGCCCCAGGGTGTCCAGCGCCCGCGCCGAGCGCAGGGCGGCGTGCGTCGCCGCGGTGAGCAGCAACGGTTCGCCGAGGCGCTTGGTGAGCCCCTCGACCCGCGAGGCGACGTTCACGGTGTCGCCGATCGCCGTGTATTCGAGGCGGCGCGGCGAGCCGATGCTGCCGACGACGGCGCGTCCGGTCTGGATGCCGATGCCGACCGCGAGCGGCGGGCGCCCCTCGCCCGCCAGCCGCGCGTTGAGGTGTACGAGCCCCGAGATGGCGAACGACACCGGCAGGTGCGCCCAGAGGCGGTGGTCGAGCGGCTCGGGCGAACGGGTCAGCGCGAGGAGAAACAAGCACCACCATCCACCAGGGAAGGTTGATCACCCGCCGCCGGGCGCGGGCGAGCCGCGGAGGGTCGACGGACTCGCCGCGCGCCAGCCGCCGGAACGGGTCGCGGAGCGAGCCGAGGATGGTCGCCCAGACCGCGAGCAGCGGCGGGTACACCGCGAGGTTGAATGCCGCGACGGTGCGCATGAAGATGTCGCGCTGGCCCGGCGTGAGCAGCGGGTCGATCTGCGCGAGGTTGTACCAGATGTTGACGACGCTCCCCAAGAGCTGCGGGAACAGGGGAGCGGTCCCCGTGAGGACGAGCGCCCACCGCGTCGTCGCGCTCATCCCGCGTGGGGCGGGTGACTCAGGCGAGCCGCACGTACTCGAAGTCCAGCGGCTGGCCGTTGACGCCGCGCGCGGGCGGCGCGATCCAGTTCGCGAACGCGCCGGGCGCGATGACGGGCTGCATCAGGCTCTGGACCCAGGCCTGATCGTCCTCGGTCGGCAGCCACGCGTGTTTGCCCGCCTCCCAGGCCGCCGCGTCGAGCACGCGCCCGTCGGGCGAGACCCTCACGTCGGCGAACATGCCGATCGCGCGATGGAAGGCGCGGTGCGGCAGGCGCAGCTCGAAATCGACGCCCTGCGCCTTGATGATTCGGTTCCAGCGGTCTACGCCGCGCTGGCAATCCGCGATGTAGTCGTCCCGGAGCCGCTCGTTGAGCGACGGCAGCGCGGCCTCCTCGCGCGTCGCGATCCTGCCGCCGTCGAGGTACGTGATCGGGTAGGTCGCCGTCTTCAGCCGGTGGTCGTCGTCCTTCTTCGTCTCCTCGAAGCGGCCCTTCAGGCCCATCGTGTAGAAGTTCGCCGCGTTGGTCGAGATCTCCGAGCCGAACAGGTCGAGGGAGACCGAGTAGTGGAAGTTCATGTACCGCTGGAGCATCGGCAGGTCGATGCCGCCGTGCTTGCGCACGTCGTCCGTCCTGTGCTGGCGCATGAGCTCGCAGGCCCGCTGGACCACGCGGCCCACGCCGGTCTCGCCGACGAACATGTGGTGCGCCTCTTCGGTCAGCATGAACCGGCAGGTGCGCGAGAGCGGGTCGAAGCCGCTCTCGGCCAGCGCGGCCAGCTGGTACTTGCCGTCGCGGTCGGTGAAATAGGTGAACATGAAGTACGAGAGCCAGTCGGGCGTCCGCTCGTTGAACGCGCCGAGGATGCGGGGCTTGTCGCGGTCGCCCGAGCGCCGCTGGAGCAGCGCCTCGGACTCCTCACGGCCGTCGCGGCCGAAGTGCGCGTCGAGCAGGTAGACCATCGCCCAGAGGTGCCGGCCTTCCTCGACGTTGACCTGGAAGAGATTCCTCAGATCGTAGAGCGAGGGACACGTGCTCCCCAGGTGGCGCTGCTGCTCGACCGACGCGGGCTCCGTGTCGCCCTGGGTGACGATGAGCCGGCGCAGGACGCCGCGGTGCTCGCCCGGAACGTCCGGCCACGCGGGACTGCCCTTGTGGTCCCCGAAGGCGATGCGGCGATCGGGCTCCGGCTCGGCGAGGAAGATCCCCCAGCGATACTCCGGCATCTTCACGTAGCCGAACTGCGCCCAGCCCTGCGCGTCCACGCTGATCGCGGTGCGCAGGTACGTGTCCTTCGTCTGGTAGCCGTGCGGCCCCATGTCCATCCACCACTCGAGGAACTTCGGCTGCCAGTCCTCGAGGGCGCGCTGGAGCCGGCGGTTCTCGGCGAGACTGACGTTGTTCGGGATCCGCTCCGTGTAGTCGATGCCGGCCATCACACTCTCCTCCGGTCGAACTCGCCCCGCTGCCCCGTGCCGTAGACGACGAGCGCCCCCTTGGGGCCGACGGCGTTCGGGCGCTGGAAGATCCAGTTCTGCCACGCGGACAGGCGGGCGAAGATCTTGCTCTCGAGCGTCTCGGGTCCGCCGAACCGGAGCGACGCCTCCATGCCCGTGAGCGCGTCGGGCGAGAAGGACGCGCGCTCCTCCAACGCGATCCGGATCTCGTCCGCCCAGTCGATGTCGTCGGGCGTGAACGTGACGAGGCCGGCCTCGGCCGCCGCGGGCGCGTCGAGGTCCTCGCCCACGCGCGCCCGGAGCTTGTCGACCCGCGCGGGCTCGGCGAGCGACCGGCTCGCGAGGCGCGAGAGACCGTTCACCATCGGGTAGGCGCCGAAATTCAGCTCTGTGAGCCGCACCACGGGCGCCGGACGCGCGTCGCCCTGGAACGCGCCGTCCAGCATGTACGCGCGATCGGCGCCGAGCGCGAGCTCGAGCAGCGTCCCGGCGAAGCACGAGCCCGGCTCGATCAGCGCGAACACCGAGCGCGAGGACACGTCGAGACGCTTCCAGGTCCGCTTCAGGTAGAGCCGGATCTCGCGCACGAGCCAGTCCTCGCGGTGGACCGCGAGCGTCCGGTCGTAGGCCTCCACGAGCTCGGCGCTCCCCTCGGTCCTGAAGACCCAGAGTCCGATCTCCTCCTCGTTGGTCCGGAGGTGGAGGATCAGATCGTCGAGCTCCCGCGCGAGGGCGAGGGGCCAGAACGCCGCGCCGGCCGCGTGGACGCCCGCGGCGCCGGCGGGCGGGGGCGCGGTCGGGCCCGCGACCGTGATCTCGGCGAGCCCGCGCTTCCGGTCGATGGCGCACCGGACGGTGCCGTAGGCGACCCGATCCGGCCCGAGGCTCCGCTCGAGGGGCGTCAGCACGACGCCCCGGGCGTCCGCCGGCCGGTCGGTGCGCGCCGCGAATTCCCGCGCGCGCTCGCGTACGACCTCGTCGAGTCGCGACCGCGGAACCACCTCGTCCACGAGGCCCCAGTCGACCGCGCGCTGCCCCTTGATCCCCTCCTCCGTCGTGCAGAAGAAGTCGGCGCGGTCACGGCGCACGCGGCGCTTGTCCACGAGGCGTGTGAGCCCGCCCGTCCCCGGCAGGACGGCCAGGAGGGGCACCTCCGGCAGCGAGACCGCCGTGTTGCCGTCGTCGGCCATGACGATCCAGTCGGTCGCGAGGGCGAGCTCGTACCCGCCCCCTGCGCACGGACCGTTGACGGCCGTGAGGTAGACCTGGCGCGATTCCGCCGTGGCCTCTTCCAGGGCATTGCGCGTCTCGTTCGTGAACTTGCAGAAGTTCACCTTCCAGCCGTGGGCCGACTGGCTGAGCATGCGGATGTTGGCGCCCGCACAGAAGATGCGGTCCTTGCCGGAGGTCACGACCACCGCGCCGACCTCGGGGTGCTCGAACCGGAGGCGCTGGATCGCGTCGTAGAGCTCGATGTCCACGCCGAGGTCGTAGGAGTTGAGCTTGAGCTCGTAGCCCGGCTTGAGTCCGCCGTCTTCCCTCACGTCCATCGCGAGCGTGGCCACGCGGCCGTCGACGGACAGCCGCCAGTGCTTGTACCGCGCGGGCTCGGTCCGGAAGTCCACCAGAACGCGTTCGACGGTGTCAGCCATGGTCCCCTATCCCAGAATGACCCAGAGCGCCCGGGCCTGTCTCGAGCCGAGGTTCTCCCAGCCGTGTGACGTGCCGCCGTCGAGCAGGGCGCTGTCGCCCGCCTCGAGCAGGTGGCGATCGCCGTTGTAGTGCAGCGCGACCTTCCCCTGGAGGACGTAGAAGAGCTTCATCTGGCCCGGCTTGATCACGACCTTCTCCGTCGTGACGCCGCGCGACTTCGGCCCCAGCGTGGAGACGACCGCGCGGATCTTCCCCTGGAAGAGCCCCGCGCCGAGCACCGCCCAGCGCTCCGAGGAGCCGTCGAAGGAGACCACCGGGTACTCCGTCTTGCGCGAGATCACGATCGAGCCCTGCGCCTGGCCCTCGAAGAGGGAGGCGATCGGCACGCCGAGGGCGGCGGCGATCCGGCCGAGCGTGTGGAGCGAAGGCGTCAGCCGGCCCGACTCGATCTGCGAGACCATGCTCGGCGTGAGGTCCGCCTTCTCCGCGAGCTGCCGCTGCTGGAGCTCGCGCTCGCCGCGGAGGCGTCGGATCCGCTCGCCGAGCGAGCTCACGCGACCTCCTCGACGACGCGGCCGCCGCGGTCGAGCCCGGCGAGGGCGCGCAGCGCGCGCGCGACGAAGACGCGCGTCATCTTCTTCCGGTACGGATGGGTGAAGTCGGTGTTGTCGAGCGGCTTCGACGGCCCCGCCGCGAGGTCCGCGACGCGCGCGATCAGCTCGGGCGTGAGCCGCTCCCCGGCGAGCGCCGCCGCGGCCGCGGGGGCCGGGCGCGGCTGCGAGGCCACGGCGCCGAGGACGATGCGCGCCTCGCGCACGCGGTCCCCGTCCAGCCGCGCGGCCACGGCGACGCCGAGGACGGGAAAGTCGAACGAGCCCCGTCGACGCAGCTTCAGGTAGGCGCTCTTCCAGCCCTCGGCGGGCGGCAGCATGATGTCGGCGACGATCTCGCCCGGCTGCTTGGCGAGGTACTGGATGCCGTCGTCGCGGTAGAGGGTCTCGATCGGCAGGGTCCGCTCTCCCGCGGCGCCGACCAACCGCACGCGCGCACCGAGGCTCCAGAGCACGGGCGCCGTGTCCGACGACGAGACGGCCCAGCAGCGCGGGCTCCGGGGCGCGACGAGGCAGATATCGCCGTCCTTCTTCATGCAGAAGCCGACCGCCTTCCGCCACTCGTAGGACTGGTTGTAGTAGTTGCAGCGCGTGTCCACGCAGACGTTGCCGCCGATCGTCCCCATGTTGCGGAGCTGCGGCGACGAGACGAGGCCGGCGGCCGTCGCGAGCGCCGCGTAGTGCGTGGCGATCTCGCCGTGCGCGGCCACGGCCGAAAGCGTCGTGCCGGCGCCGATCGTCACGCCCGTGCCCGCGTCGCCGCGGACGCCCGCGAGCTCGCGGATCCCGCGGAGCCCGACGAGCACCTTCGGCTCGAACTGACGGCGCTTCATGTTCGGGAAGAGGTCGGTCCCGCCCGCGACGAGCATCGCCTCCGCGCCGTGCTCGGCCAGCGCTCGCGTCGCGTCGCCGAGCGTACGCGGCAGGAGGTAGGTGAACGGGGGAAGACGCATCATTGGAGCGGGGTCCGCGAGGCCGGCTCGAACCGTGGGTGGCCTGAGAAAGGTGCGCGGTGGCTGCGTGCCTCTTGCCGATTGCTTGAAACGAGACGCGGTTTCATTGCGTGAAGGGGCGCACGGCGATGTCGTCGGCGGGCTGGCCGAACGCCGACTCGACCGCGAGCGGCTCCTTGAACGTGAAGAGCGGGATCTGCTCGGGTCCGACGCGCGCGGGCTTGCCCCGCCGCCGGAGCTCGAGCCCCTTCAGGATCATCTCGGGCGTGATCGGCACCTCGTCGCAGCGCACGCCGACCGCGTGGTAGATCGCGTTCGCGATCGCCGGCGGCACGGGCAGGAGCGGTCCCTGCCCCGCCTCCTTCGCCCCGAACGGCCCCTCCGGATCGTCGGTCTCGACGAGGAAGGTGTGGATCTCCGGCGTCTCGAGCGTGGTCGGGCTCTTGTAGTCGAGCATGGACGGCTGCTTGTGGAGGCCCTCGCGGAAGACCTGGCCTTCCATGAGCGCCTCGCCGATCCCCATGTAGACCGAGCCCTCGACCTGACCCTCGACGAGCAGCGGGTTCAGCGCGCGGCCGACGTCGTGCCCGATCCACACGTCGTGCAGCGCGACCTCACCCGTCTCCTCGTCGACGCTCAGCTCGACAACGCACGCGGAATACGAGTAGCACGGCGACGGCCCGACGCCTCCGCCCTTGAACTTCCCGGCGCGCTTCGGCGGCGCGTACGAGCCCGCGAACGCGAGCACGCCGTGCATCGCCTCGGCGAGCTCGACCGCCTGGACGAACGTCAGCGCCCTGTCCCACTGGTCGGGCACGCCGACCTTGCGGTCCTTGAACGCGAGCGCGTCCGGCCCGACCTCGAGCTTCTGCGCGACGGCTTTGGCGATCGTGGTCCGGAGGCGCTCGGCCGCCTGGATCGCCGCCACGCCGCACATGAGGGTCACGCGCGAGGAGTACGAGCCCAGATCCACAGGCGTGAGGCTCGTGTCCGCGGGGTGCACGTGGACGTCCTTCGGGTCGATGCCGAGCACCTCCGCGGGCAGATAGGCGAGGATCGAGTCCGAGCCCTGGCCGATGTCGGTGGCGCCGCAGAGGATCGTGACGCCGCCGCTGCGGTCGGCGCGCAGCACGACGCCCGAGTGGGGCATGCTGTTCCAGTAGATCGCGGTCCCGGCGCCGGTCATGTAGGCCGAGGCGGCGAAGCCGACGCCGCGCTTCCGCGGCCCGGCGCCCTTCGGCGCGACGCGCTTCGCGCGCCAGCCCGACGCCTCCACCACCCGATCCATACACTCGCCGAGGCCGATCGTGGTCACGGTGAGGTGGTTCGCCGTCTTGGTGTAGGGCTCGACGAGGATGCGCCGTCGCATCTCGATCGGGTCGAGGCCGAGCTCTTCGGCCGCGCGGTCGAGCTGGCATTCGAGGGCGAAGCGCGGCTGCGGAGTGCCGTGGCCGCGCTTGGGGCCGCACGGCGGCTTGTTCGTGAAGACGCGCGCCCCATCGAACTTGTAGACGGGCATCTTGTAGGTCACCGGATTGATGACGCCGGTGTAGAAGGTCGACGCCACGCCGTAGGAGCCGTACGCGCCGCCGTCGAGCCACGTCTTGATGTGGCAGCCCGTGATGTCGCCGGCCTTCGTGAAGCCCGTCTTGAGCCACATGAGGACGGGATGGCGTCCGCGATGGATGTAGAAGACCTCCTCGCGGGTGCACGTGATCTTCACCGGGCGGCCCGTGAGCTGCGAGAGCCGGCAGGCGGCGATCTCGTGGGCGAAGGGGTCGAGCTTACCGCCGAAGCCGCCGCCCACGGGCGCGGCGATGACGCGGACGTGCGCCGCCGGCAGATCGAGGATCTTGGCCAGCAGCCGGTGGACGTAGTGGGGCGTCTGGGTCGAGGACCAGAGCGTGAGCTTGCCGTCGGCCGCCGCGTGGGCGACGGCCGCGTGCTGCTCCATCGGCAGGTGCGTGTTGCCCTCGTAGAAGTACACGTCTTCGCGAACGAGGTCCGCCGCCGCGAACGCCGCCTCGACGTCGCCGAATTGCAGCGCCACGTTCTTGTGGACGTTCGGGCCGTCGCCGTACTCGTGGATGCGGACCTCGGGATGCGCCAGCGACTCTTCGATGGACATGAGCGCGGGGAGCGGCTCGTAGACCGCGTCGATCAGCCGGCAGGCGCGTTCCGCGGTCTCCTCGTCCACCGCGGCGACCGCCGCGACGGCGTCGCCCACCATCCGGACCTTCTCGGTGCAGAGGGCCTCCTCGTCCTGCGAGACCGGAAGGATGCCGAACTTCACGCGCGGGAGGTCGGCGCCCGTGATGACGGCGTAGACGCCCGGCAGCTCGCGGGCCCGGCTGGTGTCGATGCGCAGGATGCGGGCGTGCGCGTGCGGCGATCGCAAGAGCTTGCCGTAAGCCATGCGCGGGAAGACGAGATCGTCGGCGTACCGCGTCTCGCCCGTCACCTTGGCCCAGGCGTCGATCTTGGGGAGCGGCCGGCCGATCACCGAGAACCGATCCTTGCTCATGCAGGATCTCCGATCATCTCACCGCTCCCCTCGTCGGCGGCACCGCCTCGGCTCGCACGGCCTCCGATCATCTCACCGCTCCCCTCGCCGGCGGCACCGCCTCGGCTCGCACGGCCTCCGATCATCTCACCGCTCCCCTCGTCGGAGGCACCGCCTCGGCTCGCACTACCAGGCGCAGCGCGGCCAGCTCGACGGCGTCGAGGATCTTCGTGTAGCCGGTGCAGCGGCAGAGGTTGCCCGCGAGCGCCTCTTTGATCTCCTGCCGCGTCGGGCTCGGCCGCTCGGCGAGGAGCGCCTTCGCGGTGAGCAGGATGCCCGGCGTGCAGTAGCCGCACTGGGCGGCGCCCAGCTCGGCGAACGCCTGCTGGAGCGGGTGGAGGCGCCCGCCCTCGGCCATCCCCTCGACCGTCGTGATCTCCCACCCGGTGCCATCCGCGGGCAGGGCGAGGCAGGAGAGCACGGGCCGTCCGTCCACGAGCACGGTGCACGTGCCACACTCGCCGAGCTCACAGCCGTGCTTGGTGCCGATGAGCCCGAGGTCCTCGCGGAGCACCTCCAGGAGGGTCTTGTGGACGGGCGCCAGGACCTCGCAGGGCTCGCCGTTGACGCTCAGGGACAGCCGAATCTTCATCCGCGCTCCCACCCGTTGGTTAATCAGGGATTAATGTCGATTCGAAAATACTGAATTTGCCTCGAGGCTGTCAAGTGGGACCCGCGGCGTAAGATAGCGGCCATGCCCTACGTGAGGACCGACGATCGCGTGCGCATCTACTACGAGGAGCACGGCGGCGGCACCCCGCTCGTCCTCGCCTACGGCATCGGCGGCAACACCCGGATGTGGGACGTCAACGTCGCAGGCCTGGCCGCCCGACACCGGGTCGTGCTCTGGGAACCGCGCGGCCACGCGCGCTCGGACGCGCCCGCCGACCCGGCCAAGTACTCGTTCCGGCGCTGGGCGCTGGACCTGAAATCCGTGCTGGACCACCTCGGCCTGCGCCGGGCGCACGTCGGCGGCCTCTCGCTCGGCGCCGGGATCGCGACGCGCTTCGCCCTGCAGTGGCCGCGACGCGTCGGCGCGCTCGTCGTCACCAACTCCTCCTCGGCATCGGGCCTGCCGCTGTCCTGGCAGAACGTCGTCATGCGGGCCCGCTCGATCGAGATCACGCTCACGCAGGGGATGGACGCGATGGCCGAGTTCGCGATGGCGTCGAACCCGAACGTCTCCGAACGCCTGGCCCTCGACCCCGGCGCCAAGGCGGAGTTCTACGAGGAGTACCGTCAGCTCCAGCCGATCGGCTACGCGAACGCGCTGCGCGCGCTCCTCGCCATGGATCACATCACCGACGACCTGCCCAAGCTCCGGATGCCGGTCCTGCTCGTCGGGGGCGATCGCGACCCGTCGCTCGGACCCATGAAGGTCATGCGTCGGAAGATCCGCGGCGCGAAGCTGGTCGTGCTCGCGCCCGCCAGCCACTTCGCCAATCGCGATCAGCCGGAGGCGTGGAATCGAGTCGTGCTCGACTTCCTCGCGCGGTGCGACCGGCGGCCCCGGCCGTAGCGCGCGCCCGTCCGCGGATTCTCGTCGCCGACGACGATCCCGACATCCGCGAGCTGCTCGGGGACGCCCTCGACGGCTGGGGCTATGAGGTCGGCCTGGCCGCCGGCGGACGCGAGGCGGTCGAGCTCGTGGAACGCCGGCTCTTCGAGGCGGCCCTCCTCGACATCAACACGCCCGGGATGGGCGGCCTCGAGCTCCTCGAGCGGCTCAAGCGCCACGACGCCGCGCTCGACGTCGTGATGATGACGGGCGACCCGATGGTCTTCACGGCGGTCCAGGCGCTCAAGGCGGGCGCGTGGGACTACCTCGTGAAGCCGCTCGACCTCGACGAGCTACGCCACCTGATGCACCGGCTGCTCGAAAAGCGGCGCCTCGCCCGCGAGGTGAGTGAGCTTCGCAGCCGCCTGGGCGAGCACCTCGCCGCCAAGGAGCTCGTCGGCGCCTCGCCCGCGATGGCGCGCGTCAGGGCGCTCGTGGAGCGCGTGGCGGGGACCGACGCGCCGGTGTTGATCGAAGGCGAGAGCGGCACGGGCAAGGAGCTCGTCGCCGCCGCCATCCACCGGAGCTCGCCGCGCGCCGCGGGACCCTTCGTGCCCGTGAACTGCGGCGCCATCCCCGAGGATCTCATGGAGTCCGAGTTCTTCGGCCATGTGCGCGGCGCCTTCACCGGGGCGGTCGCCGACGCGCTCGGCCTCTTCCGCTCGGCGCACGGCGGCAGCCTCTTCCTCGACGAGGTGGGCGAGCTGCCGCTGCCGCTCCAGGCCAAGCTCCTTCGCGTTCTCCAAGACCACGAGATCCGGCCGGTGGGCTCGACGAAAGTGTACCCCGTGGACGCCCGCATCATCGCGGCGAGCAACAGGGACCTCGAGGCCGCGGCGGAGCGCGGGGGCTTCCGGCCCTCGCGGCGCTTGCCGCCTACAATTTCTCCGGCAACGTCCGCGAGCTGGAGAACCTGAACGAGCGCGCCTACGCGCTCGGCGCGCGGGCCGAGCTCACGGTTTCGGACTTTCCGAGCCTCCGCCTCGCGGTGGCCGGGCGCCCGCCGGCGCCCCGCACGGGCGAGGCGGTTCCGACCCTCGAGCAGGCCGAGCGGGACCTGATCGCGCTCGCGCTGCAGCGTTGCGACGGGGACAAGGACCTGGCCGCCAGGGTGCTCGGGCTCACCCTCCGAACTCTCTATCGACGCCTGAAGAAACACGGGCTGGCCTGATCCTTGTCGGCTCGCGACAGTTCTGTCGTGTCAGTTCTGACAATTGCTTCCCTATCCGGTGGGCGATATCGCCGAGTAACGTACTGAAATATATGGGTTGCCTGAGCATGGCACAGTAGCAGCATCGGTGGAGCTCCATGCTGATCAGTCTCGGCAGGACTCGAGAACCAGCGGTGGGGACCCTCCGATTCGCACCGCCATTCGAGGTGCTCGCATGACGCGCGCAAAGAACCGGTACGCCACGGTCGCCGGCATCGTGCTCTCGTCGCTCTCGCTCGTGTGGGTCGGCGCGCTCGGCGCCCTGGTCCCGCGACCGGATGCCGATGTCGCCTTCGTACGCGATATCGCCGTGCGCGCACAGCTCGACGCCCTGGAGCCGGCCCTCGTCGAGCTGCTCGCGGCGGGCCGTGGACTGTTGCCAAATCAGCCGGGCGCACGCGGGCGCTTCGAGCATGCGCTGGCGCGTTTCGATGACACCGTCGTCGAGCTCGGCGCCCTCTCGGGCGCGACCGGCGGAGACGCCGCGCAGCTCGTCGACGCCGCGCGCCACATGCTCCCCAGGGTCCGCGAGCTCGGACACGAGATCCTGCGCGCGTCCGCAGCGGACGCGGGGCCCAAGCTCGCGCTGTTCGGGCGCCTCGGCACACGCACCCTGGTCGCCCTGCGCCAGCTCCGAGAGTCCGCCCCCCCGCCCGCCGCTGCATCGGAGAGCATCGTCCGCCCCGGCGCGGACGGCGAAGCGTTCTCGCTGCGCGAGACCCTTGCGGTCTGCTTCCTGGTCGCGGCGCACGCCCTGGGAATCGGGCTCCTGTCGACGACACCAGGGGCTCGCCCGGCGCGACCCGCCCTCCCGAGCGGGAGCCGATGAACGCCTCCCGCTATCACGACCGGCTGCGCACGCTGGCGAGGCTCGCCGAGCTCGTCTCGTCCGAGCTCGACATCGACAAGATCCTGGGTCAGATCGCCAGCTCCGCGGCTCAGCTGATCGAATGCAAGGTCGTCTCGCTCTGGGTCGCCGACGAGGCGACGGAGACCCTCGAGCTGCGCGCATTCTCCAACGACACGATCGGCGCGAGCCACGCCTCGCGCCGGCTCGCGTTCGGCGAGGGCGGGGCCGGCTGGGTCGCGCGGCACCGCCAGACGCTGGAGATCGAGGACGTCCTGGCCGACAGCCGCATCCGCGGGCGCGAGTGGTTCGTGGAGCACGGTCTCCGGAGCGCGCTGTCGGTGCCGATCACCTATCAGGACTCGCTCCTCGGCGTGCTGGCTCTGCTCGGCGAGCAGCCCTTTGCGCTCACGCCGGAGGATCGCGACCTCCTCAACACCTTCGTGGCGCAGGCCGCGGGAGCAATCCGCAACGTTCGTCTGTTCGCCGAGAGCGAGAAGCGGCGGCGCGCCGCCGAGGCCCTGGCCCAGCTCAGTCGTGTGTGCAGCGAGACCCTCGACCTCGACACGGTTGCGCGGCGTGTGGTCCAGAGCGTGCACACGCTGCTCGGGATCCAAGAGGCGGCGCTCTACCGGCTGGTCCCGGAGACGGGGGACCTGATCCCGCTGGGGTTCACGGGCGAAGGCGCACAGATGCTCGGGACCTCGGCGGTCTTTCCACGTGGCACGGGCGTCGTCGGGCTGGCCGTGGAGCAGCGCCGCACGGTCTTCGTCGCGAACATTCTCACGGATCCGCGGGTCACGCAGGCGCCGGCCATCCGCGAACGCCTCGAGCGCGTCACCTACCGGGCGGTCCTGGCCCTGCCCCTCCTCGTGAAGGACCGAGTGATCGGCGCGCTGGCGGTCTGCGCTCCGGAAGATCGGGTCTTCGGCGAGGACGAGGTCGCGCTGGCGCAGGCCTTCGCCGATCAGTCGGCGCTCGTGCTCGAGAACGCCCAACTCTTCGAGGACACGGAGCGGCGCCGGCGCGAAGCGGAAAGCCTCTCAGAGATCTCCACCCAGATCACCGCGTCACTCGATCTCGGTATGATCCTGAGCCGCGTCGGTGAAGCGGCGCAGGAGCTGTGCGGCGCCGACATGAGCGGGATCGCCCTGCGGGACCTGGACACCGGCACGACGCGCATACGGCACTGGCGCGGCACGCACGGCCAGTACAACGGTGCCGAGCTCCGCCCCGGCCAGGGGATCGGCGGCCAGGTCCTTCTCGAAGGCAAGCCGTTCCGGACCAACGACTACGTCGCCGATTCCCGGATCAGCCCGCTCCGCCTGGCCGCCGACGCCGAGGGCATCGTGACCGCGCTTGCCGTCCCGGTCCGGACGGAAGACGCGATCGAGGGCGTGCTGTACGTGGCGAACCGGACCCCGAAGCCGTTCACGGATCACGACGAGGCGCGACTGACGCGGCTGGCGCAGCACGCCGCCATCGCCATCAAGAACGCCCAGCTTCTCGGAGCGCTACGCGCCCACCAGGCCCGGCTGGAGGCGCTACTCGAGGTGAGTCACGAGCTCTCGAGAATCCAGCCGGTCCAGTCGCTGCTCGAGGCGATCGGGCGGGCGTGCGGCGAGGTTCTCGACGCCGAATCCGTCGGGTTCCGGCTGCTCGAGGGCGACGAGCTGGTTGCGGCCGGCCTCTGGGGCGACGCCAAGGAAACGATGCCGACCGAGCGGATCAGGGTCGGCGAGAGCCTCAGCGGCACCGTCGCCGCCTCGGGCGTGCCGCTCCGGCTCCACGACATGACGGGCGACTCCCGCCTCCTCCCCTCCCACCGGGAGGCGACCATGCGACTCGGCTATCGCGCCTTCCTCGGCGTCCCGGTGAAAGTCGGCGATCGCCTCATCGGCGTCCTGTCCATCCGGACGCGCCGCCCGCGCGGGTTCTCGAAGGAGGACGAGGCCATCGCCACCGCGTTCGCCTCGCAGGCGGCAACCGCGATCGAAAACTCCCGGCTCTTCCAGCAGGTGCAGCTCTCCGCGGAGGAGGTGTCGCGGGCCAAGGAGGCGCTGCTCCAGGCCCAGAAGATGGACGCCATCGGGCGACTGGCCGGCGGCGTCGCCCACGACTTCAACAATCTCCTGACGGTCATCCACGGCCGGACGGAAATCCTCCTGAAGCGCCTGCAGCTCGACACCCGATCCCACCAGGATCTCGAGCTCGTCCAGAGGACGGCACAGCGGGCGGCGGATCTCACCCACCAGCTCCTGGCGTTCAGCCGGAAGCAGGTGCTCCAGCCCAAGATCCTGGGCCTCAACGAAGTGGTCGCGAACCTGAGCACGATGCTCCGGAGACTCATCGGGGAGGACATCGACCTCGTCATCGTCCCCGACGCCGGCCTGGATCGCGTGAAGGCCGACCCGACCCAACTCGAACAGGTCCTGATGAACCTCGCGGTCAACGCGCGCGACGCCATGCCGCGGGGCGGCCGGCTCTCGATCGAGACGGCCTGCATCGAGCTGGGCGCGGCGTTCGTGCGCGAGCATCCGGGCGCGCGCCCGGGCCCCCACGTACGGGTCTCGGTCGCGGACGAGGGCGTCGGGATGACGTCGGAGGTGAAGTCCCGCATCTTCGAGCCGTTCTTCACCACGAAAGACAAGGGGCGGGGCACCGGGCTCGGCCTCTCCACCGTCTACGGCATCGTCAAGCAACACGACGGCTACATCGACGTCCGTAGCGCGCCGGGCGAAGGCACTGCTTTCGACCTCTATCTCCCCGCGGCCGAGACCGGCGAAGGGACGGTCGAGACCGAGAGCGTCGGCGTCCGGGCACCCCGGGGCTCGGAAACGATCCTCCTCGTCGAGGACGAAGACGACGTCCGTGAGCTCGCGCGGGAGATCCTCGAGATGAACGGCTACACGGTGCTCGAGGCGCCACACGGCCCCGAAGCGCTGCGCGTGTGCCGCCACCATCGGGGCGCGATCCAGCTGTTGCTGACGGACGTCGTCATGCCGCAGATGAGCGGCCGCGAGCTGGCCGCACGGATCACCGAAACACGTCCGGAGACGAGGGTGACCTACATGTCGGGCTACACCGACGATTTCCTCGGCCACCACGGCGTGCTCGACCCCGGGATCGTGCTGCTGTCGAAGCCATTCACGCCCGACGCGCTGCTGAACGGCGTGCGCCGGGCGCTGGACGCGCCCGGCGGCGTCCGCTGACGCGACGAGAGGCCTGGGGAGAGGCGCGGCGGGCCCACGCCTCTCCCCGACCCGACCCCTACTGCTTGCGGAACGCGTCGAAGAGATCGCCGAAGGGGACCCAGCGCTCGCCGTCGAAGCGGGCGAGTTGCTCCTGCTCGATCGGGGCGAAGTCCGTCGGGCTCGTGTTGACCTTGATACCGGGGAGCAGCATCGGCAGCTCGACGTTCTTGAGGTTCGCCGCCTGCCGCATGATGTTCTCCCGCGACAGGTCGTTGCCGCACTGCTTCAGCACCTGGGTCATGAGGATGGCCACGTTGTAGGCGTAGGCGTTGGAGTCGTCTTCCAGGCTGCCCTCCGGGTAGTACTTCTTCATCCAGGCCACCCACTCCTGGAAGCCCTTGTCGTTCTTCCACTGGGGGTCGGTCACCACCTTCGCGTAAATTGCGGTGATCAGCCCCTTGGAGGCTTCGAGCCCCGAAGGCTTGAGCACCGTGCCATACGAGCTGGACACGTTGTTCAGGTAGTGCACCGGCTTCCAGCCGATGTCGTGGGACTTCTTGATCGCCTGAACCGCGAACTTCGGGATCGTGACGTTGAAGAACACGGTGGCGCCGCTGTTCTTGAGGTTGACGATCTGGGAGTCGATGGTCGGATCCGTCGCTTCGTAGCTCTGCTTCAGGACGATCAGGTTTTTCTTCCCGGCGTCGTTGAGGCCGTCCTCGAAGCCCTTGACGTAGTCCTTCCCGTAGTCGTCGTTCTGGTACAGGATCCCGACCTTGCCGTCGGGATGATTTTTCAGCATGTGCGCGGCGTAGACGCGCCCTTCCGTCTGGTAGTTGGGCTGGAAGCCCATCGTCCAGGGAAAGTTCTTCGGGTCGTTCCACTTGGTGGCGCCGGTGGCCACAAAGAGGTGCGGCACCTTCTCCTGATTCATGTATTTGTGAATGGCGCTGTTGGGCGGCGTCCCGAGCGTCTGGAAGAGCGCGGCCACTTGGTCCTGCTCGACGAGCTTGCGCACCATCTCGACCGTCTTCGGCGGAGCGTAGGCGTCGTCGTAGGTGATGTAGTTGATCTTGCGGCCGTTGATACCCCCCTCGTCGTTGACCTTCTTGAAGTACGCGCCGATGCCTTTGCCAATGGTGCCGTACGCCGACGCCGGGCCGCTGTACGGGTTGGTGTTCCCGATCTTGATCTCGGTGGCGGTCACGCCCACCACGGTCTGGGCGGGGGCGGGCGCGGCGGCGAGCCCGGTCACGCCCAACGCCACCAGGGCGACGAGAAGCTTCCACGTGCGTGTCATAAGGTTCCTCCGTCTACGTTGTTGGGCGGGCTCGGGAGGCCACGGGATCCGGCCTCTCCTGGGAAACCCGCGGACGGGTCATCCGGATCCAGAGGAGCCGGACGGCCCCGGCGATCCCGAACGGCATCACGTACATGAAGCCGATGAGAAAGACACCGAAGATGGCCCAGGGGGCCGCCTTGGAGATGTCCTGGGCCCAGTTGGGCACGAACTGGATGAAGATAGCTCCGAAGATGGCGCCCGAGATGGAGGCCAGCCCGCCGATGACCCCGCCGATCAGGAGGGTCACCGACAGGAACACGTTGAAGGAGTCCGGGGCGACGAAGGCGATGACCGAGGCGGAGAGCGCGCCGGCCACCCCCGTATAGGCCGCGCTCACCCCGAAGACCAGCGATTTGTAGAGCGAGGCGTTGATCCCCATCGCTTCGGCGGAGATGTGGTTGTCGCGGATGGCCACGATCGCGCGGCCCACGCGGCCCCTTAACAAATTCGCGCCCAGCCAGAAAAGGACCACGAGCACCGCCAGCGTCAGCAAGTACAACCATTGATCCGGGTTCAATCGCAGCCCGAACGGGGCCTTCGGCTTCGATAGCACGATACCCTGCGAGCCGCCGGTCCAGTGCTCGAAATACTTGAGGATCTGCGGCACGGCGAGAGCGAGCGAGAACGTCGCAAGTGCCAGGTAGAGGCCCTCCAGACGCAGCGCGGGCAACCCGAAGAGGAAGCCCACCACGAGGCACAGGGCGCCCCCCGCCGGGATCGTCCAGCCGTACGGGATCGACCACTTGTCCATCATGATCGCCGCGGTGTAGGCGCCGATGGCATAGAAGGCGCCGTGCCCCAGCGAGAACTGGCCATTGTAGCCCGTGAGCATGTTCAGGCCCAGGATCGCGATGGCGTAGATGTAGACCTGGGTGAACTGGAAGAGACGGAAGTTGGACAGGAAGAATGGCAGCGCGCAGGCCAGCGCCAGCACCGCGAGGAGACCGATGGTGCGCGCGAGGCGCGAAGTGATCACACCCGTTTCACCACCGTGCTGCCGAACAGACCGCTCGGCTTGACCAGCAAGACCACGATGATCATCGCCAGCGCCACCGTGAACTTGAGCTCGGTGCCGATGAAGCTCACGTAGGTGCCCACCAGGTTCTCCACGACGCCGACGATGAAACCACCCAGCACCGCCCCGCCCGGGCTGGTGAAGCCGCCCAGCGTCGCCGCGGCGAAGGCGTAGATCTGCACGCCACCCATGAGGTTGGGCTCCAGCGTCAGGTTCGGCGCCACCATCATCCCCGCCACCGCGCCGAAGACCGCGGCCAGCCCCCAGCCGAGCGCCAGCATCCACCCCACGCGGATTCCGCAGAGGCGGCTTGAGACCGGGTTCTGCGCGGCCGCGCGCATGGCCAGCCCCAGCGGGGTGAACCGGAAGAAGAGGTAGATGCAGAGGAGCACGAACAGCGTGACGTTGATCTGTCCGAGGTCGTGGGCCCCCAGGATGATCTCGCCGGCCCTAAAGGGCGAGGACGGGAAGGGGCTGGGGAAGGGCTTCTGCACGTAGGTCCAGATCCAGCCCGCGAGGCTGTTGAAGATGACCAGCAGGCCGAGCGTCACGATCACGATCGACAGGATCGGCGCGTTCTCCACCGGACGGATCACCACGCGCTCGATCACGACGCCGCCGATGAAGGCGATGCCGAGCGTGGACAGGAACGCCACCCAGTAGGGAAGGCCCGCGTTGAGCAGCGACCAGCAGATGTAGGTGGCGAACATCGCCATCTCGCCCTGCGCAAAGTTCACGACATCCGTGGCCTGGTAGATCATCACCAACGCCAGCGCCACGCTGGCGTAGATGCCGCCGGTGGCGAGTCCGGAGACAACTTGTTGAATGAAGATGTCCAAGAGTCGTGGCTCCTCAGTAGCCCAGATAGGCGCGACGGATCGCGTCGTCCCGGCGCAGTACGTCCGACGGCCCTTCCAGCACGATCCGGCCCGTCTCGAGCAGGAACACGTGGTCGGCGAGGTCCAGCGCCAGCGCGGCGTTCTGTTCGACGAGCAGGATCGTCACGCCCGCCTGGTTCACCGTCCGGAGAATGCGAAAGATCTCGCGCACGACCATTGGAGCCAGGCCCAGCGAGGGCTCGTCCAGTAGCAGCAGCCGCGGCCGCAGCATCAGGGCGCGCGCCACGCAGAGCATCTGCTGCTCGCCGCCGGACAGCGTGCCGGCCATCTGTCTCCGCCGCTCGCGCAGCACGGGGAAGTAGCCGAACACGCGCTCGAAGTCCGCCGCGAGATCGCCCCGCTCGCGCCGGCCCCAGGCGCCCAGTTTCAGGTTCTCCTCCACGGTGAGCTGGACGAAAGTCCCCCGCCCCTCCGGGGCGTGGGCGATGCCGAACTGCACCACGTCTTCGGTGGCCCGCGCTTCCAGCGGCTGGCCCTCGAAGCGGATACTCCCTACAGTCCGCACCATGCGGGAGATCGCCCGTAGCGTGGTCGTCTTCCCCGCACCGTTGGCGCCGAGGATGGTGGTGATCCCGCCCGCGGCCATGCTGAAGCTCACGCCGTGCAGCGCCTTGGTCCGGCCGTAGAAGGCCTCGAGATCCTGCACCTCCAGGAGCGCGCTCACGCCGCCTCTCCGAGATAGGCCCGGATGACTTCGGGGTTGCGGCGCACGTCTGCCGGCGTGCCCTCGGCGATCTTCCGGCCGAAGTCGAGCACCACGACCTTGTCCGAGACCTGCATCACCAGGCCCATGTGGTGCTCGACTAACAAGATGGTGAGAGAGCGCGCGGCGCGGACCTTCTGGATGAGGGCGCCGAGGGCGCCCACCTCCTCGTGATTCAGCCCGCTCGCCGGCTCGTCGAGGAGGAGGAGCGAGGGCCGGCTCGCCAGCGAGCGCGCCAGCTCGACGCGCTTGAGGATGCCGAACGGCAGGCCCGCCGCCGGGTGTTGCGCGAGCGCGGTGAGGTCGAGGAACTCCAGGAGCTCGAGCGCCGTGGCCCGGATGCCCGCCTCCTCCTGACCGACCCACGGGAGGCGCAGCGCGTTCGAGAGGAAATCGCTCCGGGTCCGGCTGTGGACGCCGACCATCACGTTCTGCAGCACGGTCAGCGTGGGGAAGAGCGCGAGGTTCTGGAACGTCCGGCCGATCCCGAGCTCGGCGATGCGGTGCGACGGCAAAGGCAGGATCGGGCGACCCTGGAAGACGACCTCGCCCCGGTCCGGCGTGTAGAGCCGGGAGAGGCAATTGAAGAGCGTGGTCTTTCCGGCCCCGTTCGGGCCGATGAGCCCGACGATCTGGCCCTCGTCCACGTCGAACGAGACGGCGTCGAGGGCGACGATGCCGCCGAAGCGGACGGTGAGGTCTCGGACGCTCAGGGTCGGCAAAGTTGCTCGCTTATACGCTGGGGCCGTTCACGCGTCAACCCACGGTCAGCGGATCCTCCGCGTACGCTCAGCGCTTTCTCCGCGGGCGGGCGTGGCTCGCGAGGCCGCGCTCCCAGAGGTACTCCTTCTCTCCCATGTGCTTGCCGACCCAGCGGCCGAGGACAAAGAAGAGGTCGCTCAGGCGGTTGACGTACCGCAGGGCCCACGCGTTGATCGGCTCCGCGCGCGAGAGCGTCAGGATCTCCCGCTCCGCGCGGCGGCAGACGGTGCGCGCCTGGTGCAGGAACGCGTTGAGCCGGCCGCCCCCCGGCAGCGTGAACGACTTGAGCGGCTCGAGGTCCTTCTGGCAGTCGTCCATGAGCCGCTCCAGCGCCGTCACCTGCGCTTCGGCGACCTTGAACATCCCCGCGTACTCCGCGTCCGGCGGCGTGGCCAGCTCGCTGCCGAGGTCGAACAGCTCGTTCTGGATCTGCCGCAACACCTCGTCGAGCCGGCGGTGGTGCCCGCCCTCGGCGAGGCGCTCTCCGTTGAAGGTCCGCACGATCCCCACGACCGCGTTCAGCTCGTCGACGGTCCCGTAGGCGACGATGCGCGGCGAGTCCTTGGGCACGCGCCGGCCGCCAACCAGCGCGGTCTCCCCTTTGTCGCCGGTGCGCGTGTAGACGCGGGTGATGCTGATCGTCATGGAGCGTCCTCCCTGCGGTATTCTACTCGACGTGAAGAGCCCCGCACGGGCGGTGCTGACGGCGGCGTCCGGCATCCATTTCATCCACGACGGCTTCTCGGACATCCTCTACGTGCTCCTGCCCCTCTGGGCCCAGGAGTTCGGGCTCGGGTACGCGCAGGTCGGGCTCATCCGGACCGTCTATTCCGGCGCGATGGCGGCGTTTCAGATCCCGGCCGGCCTCCTCGCGGAGCGCTGGGGCGAGCGCGCGCTCCTCGCCGCCGGGACGGCGGCGACCGCGTGCGGCTTCGTCGCCGCCGGCGCCTGGGCGGGCGGCTTCGCGGCGCTCCTGCTGCTGCTGCTCGTCGCGGGGCTCGGCTCGGGCGTCCAGCACCCCCTGTCGTCCTCCATCGTCTCGAAGGCCTACGAGACGGGCGCTCGGCGCACCGCGCTCGGCACCTACAATTTCGCGGGGGACCTCGGCAAGGTCGCGGTGCCCGCGAGCGTCGCATTCGTCGCGACGCTCGTCGGGTGGCGCACCGCCGCGGCCGGCTACGGCGTCCTGGGGCTCGCCGCCGCGTTCGCGATCTTCGCCATCCTCGCGCGGCTCGGCGCCGGCGCACC
>JBGQEL010000038.1:0-35434 GCA_041496385.1 Methylomirabilia bacterium | reverse complement strand
CGTCGCCGCGCTCGTCACGCTGCTGCTCGCGCTCGCCGGCTGCACCATCGCCCCCGCGTCGAACGGCGCCGCGGGCGTCCCCGACCCGGGCTCGCTCGACCTCGTCGCCAAGCGCACGTTCACGGCGTACGGCTTCCGGCTGGCGAGCGGCCAGGTGCTGCCGGAGCTGAAGCTGGCCTACGAGACGTACGGGCGCCTGGCGCCCGACGGCCGGAACGCGATCCTCATCACGCACGGCCTCACGTCGAGCGGCCACGCCGCCGGCCGGTATCTGCCGACCGACGCGGCGGCGGGCTGGTGGGACGGGCTCATCGGGCCCGG
This sequence comes from Methylomirabilia bacterium, assembly GCA_041496385.1. Classification (GTDB taxonomy): domain Bacteria; phylum Methylomirabilota; class Methylomirabilia; order Rokubacteriales; family CSP1-6; genus AR19. Next base: position 35,113 of record JBGQEL010000038.1, on the reverse strand, counting down.
CAAGGCGATCGACACGGGCCGTTACTTCGTCGTCTCCTCCAACGTGCTCGGCTCGTCCTACGGCTCGACGGCGCCCGCCTCGATCAACCCGGCGACGGGCAAGCCCTACGGCCCCGACTTCCCCGCGATCACGATGCGCGACATCGTCGAGGCGCAGCGCCTGCTGCTCTCGGGCCTCGGCGTCAACCGCCTCGTCGCCGTCGCCGGGCCGTCGTACGGCGGCTTCCAGGCCTTCCAGTGGGCCGTCGCCTACCCGGACTTCATCCGGGGTGCGGTCGTCGTGGTCAGCGCGCCGAAGACGTCGGGCGGCGGCGGGCCCGTCGAGACGATGATCGCGCGGTTCGCCGCCGACCCGGGCTGGAACGGCGGCCGGCACTACGACCGCGGCGGCATCCCGGCGACGATGACGGCGTTGCGGGTCGACACGCTGATGCGCTACGGCGCCAACGAGCTGCTCGCCGTGAACATTCCCGACCAGGCGCAGCGCGAGGCGCGGATCCGCCAGATGGCCGCGGCGTGGGCGGGCGAGTTCGACCCCAACTCGCTGATCGCGCTGCGCCGCGCGATGGAGGGCTTCGACGCCGAGCGCGACTTCGGAAAGATCCGCGCGCGGGTCCTCTACGTCCTCTCGCGCACGGACAAGCTGTTTCCCCCGTCGATCGCGCCGGGCGTGATGGACAAGCTCACCCGGGCGGGGGTCAGCGCGAAGTACTACGAGATCGACAGCGAGTTCGGCCACTCGGCGAGCGGCCCCGAGTGGGCCAAGTGGGGCCCGGCGCTCCGCGAGTTCCTGACCGCGCTCGAGCGCTAGGCGCGCTCAGCCGCGGCTTCCGCCGCCGGCGGCGAAGCGCTCGATCTGCTCGCGCAGGCCGAACACGCGTACCCGATCGCCCGGCCGCAGCACCGTCTCGGCCACGGGATGCGAGACGAAGTCGCCGTCCCGCCGGGTCACCGTGAGCACGACGAGGCCGAAGCGCTCGCGGATCCGGAGCTCGCGCAGCGAGCAGTTCGTGAGCGGCCCGTAGCCGAGCGTCACGTCGCGCGCGAACGGAAGGTCCTCGCGCTCCTCGGGCTCGAGGATGAGCGCGGTGTCCGCCACGGCCCGGAGGCGCTCGAGGTAGTCGAGGATCCGCGGCCGCGGCACCGCGAGGCGCTCCAGGCTGTGGCGCACGAGTGTCGCGGCCGCCTCCAGCTCGGGCTGGATCACCTCGGTCGCGCCCGTGTCGACCAGCAGGTCGCGCGCGGCCTGGTGGTGCGCGCGCGCGAGGATCGGCGCGTGCGCGTTGAGCGCGCGCGCCGACCGCACCGCGAGCCGCGCGCGCTCCATCTCGGGCAGCGCCAGCACGACCAGCCGCGCGCGCGCCACGCCCGCGCGCTCGAGGATGCGGCGGTGCGCCGCGTCGCCGAAGACGCACGGCACGCCCCGCGTCCGAAGGCCCCGCACGATGTCCGGGTCGCTCTCGACGACGGCGTGGGGGATCGCGAAGGTCTGGAGCGCCTCGCCGATCGCGCTCCCCACCCGCCCGTAGCCGCACAGGAGCACGTGTCCCTCCAGGCCGCCCGCGGCGGGCGCCGCCTCGGCGGCCGACGGGGCGAGCCGCAGCGCGCCGATCCAGGCGGGCGCCTTCTGGACCAGGACCGCGTTGAGCAGGATCGACAGGAGCGAGGCGGCGAGCGTCGCGTTGTAGACGTCGGGGCCCACGTGGCCGGACTGCCGCGCCACCTGCACCAGGACGAACGAGAACTCGCCGACCTGGGTCAGCGCGACGGCGGTCAGCGCGGCGTTCCAGACGGACTCGCCGAACAGCCGAATCACGGTCGTCCAGATGACGAGGTTGCCGACGACGATCAGGCCCAGCATGACGCCGAGCAGCGGGAGGTTGGCGAACACCTGCGCCGGGTCGAGCAGCATGCCGAGGGTCACGAAGAAGAGCGCCGCGAAGAGGTCGCGCACCGGCAGGAGCCGCTCGAGGGTGTCGTGCGCGTGGTCGGACTCGCTGATGACGAGGCCCGCGAGGAAGGCGCCGAGCGCCAGCGAGAGCCCGAGCGCCTGCGTGAGCGCGGCGGTGGCCAGGGCGACGGCGAGCGCGAAGAACAGGAACAGCTCGTCGCTCCGCATGCGCGCGGCGAGGAGCAGCAGGCGCGGCACGACGAGGCGCGCCAGGACGAAGAAGGGCACCAGGATCAGCACGGCCTTGCCCAGGCCCCGGGCGATCCCCAGCAGGCGCCCGGGTTCGACGCCGCCGAGCGTCGGGAGCAGGATGATCAGCACAACGACGGCGAGGTCCTGGACCAGGAGAATCGCGATCGTCAGCCGTCCGTGGCGCGACCCCATCTCGCCGCGATCCATGAGCAGTCGGGCCGTGACCATCGTGCTCTGGACGCAGAGGACGATCCCGATGGCGAGCGCGCGGAGCGTGCCCCAGCCGAGCACGGTCCCGACGGCGACCGTGAGGCCGATGAAGGCGAGGAGCCCCAGCGGCGCTCCGAGAAGCGCCAGGCGCCGGAGCGCCCGGAGGTCGCGCAACGACAGCTCGACGCCGATGGAGAACATGAGCAGGATCACGCCGACCTCGGCGGTCATCTCGAAGCTCCTGACGTCCGAGACCGACGGCCCCGGCGTGAGCGGCCCGATCAGGATCCCGCCGACAACGTAACCGACGACGAGCGGCTGCCGGGCGAGCCGAGCCAGGCCGCCGCCCACGACGGCGGCGATGAGCACGTAGGCCAGGTCGCGGAATGCGCCGGGGTCGGCTACCATGACAGACCCGATTATGCGTGAGGCGTCCAGCGGCCTGACCAGCTTTCCCCGGGAGCGCACCTGGCTCCTGCCGGCGCTCGCCGCGGTGCAGCACGCGGAGCGCTGGCTCTCCCCCGAGTCGCTCGAGGCCGTCGCGGCGCACCTGCGCGTGCCGAAGAGCGAGGTCTGGGGCGTCGCGAGCCACTACCCCGAGCTGCGCCTGACGGCGCCGGGACGGCGGATCGTGCGTGTCTGCAGCGGCGTGAGCTGCCAGGCTCACGGCGGTGGCGAGCTGCTCGCGGCGTGCGAGCGACGGCTCGGCCTTCACGCGGGCGCGACCGCGGCCGACGGCACGGCGACGCTCGAGGCGATGGACTGCGCGTTCGCCTGCGCCGTGGCGCCCGTCGTCGAGGTCGAGCACATCCTCCGGGGCCGCGTCGCGCCGGGCGATCTCGACGGGCTCCTCGGGGCGGCCGTCGGGCACGCACCGGCGTACACCGCGCCGCCGCCGCGGCCGCTGGAGCCCGCCCCCTCCGGAGCGCCGGCGGAGCGCTTCGCGGCGCTGCGGCGCGAGGCGGAGCGCCGGTGGCCGGTCGTGCGGCTCGCCGTCGGCGCGGGCACCTGCGGCCGCGCCGTCGGCGCCGGCGAGACGCTCGACGCGCTCCGCGCCGAGGTCGCACGGCGCGGGCTCCCGCACGCCGTGGTCGACGCGGGCTGCAATGGCATGTGCTGGGCGGCGCCCGTCGTCGAGGTCCTCCGTGACGGCCGGCCGCGGCTGACCGTCGGCCCGGTCACCGCCGCAGGGGTGCCGGCATTTCTCGATGCGCTCGCCGCCGAACGCCTGCCCGACATCGGCGGCGAGGCGTTCGCGCGCCAGCACCGCGTCCTGCTCGAGCGCTGCGGCGTGACGGATCCGAGAGACATCGGCGACGCCATTCGCCATGGCACCTACGCGGCCCTCGCGCGGGCCCTCGGCGACGGCGCGCCCGAGCGCGTGATCGCGGAGGTGCGCGCGGCGGGGCTCGCGGGACGCGGCGGCGCCTACTTCCAGACGGCGGTGAAGTGGGCGGCGTGCCGCGCGGCGGCCGGAACGCCGAAGTACATCGTCATGAACGGCGAGGAGGGCGAGCCGGGCATCTTCAAGGATCGCCACCTGATGGAGGGCGACCCCCACCGGCTGCTGGAGGCCGTGCTGCTGGCGGCGTACGCGGCGGGCGCCTCGCGCGGCATCCTCTACGTCCACGGCGAGGCCGAGCTGGCCGCCGAGCGGCTCGGCGCGGCGCTCGCCCAGGCGCGCGCCTGGGGGCTCGTGGGCGCGCGCATTCTCGGGACCGACTTCTCCCTCGAGCTGGAGCTGCGGCGCGGCGCCGGCGGCTTCGTCCTCGGCGAGGAGACGGCGCTGCTCGAATCCATCGAGGGTCGCCGCGCGATGCCGCGGACGCGGCCGCCCTTCCCCGTCGAGTCCGGCCTCTTCGGCAAGCCGACCGTGATCAACAACGTCGAGACCCTCAGCGCGGTGCCGTCGATCGTCGAGCGGGGCGGGGCCTGGTTCGCCGGGCTGGGCGGTGGGCACGGCACCAAGCTCTTCGGCCTCTCCGGCCACGTGCGGCGCCCGGGCATCGTCGAGATGGAGCTCGGCTGCACGCTCCGCACCCTGCTCGAGGACGTGGGCGGCGGCTCGGCGACGGGCCGGCCGATCCGCGCCGTCGTGCTCGGCGGGCCCTCGGGCAGCGTCGTCCACCCGCGGTCCTTCGACACGCCGCTGGCGCCGCGCGGTCCGGTGAACCCCGGGACGGGCGGCGTGGTGGCCCTCGACGAGAGCGCCCCCGTGCGCGACGCGGTCCGCACGCTGCTCGGCTTCAACACGCGCGAGTCCTGCGGCAAGTGCACGCCGTGCCGCGAGGGGACGGCGCGGCTCCTCGCGATGCTCGACGGTCCGGTCGACGCCGGGCGCGTCGCGGCGCTGAGCGAGGTCGTCCAGACAGCCTCGCTCTGCGGCCTCGGCCAGGCGGCGCCGCTGGCCGTGCTCTCGGCGCTGGCGGAATTCCCCGCGGAGTTCGCGAACGGCCGGGACACGGCATGAAGCTCGTCATCGACGGCCGCAGCGTCGAGCTGCCCGAGGGCGCCAGCGTCCTGGAGGGCGTGAACCGCCTCGGCATTCCGCTGCCGCAGCTCTGCAAGGACCCCGACCGTGCCGCGCTCGGCGCCTGCCGGACGTGCCTCGTGCGCGTCGAGGGCCAGCGCGGGCTGCCGGCGGCGTGTCACCTGCCCGCGCGCGAGGGCATGGTGGTCTCCACCGAGCATCCGGACGCGGTGCGCGTCCGCAAGGGCGTCCTCGACCTCACGCTCTCGATGCTCACGGCGGCGCCCGAATCGCCGAACGGCTTCGGCCAGGTCGGCGCCGCCGCGGCCCGTCACGGCCTGCAGGCACCCGCGCACGCGCCGCTCCACGCCTTCGACGTGGACGCGACCAAGTCGTTCTTCATCCTCGACCGCGAGGCGTGCATCCTCTGCGGGCGCTGCACCGTCGCGTGCGACGAAATCCAGCAGATCGGCGCGATCACGCTGGCCGGCCGCGGCCACGCGACCCGGGTCGGCGTCTTCGGCGACGGCGCCATGGCGTCCTCGGTCTGCACCTCGTGCGGGCAGTGCGTCGCGACGTGCCCGACGGGCGCGCTGCGGCCGAAGGAGGCGCCGGCGAAGATCGTCAGGCGCGTCGAGACGACCTGCCCCTACTGCGGCGTGGGCTGCGGGATCCAGCTCGCCGTGCGCGAGGACGACCGCCTGGCCCTGATGGCCGACGACGCGCCGGCGAATCGCTCGAGCCTCGGGATGCTCTGCGTCAAGGGCCGCTTCGGGACGGGCTTCGTCCACGCCCCCGACCGGATCACGCGTCCCATGGTCCGGCGCGACGGTCGCTGGGTCCCCGTGAGCTGGGACGAGGCGCTCGACGCCGCCGCCGACGGGCTGGCGCGGAATCGGGGGCGCTTCGGGGCCTTCGCGAGCGCCAAGGCGACGAACGAGGACGGCTACGTCATCCAGAAGCTCTGCCGGGTCGTGATGCAGACGAACGACGTGGACCACTGCACGCGCCTCTGCCACTCGCCCTCGGTCGAGGCCATGCTCGCCTCGATGGGCTCGGGCGCGACGTCCAACTCCTACCAGGATTACGAGGACGCGGGCTGTCTCCTGGTGGTGGGCGCCGACGCCTCGGCCAACCATCCGGTGATCGCGGTCCGCTTCCGCCGCGCGGTGAGCCGCGGCGCGCGGCTCATCGTCGCCAACCCCAAGCGCGTCGAGCTCTGCGACCAGGCCGATCTCTGGATCCAGCAGCGCCCGGGCACCGACACCACGCTCTTCAACGCGATGGCCCGCGTGATCCTCGACGAGGGGCTCGCCGACGACGCGTTCGTCCGTGCGCGCACCGAGGGCTTCCACGCCTGGCGCGGCTCGCTCGAGCGCTTCACCCTCGACCACGCCGCGCGCGTCACCGGCGTCGACGCGGCGGACATCGCGCAAGCCGCGCGCTGGTACGCGCGGCCGCCCTTCGGGCGCTCGTGCCTGGTCTGGGGCATGGGCATCACGCAGCACACCAACGGGATCCACAACGCCCACGCCGTCCTGAACCTCGCCCTCGTCGCCGGCCAGCTCGGCGTCCCGGGCAGCGGCGTCTCGCCGCTCCGGGGCCAGAACAACGTCCAGGGCTGCGGCGACGCCGGCTGCATCCCGACGAACCTCCCCGGCTACCAGCTCTACGATCCCGCCACGCTCGCGAAGTTCGAGGCCGCGTGGGGCGCGCGGCCGCCGGCGACGACCGGGCGCGTCGCCACCGAGATCGTGGAGGGCGGCCTCACCGGGGAGACGCGCGCCATGTACGTCGTCGGGGAGAATCCGCTCCTCTCGGAGCCGGACCTGCACCACGCCGAGAAGGCCATGGAGCAGCTCGACTTCCTGGTCGTGCAGGACCTCTTCATGCACGAGACGGCCGAGCGCGCCCACGTGTTCCTGCCCGCCGCCGCCTTCGCCGAGAAGGAGGGCACGTTCACGAACTCCGAGCGCCGGGTGCAGCGCGTGCGCGCCGCGCTCGAGCCTCCCGGCGAGGCGCGGCCGGACTGGTGGATCACCTGCGAGCTGGCCAAGCGCGTCGCCGCGCGGCTCGGCCTGAGCGTCGGCCGCCAGTTCGACTACGCCGGGCCGGCCGAGATCTTCGGCGAGATGGCGCGGCTGACCCCCTCGCTGTCGGGCCTCTCGCACGCGCGCCTCGACCGCGAAGGCGGCATCCAGTGGCCGTGTCCGACCCCGGAGCATCCCGGCACGCCCTATCTCTACGGCGAGTCGTTCCCGCGCGGCCGCGCCCGATTCGTGCCGGCCCTCCAGCTGGCCGAGGCCGCCGAGCTGCCGGACCCCGACTTCCCGTTCGTCCTCAACACGGGCCGGCTGCTCTATCACTGGCACGGCGGCACGCTCACCCGGCGCGTCCAGGGCCTGCTCGAGCTGGCGCCGCACCTGGAAATCGCCATCCATCCGAGCGACGCGCGGCGCCTGGGCGTCGAGGCGGGCGGGCGCGTCCGTGTGGCGTCGCGCCGCGGGGAGCTGACGGGCTACGCGCGCGTCACCGAGGCGGTGCGGCCGGGGGCGATCTTCGTGCCCTTCGTGAAGCTCGAGGAGTCCGCCGCGAACTTCCTCACGAACTCCGCGTTCGATCCCTCGTCGAAGATCCCCGAGTACAAGGTCTGCGCCGTGCGCCTGGAGCGGCTCCCCGCGTAGTTTCCGGCTTCAACCTCTCGCGCCGAGGGCGCGGGCGAGGAAGGCGTCCAGGGCCTGGACGAACGCGGCGGGCCGGTCGAGCACGAGGTGATGATGCGCTCCCGCGATCTCGACCAGTGACGCCTGCGGGATCGCCGCGCACAGCCGCTCGGCCATGTCGCGCGGGAGAATGGGCGAGAGCTCGCCGCGCACGACTAGGACCGGCGCGGTGATCTGCGGCAGGAGCGGCCAGCAGTCCACCGGCTGCCGCGCGCCGTAGCACGCCGGGTCGAAGCGGTACTTGAAGCCACCGTCGCGCGCGGCCACTCCCTCGCGCGCAAGATGCGCGAGGAACTCCGGCTCGGCGATGGTCTCGGGCGGCAGGAGGCGGAACGAGCGCACGGCCAGCTCGAGCGAGGCGTGCAGGCGCGGCGGCCGGCGGCCCCGCGCGTGCATGCGGTCCACGCGCTCGGGCGGTAGCGAGGGCCGCGAGTCGACGATGACCGCCGCGCTCACCCGCTGGGGGTGCCAGGCGGCGAAGCCCATCGTGTTGTGGCCGCCCATCGAGTGACCGACCAGCGCCATGCGCGCAACGCCGAGGGCGTCCATCAGGCCGAGGAGGTCGGCCGCGAAATTCTCGGTCGCGTAGGCGGGCGGCGTGACCCACTCGCTCTCCCCGTGGCCGCGCTGGTCGAGCGAGACGACGTGGAAGCGGTCGGCGAACGCCGGGGCGACGAGGTCGAACCAGTGCGCGTGCGCCGCGCCGCCGTGCAGGAAGCAGAGCGCGGGCCGTCCGGGCGCGCCCCACTCGAGGAGCGAGAGATTGCGACCGTCGACTCTCCGCGTGCGTCGCGTCGCGATCTCGCAGCCGAAGCGGAGCGCGGACATTCGACGAATTGTATCCGAAAATTTTTCCTTGGTACGCTTTGAAGCGAACAGTTATGTTCGAAGGCACGACGATGCACGAAGAACTGGAACCACTGTCGCCACCGCCGTCACCGTCACCACGCCGACGTCACCTGCTTGACGGTGGTTTCGCCGTGCTCCTCCTGAGCGTGGCCGTCGCGAACGGCTATCTGATCCTCGCGCCCGCAGAATTGCGCGCCACGCCGCTCGCGCGACCGATCGCACCCCCGCCGTTGAGGCCGACGCTCGATCGGCCACAACCGGTGGCGGGGCCCACGTGGGACGCGACGGTCACCGGCCGCGTGCTCGACCCCGAGCGGCAGCCGGTCGGCGGCGCCTCGGTCGTCGCGGGCGGCACGGAGCGCCGGACCGACGCCGAGGGCGCGTTCACGCTGCAGGGGGTCCCACCGGCGGCGCCGATCCTCGTGAAGCTGCCCGGCTTCGCCAAGGTCCTGCTGGAGCCGCGCAAGGGCGCCGTCGAGGTCGTCCTCAAGCCCCAGATCGTGAAGGCGGCCTACCTCACCTACTTCGGCGTGGGCGACCGGGGCATCCGGGGCCGCGTCCTGGACCTGGCGCAGCGGACCGAGCTGAACGCGGTCGTCATCGACGTCAAGGGCGATCGGGGATGGATCCTCTATCGCACCGAGATCGAGCAGGCCCTCGCGGTCGGCGCGCAGGGCCCCGCCACGCTCCGCGACTTCGACGCCCTCATGGCGGATCTCAAGGCACGCGGCGTCTACACGATCGCGCGGATCGTCACCTTCAAGGACAACATCCTCGCCGCGGCCCGGCCCGACCTGGCCATCATCGACACGCGCACCGGCAAGCCCTGGATGGACAACGAGAAGCTCGCCTGGGTCGATCCGTTCCGCGAGGAGGTCTGGGACTACAACATCGCCATCGCGAAGGAGGCGGTGCGCCGCGGGTTCGACGAGGTCCAGTTCGACTACGTCCGCTTCCCGACCGACGGCCGCCTGGGCGCGGCGCAGTATTCCAAGCCCAACACCAAGGACACGCGCCTGCCGGCGATCGCGGGCTTCCTCGAGCGCGCGCGCCGCGAGCTGGGGCCGCTCGGCGCGTTCGTCGCCGCCGACGTGTTCGGCTACACCGCGTTCAACGAGAACGACACGGACATCGGGCAGCGCGTCGAGGAGCTGGCGCCGAACCTGGACTTCCTCTCGCCGATGGTCTACCCGTCGGGCTACCACAAGGGCATCCCGGGCTACCGGAACCCGGTCGAGAACCCCTATCAGGTCGTCTTCGAGAGCGTCCGGCTGACGCGCAAGCGCTCGAGCCACACGCAGGTGCGCGTGCGCCCCTGGATCCAGGACTTCCGCGATTACGCGTTCGACCGGCGCATCTTCGGCGTGGCCGAGATCCGCGCCCAGATCAAGGGCGCCGACGACGCGGGCGCCGCCGGCTTCATGCTGTGGAACCCGCGCAACGACTACACGGCCGCCGCGCTCCGCCCCAAGGACGCGCCGCAGAAGGACACGCTGGCCGCGAAATGAGGATCCTGCTCGTCGCCGCCCTCATCCTGACCGCCGCGCTCCTGCTCGCCTCGTTCGCCGTGGCGGGCGAGCTCGCATCGAACGAGCTCGGGCGCGTGCTGATCCTCGAGTACCACAAGATCGACTACCCCGAGGAGCGCTGGACGCGCACGCCGGAGAACTTCCGGCGCGATCTGGAGACCCTCCACGCCCGCGGCTACCGCCTCGTCGCGCTCGGCGACCTCCTCGACGGCCGCATCGCGCTGCCGGCGGGCACGACGCCCGTGGTCCTCACCTTCGACGACTCCTCGCCCGGCCAGTTCCGCTACGTCGAGCGGAACGGTGCGCTCGAGATCGACCCCAAGTCCGCCGTGGGCATCCTCGAAGCCTTCGCGCGCGAGCATCCGGACTTCGGCCGGGCCGCGACGTTCTTCGTGCTTCCCGCGGCCGACCCGCCGAACCGGCTCTTCAACCAGCCCGAGCATGTCGCGCGCAAGCTCCAGTACCTCGTGAGCCGCGGATACGAGATCGGCAACCACACGCTCTGGCACGCGAACCTCGGCAAGTACGACGAGCCGACCGTGCGCGCGCAGCTCGCCGGCGCCCAGCAGTGGATCCAGCGCTACGTGCCCGACTACCGGCCCCGCGCGCTCGCGCTCCCCCACGGCGTCTATCCGCGCGAGCTGAGCTGGGCGGTGAGCGGCTCGGCGAAGGGCGTGAGCTATCATCACGACGCCATCCTGCAGGTCGCGGGCGGCGCGGCGCCGTCGCCCTTCGCGAGCACGTTCGACCCCCTGCGACTGCCGCGCGTCCAGGCGCTCGAGAGCGAGCTCCGGCACTGGCTGGCTCACTTCGAGCAGCACGCCGAGGAGCGGTTCGTGAGTGACGGCGACCCGGGCGTGATCACCGTGCCCGCCGCGCTCAAGGGGCGGCTCCGCACGAACCTCAAGAACGTCCGCATCGTGGAGCGCACCGCCAGCCGCTGAACGGAATTCCGGGAGGGCTACCGGTAGATGAGATATGACGCGCGCCGGTACAAGAAGTTGCTCCGGTCGGTCTCGGCCCAGGTCACCAGCCGTTCGAGGATCTCGCCCCTCAGGAAGGCCCACATCGTGGACCGGTTCACCAGGAGGTTCTGGATGTTCTCGGGCCTGAACTGGTCCCGGTGACGCGCGCGTAGCTCGCGCGCGAGCGCGAGCGCCGCCGTCACCGGCCGGATCGCGTCGCGGTCCGTCACCAGGAGCCGCACGCCGCCGCACTGGACGCGCGCGTACCGGTCGGCGGCGGCGGCCGGCGTGAACCACGCCGGTTCAAACCTCACCCCCGGCAGCCCGAGCCGGTTCAGCGCCTCGGCGAGCCCCAGCGGCTCGACCCAGGGCGCCCCGACGACCTCGAACGGCATGTCAGTTCCCCGCCCGACCGAGAGGTTCGTCGCCTCGAGCAGCCCGACGCCGGAGTAGAGCAGCGCCTGCGTGACGGAGCGGATGTTCGGCGACGGGTTGACCCAGGGCAGGCCCGTCTCGTCGTGCCAGCGGGAGCGATCCCAGCCCTCGAGCGGCACCACGGTGAGCGCGACGGGGATCTTCCGCTCGGCGGCGGCCATCCGCGCGAACTCGCCGATCGTCATCCCCGTGCGGACCGGGATCGTGTGCGGCGCCGTGAACGACTGGAGATCCGCGTCCATCAGCGGCCCCTCGACCACGCGGCCCGTGATCGGGTTTGGCCGGTCGAGCACCACGACGGGGAGGTTCAGGCGCGCCGCCTCTTCCATGACGAACACGAGCGTGGTGAGGTAGGTGTAGTAGCGGACGCCGACGTCCTGGATGTCGAACACCAGGAGCGAGACGCCCTTCAGCATCTCGCGCGTCGGCCGGCGCGTCGGGCCGTACAGGCTCCAGATCGGGCGGCCCGTCGCGGCGTCGCGGCCGTGCGGCACGTCCGCATTCGCCTCGCCCGTGATGCCGTGCTCGGGCGAGAAGATCGCCTGGAGTCGGACGCCGGGGGCGGAGGCGAACAGGTCGATCGCGCGGCGCCCGTCGCCGTCCACGCCCGTCTGGTTGGTGACGAGCCCGACGGCGTGCGCGGCGAACGTCGCGAAGTTCTGGTCCCGCACGACGTCGAGGCCGGTCCGCACGCGCGCGCGTCGCGTGGCGGGCGGCGACGGCTCCGGCGCGCGCGGCGCGGTAACGGGCGAGCTGCCGGCGGGCGCGGGCGGCGCGGGGACGACGGGGGCGGGCGGCGTGGCGATGGGCGCCGACGCCGTGGGCGCATCGCCCTTCGGCGGCTCAGCGACCGGTGCAGGCGCAGCGGGCGGAGCGGCCGCCGATTCGGCGGCCGGCGCGGGCGGGTCGGCGACAGATGGGCTCGCCGGAGGCGCGTCGGTCGCGGGCGCGGCAGTGGCGGGCGGCGCGACGACTGACGAGCTCGCCGGGGGCGCGTCGGTTGCGGGGGGCGCCTCGGTCGCGGGCGGGTCGGCGGCGGTCGAGTCGGAGGAGAGCGACGCCGGCGTGAGCGTCATCGGGAAGAGGGCCGCGCCGACGGCGGCCGCGACGCGGACCCGCAGCTCGCGGATCCGCGCGGCACCCCCGCCGTTCGGGTGGACGCGGTTCGTCAGGAGGATCATGTACGTCCGGCTCGGCGGATCGATCCAGATCGAGGTGCCCGTGAAGCCCGTGTGGCCGACTGAGCCAATCGGAAAGAACAGCGCCATCGTGCGCGAGAACGGCGACGAGAGATCCCAGCCGAGCGTGCGGGTTCCCCGGCCGTCCGGCGCCGGCTCCCACATCAGGCGCACCGTGGCCGGCTTGAGGAAGCGGTGGCCACCGAGCGTCCCGTCGTTCAGAAGCATCCGGCAGATCCGCGCCAGGTCGGACGCCGTCGAGAACATTCCCGCGTGGCCGGCCACGCCCCCGAGCAGGCGCGCGCGCGGATCGTGGACCTCGCCCTGCAGCATGTGGCCGTTGGCGAACTCCGTCGGCGCAACGCGACCGCGCACGGCCGCGCGCGGATGGAAGCCTGTGTCGCGCACGCCCAGGGGGCGGAAGAAGACGCGGTCGAGATAGCGGTCGAGCGGGTCGCCGCTCACCCGGCGGACCACCTCGCCGAGCAGGATGAAGCCCGTGTCGCTGTACTGGAACGCCGAGCCGGGCGGGTAGTCCAGCGGGACCTTCGCGAGCGCCGCGGCGGCGGCCGGAAAGCCGGTGGTGACGATGCCGTTCGCCGGGTACCCGGGGAAGCCCGCGCTGTGCGTGAGCATTCTCCGGATGGTGACCTCCTTGAAGGCGGGTCCGCGGAATTCCTTCAGGTACTGGCCGAGCGGAGCCTCGAGCGCGACGGCGCCCCGCTCGACGAGCGAGAGGATGGCGAGCGTCGTGCCGGCGGGCTTCGTGAGCGAGGCGATGTCGAAGATCGTGTCGGTCGTCATCGGGGCCCGATCGGGCACGACCCGGCGCGAGCCGTAGGCGCGGTGGAGGAGAATCTCGTCGCCACGCCCGACGAGCACCACGACGCCCGGCAGATCGCCGGAGACGACCGCGTCGCTCGCCGCCTCGTCGACGGCCGTGAAGTCGGGCGGCTGCGCGGCGGCGGAGGCGGAAAGCGCGAGGCCGACGAGCCACGTCGCGCAGAGGACGCGAGCTACCACGTCACGATCTTAGCATTGCTATATAGTGAGACCGCGATGGAACCGCTCGCGTCACGAATCGACGGCGGGTTGCGTGAGCGGCTCGAGGAGGCCGTGGACTTCGTCTGCCTCGACACGATGGTGCAGCGCCGGCGCGCCCTCGGCCTTCCGGCGCCCGTGGCCGACAGCCGGACGGATCTCGACGAGTTCACCGGCCAGGTCCGCGCCTTCCTCGAGCAGCTCGCCGCGCTGGCGGCCGATCTCCCACACGAGCAGCGACGCAGAGTCGAGGCCGCCGGCGGCGCGGCCGGCGACGAGACGACGCGTCTGCTCGCCGTCCAGGTCGCGCTCGCCCGCGAGCTGCCGGACTACTGGCAGCGCTTCGACGCCGCGCGCCTGGCGTACGCCGCCGAGCGGGTCGGGTCAGGCGGCGAGCGCCGTGGTCTGCTCGGCCGGCTCTTCGGCCGTGGCTGAGCGCCAGGCACCGAGTGCCCAGAGATTCTCGACGTCCTCGAGGGCGCGCCGCCACCGGCCGTATCCCTCGAGCAGCGACTCCCGCACCTGCGCCAGATTCGCTTCCGCGTCGTCGAGCCGCGCCTTCAGCGTGGGACTGTCGGCCCGGATCTGTTCGAGGCCGCCGTCCGGCACCGAGGCGGCAACCCGGTCGAGCAGCTGGGTGAGCTCCTGATAGAGAACACGCTCCACGGGGTTCATCAGACACCTCCACCTATGAAATACTAAACACGTGACGATGTATTGTCAAGCCCCATCAGTCGGTGACTCACATCCCGTCTGACCGCGGCAACCGCGCGGTAATTCAGGGCGACGTCGTCGCGGTCTTCGCGGCAAAGTCGGCGCGGACCTTCTGCTACGGCTTCCTCGGCGTCCTCTTCCCGGTCTACCTGAGCGACCTCGGCGTGGGCACGGCGGGCGTGGGCGCGGCAGTCTCCCTCACCCTCGCCGGAAGTGCCACCCTCACCTGGGCGATCCGGCGGCCCGCGGAGCGCTACGGCGCCAGGGTCGTGCTGGTCGGGCTGGGCGCGCTCTCGGCCGCGGCAGCGCTGCTCCTGCTGACCTCCAGCGACCCCCGACTCGTCGTCCTCGCGGCGATGCTCGGCAACCTCGCGGTCGGCACCGGCGAGACAGGTCCGTTCCTCACGCTCGAGCAGGTTCTCATCGCGCGCGCCTCGGCACCCGCGCGCCGGACGAGCCTGCTGAGTGCTTACAACCTCGCCGGCTACGCCGCTGCCGCGGCCGGCGCCGCGCTCGCCGGCGCGCTCAGGCCCGGGCGGCTCTTCGCCATCTTCCTCGTCGGGGCGGTCGTCCAGTGCCTGGCCTACACGCGCCTCGGTGGGGGCGCGCCGGTCACCCGCCCCCGCGCCGACGGGCGCCGGCTACCCTCGGCGCCCCTCATCCGGCGGCTCGCCGCCCTCTTCGCGCTCGATTCGTTCGCGGGCGGCTTCGTGCTCCAGTCGCTCGTCGCCTACTACCTGCACGAGCGCTACGGGCTCGGCCTCGAAGCCCTCGGCTGGGTGTTCGGCGTCACGCAGGTGCTCACCGCCGCCTCGCTCCTGCTCGCGCCACGCGCGGTGCGGCGCTTCGGCCTCCTCGCGACGATGGTCGTCTCGCATCTCGTGTCGAACGTCGTACTGATGGCGATCGCGGTGGCGCCCTCGGCGGCAGTCGCGGTCGGTCTGCTCTTCGCGCGCCACCTGCTCTCGCAGATGGACGTCCCGACACGGCAGGCCTACGTGATGGCGATCGTCGCGGATCACGAGCGGGAGGCGGCGGCGGCCACGACGAACCTCGCGCGCACCGTGGCGCAGGCGTTGACGCCGGCGCTCACGGGCTGGGTCATGCAGGCCGTCGCCCTGGCCGCGCCCTTCGTCGTCGGCGGCGGCCTGAAGATCGTCTACGACGTCCTGCTCTACGCCACGTTCAAGGATGTGAAGGTCGAGCGCGAGTAGCTCTGAGGGTCCGGGCGGGTAGGGCTCCGTGCGAGTGTCGTTCCGAGCGGCGGAGCCCTACCCGCCCGGACCCTCGGAGCTACTTGATCGCGACGGCCTTGACCTGGCGGAAGTCCGTGCTGCCCTGGAGCGACTTGATCACGCCGTCCTGGACGAGCGACGTCATTCCCTCGGACCGGGCGAGCGCCAGCATCTCCATGACCCGCGCCCGGGACTGGATGAGCCGCTTCATCTCGTCGGTCGCGATGAGGAGCTCGTGGATCGCCAGGCGGCCGCGGTAGCCGGTCTTGGCGCAGTTCGCGCAGCCCTTGCCCTTGTGGAGCACGAACGATTCGTCGTACTTGTAGCCGAGCTGCTCGAACGCGGGGCGCCCGTACGCCTCCGCGAGCTCGTCGAACTCCGCGCGCTCGGGATGGTACTCGGTCCGGCACTCCTGGCAGATGCGCTTGACGAGGCGCTGGGCGAGGACGCCCAGGAGCGCGTCGGCGAAGTTGAACGGGTCCAGCCCCATGTCGAGCAGCCGGACGACCGTCTCCGTCGAGCTGTTCGTGTGGAGCGTGCTGAAGACCAGGTGGCCGGTAAGCGAGGCCTCGATGCCGGTGGAGGCCGTCTCCTCGTCGCGCATCTCACCGACCATGATGACGTCGGGGTCGGCGCGGAGAAACGCGCGCATCGCCTGGGCGAACGTGAAGCCGATCTTCGGCATCACCTGGACCTGGCGGAGACCGTACTGCGTGATCTCGACCGGATCCTCCGCGGTCCAGATCTTCCGCTCGGGCTTGTTGATGTGGCCGAGGATCGAGTGCAGCGTCGTCGTCTTGCCGGATCCCGTCGGTCCGACGCAGAGGATCAGGCCGTACGGCTTCTCGGCGATCCGCTTCAGCTCGGTGATGTTGCGGTCCGACATGTTGAGCTGGTGGAGCTGCATCGGCTCGCTCGCCGAGAGGATGCGCATGACCACGTCTTCGTTCTGGTTCGCGGTCGGGATCGTGGCGACGCGCAGCTCGATCTCGCGTCCGTCGCTCACCTTGAACTTGATCTTGCCGTCCTGCGGCTTGCGCCGCTCGGCGATGTCGAGCTGCGCCATGATCTTGAGCCGCGCCACGATCGCGCGGCGGTACGCGCCGGGGATCTTCTGATACTCGGAGCAGGTCCCGTCGACACGGTACCGGATGACGGTGTCCTTCTGCACGCCGTAGGGCTCGATGTGGATGTCCGAGGCGCGCGCCTTGTACGCGTCGACGACGATCTGGTTGGCGAGCCGGATGACGGCGCTGTCGTTCTCGTCCATCTCGCCCAGCGCGGCCTCGGCCTCGAGCGGCGTCTCGGCCGACAGGTCGCCGAGGATGGTGCCGATCGAGTCCCGCGACAGCGACTCGCCGCTGGCGGCGCCGAGGTAGAGCATGATGTCCTTGCGCAGCCCGACCGCCCACTTGATCTTGCGGTTCTTGAGCGCCTGGGCGATGCTGTCCACCCGCTGCAGATCTTGCGGATTGTCGATGAGAACGACGATGCCGTCGTCCTCGCGCCGGATCGGCAGCCAGAAGTTGCGCTTCAGGTACTCCAGCTTCAGATCCTTCATGAGGTCCGGCGGCGGGATGACCTTGTCGTCGAAGTCGACGAACGGGCAGCGATAGAACTGGCTGAGCGAGATGCCGAGCTCGGCCTTCGGCACCTTGTACTGCTCGATCAGGATCGACTCGACGTCCGTCTGCCGCCGGCGCGACTCCGCGATGGCCGAGTTCAGCTCCTCCTGGGTGACCCGGTGCTGGCCCAGCAGGTAGTCGAACTTGGTCTTCGGCCGGTTCTGGCTCTGGATCAGCTGCTGCTGGTTGTTGAAGGCGATGCCGAGCGTCTTGGCGATCCGCGCGACGCCGACCTCGTCGTCCTTCGTGAACCGGGGCCCCTTCTTCTTGTTGAGGAGCTGGACGACCCCGATGGTCTTGTTCTCGTGCAGGATCGGCATCGCCAGGATCTGCATCGTCCGGAAACCGGTGCGCTTGTCCCAGGAACTGTCGAAGTTGAGCGCCGGCGAGATCCGGGCGAGCTCGGCCTTGTCGTAGGCGTCGGCGAGGTTGACGACCTTGCCGGTCGCCGCCACGAAGCCGGCGATGGACCGCTCGCTGATCGGGACCCGGATCTCCCTGACCGTGTCGATGGCCAGGAGCTTGGAGTAGATCTCCTTCCGGTCCTGGTCCACGGCGTAGAGGGTCATCCGGTCGGCGTCGATCAGCCCGAGGATCTCCCCCTGGAGCTCGATGAAGATCGAGTCGAGGGTCTTGGCGGAGTGGATGCGATCGACGAGCTGGACGAGGCGCTGCTCATACGCCAGCCGCTCTTGCAGGACGAGTACCGACTCTTGCTGGGCCACGGCCCCCCCGGGAAAGTCCATACCTACGAGTCGAAACCTACGATAGTGTAGCAGATTTCGAGGGTCGGGCGTCACCCCCGTCGGAGGGCTGCCAGCATGTCCTCCACGCGGGTGAACTTGAGCCGGGGCCGGCCCTGGGCCTGCCCGCGGGCGACTTCGAGCTCGTTGAGCTCGAGCCAGTCGGCGTAGGAGAGGAAGCTCGGCTGCCGCTGGCGGACCAGCGCCTCGGCCTCCGCCGCCGTCGGGTGCTCCGGGGCCAGCACCCCGTCCTGCCCCAGGTCCTCGAACATGCACTGGACCGTCTCGGCCGCGTCCGGCTTGTTGGTGCCGATGACGCCCGACGGCCCCCGCTTGATCCAGCCGGCGGTGTACTCGCCTACGACCGGCTGTCGCGTGTCGGGGTCGAGCACCCGTCCCTTGATGTTGAGGATGACGCCCCACGCCTCGTTGAACGGCACGCCCGGCAACGGCACGCCGCGGTAGCCCACCGAGCGGAAGACGAGCCCGACGGGGATCTCCTCGAACGCGCCCGTGGCGCGCGGCTGGAGCGCCCCGGTCTCGGTCGCGACGAGCTCGTTTTTCACGAGGCGTAGCTTCACGACCCGCCCCGTGCCGTCGCCGGTCAGCTCGACCGGCGAGACCAGGAAGCGCACGACCAGCCGGCGCGGCTTCCCGCTGGGCTTCTGGAGCGCGTAGCCCTGGAGGATCTCGACCTTCTTCCGGGTGGCCCGATCCTGGCTCCGCTCGAGCGCGGCCTGGCTCAGCGGATCGAGCGCCACCTCGTCCGGACGCACCTCGATATCCGCGCCCGCGAGCTCCCCCAGCTCCTTGATTTCCGGATTCGTGAACGCCGCCTGCGCCGGACCCCGGCGGCCGAGCAGGTAGACCTCCTTGACGCGGCTCCGCGAGAGGGCCTCGAGCGCGTAGTCGGCGATGTCGGTCGTCTGGAGCTCCTCGCGAGTCCGGCAGAGGATCCGCGCGACGTCCACCGCGACGTTGCCCACGCCCACGACCGCCGCCCGCTCCGCCGACAGGTCGAACTCGTAGTCGCGGTAGTCGGGATGGCCGTTGTACCAGGCGACGAATTCCGTCGCCGGATGACTGCCGGCGAGATCCTCTCCCGGCACGCCCATGCGCCGGTCCGTCTGCGCGCCCGTGCAGTAGAGAATCTGGTGATAGTGGGCGCGCAGGTCGCCGAGCGTCACGTGCTTGCCGAACTCGACGCCGCCGTAGAACCGAAAGCGCGGGTTCTGCGCGACCTTGTCGAACGCGGCCGTCACCGACTTGATCTTCTGGTGGTCGGGCGCGACGCCGAGCCGCACCAGGCCGTACGGCGTCGGCAGCCGATCGTACATGTCCACCTCGACGACGACGTCCTCCTTTCGCAGCAAGGCGTCGGCCGCGTAGTAGCCCGTGGGGCCGGCACCCACGATCGCCACGCGCAGGGGCCGCTCGGCGGTGCCCGGTCGCGCCATCAGCCCTGCCGGCCCGGCTCGGGGTCGAGGATCAATGCCTGGAGGGTGTCCGCCTCGCCTCGGTAGTGGTCGCGCTGCGCCTTGACCACGTCGCCGATGGACACGATGCCGATGAGCTTGCCCTTGTCCACGACCGGGAGGTGCCGGATCCGCCGATCGGTCATCGTGTAGGCCACCGTCGTCAGATCGTCGTGCGGCTGGCCCGTGATGACGTCGCGGGTCATGAGGTCGCTCACGCGGCGGCCGAAGCACGCCTCGTTCTTCGCGGCCTCGCGCACGATGTCGCGCTCCGACAGGATCCCGACGGGCTTGCCCGCCTCGTCCACGGCGATGAGCGCGCCGATGTTGTGCCGCGCGAGCAGCGCCAGCGCCTCCCGGATGGACTGCTCGGGCCGGACCGTGACCGCCGTGTCGCTCTTCGTCGCCAGGATGTTGGTGATGTTCATGGCCTAGCTCCTTTGCTAGAACACCGGCGTTTCGACGTACTGCCCCCACACGTCGCGCAAGCGGTTGACGATCTCGCCCATCGAGGCGCGCGCCTTCGCGAGCTCGATCGTCACGGGCATCAGGTTGATCGCCGGGTCGGCCGCCTCCCGCGCCAGCCGGTCGAGCAGCGCGGCGACGCGGGCGCCGTCGCGCCCGGCGCGGGCGGCGCGGAGCCGGCCGACCTGGCGCGCCTCGACATCGGGCGCGATCCGGTGCACCTCCACGGCGCCGGGCTCCGGCGGCTCCACGAACTTGTTGACGCCGATCACCGGCTGCTCGCCCGAGGCCCGGCGGCGCGCGTGCGCGTACGCGGAGTCGGCGATCTCGCGCTGGAACCAGCCCGCCTCGATCGCCTTCACCGTGCCGCCCAGCGCGTCGACCCTGGCGAGAATGGCGAGCACCTCCTGCTCGATGCGGTTCGTGAGGCTCTCCACATAATACGACCCGCCGAGCGGGTCCACCACGCTCGCGACGCGCGTCTCGTCCGCGATGATCTGCTGCGTCCGGAGCGCGACCTTCATGGCCAGCTCCGAGGGGATCGCGTAGGCCTCGTCGAGGCCGTTGGTGTGGAGCGACTGGGCGCCGCCGAGCACCGCCGAGAGCGCCTGGAGCGCGGTGCGCACGACGTTGTTGAGCGGCTGCGCCTTGGTCAGCGTCGCCGCCGCCGTCTGGCAGTGGAACCGCAGGCGCATCGACTCCGCCTTCGTGGCGCCGAACCGCTCCTTCGAGAGCTTCGCCCAGACGCGGCGCGCCGCCCGAAACTTCGCGACCTCCTCGAAGAAGTCCGCCTGCGCGACGAAGTAGAACGCCAGGCGCGGCGCGAACCGGTCCACGGGCACCCCGGCGCGCGTCACCTCCTCCACGTACGCGATCGCGTTCGCCATCGTGAACGCGACCTCCTGGACCGACGTCGCGCCGGCCTCCGAGATGTGGTAGCCGCTGATGTTGATCGGATTGTAGCGCGCCATCCGCTCGGCGCAGTAGACGATCATGTCGCGGACGAGGCGCAGCGAGGGGCGGATCGGGAAGATCCACTCCTTCTGCGCGATGTACTCCTTGAGGATGTCCGTCTGGCAGGTCCCGGAGAGGCGGTTCAAATCCGTGCCGCGCGACTCGGCGAGCGCCACGTACATCGCGAGGAGAATCCACGCCGTCGGATTGATCGTCATCGAGACCGAGATGCCCTCGAGGTCGATGCCCTCGAACAGCGCCTCGACGTCGTCGAGCGTGTCCACCGCGACGCCCTCCCGCCCTACCTCGCCGAGGGCATGGGGGTCGTCGGAGTCGTAGCCCATCAGCGTCGGCATGTCGAAGTCGACCGACAGTCCCGTCTGTCCCTGCTCGATCAGATAGCGGAAGCGCCGGTTCGTGTCGCTGCCCGTCCCGAAGCCGGCGATCTGCCGCATCGTCCAGAGCCGGCCCCGGTACATCGTCGGATAGGGCCCGCGCGTGAACGGGTAGCGCCCGGGCAGGCCGATGTCGTCGGGGCTCGTGCCGGCGAGGTCGGCGGGCGTGTAGACGCGCTCCAGCGGAAGCCCGGAGCCGGTCCGGTACTCCGCGCGCGATTCGGGCTGGCGCTCGAGGAACTCGCGGAGCTCCCCGGCCTCCCAGTCGCGGCGCATGGCCTCGATCCTTGCGATCGCGTTCGGGTCAAACATGGGACGTCCTTTCTCCCAGCCGGGCCAGCAGGAGGCGCGCGCACGCGTGGGGCGCCAGCTCGCGGCGCGCCACCCGCTCGACCTCGGCGTCGGCGGCGTCGGGTCGCGCGAGGCTCCCCGCCACGATCTCCTGCGCGATGTGCAGCACGCGGGCGCCCACCATGCGTCGCCAGCGCCGGGCGAGCTCCCCGCTCGTCTCGAGATGCGCCCTGTGGCCGTCGAGCGCGTCGACGATCGGGGCGATCCCCTCCTCGCGCGACGCGGATGCTGCGAGCACCGGCGGCACCCACGGGTCCGCCGCCGGGGCGCCGGCGCGCCCGACGCCCGGGCCGTGGCTCAGGGGCGACAGCGTCAGCATCGCACGGAGCTCGGCGACCGTCCGGTCGGCGCCCTCGCGGTCGGCCTTGTTCACGACGTGCAGGTCGGCGATCTCGAGAATGCCGGCCTTGAGGGCCTGGACGTCGTCACCCAGGCCCGGTACCGAGACGACGACGACAGTATGCGCGAGCCGCATCACGTCCACCTCGTCCTGGCCGACGCCGACGGTCTCCACTAGGACGAGGTCGCGGCCGGCGGCGTCCATCAGGTCGACGCCGTCGGCGGCGGCACGGCAGAGGCCGCCGAGCGCCCCGCGCGTCGCCATGGACCGGATGAAGACGCCGGGGTCGAGCGCGAGGTCGTTCATCCGGATCCGGTCGCCGAGGATCGCGCCGCCCGAGAACGGCGACGACGGGTCCACCGCGATGACGCCGACCGTGCGGCCCCGCGCGCGCGCCGCCCGCGCGAGGACCCGCGCCAGCGTGCTCTTGCCGCTGCCCCCTGCGCCCGTGAGCCCGACGATGTGCGCGCGGCCCGTGTGCGCGAACAGGCGCGCGGCGAGAGCCTCCGCGCGCGCCCCGCCCGCCTCGACCCAGGTGAGCCCGCGCGCCAGCGCGCGCGGCGAGCCCGCGAGGAGCTCGCGCGCGAGCGTCTCGACGTCCATCAGGCACCTCGGGAGGCTTTGCGGTAGAGGTCGCGGTCGTCGATGACCCGCCGCGCCTTGAACTCCGTGCGCTCGAGCGTGCCCGCCGCCACCAGCTCGACGACCGGGTGCACGCCGAGCCGCGCGCGGAGCCGCTCGGTCATCGCGGCGCGGAGCCGGGCCTGCGCGGCGGCGTCGGCGTGGCTCGGCGCGTACTCGGCGCGCACGAGGAGCTCGTCCATCGCCTCGCGTCGCGAGATGATCACGCGGAACTCGCCGCCGAAGCCCGCGAGCGCCCGCAGCGTGTCCTCGATCGCGCTCGGGTAGATGTTCTCGCCGCGGACGATGAACATGTCGTCGATGCGCCCGTAGAGCCCGTGGGGCAGCCTTGGGTATGTCCGGCCGCAGGGGCAGGGCTCGTCGGTCCAGGACGCGAGGTCCCCCGACACGAGGCGGATCATCGGCTGCGACGTCCGCTCGAGGTGGGTGTAGACGGGCGTCCCCTCGGCGCCGAACGGGAGAGGCTCGAACGCGACCGGGTCGCAGACCTGCGTGTAGACGACGTCCTGCCACAGATGCATTCCCCTGCGGTGCCGGCACTCGGCGTTGGTCATCCACGGCGTCATCTCCGCCATGCTCCCCATGTCCACGCACGCGCCGCCGAAGGTCTCCTCGATGAGCCGCTTCGTCGCCGGGATGCCCGCCCCTGGCTCGCCCGAGAAGAACAGCGTGCGGAAGCCGAGGCTCCGCGGGTCGATGCCCTCGCGCCGCGCCGTCTCGGCGAAGTGCAGCGCGTAGGAGGGTGTGCCGTAGAACGCGGTCGGGGCGAGGTCGCGCGCCCAGTGCACCGCCATGAGGGTCTGACCCGCGGCGCCGGCGCCGAACGGGAACGCGGTCGCCCCGAGCCGCGCGACGCCCTCGAGCGCGCCCCAGGAGCCCAGATAGAGGCTGAAGAAGGAGCAGATGAGGACGCGATCGTCGGGACGGACGCCCGCGCCCCAGAGCACGCGCGCGTGCGCCTCGCCGATCCGCGCCCAGTCGTCGCGGCCGATCCCGAACACGGTCGGCCGCCCCGTCGTGCCGCTCGTGCCGTGGATGCGCGCGACCTCGGCGGGCTCGATGCAGAGGTACTCGCCGTAGGGCGGCGCCGCGGCCTGCGAGGCGCGGAGCTCAGCCTTCTGGACGACGGGGAACCTCACGAGGTCGTCGAGGCCCCGGAGCGTGGCGGGCGTCACCCCCGCCGCCTCCCACTTCCTCCGGTAGAACGGGCTCCGGGCCCACGCCCACTCGATCTGCCGCCGGAGCTTCGCGAGGACGAGCGCGTCGCGCGCGCCCGG
Source organism: Methylomirabilia bacterium (assembly GCA_041496385.1). Taxonomy (GTDB): domain Bacteria; phylum Methylomirabilota; class Methylomirabilia; order Rokubacteriales; family CSP1-6; genus AR19. The sequence goes on along the minus strand of JBGQEL010000038.1, from coordinate 11,354 downwards.
CTCCATGCACTCGAGCTCGGGGAGCCAGTGCTCGGCCGAGGCGTCGGGGCGGTAGGCGGGATCGTAGCGGGGCGGCCACACCGTGAGGTCGACAGCGCCGGACACCGGATTTCCGGCGCCGCTCAGCGCGGCGGGCGCGCCGCGACCAGCTCGCGGAGCCGGGCCACGATCGCGTCCGGCGGCGTGTCCTGCAAGAGGACCTCGGCGACGCCCATCGCACGGAGGGCCGGCACGTCCTCGTCGGGGACCACGCCGCCGACCACGAGCAGCATGTCGGTGGCGCCCGCCGCCCGCATCAGCTCCACGACGCGGGGGATCAGGGTCATGTGCGCGCCCGAGAGGAGGCTGATGCCGAGGATGTCGACGTCCTCCTGGACGGCCGCCGTCACGACCTCCTCGGGCGTCCGGTGCAGGCCCGTGTAGACGACGTCCATCCCCCCGTCGCGCAGGCAGCGCGCGACGACCTTCGCGCCGCGGTCGTGTCCGTCGAGACCGACCTTGGCGATGAGCACGCGGACGGGTGCCATGTGTCGGCGTCCTTGATACAGGATTCCGGGCGGGCGATCAAGGACGCCGCCGCGGCGCGGCCCGGGGCCGGTGTCAGGCGAGCCGCGCGGGCGCCGGGCCCCGGACGCGCCGCGGCGGTATCAGCTGGAGCTCGCGGCAGCGCTTGCGGAGCGTGTTGCGGTTGAGGCCGAGCAGGCGCGCCGCGCGGAGCTGGTTGCCGCCCGTCAGCGCGAGCGCGTGCAGCAGGAGCGGGCGCTCGAGCAGCACGAGGGCCTCGCGGTGCACGTGTCCGGGCTTGAGCGTCGAGAGCTGCTTCACGAGCGCGGGCACGGCTTCGGTCATGATGCGCGCGACGGCGCGCAGCTCGTTCGACTCCGGGCCTCCGACTTGCTCACGCATGTGTCTCCCCAACCCTTCAACGTTCGGCTCGTTCATCGGAGCCCTCCCGTGCGCGGCGGACCCGGGGGGCCGAAACGCTCACGAGCAAAGCCCGTGCCGCGGAGATCCCGGATGCGCCGTCAAACGCGACGCGAACTTAGGCGGGCGCGCCGGCGCGGCGCGCTGCCCACGTCGGAGGCAGTCTCCGGCGCGTGCTTAATCGGGGAGCAGTGCGGCGCGCCGACGGCGGCGGCCGTTGCGGGCGCGAGGGGCGGATGCTACGGTCACCCGGAAGCGGCGGCCGTGCGGCCGTCCGCCACCTGCTTGAAGGAGAGCGCCTTGACCATCCGCCTGGCCGTGAACGGCACGCTCATGCGCGGGCTCGAGCTGAACGGCAATCTCCTGGCGGCCGGCGGCAGCTTCGAGCGGGACGCGGTGACGGTGCCGAGCTATCGTCTCTGGTCGATCGACGACCGCCACCCGGCGATGGTCCGCGTCTCGCGCGGCGGCGCGGCGGTCGCCGTCGAGGTCTGGGACGTGCCCGCCGCCGGACTCGCGACGATCCTTCTCCAAGAGCCGCCCGGGCTCTGCATCGGCAAGGTCCGTCTCGCCGATGGGGAGGAGACGCTCGGGGTCCTCGGCGAGCCGGCGCTCTGCGAAGGCCAGCGCGAGATCACGGCGTACGGCGGCTGGCGCGCCTACGTCGCGGCTAGAAGCTCCACTCGCTGAACAGCTTCTGCTTGAAGGCCGCGAGCTCCTCGACTGGGGCGGGCGCGCCGCGCGCGGCGGACAGCTCGAGCACCTTCTGATCGAGGCGCGCGACCCGGCCGGCCAGCACCTCGGCGATGGCCGCGACCAGCTTGTACGCCGCGACGGACTCGCCCGCGATCAGCCGCTGGAACTGCGTCCGGGTGAGCAAGTAGAGCTCGCAGTCGGTCACGGTGCCGACCGTGGCGGAGTGCGGCCGCTCGGTCAGCAGGCTCATCTCGCCGAGCACGGTCGGCGCGTCGATCCTCCCGAGCGACTGCGTCTTGCCGTCCGGCGCGTGCTTGAGGATCTCGACCGTGCCCTTCAGCAGGACGAAGAGCCCGCGCGGGCTGTCGCCCTCGCGGAAGATCGGACGGCCCGCGCTCACGGTGACGGGCGCCAGCGCCTGCGTGATCTGCTCCGCCTGCTCGAGCGTGAGCCCGCGGCAGAGCACCGAGCGGAGTGTGTCGCGGACCTGCGCGTGGGTCACGGTCTCACACGCCTCGCAGGACGGTCGCGCGGCCGACCCGGCCGATCGCGACGATGAACGCCGCGGTGCGGAAGGAGACCTTGCGCTCGCGCACGAGGCGCGCGAGCGTCGTGTAGGCCTCGCGCATGTGGCGCTGGAGCTCGGCGGCGATCTTCTCCTCTTCCCAGGTGAACTGCTGGATGTTCTGCGCCCACTCGAAGTAGGACACCGTCACGCCGCCGGCGTTCACGTAGATGTCCGGCAGCACCGTGACGCCGCGCTGGGCCAGGATCTCGTCCGCCGTCGGCGTCGTCGGCGCGTTGGCGGCCTCGAGCACGATGCGGGCCCGCAGATCCTTGGCGTTGGCCTCGGTGATGACGCCGCCGAGCGCCGCGGGCACCAGCACGTCGACGTCCAGGACGAGCAGCTCCTCGCTCGTGATCGCGTCCGCCCCCGGAAAGCCCGACACGGTCCTCGTCCGCCGGACGTGCTCGACGAGCTTCGGGATGTCGAGCCCCTCGGGGCTCCGGGCGCCGCCCTTGGCATCCGCCACGGCGACGATCCTGCCGCCGCGCTCGTGCAGGAATCGTGCTGCCCAGGAGCCGACGTTGCCGAAGCCCTGGACGGCGAAGGTCTTGCCCCGCACCTCGCCGAGCCCGGCGTCCGCGAGGTACTCCTCCAGCGCGAACACGACGCCGCGCCCCGTCGCCTCCTCCCGCCCCTTCGAGCCGAAGAGGTCGACCGGCTTGCCCGTCACGACGGCCGGCGAGAAGCCGTGGATCTTCGAGTACTCGTCCATGATCCACGCCATCACCTGCGCGTTCGTGTTGACGTCGGGCGCCGGGATGTCCGTTTGCGGCCCGATGATGTCGTGGATCTGCGCGACGAAGCGCCGCGTGAGCCGTTCGAGCTCGCGCGGCGAGAGCGTGTCGGGGTCCACCGCGATCCCGCCCTTGGCGCCGCCGTAGGGCAGGTTCACGACGGCGGTCTTCCACGTCATCAGCGAGGCGAGGCCGAGCGCCTCGTCCATGTCGACCGTCGGGTGGTAGCGCAGGCCGCCCTTCATCGGGCCCCGGCTCTTGTCGTGCTGGACGCGATACCCGATGAACGTGCCGAGCTCGCCGTTGTCGAGCGTGATGGATACGTCCACCTTGACCTCGCGGAAGGGCGTCACGAGCATCCGCTCGACGTGCGCCGAGAGATCCATCACGCGCGCGGCCTTGCGGAAGTAGTAGTTGACCTCCTCGAAGCCCGACATCGCCGCGATTGTACGACAGCAACCAACCCGACGCCCCACGATGTCCCGCGGACCCGCGCGCGGTTCTCCGGAAAGGGGTGCACGGGCGGCTCGCGTCCGCGCCGGGGCGCGCGCGGGGGCGGGGTGGGGGGCGGCGGGACTCGTTCCCGCCGCGCGACAACGGACGTGGCGCGCCCGGATGGAGCCCATCCGCCCCGGGACGGCGCACTCCAGCCGCGTGGTCGCGCCGCCCCCCACCCCGCCCCCGCGCGCGCCCCGCCCGCGCCGAGGGCTAGCCGCCCGCGAAAATGCTCTTCTTGATGATCGCGTGGACGCCCCAGTTGCCGTCCACGACCTGGGTGATCCCGAAGTCGACCGCGATCGAGCAGAGCGAGATCGCCTCGTCCTCGCTGAGCCCCTTCGTCGTCATGAGGAAGCGCCGCATCTTCTTGAAGGCGTCCTTCATCGCGAGATCGATCGACGACTTCTCGTAGATCTTGCTCTGCGCCTCCGCGCCGAGCTCCGAGAGGTACTTCGGGTAGGAGAAGCCGTGGAGCACCCACTCGTCCTGCGTGGCGAGGAGCGGGTAGTCGAGCCCCGCGAGCGCCGTGCCCGCGAGCGCGTCCTTCTTGTGGAGGATGAGCTGGAACGTCCCGGTGAGCGAGCACTCGATCGCGGTCCCGCAGAGCTCCGAATCGCCCTGCGAGGCGTGCGAGTCGCCCGCGGACAGGAGCCCGCCCGGCACGGCCACCGGGTAGTACATCGTCGCGCCCTTGCCGATGCGCCAGTCGTCGATGTTGCCGCCGACGTAGTGCGGCGGGATGGAGTCGACGATGTCGGCCTCGGCGGGCGCCAGGCCGAGCACGCCGAAGTGCGGCCGGATGGGCACGCGGACATTTTTCAGAATTCCGTGGTTCTCCTGTACCGTCTTGTGGTCCACCGGCACACCGGGGTAGTCGATGATCTTGTGGACGACGCCGAAGGGATCGGTCTGCGGCGTCCAGCGGAAGTTGTAGACGCCCTGCGCCCAGTTCCGCTCCCCGCTCGGGTCCACCTCGTAGATCGTGATCACCTCGCGCGGCTTCGGGTCGGTGAGGAGGTCCTTGTAGTGGAAGCCCCACCACGCGGCGGCGTTGCTTCCGAAGCTCTTGCCCTTGTACACGGGATTCGCGCACGGCCGGGGCTTCACGTCGACGATCCGCACCTCGAGGACGTCGCCGGGCTGGGCGCCGCGCACGCCGACCGGGCCCGTGCAGATGTGGACGCCGAGGCCCTCGCCCGCGCCGCGGCCGAAGAGCGTCGGCTGCATCGGCCCCGCGCCGCGCCGGTCCACGCCCTTCCGCTGCTTGTCCCAGTAGAAGACGCTCTCGGCGCCCGGATCGCCCTTCACCATGCGTTCGGCGTCGTCGTTCGCGTGATGCGTCAGGGCCTCGATCGTGACGAAGTCGCCGGAGTTCACCTCGACCTGCGGCTTGAGCAGCTTGCTGAAGTAGCCCCAGTGGACCGTCTTGTCGGTGGCCGGCACGTAGTAGTGGTTCTGCGCGCCGGGCACCATGCCAGGCTGGGCGTCGGCCGTCGTGACGGACGAGACGCCGACGGCGCCCGCGCCCAGCGCCGCGGCCACGCCGCCCGCCGTCAGCGCGCCCTTCAGGAACTCACGCCGTCCTTCGTTCACACCCGTGTCCTGCGCTTCGACGTCCTGATCGCTCGACATACCCGCTCCCCTCATGGTGACGCTGTGAACGGCGCGCGCACGGCCCCGAAGCTCGCGAGCGCCTGCGCGACGACGCGCTCGCCGGCGGCGAGTCTATCACGCGTGGTTGCGGCGAGCCGGCGGGCGCGCGCGCGCTCGCGGCCCACCCGCGCGACCAGCTCCGCGTACTCCGGCCCGATGACGGCCTCGAGCCGCTTGCGGATCTCGCGCGCGAGGGCGGGACTGGCGCCGCCCGTCGACACCGCGATCTGCAGCCGCCCGCGCCGGAGGACCGACGGCAGGATGACGTCGCACGCCGCGGGGCGGTCGACGACGTTGACGAGGCTCTTGTGGCGCCGCGCCGCGGCCGCCACCGTCGTGTCCACGTCCGCGATGCCGGTCGCCGCGATCACGAGCGTGGCACCGCGCGCGTCCGCGCCCCGGAACGTTCGCGACCGGTGGGCGATCGCGCCGGCCCGCGTGAGGGCCGCGAGACCGGGCGTCAGCGCGGGGCTCACCAGCGTGACGGCCGCGCCGGCGCGGAGCAGGTCGCGCGCCTTCCGTTCGCCGATCGCGCCCCCGCCGACGACGAGGCAGCGCCGGCCGCGCAGCCGGAGGAACGCCCCGAAGTAGTCGCTCACGCGTGCACGCCGGCCCCCGCCGGCACGCGCCGGACGGAGAGCGGCACCGACGCCGTGGCGACCGTCGGGCCCGTGACGAGGACCGCGGGCGCGACGAGCCCGGCCGCGCGGGCGTCCTCGGCGATCTCGCCGAGGCGGCCGGCGAGCACGCGCTCGGCCTCCGTCCCCGCGCGCTCGATCAATATGGCGGGTTCCCGCGGGTCGCGCCCGAGCGCGGTCAGCGAGGTGGTGATCGTGTCGAGCGAGCCCACCGGCATGTAGAACACGAGCGTCCCCTCGACGCGCGCGAGCAGGTTCCAGTCGAGCGCGGCGGGATGCTGGCCCGTGTAGTCGGTGCCCGTCGCGAAGACCACCGCCGACGCGGCCCCGCGCTCGGTGAGCGAGATCCCCACGCGCGCGGCCGCCGCCGTCGCGGCGGTGACGCCGGGGACGACCTCGAAGGGGATGCCGGCCGCCCGGACGGCCTCGATCTCCTCGCCCAGACGCCCGAAGATCGCGGGATCGCCACCCTTGAGCCGCACGATGCGCTCGCGGCGCCGCGCCCAGTCCACGAGGAGCCAGTTGATGTGGGCCTGGCCGAGGCAGGCCCGCCCCGGCGTCTTGCCGACGTCGACGACGGCCGCGCCCGGCGGCGCCTCGACGAGAAGCCCCTCGGGGACGAGCCGGTCGTGGAGCAGAACCTCGGCCTCGCGGAGCCGGCGGAGGCCCTTGAGCGTGATCAGCTCGGGATCGCCCGGACCGGCGCCGATGAAGGAGACGAGGACGTGACGGCTCACCCCTCCTCCTTCCGCTCGCGGCGCGGGAAGAACCGCACGAGGCGCTCGAGCACCTGGGGCAGCTCGTCGCAGGGCACGTCCTCCAGGATCCGCACGCCCGCGCGCGCGTCGGCGCCCCCCCGCCCGCCGACGAAGACGTGGACGCCGTCCACGATCTTGCCGTCCACCTTCACCTTGCAGCCCTGCAGGCCCACGTCCGCCGTGTGGTGGTTGCCGCACGAGGCGGGACAGCCCGACCAGCGCACCGTGATGGGGCGCGTCCGCCCGAGGCGCTGCTCGAACTCGCGCGCGAGCGCGAGCGCGCGCGTCTTCGTGTCGATGAGCGCCAGGTTGCAGAAGTCGGTGCCCGTGCACGCGACGAGGCCGCGCTGCACCTCGGACGGGTTGTACGGCAGCTCCTTCAGGAGCGGCTCCTGGGTGAGGTCGCCGAGGATGGAGTCCGGGACGTGGGGCAGCAACACGTTCTGCGTCGGCGTGAAGCGGAGCTCGCCGCCCCCGTAGCGCTCGCTGAGCCGCGCCAGCTCGACGAGCTGGTCGCCCGTCACGCGCCCGACCGGCGTCTTGAGGCCGACGTAGCTCAGTCCCGGCTCGCGCTGCCGGTAGATCCCGACGTGGTCGCTCGCCGAGGCGCCGCGCGCGTCGCGTCCCGCCGGCGGCAGCGGCCGCCCGAGCCGGGCCTCGAGCTCCTTCCTGAAGCGCTCGGCGCCCCAGTCCTCCACGAGGAAGGCCAGCCGCGCGCGGCCGCGCGCCTCGCGGGGCCCGTGATCGCGGAACAGGAGCGCGATCGCGGCGCAGACCTCCGCCGCCTCCTCGGGCCGGACGAAGGCGTCGAGGGGCTCGGCGAACACGGGCCCGCCCGAGCCCTGCTTGCCGCCCACGGCGACGTTGAGCCCGGCGACCTCGGCGCCGGCGAGCTGGGCGAGCGCGGGCGTCATCGAGATGTCCTGGGTCTCGCCCCCCGTGCAGTGCTCGCGGCAGCCCGTGATCGTGACGTTGAACTTCCGCGGCAGGTTCGTGAACGCCTTGTTGCCGAGGAAGATCCGCTGGAACTCGCGGGCGATCGGGGCGGTGTCGAAGAGCTCGCCGGGCGTGAGCCCGGTCGCCGCGCAGCCGATGATGCCCCGGATGTTGTCCATGCCCGTCTGCAGGCTCGAGAGCCCCGCCGCCTCGAGCCGCGCGATGACCTCCGGCACGCCCTCGATGGTGAGCCAGCGCAGCTGCACCTGCTGGCGTGTCGTGACGTCGGCGATGTTGCGGCCGGTCTGCCGCGTGATCTCGCCCAGGAGGCGCGCCTGCGCGGCGCTCACGATCCCGTTCGGCATCCGGATCCGCATCATGAAGTGGCCCGGCGTGGGCCGACGGTGAAACACGCCGACCCACTTGAGCCGCTCCTTGTCGTCCTCGGCGATCGTCCGCCAGCCCTCGCGCGCGAACCGCACCAGGTCCTCGGAGACGTCGAGCCCGTCGCGCTCGGTCTTGAGCGCCTCGATCCGGTTCACGCGCCCGCTCCCGCCACGCGCCGCAGGCGCACGGCGCAGGCCTTCAGCTCGGGCTGCCGCGACAGCGGGTCGCGCGCCGCGAGCGTCAGGTTGTTGGCGCTCTTGTAGAAGCCGGCCTCGCGGCCCCAGTGGAACGGCAGGAAGCAGGTGCCCTCCCGGATCGCGGCGCTGACGCGGCACTGCGCGATCGCCTTGCCGCGCCGCGAGGTGATCTCGACGAAGTCCCCGTCCTGGAGCCGCGCGCGCCGGGCATCGAGCAGGTTGACCTCGAGCAGGGGCTCGGGCGAGCGCGACGCGAGCGCCGGCGATTTCCCGGTGCGCGTCAGCGTGTGCCAGTGGTCGCGCGTGCGCCCCGTCGTGAGGACGAGCGGATAGGCCGCGTCGGGCGGCTCGACGGGCTCGGCGTGCTCGACCGGCACGAAGCGCGCCCGGCCGTCCGGCGTCGGGAACCGACCGTCGGTGTAGAGGCGCGCCGTCCCGGGGTGCGTGGGCCCGGGCACCGGCCACTGGAGCGGCCCCTCGGCGGCGAGGCGCGCGTGCGTCAGGCCGGAGTAGTCGCACGCGGTCCCGGCGGTGAGCGCGGCGAACTCGTCGAAGATCTCGGCGGCGCCCGCGTACGGGAACGCCTCCTTCCACCCCATCTCGCGCGCGAAGCGCACGAGGATCTCGGCGTCGGGGAGCGCCTCGCCGGGCGGCGCGACGAGTCTCGGCAGATACGTGAGCCGCCGCTCCGAGTTGGTCATGACGCCGTCCTTCTCGGGCCACTGCGCGGCGGGCAGGAGCACGTCGGCGAAGCGTGTCGTCTCGGTCGGGTGGTAGGCGTCCTGCACGACGACCAGCTCGGCCTGGCGCAGCGCCTTCTCGACGCGGTCGAGGTCCGGCATGGAGGCGGCGGGGTTCGTGCACACGATCCAGACGGCGCGCACCTCCCCCGCCGCGAGGCCCTCGAAGATCTCGAGCGCCGCGCGCCCGGGCCGGGGCGCGATCGAGCCCGGCGCCAGACCCCAGGCCCGCTCGACGGCGGCGCGCGCGGCCGGGTCCGTCACGCTGCGATAGCCCGGCAGGAGGTGCGCGAGGCCGCCGGTCTCGCGTCCGCCCATGGCGTTCGGCTGGCCGGTGAGCGAGAACGGCCCCGCGCCGGCGCGGCCGATCTGGCCGGCCGCCAGGTGGAGGTTCAGGATCGCCGCGTTCTTGTCGGTGCCGACGTGGCTCTGGTTCACGCCCATGGACCAGAGGCTGAGCGCGGCGCGCGCGCGGCCGAACCCGAGCGCGGCGCTGACGATGATCTCGGGCGACAGCCCGGTCAGGGCGGCGCCGCGCTCGGGCGGATAGGCCTCCACGACGGCGCGCAGCGCCTCCCAGCCCGTCGTGTGCGCCGCGACGAAGCGCGCGTCGACCAGCCCCTCGCGCCACAGCACGTGGAGCATCGAGTTCAGCAGCGCGATGTCCGAGCCCGGCCGGAGCGGGAGGTGGAGATCGGCCAGGTCCGCGGTCTCCGTCCAGCGCGGGTCGGCCACGATCACGGTCACCTGGTCGGGCGCCGCGAGCTTGCGCCTCCGGATGCGCTTGAAGGTGATCGGGTGGCAGTCGGCCGTGTTGGTCCCGATCAGAAAGAAGCAGTCGGCCAGCTCGAGGTCGGCGTACGCGGCCGGCGGGCCGTCGGCGCCGAGCGAGCGCGCGTAGCCGGCGGCGGCGGAGGCCATGCAGAGGCGCGAGTTCGTGTCGAGGTTGTTCGTGCGCAGGAAGCCTTTGGCGAGCTTGCCGGCGACGTAGTACTCCTCCGTCGTGAGCTGGCCGGATGCATAAACGGCGACGGCGTCGGGCCCGTCGGCCTCGACGATCGCGCGGATCCGCTCGGCGACGTGCCGCAGCGCCAGCTCCCAGGGCACGCGCTCGAGCGGCCGGTCGCGGCGCGCGCGGAGCATCGGGTGGAGCAGGCGGTCGGCCGTTCTCAGGACCGGCGGCAGGTGCACGGCCTTGGCGCAGACGTCGCCGAAGTTCGCCGGGTGGGCCGGATCGCCCTTCACGCGCGTGACCGTGCCGTCGCGGACCTCGACGAGGAGGCCGCAGCCGACGCCGCAGTAGGGGCAGAGCGTGGCGCGCCAGGCGTCAGGCGGCGGCATGCGCCTGCTCCTCGAGGAAGCCGACGACCGAGTCGCGCTGCCAGAAGTAGTCGGGGCGCGTCAGGATCTCCTCGCGCCGCCGCGGCCGGGCGAAGGGTACGTCGAGGATGCGGCCGATCGTCGCGGCGGGCCCGTTGGTCATGAGCACGACGCGATCGGCGAGCAGGAGCGCCTCGTCCACGTCGTGGGTCACCATGATGACGGTGCGCCGCCTGGCCTCCCAGAGCGCGATCAGCTCGTCCTGGAGCTCCATGCGCGTCAGCGCGTCGAGGAGCGAGAAGGGCTCGTCGAGCAGCAGGAGGCGCGGCTCGAGCGCGAAGGCGCGGGCGATCCCGACGCGCTGCTGCATGCCGGCCGAGAGCTCGCGCGGGTAGCGGTCCCCCATGCCGGCGAGACCGACCGAGGCGAGATAGTCGGCGGCGCGCGCCGCCGGCGCGCCGATCTGCCCGAGCGCGAGCCGCACGTTGTCGGCCACCGACATCCACGGCAGGAGGGTCGCCGACTGGAACACGACGCCGCGGTCGGTCCCGGGCCCGTCGATCTCGCGCCCTCCGATGACGACGCCCCCACTCGACGGCGCGATCAGCCCCATGAGGATCGAGAGCACCGTGGTCTTGCCGCAGCCGGAGTGGCCGAGGAGGCAGACGAACTCGCCCTCGCCCACGTAGAGGCTGAAGTCGCGGACGATGACCGCGGGGCCCGCGGGCGTGGGGTAGGTCTTGCCGAGCGCCGCGATCTCGACGAACGCGGGCACGGTCAGGCCCTCCGATTGCTCTTGAGGAACTCCACGATCGCCTGGCGCGCCTTCTGGTAGGCGGGCTCGAGACTCAGGTGCCGCCGCGCGCGCGGGCGGGGCAGCCCCACCTCGATCGGGGGCCCGAGCACCGCGCCCGGGCCGGGGGTCATCGGGTAGATCCGGTCCGCGAGGAGGATCGCCTCGTCCACGTCGTTGGTGATCAGGATCACGGTCGAGCGGTGCTCGCTCCAGATGCGGAGCAGCAGATCCTGACAGCTGGCGCGCGTCAGCGCGTCGAGCGCGCTGAAGGGCTCGTCCATCAGCAGCACCTTCGGCTTCATCGCGAGCCCCCGCGCCACGGCGACGCGCTGGCGCATGCCCCCGGAGAGCTGCTGGGGGCGCTTCCAGGGGTTGTCCCGCTCGCTGTTGAACTTGGCTGAGCGCGACGGCAGGGCATCATACCCTCAGTTCACGGCACGGAGGGAGATGCTGACATAGCAGCCCCCCTCGAGAAGTTCGATCCTGAGCCCTCTGTGGCCCTCGCGTGT
>JBGQEL010000037.1:0-37124 GCA_041496385.1 Methylomirabilia bacterium | reverse complement strand
CTCATTCGAGGCGCCCCGAGAACGCCAGGGTGGAGTCGAGCTGCTCGTCCAGCTTGAGCAGCTCGCGCCGCGCGCGCGAATGCAGGCGCTCCGCCGCGCGCTGGGCCCGCAGCACCGCCCCGGGACCGCGCTTGAGCGCGCCGCCGAACACGGTGAGCAGGTCGTCCTCGAGCGAGACGACGACCTCGTAGCTGCCCGGGTCGCCCTGCCGTCCGCAACGACCGAAGAGCTGGCGATCGATGCGCCCGGCCTCGTGCCGCTCCGTGGCGATCACGTGGAGGCCGCCGAGGTCGGCGATGCCGGGCCCGAGCTTGATGTCCGTTCCGCGGCCCGCCATGTTCGTCGCCACCGTGATCCGCCCGCGCTCGCCCGCGCGCGCGACGATCGCGGCCTCCTCCTCGTCCTGCCGCGCGTTGAGCACCTGATGGGACAGGCCCGCCGCGGTAAGCAGACGGCTCAAGTGCTCGGAGGCGGCGACCGAGCGGGTGCCGACGAGAATCGGGCGTCCCTCGTCGTGGACGGCCCGGATGTGCTCCACGATCACGGTCCACTTCGCCTCGCTCGTCCCGAGCACGGAATCGCCGAGCGAGCGGCGGGCGATGGGCCGGTTCGTGGGCATCCGGACGACCGGCAGACGGTAGACCGACCACAGCTCGCCCGCGATCTCCTTGGCCGTGCCCGTCATGCCCGCGAGCCGCAGGTAGCGCCGGAAGAAGCGCTGGTAGCTGATCCGCGCGAGCGGATCGTTGCGGCTCGTGAGGGGACAGTCTTCCTTGGCCTCCAGCATCTGGTGCAGCCCGTGCTCCCACGAGCGGTCCGCCATCACGCGCCCGGTGTACTCGTCGATGATCTGCACCTTGCCGTCCTTCACGAGGTACTGCTTGTCCTTGAGGATCAGGTGGCGCGCCTGCAGCGCGTGGCGCGCGAGGTCCTCGCGCCGCTGGCGACCCTGCCAGACGCCGCCGAGCTCCAGGCAGAGCTCCTCGAGCCGCGCCTGGCCCGCCGGAAGGATGCGGACGCTGCGCTCGGTCTCGAGGATCTCGAAGTCGACTCCGCGCTCCAGCTTGTCGGCGACCGCCAGCGCCTCCTCGTACACCTGGCGCTCGGTCGCGTCGCCCGACCCTCCGCTGATGATGAGCGGCGTCCGCGCCTCGTCGACCAGCACGCTGTCGGCCTCGTCCACGATCGCGTAGTGGAGCCCGCGATGCAGGAGCTGCCGCACGCGCGCCTGCCCGCCGTAGAGCCGCTCGAGCCGGAGCCGTGCGGAGCTCGGCTGGTCGCCGAGCACGATCCGGTCGCGCAGGTAGTCGAAGACGACTTCCTTGTTGGTGCAGTAGGTGACGTCGCAGGCGTACGCGGCGCGCCGCGCGGCGGGCTCCATGCCGTGCTGGATCACGCCCACGCTCAGGCCGAGCATCCGGTAGATCGGCCCCATCCAGCTCGCGTCGCGGCTCGCGAGATAGTCGTTCACCGTCACGATGTGCACGGGCAGGCCGGCGAGCGCGGCGGTGCAGGCGGGCAGCGTCGCCGTGAGCGTCTTGCCCTCGCCGGTCTCCATCTCGGCCACCATCCCGCTCAGCAGCACCCAGCCGCCCATCAGCTGGACGTCGAAGGGCCGCAGGCCGGTCGCGCGCGTCGCGGCCTCGCGCACGAGGGCGAAGGCCCGGGCGACGGGCTCGGCGCGGAGCCCGGCCCGGCGAAGCTCGAGACCGACCGCTTGGGCGGCGGTTCGGAGATCGCCGTCGTCCAGCCCCGCCAGCGCGCGCCCGTGCGCCGCGACGGGTTCGACCAGGCGGTCCCAGCGGCGCCAGCGCGCGTACGCGCGCACGACCAGGCCGGCCGTCGTGGCGCCGGCGCGATCGAGCCAGCTCGGGCGCGGCACGTCGCGCTCGGGGTAGGCGCCGGCCGTGGTGAGGATCGGCAGCGCGACGCTAGACATTGAACCGATGGAGCAGCAGCTGGCGGACCTGCCGGTACCACTGGACGGCGAGCGGCGTCCACCCGTGGTCGAAGCGCACGTACACGCGGCCCCCGACGTTGACGACCGGCGTGGGGAGCGACGGGAGCTCGAGGTCGATCTGGAAGTGCCGCTCGAACGCCTTGACGCCCTGATTGTCGGTCGGGTCGACGGCGATCTGGCCGCCGCCGCCGGCGCCGAGCGCGGAGCTGGGCAGCCGCTCGGTGGCGCCGGGAACCTCGCGCCTGACGGACACCCGCACCACCTCCGAGAGCCGCTCGGTGAGCCGGACGTCGGTGCCGAAGGTCTGGTGCCTGACCAGATCGATGTGCGCCTGCGGCACGACGGCGCGGACGGTGACGCTCGAGAGCTCGACGATGTGCGCCAGCACCTCGCCCTGCTTGACGAACCGCCCCGGCAGGTCGTCGGCGAGCGGCAGCACGAACGTGCCGTCGGCCCGGCTGCGGATCACGAGGCCGTCGAGGCGCTCGCGCGTCCGGGCCAGGTCCTGCCGGGCGTATTGCAGCTCCTCCGCGGTGATGAGCGACTTGACCAGATCCGCGACGCGCTGCTGCGCGTAGCGCGCCTCGAGCTCACGCACCCGCCCCGCCAGCATCTGGCCGCGGGCCTCGAGCGCGGGGTCCACGCACTCGATCAGCACGTCGCCGCGACGCACGCGCGCGCCCGGGCGCCCGACGATCTTGTCGATGAACCCCTCGGTCCCGGCGCGGACGAACGCCTCGTCGGGGATCCAGACCACGCCCTCGGCGCGGCTCCGGAACGGCACGGGCACGAACCCGACGAGCACCACGACGAGCGCGACGAAGCCCGCCGTCACCGCCACGGCGCGCCCCCGCACCCGGCGCAGGCGCGGGCTCGTGATGAGGAAGCCCACGCCCTTGAGCACCGGCGCGATCACCCAGGTCACGGCCGACGCGACCGCCAGGAGGACGCCGACGAAGAAGAACTTGCCCGCGATGAAGAGGACGATCCCGACGGCGACGATGAGCCGGTACGCGAAGGACGCGAGCGCGAAGATGACGAACCAGGCGCGCTCGCCGGGTGTCGCCGGGGCCGCCAGCGCGTCGTCCCGCCCGAACAGGTACCGCTCCGTGAGATAGCCGAGATACGCGTTCGCGCGGGACCGGAGATTCGGGATCTCGAGCAGGTCGGCGAGGATGTAGTACCCGTCGAAGCGGAGCAGCGGGTTGGCGTTGAAGACCACCGTGGAGACGCCGGCGATGAAGATCACGTTGTAGGCGAAGGTCCGCACGACGCCCGGCTGCACGCTGATCCAGACCATCAGCGCCACCGCGGCGAGCACCAGCTCGACCAGCATTCCGGCCGCGCCGACGACGGCGCGCTGCCACTTGCTCCGGAAGGCCGACGCCGAGGACGCGTCCACGTAGGGCACCGGCGTCAGCACGAGGAGCATGATCCCCATGTCGTGGACCTCGCCGCCGAAGGCCTTCACCGTGAACGCGTGCCCCAGCTCGTGCAGCGTCTTGACGATGGGAAAGGCCAGCCAGAGCACGACGAGGGACTGGGGCGCCAGCACGCGGTCCACGACGTCGCGCGTGAGGTCCTTCCAGTGGGTGCCGGCGACGCTCACCGCGGCGCCCACGACGACGAGCCAGAGCAGGGCGCCGGTCCACCCGAGGAAGGGCCGCACGAGGTGCACGAACCGCGCGAGGAAGCGCTCCGGGTCGATCAGGGGCAGGCGCCAGGAGAGGACGGACGTGAGCTGGCTCCGCCACTGTCGCGTGCGCTGGCGCTCGTGACGGCGCAGCAGCTCCGCCGTGTCCGGCGGCACGTCGCACTGCAGAACGTCGGCCGTGTGGAGCTGGCTGAGCAGCTGGATCATCTCGTCCTGGGTCGGCGCCTCGTCGCCGAGCCGGCGCAGGGCGATGTCCCAGATGTCCTGGACGGTGCGGTGCCCGTCCATCAGGCCGATGATCAGGTAGCCGGGCGGCGAGAAGCGGTGCATCCGCTCCGACGAGAAGTCCTGCAGGACGTACCAGAGCTGTCCCCGATACTCGTGACGATGGATCTGCGCGTGGCTCCGGAGCCGGGGCGTCAGCGCCGCCACGCGATACCACGTGGCACTGAAGAGCTGGCCGCTCACTCTACGGCAGCCAGGTCCAGAGCGCCAGGCGGATCCAGTCGATCACCTGGTGGGTCCAGATCCAGATCAGCCGCCGGCGGTCGACCTCGACCTTCGCGACGCCCTCCATCCCCGGCCGCAGCCGCTCGGGCGTCGTCTGCAGCTCCGACTCCACGCGGAAGTAGTTGCGTCCCTCGCGCGCGGTCGACACCGGGGTGACCTTGCGGACCAGCAGCGGCAGATGCTCGGTCGGGAAGCCGGACAGGACCAGGTGGCCGCGCTGGCCGACCTTGACGTCGCCGATCTCGCGCTCGTCCATCTGCAAGATCACGCGATAGGCGTCGAGCGGCGCGATCTCGAAGAGCACCTGGCCGCGCTCGACGGGCGAGCCCAGCGACTGGCTGAGGTCGCCGGTGACGACGATGCCGTTGAACGGGGCGAGGAGGCGGGTCCGCGCCAGCTGGTCCTCGATCAGGGCGAGCTGCGCCTTGGCCTGGTCGACCTGGGCGGCCAGGATCGCGACCTGGGCGCTGTTGTGGGCGGCCATCGCCTGGTGGTACTGCTTGACGAGCTGCTCGAGCTGGCTCGCCCACTTGAGCCGCTCGAGCTTCAGCTCGCGGTCGTCGAGCGCCGCGAGCGGCTGCCCCTGACGCACAAGGTCGCCCGCCCGCACGCCGGCCTCGGAGATATAGCCGTTGAACGGCGCCACCGCCGCGCGGCGGACCGCCGCCTCGATCACCGTGGTGGCCGAGACCCGATAGTCGCCCTTCGCGACGGCGAAGAACACCACGATGGCCGCGAGCGTGGCCACCGTCAGCTTCATCGCCACGTGGCCGGGCCCGACCAGGTGGCCCAGGACCCGCCGACAGGCCTCGGCGGCCTTCACGGGGAGCCAGCGGTCCTCGCGCCGGTGCAGCTCCAGCATGGGAGCGGCCAGCGCGGCGATCGCCTCGCAGACCTCGACGGTCTGCGCGTCGAACGGAGATTCCGCGGGGCGCTCGAGCGTCAGCGCGCCGACGGTCTGGCCGACGCTCGCGACGGGGATCGAGCAGATGGCGCCCGCGCCGTGCACGCGTGCGAGCTCGGCGTGGGCACGCGTGATCCGGGCGGCCTGGCCGGCGTCGGGCGGGTAGACGATCGTGGCGTGCTGGTCGATCGCCTCGTCCATCGCCGCGCCGATCGCGCGGACGAGGTTCGCCTGCTTGCGGAAGTGGGCGCTGTGCGAGATCGCGCGCACGTGCGCCCGCCCGCGGCGCACGAAACCCAGGCTGACCCGGTCGCAGCCGAATTGCGTCGCCACCGCCGTCACGAACGCCGTCGCCGAGGCATAGAACCGCTCGTGGCTGACGGCGACCGCGGTGATCTCGAGGACGGTCTGGAGCCGCTTCTTCGCAGCATCGTCCTGCGCGGCCTGATCCCGCCCGAACAGAACCTCGAGCCACGCGCTGCCCCAGTGGAGCTGCCGGAGCACCCACTGGAGCTCGGCCTCGGGACGCGGCGAGACCTCGAGCACGATGACGCCGTGCAGCCGTCCGCCCGCCTCGACGGGATACGCGACGTGATAGTGCGGGTGCGGCGGCGCCTCCGGGTCCGCGCCGGGCTCGCACCGGACGAGCAGCCCACGCCGCTCGGTGAGCGCCCGCTCGGCGGCCGAGGCGAGGTACTTCATGTTGCGCCGGGGATCCGGCCAGACGGCGACGGGCGAGAACGGCCCGCGGTCCGGCGGGCCGAGGAGGACGAGCGCGCCAGACACGCCCTCGATCATCCGGCACTGGAGCGCCAGCCAGCTCCGACAGAACGTCTCGGCGGACGCCGCCTCGGCGAACTGCGCCCAGAGGGCGCGTTCCGCGGCGGCGGGCGCCCGCTCCGCCGGCTGGTGCTCGAGGTCCAGACGATCCATGTCTCCGTGTCCCAGCATGCAGCCGGACTACTGCGTTGGGCTCGGCGACTTCTCGGCTGCTACTTCTTCTCGGCGGCGGCGGGGCGACGCATCTCGAGACCGAGCTCGCCGAACCGCGATTCGTACTCCTTCACCACGTTCTCCAGGAGCATCGCCAGGCGCTTGGCCGCGAACGGGCTCAGGATGATCCGGTCCGTGAGCTGGACCTTGACCTCGCTCTGCCCGCGCTCCCACGCCTGGTTGATCCCGAAGACCATCACGACCTCTTCGCGGGTGCTCGACACGTTGCAGACGTTCGCGTACGAACTCTTGAGATTGGTGTCGTCCCAGCGGACCGTCTGGGTCGCGCCAGTGGCGCGCGCCGCCTGCGCCTGCGCCGCCTGCGCTGCCTGTGCCGTCTCGTTGCGCTCCGTTGCCATGGGCTCCTCCTTTGGTCCGGGCATTGTACGACAATCCCGCGAGCGCGTTGATCTAAATTCGCGTCGATGCTTCCCGTTTTCCGGAATACGGGAGCGCCCGCTACGCGTTCGGCGCGCGCCCCAGCCGGCCGAAGAGCGCACGAAGTCGGGGAAGGGTCACGTCGAGCGAATAGCGTCCGTCGACCAGGGCCCGGCCGGCCGTCGCGAGCGGGCGATGGTCCTCCGGGCGGTCGAGAACCCGCAGCGCCTGCGTCGTCAGCGCGTCCAGGTCGTAAAAGGGGGCGAGGAGCCCGTTCCGCCCGTCGTCGATGATCTCGCGCACCGGCGGCGTGTCCGAGGCGAGCACCACGCACTCGCATGCGAGCGCGTTCAGGAGCGACCAGGACGGCACGAAGGGCACCGTGAGGTACACGTGCAGGTCGCTCAGCGACAGGACCGCGGCGAGCTCCTCCGGCGGCACGGTGCCCAGGAACCGGAAGCGACCCAGATCGGGCCGCTCCGTCGCGAGGACGTGCTCGCGGAAGGTCGGGGCCTTGATGTGGCGCAGGTCGTTGCCGTAGGCGACACGATCCGACCCGACGACGACGAACACGACGTCGGCTCGCTCGGCGGCGATCCGGTTGGCGAGGCGCACGAAGATGTCGAACCCCCGCATCGCCTCGAGCCCGCGCGCGGCGTAGGTCACCACCCGCGTGCCGGGCGGCAGCGCCTCGCCACGCAGCCGGCGCTCGACGGGCCGGCGCCGCCAGGCGTCGACGTCGATACCGTCGTGAATCGTCTCCACCTTCGACGCGTACGCCGGCGGCACGAGGCTCTTCTGCCAGTGGGTCGGAGTATAGCCGGCGGCGCACGCGTCGAGGTCGAGCAGGATCATGGCGTTGCGCGCCCGCGCGCGGAGAAAGTCGAGCTCGGTGGGCGCGAACTCCGGGCGGAAGTCCATGTCCGAGTCGTGCGGCCGGTAGTAGTACTCGAAGTAGCTGACGATGGGGCACCCGTAGATCTCGGGAAGGAAGAGGGTCGTCCCGAACCCACAGTGGCCGACGATCAGGTCGGGCTCGAGGCCCGACGTCTTGCAGGCCTCGTAGACGCCGTGCGCGTTCCAGACCGCGTTTTCGAACGTCCGCGACGTGTAGTGGTTCGCGCGCGTCGCGCCGCCCTTCGGGGTGTACTGGATGCATCGCACGCCCGCGCGCAGGCCCGTCGCGGCGCGCGAGACGAAGGCGCATTCATCACCTTGCGCGACCAGGCGCGTCGCGATGTGACCGAACTGCGCCGGAAAGTTGGGGTGGACGAATAGGATCCGCACTGGTGGCTCGTAGAGTCGGGCCGGGGCGCGCCGGCTGTCAAGGTTTGCGGGAGGAAGTGCCGGCGCCGCGCGTCGCGCGCAGGCCCGAGGGGCCGCGTGCCGACGCGATGGCGGGATCGTCGGGTGGGTCAGTTACCGTTCGTCGTGGTGCCGTTCGTCGTGGGCCGCAGGCGCCGGACCAGCTCGTAGAGCGCGCTCTTGCCGCCGCGATAGCCGACGAGCCGCGCGCGCCGGAGCACCTCGGCCCCGGACAGCATTGGCTCGGTGCGCAGCCACTCGCCGATCTGGGGCCCGAACGCCGCGACCGTCGAGGGTCGCCCAACGCTTCGCCGCTCGTTCCACACCACCTGGGTGCTGCCGGCATTGGCCGGCGCGTTGACCGTCGTCGCCTCTCTGGTCGTCGCCTCTCTGAACGTCATGTCCCAGCCCTCCATAGCCACTGGTCAAAGCAACTCCGATGCCGAGCGGCTTGGTGACTGAAATTTCCATAAATTTGAACTATTTACAGAACCGGGAGCAGTGCCGTCCTGGTAAGTTTACGACCACAAAAATGAGCTGGGGCGGTTGATTCTGGCCGTGCGTGGGCGCGGGGCGAGTGTCGGCGAGGGCGCGAACGCGACGAGGGCGCTCAGGCGCGCTCGTCGCGGCGGAGCTTGTACTCGATGGAGTCCACGAGGGCCTGCCAGGAGGCCTCGATGATGTTGTCCGCGACGCCGACCGTCCCCCACGTCTCCTCGCCGTCGCCGGAGGTGATCAGCACGCGGGTCTTCGCGGCCGTCCCCTTGGACTCGTCGAGGATCCGGACCTTGTAGTCCAGGAGCCGGACCGACTTCAGAGTCGGATAGAACTCCTCGAGCGCCTTCCGGAGGGCGTGGTCGAGCGCGTTCACCGGGCCGTTGCCCGATGCGGCCGTGTGCTCCAGGATGCCCTTCACCCGCACGCGGACGGTCGCCTCGGCGACCGGCTCCTGCTCGGCGTTCTGCTCCTCCACGATCACGCGATAGGCGTCGAGCTCGAAGTAGGGGCGGTGCCGACCGAGCGCGCGCTCCATGAGGAGCTCGAACGACGCCTCGGCGCCCTCGAACTGGAACCCCTGATCCTCCAGCATCTTGAGCTCGTCGAGGATCCGACGGGAGTCGGGCGTCTCGTGGTCGAGGTCGATCCCGTACTCGCGCGCCTTCCACAGGATGTTGGACTTGCCCGAGAGCTCAGAGACGAGCACGCGCCGGTGATTGCCCACCGCCTCGGGGCTCACATGCTCGTACGTCTCGGGGTGCTTCTGCACGGCCGAGACGTGCATGCCGCCCTTGTGGGCAAAGGCCGAATCGCCGACGTAGGGCTGCGACGACCAGGGCTTGCGGTTGGCGAGCTCGGAGACGAAGCGCGAGGCGTCGCGCAGCTCGCGCAGGTTCGCCTCGGGAATGCAGTCCAGCCCCATCTTGATGACGAGGTTCGGGATGATCGAGACGAGGTTTGCGTTGCCGCACCGCTCGCCGAAGCCGTTCATCGTCCCCTGCACCTGGCCCACGCCCTCGCGAACCGCGGCCAGGGAGTTCGCCACCGCGCACTCGGCGTCGTTGTGCACGTGGATCCCGAGCGGTGTCTTCATCTGCTCCTTCACGACCTGGAGGGTCGCCACCAGATCGTGCGGCAGCGTGCCGCCGTTCGTGTCGCAGAGCACGAGCCAGTGGGCGCCCGCGTCCTCGGCGGCCTTGAGCGTGGCGAGCGCGTAGTCGCGGTTCGCGCGGAAGCCGTCGAAGAAATGCTCGGCATCGAACATGACCTCCTCCAGGTGCCCGCGGAGGAAGGCGATCGTGTCCCCGATCATCGCGAGGTTCTCGTCGAGCGTGGTGCCGAGGGCGTGCGTCACGTGGAAGTCCCAGGACTTGCCGACGATGGTCGCGACGGGCGCCCCCGCGTCGAGGACCGCCTGCATGTTGGGGTCGGACTCGACCGCGCCACCGGCGCGTCGGGTCATGCTGAATGCGGCGAGCTTGGCCTGCTTGAGCGTGACGTCCTGCATGCGGCGGAAGAAGCGGAGGTCCTTGGGGTTCGAGCCCGGCCACCCGCCCTCGATGTAGTGGATGCCGAGGGCGTCGAAGCGGGACGCCAGGCGGACCTTGTCCTCCATCGAGAACGACACCCCCTCGCCCTGGGTGCCGTCCCGCAGCGTCGTGTCGTAGATCTTGATCGCGCGCCGCATGTGGGGTTGAGCGTCATGATGCGCCCCCGCGCGGCGGAGTGTCAAGGTTCGTGGGCGCTCCCGTAGAGCCGCGCGGCCAGCCGGGTCGTCACCACGGGCCACTCGTCGTCGAGGATCGAGTAATACACGGTGTCGCGCTGGAAGCCCCGGACGCGCATGTGCCGTCGGAGCACGCCCTCGCGCGCGGCGCCCAGGCGCGCGATCGCCTCCTGCGAGCGCGCGTTGCGCCCGCCGGTCTTGAGCGCGACCCGCACGCAGCCGAGCGTCTCGAAGCAGTGTGTCAGGAAGAGGTACTTCGCCTCCGTGTTGGCGGGCGTCCGCCAGAGCGCCCGCGCGAGGAAGGTCGAGCCGATCTCCACCGCGCGGTCGGCCGGCCGGACGTCGAGGAGCCAGACTTCCTCGTCCTGCATGACCTCGAAGAGGTCGGGTGCGTGGCGCTCCTCGAGGGGCTCGAGCGTGAGCCAGCGGCCCTTCAGGGCGACCGGTACCAGATCCACCTCAGATCACGCCCCGCTGGCGGAGCCCGGCGATCGCCTTCGGAGGGATCCCCGCGAGCGCGCGGAGCACCTGCGCGGTGTGCTGGCCCAGCACCGGGGCGGCCGTGGCCGCCCGCCCCGGCGTCGCGTGGAGCCGGATCGGCACGCCCATCACGGCAACCCGCTTCGCCCTCGGGTGCGGCAGCGTGACGATCATGCCGCGCGCCTTCAGGTGCTCGCTCTCGCAGACCTCGGCGACCGTCTTGATGCGCCCGGCGGGCACGCCCGCGGCCTCGAAGCGCTTGAGCCACTCCTCGGCGCCACGCGTACTCAGGATCTCGTTGAGCAGCGGCGTCAGCGCGTCGCGGTGCTGGACGCGCTTGGCCTCGGTGTCGAACCGGGGATCGCGCGCGAGCTCGGGGCGCTCGAGGGCGGCGCAGCACTTCGTCCAGAGCGAGTTGTTGGCAACGCCGAGCACGAGGAACGCGTCGGCGGCCTTGTAGGCCTCGTAGGGCACGATGGACGGGTGCGCGTTGCCCCGGCGCGCGGGCCGCTGGCCCGCGTTGAGGTAGATCCCGGCCTGGTAGGTCAGAAGCGCGGCCATGACGTCGAGCATCGCGATCTCGACCTTCTGCCCGCGCCGCGTCCGGGCGCGCGCGAGCAGCGCGAGCGTCACGCCGTGGGCGGCCGACATGCCGGCGCAGAGGTCCGCGATCGAGTTGCCGACCTTCACCGGCGGGCCGTCGGGGAAGCCCGTGAGATCCATGATCCCCGACTCGGCCTGCACGATCAGGTCGTAGCCCGCCCGCTGCGCCTCGGGTCCCGACTCGCCGAAGCCCGAGATCGAGCAGTAGACGAGCCTGGGATTGAGGCGGGCGAGCGCCGCGTAGCCGAAGCCGAGCTTCTCCATCGTTCCGGGGCGGAAGTTCTCGAGCAGGACGTCGCTGCGCTTGACCAGCGATTTGAGGATCGCCTTGCCCTCGGGTGCCTTGAGGTTCAGGGTGACGCTCTTCTTGTTGCGATTGACCGACATGAAATAGGTCGCCTCGCCGCCCACGAACGGCGGCCAGCTCCGCGTGTCGTCGCCCTTCCCGGGCTCCTCGATCTTGACGACCTCCGCGCCCATGTCGCCGAGGAGCATCGCGCAGAACGGTCCCGCGAGAACCCGGGTGAGGTCGAGCACGCGCACGCCCGCCAATGGTCCCTTAGCTCGAGGCACGCTGACGTCCTTTCCAGACGCGCTTGGCGAGACTCCGCGCGATCGCATTCACGCGGTCGCCCGAGTGACCGGCGCGCCGCCAGAACAGCCGCGCGCGATCGAGGGCGCCAAGGTGAGAGAAGTAGTAAACATTGTCGATGGCCTCGATCGCGACCCGCGAGCCGATCCGGAGCCCGCGCGTGTCGGCGCCGTGGCAGACGAACCGCGCGCCGCCCTCGAGCTCGACGAGCGCGATGTGGAGCGGCGCGCGAAAGCCCGCCGGCGGGGAGTGCAGCGTGGTGAACGAGACGATCTCGCCCGCGCCGGGCACCGAGGCCGGCTGCATGGCCACCGGATGGCGCGGGCAATAGCTGGCCGGCGGCGCGACGACCGTGCCGCACGCCGGGCAGCGGGACGCGTCGATCCGCTCGATCACCGCGCCTCCAGGAGCGTCACCCAGTTGCTGGTCGCGAGGCCGCCGATGGAGTGGGCGAGCGCGACGCGACCGCCGACCTGGCGTCCCTCCGCGCGGCCGGTCAGCTGCCAGACGCATTCCACGAGCTGCGCGAGCCCCGTGGCCGCGAGCGGGTGGCCGCGGGCCTTCAGCCCGCCCGAGGGATTCACCGGCAACCGGCCGTCCGTCGCCGTCTCGCCGTCGAGCGTCGCGCGCCCCGCCTTGCCGGGCGGCACCAGCCCCGTGTCCTCGAGCGAGATCAGCTCGAACGGGGTGAACGCGTCGTGGAGCTCCGCGACGTCCACGCGCTCGGGGCCGAAGCCCGCCATCGCGTAGGCCTCGCGCGCGGCGGCCTGCGTCGCCCGGAAGCTCGTGATGACGTCGCGGTGACGCAGCGCCAGCGTGTCGCTCCCCTGCCCGATACCGGCCACGCGCACCGTCCCGCGCTCGCCGGTGAGGAGGACGGCGGCGGCGCCGTCCGAGATCGGGCAGCAGTGCAGGAGCCGGAGCGGATCGGCCACCATGCGGCTCTCGAAGACCTCGTCGAGCGTCACCGCCTGCCGGAAGTGGGCGTAGGGGTTGCCGAGCGCGTTCGCGTGGTTCTTGACGGCCACCTGAGCGATCTCGCGCGCGCCCGTGCCGCGCGCCATGAGCGCGCGGGTGACGAGGGCCGCGAGCGCCGGCATCGTGGTGCCGTACGAGCGCTCGTAGGGATCGATCGAGCGGCCGATGATCTCGGAGACGCGGGGCGTGTCGAGATGGGTCATCTTCTCGCCGGCGACCACCAGCACCGCCCGGCGCAGGCCCGCGGCGATCTGCGCGAATCCCGCGTAGAAGGCGGCCGCGCCCGAGGAGGTCGCCGTCTCGACGCGAATCGCGGGCGTGCTCGCGAAGCCGAGGTGCGAGGTGACGTTCGAGGCGAAGTTGCCGTCGCCGAGGAACTCCTCGGGGTTCATCGCGGCGACCACGATCGCGTCGGGTGCCTCGACGCGGGCGGCGGCCAGGGCACCCAGCGCGGCCTCGGCGATGAGGTCCTGGAGCCGCTCGCTACGCCGGCCGAACCGCGTCATCGCCGCGCCCGCCACCCACACGTCATGCATGACGGACTCCAGCTTGACGGCAGCGCGGAAAAACGTCAACCGCCTATGGCGCGCCGGGCCTCTGGCGTGAGGGTGGAGGCGGCGCGGCGACGCCGAGCTCGCGGATCAGCCGCAGGAGGTACGTGCGCTGGAGCCCCAGCGCCCGCGCGGCGTGGGTCCGGTTGCCGCGCGCCTGGCGCAGCGTCGTCTCGATGAGGCGGCGCTTGAAGTCGGACACGGCGCCGTGATAACCGAGCGCGGGGCCCGGCGCGGGAGCGGAAGCGGGTACGGGCATCGAGCTCATGCCGCGTGGGAGAGGCAACGGCGATGCCACGAGCGCGAGCCCCGTCTCTCGAACAAAAAGGCCCGCGGGGCTCGAGCGCGTGCCCTGCGGGCCTGGCGGACCGCCCCGCGGTGTGTGCAGCTACTTCTTGGTGGAGGGCTTCACTCCGGGGTTGTCCTTGAAGAACTGCTTGTTCGACTCGATGAAGCTCTTCCACTGCTCGGGGGTCTCGTCCTCGGCGAAGATCGCCTTCACCGGGCACACGGGCTCGCAGGCGCCGCAGTCGATGCACTCGTCGGGATGGATGAAGAGCTGGTCCTGGCCCTCATAGATGCAATCGACGGGGCAGACCTCGACGCACGCCTTGTCCTTGACGTTGATGCACGGCTCGGCGATCACGTACGGCATTGAGGCCTCCCGCTAGCAGAGATTTCGTGGTCGGACCGTCGTTGGTTGTACCCGAATCACCGCAGAGTGTCAAGCATTCCGCGCGTTTGCCGAGGCCCTGGAGGGGCGGCGCCCGGGCCTACTGCGTGCGCAGTCGCGGGTCGAGCGCATCGCGGAGCGAGTCGCCGAAGAGATTGAACGCGAAGACGGCGAGGCTGATCGCGAGGCCGGGGAACACCGCCATCCACGGGGCCTTCTCGGCGAACTCCACCGCCGCCCCGCTCAGCATCAGACCCCACGCGGGCGTCGGCTCCTGCACGCCGAGCCCGAGGAAGGACAGCGACGACTCGAGCAGGATCGCCTGCCCGACGAACGCGGTCTGCATGATCAGGAAGGGCGCCATCACGTTGGGCAGCATGTGGCGCAGGATGATCCGCGCGTGGCGGAAGCCGGCCGCCCGCGCCGCGTCCACGTACGCCGCCTCGCGGATCGAGAGCGCGGAGGAGCGGATGACCAGCGCGCAGCGCGGGATCATGGGCACCGTGATCGCCATGATGAGGTTCGGGATCGAGTTGCCGAGAATGGCGACCAGCGCGAGGGCCAGGATGATGAGCGGAAACGCCAGGAAGACGTCCATCAGACGCTGGAGGTAGAGGTCCACCCGGCCGGCGAAGTACGCGCTGCCGACGCCGAGGATCGCACCCAGTGATGCCCCGAGGATCGAGGCGCCGAAGCCCACCAGCAGCGCCGTGCGCGAGCCGTAGATGAGGCGCGAGAGCACGTCGCGACCGAACGAGTCCGTCCCCAGCCAGTGCGCGGAGTTCGGCGGCGTCAGCATGGCGCCGAAGTCGATGGCCACGGGATCGTAGGGCGCGATCACCTTGGCCAGCGCCGCGACCAGGAGCATGACGGTGATCACGGCGGCGCCGATCGCGCCCAGCGGGCGCCGCCGGCAGAACTCGCCGACCACCGCCGGCCAGCCCCGGGGCGCGTCCGCCAGGTCGAGGTCGTAGGCGAGGCGCGTCGCCATCAGCGGTACCGGATGCGCGGGTCGAGCCACGCGTACAGCACGTCCATGGAGAAGTTCGCGACGATGCACAGGCTGGCGACGAGCATCACGAGCGCCTGCAGGAGCGTGTAGTCGCGGTGGGCCACGGCCTGGACGAAGAGCAGCCCGATGCCATTGAGGTTGAACACCTGCTCGGTGACGACGAGGCCACCGATGAGAAACGCGAACTCGATGATGACGACGGTCGCCACCGGCAGCATGGCGTTCTTGAGCGCGTGCCGCGACAGGACCATCTTCTGCATCAGCCCCTTCGCGCGCGCCGTGCGGATGTAGTCCTCGCGCAGGACCTCGAGCATGGCCGAACGCGTCATCCGGGTCGCGACCGCGGAGTATCGGTAGCCCACGGCGAGCGCCGGCCAGATGAGCTGGGCCATGTTCTGCCAGGGATTCACCCAGAACGGCGTGTACACCATGGGCGGGAGCCACTTGAACACGATGAGCATCGCCAGGATGAGCACGATGCCGAGCCAGAACGACGGCATCGCCAGCCCGGCGATCGAGAAGATGCGCACGGCGTAGTCGACCCAGGTGTCCTGCCTCAGGGCGGCGAGGACGCCGAGCGGCACGGCGAGGAGCACCGCCACGACCGTGGCCATGATGGCGACCTGCAGCGAGAGCGCGAAGCGCAGCTTGATCTCTTCCAGGATCGGCGCCCCGGTCCACATCGACTGCCCGAAGTCCAGACGGGCGACGCCCCAGATCCACGTGGCGAACTGCTGCCAGACGGGCTTGTCGAGGCCGATCCGCGTCCGCTCCTTGTCGATCAGATCCTGGGACACCGCGCCGCGGTCCCCGGAGTAGCGCAGCTCGACGACGTCACCCGGGATGACGCGGATGAGCAGGAACGCCACCACCGCCACCCCGAAGAGGGTGGGGAACATCAGCAGAAAGCGCTTGAGGAGATAGGTCCACATGGCTCAGCGCCGCTGCAGCCGTCTCACGCGTGGCGGCGCTACTCGGCGAGCCACACGGTGTCGAGCTGGTTGTTGAGGTAGTGGCTCGGCGTGACCGTCCAGCCCTTCACCTTCGCGTTGTGCGGGATGATCCGGTGCCACTGCAGCGTGTAGATGACGTGCACCTCGTCGTCGAGCAGCCGCTTCTCGAACTGCCGGAGGATCTTCTTGCGCTCCTCCACGTCGGTGGCGCGCCCCTGCCGGCTGAAGAGGTCGTCGATCACGGTGTCCTTGTGCTTGCCGTAGTTGGCGTCGGACGTGGTGACGAACCGGGGCAGATCGAGGTCCGGCTCGACGATGAACCCGCACTGGAAGTCCATGGCGACCTCGAAGTCGCCGCGTTTGAGCATGGGGTGGTACGCGGACGCCTCGATCGTCTCCTGCTTGACCGTCAGGCCGATCTGGCGCCACTGGTCGATGAGCCAGATGCCCAGCGGCTCGTACGGGTGCGGGATGCCGCGGTTCTTGAACGTGAACGCGAATCCGTCGGGCACACCCGCCTCGCGCAGCAGGCGCTTGGCCTCGGCGCGGTTGGCGTTGATGTCGTGGCCGTAGCCGGCCAGCTTCTCCAGCTCCGCGGGCGGCGTCGCGTAGGGCGTGCCGGGCACCTGGATGCCGCCGACGTCCTTGACGAGCGTGATGCGGGACAGCGCCTTGGAGCCCTCGTAGCGGTCGAGGGCCAGGCTCAACGCCCGCCTCACGCGCTTGTCGTTGAAGGGCTTCTTCTCATGGTGCATCGAGACGAAGTTGAGGCAGTTCCAGGGGCTTTCCTGGACGGTGATCTTCGGCCCGAGCGCCTGCACGAGGCTGTCGCGTTCGGGCGGGCTGAAGCCACGGAACTGGATCATGGCGCGCTCGCCGCGAATGGCGGCCACCTGGGCCGCCGAGTTGCTGATGAAGATCGCGCGGTAGCCATCGAGGTAGGGCTTGCCCTTGTCCCAGTAGTCCGGGTTCTTCTTGCCCACCCAGTGCGAGCCACGCACGTGCTCGACGAACTTGAAGGGGCCCGTGCCCATGACGTTCTTCTCGTACCAGTGCGGGTCCTTCGCGAGGATGTCGGCCTTGTAGATCCAGTTCCAGGGCGACGCGAGGTTCAGCAGGATCGACGACTCCGGGTACTTCAGCTTGAAGACGACCGTGTGCGCGTCGGGGGCATCGATCGACGCCACCGCCGCGTAGGCCTCCTTGCGCAGGGACTTCACGCCGGCCGGCGGGTGGAGGATCCTGTCGTAGGACGCCTTGACGTCCTTCGACGTCAGCTCGCTGCCGTCGTGAAACTTCACGCCCCTGTGCATCTTGAACGTGTAGACGAGGCCATCCTTGGAGACGGTCCACGACTCCGCGAGGTCCCCGACCGGCTTGGTTCCGGTCCTGTCGAACGGGTCGACCCGGAGGAGCGTGCTGTAGTGCGGCGCCATCGGATGGATGACGCCGAACGTCTCCTCCTGGTGGGCGTCGTAGGAGGGGGGCTCGGAGGGCACCACGAATACGAGCTCGCCGCCGTACCGGGGCTTCTCCTGCGACCACGCCGGCAGCGCGAGTGTCAGAACCAGGAGGGAAACGAGGGTCGCAGTGACGCGTCGCATGAGGGCACCTCCACGGGCGCCGGGCGCCCGATTTTTTCTCCAGACCGTCGTACGGCAGTGTCCCACGAAACCCGCGGGACCGGCCGAAAGTTTCAGTCCTCGAGCACGCACGCGGCGTGGCTCCGTCACGCCAGGACGCAGGCCGCCCAGTGGCCCGCCTTGACCTCGCGGAGCTCGGGCACCTCCACCCGGCACCGGTCCACGGCGACCGGGCACCGCGGATGGAAGACGCAGCCCGACGGCGGATTGAGCGGACTCGGCACCTCCCCGCGTAGCACGCTGTGCTCGCGGCGCGCCTCGACCTCGGGATCGGGGATCGGCACGGCCGAGAGCAGCGCGCGCGTGTACGGGTGCAGGGGGTCCTCGTAGAGCGCCTGCCGGTCGGCGATCTCGACGACCTTGCCGAGATACATGACCACCACGCGGTCGGAGATGTGGCGCACGACCGAAAGGTCGTGGGCGACGAAGAGGTACGTCAGGCCGAACTCGCGCTGGAGATCCTCGAGCAGGTTCACGATCTGCGCCTGGATCGAGACGTCGAGGGCCGACACCGGCTCGTCGCAGACGATCAGCGCCGGCTCCATCGCGAGCGCGCGCGCGATCCCGACGCGCTGGCGCTGGCCGCCCGAGAGCTGGTGCGGGAAGCGCCGCGCGTGCTGCGGCAGGAGGCCGACGTGCGTGAGGAGCTCCCGCACGCGCCCGTCGCGCCCGGCGCGGCCGGCGACGAGCCCGTGGACGGCGAGCGGCTCCGCGATGATCTGGCCGACCGTCATGCGCGGGTTGAGCGAGCTGTAGGGATCCTGGAAGATCACCTGCATCCGCTTCCGCACCGGACGCAGCTCCTCCTCGGAGAGCGTCGTGAGGTCGCGGCCCTCGAAGATGACCTGGCCGCTCGTCGGCCGCTCGAGCTGCAGGATGCAGCGGCCGGTCGTCGTCTTGCCGCAGCCGGACTCGCCCACGAGCCCGAGCGTCTCGCCGCGCCGGATCTGGAAGCTCACGCCGTCGACGGCGCGCACGAGCCCGGGCGCGCCGCCGAAGAGCCCGCCGCCGACCGGAAAGTGCTTGACGAGGTTGCGGACCTCGAGGAGCGGCGCGTCTGTCACCGCGCGGCTCCCGCGGAGGCGCCCTCGGTCCTCGCCGATTCCCAGCACGCCGTGAGGTGCCCCTCGCCGCCGGCCGGCGTGAGCCCGGGCGCCTCGGCGGCGCAGCGCTCGACGCGGAAGGTGCAGCGCGGCGCGAAGGCGCAGCCCGCGCCCAGCCGGGTCAGGTCGGGCGGCTGGCCCTCGATCGGCTCGAGCCGCGCGCGGCGTGGCTCGTCCAGGCGCGGCACCGAGCGCAGCAGGCCGAGCGTGTACGGATGCCGCGGGCTCCCGTAGATCGCGCGCGCGCTCCCGCGCTCGACGATGCGTCCCGCGTACATGACGTTGACGCGGTCGGCGTACCGCGCGACGACGCCGAGGTTGTGGGTGATGATCAGCATCGCGACGCCGAGGCGGCGGGAGAGGTCGCGCATGAGCTCGAGGATCTGGGCCTGGATCGTGACGTCGAGCGCCGTCGTCGGCTCGTCCGCCAGGATCAGCGGCGGGTTGCAGGCGAGCGCCATGGCGATCATCATCCGCTGGCGCATGCCGCCGCTGAACTGGTGCGGGTACTGCGTGAGCCGGCGCGCCGGGTCGGAAATGCCGACCATCGCCAGCAGCTCCGCCCCGCGCTGCCGGGACTGGTCGCGCGTCATCCCGAGATGGACCTCGAGGCCCTCGGTGAGCTGGCGCCCGATCGTGAGCACGGGGTTCAGCGAGGTCATCGGCTCCTGGAAGACCATCGCGATCTCGCGGCCCCGGACGCGGCGCATCTCCTCCTCGGAGAGCGCGAGGAGGTCCCGGCCCTTGAAGAGGACCCGGCCACCGACGATGCGGCCGGCGGGCGCCGCGACCAGGCGCATGACGGACAGCGCGCTCACGCTCTTGCCGCAGCCCGACTCGCCGACGAGCGCGACCGTCTCCCCTTCTCCGACATCCCACGACACGCCGTCCACCGCCCGGACGACGCCGCCGCGGGTCGCGAATTCGGTCGTCAGGTTGTTGACTTCGAGGAGGGTGGCCACGCGGGTCAGTCGTGGCAGCGCGCGGAGGCGAGGTGCGGTGTCGCGATGGGCTCCAGCGAGGCGTACTCGCGGCAAACCGCCTCGGCCACGCAGGGCCACCGGTGCTGCGCGGCCCAGCGGACGCCCTCCCGGCCGATCCGCCAGCGCAGGTCGGGATCCGCCAGGAGCGCGGCGATGCGCTCGGCGAGCGCGCCGACGTCGCTCTCGGGCACGAGGAAGCCCGTGACACCGTCGCGCACGGTCGTGACGAGCCCGCCCACGCGCGAGGCGATGACCGGGCTCCCGCACGCCATGGCCTCGAGGGCCACCATGCCGAAGGACTCGTAGTACGAGGGCACGACGGTGACGTCGGCCGCGACGTAATAGGTCCGGAGCCGTTCCTGGGGCTGCGGTCCGACGAAGCGCACCGTCTCGCCGAGCCCGAGGCGCTCGATCTGGGCGCGCAGCGACGCCTCGTGGCCGTTCGACGGCTCGTCGGCGTCGCCGCCGACGACGAGGAGGCGCGCGCGGGTGCCGGCCGCGCTCAGCCGGCCGACGGCGTCCAGCAGCGTGTCGAGGCCCTTGATGGGCGCGATGCGCCCGACCCAGAGGAGCACGGGGCCGTCGTCCAGGCCGAGCGCGCGGCGCGCGGCCGCGCGGTCGCCGGGCGCGAAGAGGTCGGTGTCGACGCCGCACGGGATCGTCGCGATGCGCTGGGCGCCCGCGGCGTCGTCCACCAGGAGCTCCGCCCGCTCGACGACGTTCGCGGCGACGATCCGGTCCGCGGCGGCGACGATCCGCGCCTCCTCGCGGAGCCGGATCGCCGGCTCGAGCTCACCCGCCACGCGCGCCGCCCGGTTCTTGAGCCGGCCGAGCGTGTGGAACATCTGGAGGACGGGCGCCGACCAGCGCTCGCGCAGCGCGAGCGCGGCGACGCCCGAGAGCCAGTAGTGGGCGTGGATCAGGTCGTACTCGACGCCGCGCGTGAGCCGCCACGCCTCGATCCCGTCCACGAACTCGTCGAGGTGGGCGTGGACCTGGGCGCGGGCCATGGGCGCCTCGGGCCCGGCCGGGAGGTGGATCACCTGGGCGCGCTCGTCCAGGCGCACGACCCGCGGGATCGCGGGGTTCTGCGAGCGGGTAAAGACGTCCACCTCGACACCCATGCGGCCGAGCTCGCGCGACAGCTCGCGCACATACACGTTCATGCCGCCCGTCTCCTTCGCACCGAGCGCGGCGAGGGGACACGTGTGGACGGAGAGCATCGCGACGCGCAGGTTCATTGGAGCGGGGGCCGCGAGGCCGGCGCGGGCAGTGGGTGGCCCGAAAGCGGTGCGTGTGGCTTCATTAGTAGCGGGGGCCGCGAGGCCGGCGCGGGCGGTAGGTGGCCCGAAAGCGGTGCGTGTGGCTTCATTGTAACGGGGGCCGCGAGGCCGGCGCGGGCAGTGGGTGGCCCGAAAAAGGTGCGTGTGGCTTCATTGGAGCGGGGGCCGCGAGGCCGGCGCGGGCAGTGGGTGGCCCGAAAAAGGTGCGTGTGGCTTCATTGGAGCGGGGGCCGCGAGGCCGGCGCGGATGGTAGGTGACCCGAGCGAGGTGCGGGTGGCTCCGCACGCCCGATCCGGACGTTGTAGACGTCCTCGGGGACGGGCTCGAACTCGTACTTGTAGCGCTCCTCGCCCCGCAGGAAGTCGAACCGCCGCCGGCCGCGCTCGATCGCGTCACGGATCAG
Organism: Methylomirabilia bacterium; assembly: GCA_041496385.1. Classification (GTDB taxonomy): domain Bacteria; phylum Methylomirabilota; class Methylomirabilia; order Rokubacteriales; family CSP1-6; genus AR19. Next base: position 15,938 of record JBGQEL010000037.1, on the reverse strand, counting down.
GTGGCCGAGCAGCACCACACCGGGCGAGAGGGCTGCGCGCTCGGGGTGGAAGCCCGAGTTGTAGAGGCCGACGGCGTCGCGCCACTCGAGCGTGATGAAGGAGGCGATGGGCCCGGACGCGGTGTCGAGGAACCAGAGCCGCACCATGCCGAGGTCCGCGAACGCCGTCACGACGGCACGGAAGAAGCCCTCCATCCGCGCGTCCATGAAGCGCGCCTTGCCGACCCGCGAGCGCCGGTGGAGGTCGAGGAAGTCGCCGAGGCGCCCCGCGACGTCGGCGGGGCGGGCCGCGACCGTCACCCGCGCCTCCGGGGCCTCGCGCTCGACGCGCCGCATCTTGCGCGACAGCTCGTGGCGGTGCTTGCCGCTCAGGCCCGCGAGGTAGTGGTCCCACGTCGCGGGCAGCGTCAGCACAGGACATCGCTCCTCGACGGTGATCTCGGTGGCGAGGCCGCAGGCCTGGGCGAGCTCGCGCAGCGCGGTGACCGTCGGCGAGCCCGCCGGCACGGCGTGGAGGTCCCAGACGACGCGCTCCGCGCCGCGCGACTGGAGGAGCGCCATCCACGCCTCCTCCTCGCGGCCCTCCAGCGCGAGGAGGTCGAGATAGTCCGACACCTCGGCGCCGCCGATCGCCTGGAGGAGCCCCGGCGCCGCCTCGTAGAGCGGCAGGAGGGCCACGGGGCTCCCGTCGCCGTCCACCACGCGGCGGATCTCGATCCGCCGGTCCGCGGCGAAGACGCGGGCCCACTGAGACTGCCAGGTCCAGGACAGGAACGGCGAGCCGAGCCGCGTGGCGGCGTGCAGCCGGTCCCAGGCCTCCTGGCCGACCGCCTCGAGACGCTCCGCCACCTCGACTTTCATCGGGACACCGTCCGGGTCCGAAGCGCCATCACGGGTCGTCGGATGCGCCCGCGGCGTCCGGAGATTCGGTCCCGTCCTCGCGGGTGCCCCCCACCCCCTCGGCTTCGCCCTCGGCCATGGCCTCGTCCACAGCGGACTCGAAGTCGTCGCCGAGATCGTCGCCGAACTCCTTGCCCATCTTCTTCATGAAGCGCGCGACGCTGCCGGGGTCGTTCTCATCGAGGTCGCCGGCGTCCCCGGCGCCGGCGAGCGATTCGAGGCGCGCGTCTTCGGACTTGACGGTGGCGAAACGGGACATCAGGCGGCTCAGGTTCGATCCGTGACAGCGGGGGCAGGTCGGCGGCGAGGCAATGGACGGCCGGAGCACGAGCAAACTCACCCGCCGTCGACAGTCGTGGCACTCGTACTCGTAAATCGGCATGCGCGAGCCAATCTTAGCACGCGGGTGAAGGCGGGCCCCGGGGCGCCGCCGTCCGTCAGTCCAGCGCGAACTCCTTCTGCCACGCCTCGTCCGGCGGTGCGGGCGGCTGCGCGGCGCGGTCGAGCACCCAGGCCTCGAGCGCCAGGACGTCCATCTCCGTCCGCATGAAGCAGCGGTACGCGTGCTCGGGCGTGCACACGATCGGCTCCCCGCGAACGTTGAACGACGTGTTCACGAGGACGGGACAGCCGGTGAGCTCGCGGAACGCGCGGAGGATGTCGTAGTAGAGCGGGTTGGTCTCGCGGCGCACCGTCTGGATGCGCGCCGAGTAGTCCACGTGGGTCACCGCGGGAATGCTCGAGCGCGGCACGTTCAGCTTCTCGATGCCCCAGAGACCCTCCTCGGCCGGCGTCAGCCGCCGCCGGTGGCGCGGGAGGACGTCGGCAACGAGCAGCATGTAGGGGCTCTCGGCGTCGAGCTCGAACCACTCGTGGACATCCTCGCGGAGCACCGAGGGCGCGAAGGGCCGGAACGACTCGCGGAACTTGATCTTGAGGTTCATCACCGACTGCATCCGCGGTGAGCGCGGGTCGCCGATGATCGAGCGCGCGCCGAGCGCGCGCGGCCCGAACTCCATGCGCCCCTGGAACAGGCCGATGACCTTCTCCTCGGCGAGCAGCCGCGCGATCTCGCGCGCCAGGTCGTGGCGCGGAAGCTGCCGGGCCGGGTACCCGCGCGCACCGAGCCAGCGGCCGATCTCGTCGTCGGAGAAGGACGGGCCCAGGAGCGCCGCCTTCATGCCGTCGGCGTACGCCGGGAGCCCACCCGGCGCGACGGCGCGGCGCGGCTGCCACGCGCCCGCGCGCTCGGGGCTCGTCCGCGGCCGGCCGAGATAGCGGTGCCAGAGCGCGAGCGCCACGCCGACCGCGCCGCCCGCGTCGCCGGCCGCGGGCTGGATCCAGATCTCGTCGAAGGGCCCCTCGCGGAGGATGCGGCCGTTGCCGACGCAGTTGAGAGCGACGCCGCCCGCCATCGCGAGGTTGCGCAGGCCGGTCTCCCGGTGCGCGGTACGCGCCATCCGCAGCATGGCGTCCTCGGTGATCTCCTGGATCGAGCGCGCGAGGTCCATCTCGCGCTGCGTGAGTCGGCTCTCCGGCGCGCGCGGCGGCCCGCCCAGCAGGCGCGCGAAGGCCCGGCCGGTCATCGTGAGGCCGTGGCAGTAGTCGAAGTACTCCTGGTTCAGCCAGAGGCTCCCGTCGTCAGCCACGTCCACGAGGTGGTCGCGGATCAGCTTCACGTAGCGCGGCTCGCCGTACGGCGCGAGCCCCATCACCTTGTACTCGCCCGAGTTGACCTTGAACCCGGCGAAATAGGTGAACGCGGAGTAGAGCAGGCCCAGCGAGTGCGGGAAGCGCAGCTCCCGCAGGAGCGTGAGCTCCGCGCCCCGGCCATAGCCGATGGACGAGGTCGCCCACTCGCCGACGCCGTCCATGGTGAGGACCGCAGCCTCCTCGAACGGCGACGGGTAGAAGGCCGAGGCGGCGTGCGACTCGTGGTGATCGCCGAAGAGGATCTCGCGCTTCGTGCCGAGCTCCCGGCGGATCACGTCCGAGAGCCAGAGCTTCTCGCCGAGCCAGAGGGGCATGGCCTTGACGAACGAGCGGAACCCTTTCGGGGCGTAGCCGAGATACGTCTCGAGCAGGCGCTCGAATTTCACAATGGGCTTCTCGTAGAAACCCACCAGGTCGAGCCCGTCCACCGACAGCCCGGCGTGGGCGAGGCACCATTCGATCGCGCGCGACGGGAAGCGGTGGTCGTGCTTCTTCCGGCTGAAGCGCTCCTCCTGCGCGGCGGCGACGATCTCGCCGTCCACGACGAGGCAGGCCGCCGAGTCGTGGTAGTAGGCCGAGATCCCCAGGATGGAGGTGGACATCGCCCCCGTGCCTCAGAAGAGCGTGTAGATGAACGGCGCGATCACGCTCGACTGCGCGAAGACCAGCAGGAGGCCGAACAGCGCCAGGATCAGCACGATCGGCGCCAGCCAGTACTTCTTGCGGTAGCGCAGGTACTCCCACAGCTCGCGGAAGAGGCGCGCCTTGCTCACGTCAGTACATCCGCTCGTAGTGCTTCGGGTCGCGCTGGCGCTCCGCGTACGGCAGCCAGCCCGGCGCGCCCGCCCGCCGGCGGCGCGCCAGCGGGTCACGCCCGAGGAGGCGCATGACCGCGCCGACGGGCGTCAGGACCAGCACCCACGTCACGGACAGGAGCACGAGCGAGTTGAACCAGCCGAGAAGCCGCGCCAGGCGCCACCAGAGGGCGTTCGGCGCGCGCAGCAGGGACGGCGCGACGAGCGCGGGGACGACGAGGAGCGCGGCGACGACGCCGGCGACGGTGGCGACCGTCGTCCGTCCCCGCCAGACCCAGTAGACCGTCAGGAGCGCCAGCACGCCACCGACCGAGAGGCCGAACGAGCGCTCTTTCCCTTCCGCCGAGGCGTGCATCGTACTGCTAGATTACAGCACATGGCCCGGCTCGGCGTCGTCCTGCTCGTCCTCGCAAGCGTCGGCGTGGCCCTCTCGCTCGTGGAGGTGGGCCTCCGCCTCCTGCCCGACGCCGCGTCGCGGCGCGGGCATCTCACGACGGATCCCGTCCTCCACCACCGGCTCAGGCCGAACGTCGCCACGCGGGTGCGCGGCGTCGAGTTCGCGACCAACTCGCTCGGGCTCCGGGGCGGCGAGATCGCGCCGGTGAAAGCATCCGACACCTTCCGGGTCCTGATGCTCGGCGACTCGTTCACCGAGGGTGGCGGGCTCCGGCTCGAGGACACCGTGGCGACGCGGGTCGAGGCGATGCTGAACGCGGGCCCGTGTCGCGGCAGGGTCGAGATCGTCAACGGCGGCGTCGGCAGCTATTCGCCCATCCTCGAATACCTCTTCCTGAAAACCGTCGGGCTCGGGCTCGGGCCGGATCTCCTCGTGCTGAACTTCGACATGACCGACGTCCACGACGACTACATCCGCACCGTGGTCGCCCGCCTGGCTCCCGACGGCCTGCCGCTCGCGGTGCCGTCCGATCGCCGGCGCGAGACGGCGGTCCTGCTGCCGCCGCTGGCCAAGCCGCGCGCGCTCGACGTCCTCGACCCCTTGGAACGGCTCGTCGACCGGCTCGCCGTGTGGCAGCTCGTCCGGAAGTCACGCGTCGGTGAGACGCTCTTCGGCAGCCTCAAGCTCACCGAGGAGCGCCTCGAGGCCCTGCACGCGGTCGGCGACGTCCGCTACGACATCATGGCCCCGACGCGGGAGGGCGACTCGCCGCGGCTCCGCGAGGCCTGGCGGCTGACCGAGCGGTATCTCACCGCGATCCATCGCCTCGCGCGCGAGCGCGGGATCCCGTTCGTGCTCGTCGCGTACCCGCACCCCCACCAGGTGAGCGCGAGCGAGTCGCCCGAGGGGCGCAAGCGCTTCGGCGTCGGCCCCGGCCTCTACGCGTCGGAGGCGCCCTTCAGGATCCTCGCGGACCTCGGGAGGCGCGAGGGGTTCCCCGTCGTCAGCCTGCTAGGGCTCTTCCGCGAGCGCTCGGCGACCGAGGGTCCGCTCTTCTGGCCCGACGACATCCACCACAACCCGCAGGGCGCGCGCGTCTTCGCCGAGGGCGTCTCCCGCGGGCTGCTCGCGTCGGGCCTGCTGCCTCAGTGCCGCGCAGCCACGAACAAGGCCTCCAGCCGCGCGACCGCGCGGTCCCAGTCGAACGCGGTCGTCACGAGCTTCGCGCCCGCCGCGGCGATCCGCGCGCGCAGGCCGGCATCGGTCGCGAGCCGCTCGAGCTTCGCCGCGAGGTCGGCGACGTCGCGGCGGCGCGCCACCAGGGCGGTCTCGCCGTCCCGCGCGTAGTCCCGGCACCCGCCGTTGTCGTAGGTCACCAGGGCGGCGCCGCACGCCATCGCCTCCATCGGCGGCATGCCGAGCCCTTCGTCCCAGGACGGGCACAGATAGATGTCGCAGCTCGAGTAGATCTCGGCGAGCCGCCCCTGAGGCGGGTTCGCGTGGAACTCGTCGTAGGGCCCGGGTGCTCGCGGCGGCTTCACGCCGAAGCCGACCAGCACGAGCCCGGGCACGCGCCCCTTCACCCGGGCGACCGCCTCGGCGCCCTCGGTCGCGCCCTTCCAGGCGTAGTCGTGATGCAGCATGAGCACGCGCGGCCGCGAGGTCGCCACGCCGGCGGGCACCGGGTGGAAGAGCGCCGGATCGACGGGCGTGACGAGCACCTCGGCGTCGCTCCCGAACTTCTCGCGCATCACGTCGCGGAGCCAGGTCGAGATGACGATTTTCGCGAGCGGGAGCCGGTAGGTCGCGTCGACCGCGTCGGGTGACCCGTGGTACAGGCTCTCGTAGTGCTGGACGAAGTAGAACCGGGCGCCGCAGCGCCGGGGCGCCGCCGCCGCCGCGCCCGCCGACTGCCAGGCCGTGGCCACGAGCACGTCGCCGTCGGGGTGCGCCTCCGCCCGCCAGCGCCGGACCCAGCGGAGGCGCGCCCTGAAGCCCGGCATCCAGTCGGGGCCGGCGCCGCGAAGGTTCGCCCAGGCGGCGGCCCACGGGCCCTTGAGGGGCACGACGAGCGTGACGTCGTGACCGCGCGCGGCCAGCCGGTCGGCGTACGTGAGGATCGCGCGAACCCCGCCGGCGATCCTCACGTGGGGGCAGAGGAACGTGATCCGGAGGCCCGGCACTAGATCGCCATCGAGACCGTGCCCGTCTTCTTGTAGGCCTCGGGATCGAGGATCACGTTCACGCACCAGACCTCGTCCGAGGCGAGCGCGCGCTCGAGGGCCGGGCCGATCTGCCCGGGCTCGCGGATCAGCACGCCGCGGCCGCCGAGCGCCTCGACCATCAGATCGAAGCGCGTGTTCGGAAGCGAGGTCGCCACCGCGCGCGCCTCGCCGTAGAACGACAGCTGGGGATTCCTGATCTGCCCCCAGCCCCCGTCGTTCCCGACGACGCAGGTGAGCGGAAGCCCGAAGCGGATCGCCGTCTCGAGCTCCATGCCGTTCAGCCCCAGGGCGCCGTCACCCGCGACGAGCAGGACGCGCTGCGTCGGGTTCAGCAGCTTCGCCGTCAGCGCGAACGAGGGACCGATGCCGAGGGTCCCGAGGGGGCCGGGATCGAGCCACTGGCCCGGCCGGTGGAGCGGCACGACCTTCGAGACGCAGCCCACGACGTCGCCGCCGTCGCCGACCACGAAGGTGTCCGGCGTGACGACGCGCGCGATCTCGGCGGCGAGACGGTAGTGCGACACCGGCACGTCCTCGGAGGCGCAGAAGCCCTCGAGCTTCCGCCGGCTCTCGGCCTCCTTCGCGCGGACCTTCGTGAGCCAGGGCTCGACGCGCGCCGCCTGGGTCTTGGGCACCGCGTCGGCGAGCTGGCGGAGGACCACGTCGAGGTCGGCCGTCAGCCCGAGCTCGAGCGGCCGGTTGCGGCCGAGCTCGGTCGGATCCACGTCCACCATCGCGACCCTGGCGCCCTCGGCGAAGACGGGCGGCCGGCCGTAGCCCAGACGGAAGTCGAGCTGGGCGCCGAGCACCAGGACGAAATCGGCGTTGCCGAGCGCGAACCCGCGCGCCTGGGAGAACGCGCAGGGGTGGGCGGTCGGGAGCGCGCCGCGGCCGGCGCCGTTCATGAAGACGGGCGCGCCCGTGCGCTCGGCGAAGGCGGCGAGCGACTGCGCGGCGTCGTCCCACCAGACACCGCTGCCCGCGACGACCACGGGACGCTCGGCGGCCGTCCACAGGCGCTCGAGCCGGGCGAGCGTCCCGGGCTCGGCGGCGGGGCGCGACCGGTGCACGTACTGCCGGGGGATCGGCGCGAGACGATCCTCGATCGTCGTCATCAGGAGGTCCACGGGGATCTCGACGAAGACGGGACCGGGCCGGCCCGAGAGCGCCGTGCGGATCGCGGTCGTCAGGACCTCGGGGATCTGCCGCGTCTCGGCGACCGTGAAGGCGCCCTTCGTGACCGATCGCATGAGCGCGATCTGGTCCATCTCCTGGAGCGCGCCGAGGCCCCGAAGCGCCAGCGGCGCGGCGCCGCCGATCAGGAGCACCGGGCTCCGGGCGGCGTAGGCGTTGGCGACACCCGTGACGGCATCGGTCACGCCGGGTCCGGGCGCGACGATCGCCACGCCGATGTTACGCGTGAGCCGCGCACAAGCGTCGGCGGCGTGGGCCGCCGCCTGCTCGTGTCGGAAGTCCACGATCCGGATGCCCTCGGTGAGACAGCCGTCGTAGATCGGCAGGATGTGACCGCCGCAGAGGGTGAACACGTGCCCGACGCCCGCTTGCTTGAGCGTGCGCGCGACCAGCTCTCCGCCCGTCAGGTCCATCGCGTTCTCACCTGTCACCGGTGTAGAACTTCTCCCACTTCACCGCCTTGCGGTCCATCCCCTTGGAGACCAGCACGTCGCGCACGCGATGGATCATGGCCTCGCCGCCCGCCACGTAGGCGACGAGATTCGAGACGTCCGACACGATGCGCGCCACGACCTCGGCGAGCCCGCTCGCGGCGTCGCGCCAGTCGCCCGCGGCGCTCGCCAGCACGGGATGATACGAGAAGGCGGGGTAGCGGCGCGCGAGCGAGCGGAACTCGGCGTCGTAGACGAGCCAGCCCGGATCGCGCGCCCAGTACGCGAGCGCCGTGGGCCGCCCGAACCCCGTCTCGAAGAGCTCCGTGAGGAGCCCCCGGACCGGCACGATGCCGATCTCCTCGGCGACGAAGAGGGGGCGTCGCCCGTCGGCGCGGGAGAAGACGAAGCCGCCCAGCGGCCCCTTGAACCGGACCTCGTCGCCCGCGACCAGCTCGCGGAACCAGCGCGAGCCGATCCCGCCAGGGGCCACGTCGGCGCAGAGCGTGATGCGCCGGGGCGAGCGGGGCGTGGACGCGATCGAGTAGGCGCGCACGATCTTGGGGCCGAACGGCACGGAGACCCACTGGCCGGCGTCGAAGCCGAGCTCGGAGGGTTCACGCATCTCCAGGTCCGCCTCGAGGATCTCGGCCGCGAGCCGCCGCACCGCCACGACGCCCGCGCGGCACTCGATCGGCTTCATCGGCCGCGCTCAGCCGCGCTCGAACCGGGGGATGACGTCGGCGGCGATCGCCTCGAACTGGTCCCGCTTGTCCCGGGCCTCGCCGATCGCGTCGACGATGACGTAGCCGCAGCCGGCGTCGGCGAACTCGGCGAGCTGCTCCGCGCACTGCTGGGGCGTGCCGATGACGCCGTACTTCTTCGCGAGCGGCTCGAAGTCCTGCGCGTAGCGCCTGGACAGGTGGGCGACCCAGGTCTTCTTGGCCTGCTCGTAGTCGCGGCCGACGGTGACGAACGCCAGGTGCGCGGCCGTGAAACCGTCGAGCGCACGGCCGGCGGCGTGCGCCGCGGCGCGGATCCGCTCGAGGCTCTGCGCGTAGCGGTCGGGGCGGACGATGTAGGAGACCCAGCCGTCGCCCTGCCGGCCGGCGCGAGCGAGCGCGGCATCCGAGCGGCCGCCGAGCCAGATCGGCGGGGCCGGCGTCTGCACGGGCTTGGGATCGATCGAGACGGCCTCGAAGGACGTGAACCGTCCCCGGAAGGTCGCCGGCGCGCCGCGCTCGCGGTGCGGGACGCCGCAGAGCTCGAACTCCTTCGGGTTCTCGCCGCCGACGCCCACGCCGAAGATGAGTCGCCCACCCGAGAGCACGTCCACGGTCGCGGCGACCTTCGCGGCGATCGCCGGCGCGCGGAGCGCCAAGAGGTACACCGCGGTGCCGAGGCGGATCCGCCTCGTGAGCGGCGCGTACGAGGCCAGCAGCGTCAGCGAATCGTAGAGCGGGTTGTGGAAGGAGACGTGGTCGCCCGTCCAGACCGAGTCAAAGCCGAGATCCTCCAGGCGCCGGACGAGCGCCCACTGGTCCTGGGGCGGGAGCATCGGGAGCTGGGCGCCGAACCGCATCAGGGCGTCACCGGGGAAACGCGTCCCGTACGCCGCCGTCCACGGTCAGCGTGCAGCCGGTCGTCTTCGACGAGCGGTCCGCGGCCAGGAAGAGCACCGCCTCGGCGACGTCCTCGGGCAGGATGCGAACGCCAAGCAGGTTGCGCTTGCGGTAGAACTCCTCGAGCTGGTCGGTGGTGATGCCCTGCGCCGCGGCGCGCTCGCGCCGGACGTCCTCGGACCAGAGCTTCGAGTCCTGGAAGACGGCATCGGGGTTCACGATGTTCGACCGGATCGCGTGGGGCGCCCCCTCGAGCGCCAGGACCTTGGCGAGCTGAGCCTCCGCCGCCTTCGCGGCGGAGTAGGCGGCGAAGTCCTTGCCGGGGGACATGACGTTCTTGGTCGCGACGAAGACGAGGGCGCCGCCGAGCCCCTGCGCGATGAGGATCCGCATCGCCTCCCGGGCGACGAGGAAATGCCCAGTCGCGTTCACCGCGAACGAGCGCTCCCAGTCCTCGAGACGCATCCGGTCCACCGGAGCCGAATGGGCGACGCCCGCGTTCGAGACGAGGATGTCGAGCCCCCCGTAGGCGAGAACGGTCTCCTCGAAGACCGCCCGCACCGAGTCCTCCCGCGTCACGTCCATGAGGAGCCCCAGCGCCCGCCCCGCGCCGACGGCCGCGACGATCCCGTCGGCCGTCGCGCGGGCCCCCGCCTCGTCGAGGTCGCCGACGACGACGTGGGCGCCCTCGGCGGCGAGGCGCCGGGCGACGGCGCGGCCGATCCCCGAGCCGCCGCCCGTCACGAGCGCGACCCGGCGCGCGAGCTCCTTCTCGGGCGGCGCCAGCGTGAGCTTGTAGAGCTCGAGCGGCCAGTACTCGACGTCGAACGCGTCCCTGGCGGAGAGCGAGACGTAGCCGCCGAACGCCGAGGCGTTGCCGAGAACGTCGATCGTGTGGTGGTAGATGTCGCTCACGATCCCCGCCGTGCGCCGGTCCTTCCCGGCCGTGAACATGCCGAGCCCGGGCACCAGGACCACGCGCGGGAGCGCGTCGGTCAGCTCGGCGCCCTCGAACCGGTGCGCCTCGAAGTAGCGCGTATAGCTCGCCGCGAACTCGGCGACGGACCGCTCGACGGCGGCGGCGAGCGCCGGCCCCGTCACGGGCCCGTCGAGCGCCACGAAGCACGGCAGCCGCTTGGTGTAGATCGTGTGGTCGGGCGTCGCCGGCCCGATCTGCGAGAGCCGCGGCGCCTCGCCGGAGGAGGCGAACTCGGCGACGGCGGGCGCGTCGTCGAAGGCGACGACCACGCGGCGCGTGCGGCCGAGGAGGCCGCGCAGGCGCGGCGCCACCTCGAGCGCAGCGGCGCGACGCTCCGCGGGCGGGAGCACGGACACGCGCGGCCCGCCGAAGACGCGGCGCCCCTTGGCGCGCTCGGCGATGGCCTCCTCGGCCCGCGAGATCAGCTCGAGGGTCGCCTCGTACGCCTCGCGGATGGTGGCGCCCCAGCTGATCGTGCCGTGACGCTCGAGCACGAGCGCCCGCGCCTCGGGATACGCCGCGATGGCGTCGGCCACCTCGCGCGAGATGCGGAAGCCGGGGCGGAGGTAGCGCAGCGTGATGACGTCCTTGCCGTAGACGGACTGGAAGACGTCGGCGCACCGGTCGTTGTTGGTGAGCGACACGATCGCGTCGGCGTGCGTGTGCACGACGGCGGGCGCCGACAGGAAGCCGTGCAGGAGCGTCTCGATCGACGGCCGCACGCCGCCCGGATCCTGGAGCGCGTGGGCGAGATAGGCGACCATCTCCTGGTCGCCCATGTCCTGGCGGTCGAGGAGGGCGCGGATGTCCTCCATGCGGACGCCCGGGAAGTCCTTGCGCTGGACCGACTTGAGATCCGAGCCGCTGCCCTTCACCCGGAGGACGTCGACCTCGCGGCCGCGATGATCGCGCTCGACGGTCTTGATGGAGGTGTTGCCGCCGCCCCAGACCACGAGCGACGTCTCGGCGCCGACCAGCCGGGACGCGTAGACGAGCCGGTCGAGCTCGTCGAGCCGCGCGGCGTCGGCGTCGTTCCAGCGTGAGCGCATCGCGGCCCCACGATACCATGATCGCGATGGGACTCCGGGCCGCGCGACCTCGCGAGTGGACGTCGACGCTCCCCCGAGCCTATCCTTAAGGTCCGGAGAGCCTGGGAGGCCGGTGACGATGGGTGCCGAGATCCACAACCTCATGATGGACTACCCGCTGACGCTCACGCACTTCTTCGAGCGCAGCCGCCGCCTCTGGCCGAAGAAGACCCTTGCCACCCGTGTCCCCGGGCGGCCCCTCTTCCGGTACACCTACGCCGACTTCGCCGAGCGGACGCTGCGCCTGGCGGGACTCCTCGCCGAGCTCGGCGTGCGCAGGGGCGACCGCGTGGCGACGCTCGCCTGGAACAGCCACCGCCATCTCGAGCTCTACTGGGCCGTACCCTGCTCCGGTGCCGTGCTCCACACGCTCAACCTCCGCCTCGCGCCGCAGGACCTCACGTTCATCATCAATCACGCGGGCGACTCGGTGATCTTCGCCGACGCGAGCCTCTGGCCGATCCTGGAGGGCATCCGCGACAAGATCCCGGCCGTCCGGACGATCGTGATCATGCCCGACGCCCCCACGCCGGCGGGCGATGACGCGGCGACCCTCGCCGGGCTTCCCGACTACGAGCGGCTGCTGGCGGCGACCGCGCCGATCGCGCGCTGGCCGGCGCTCGCGGAGACCGACGCCGCGGGCATGTGCTACACCTCCGGCACGACGGGCAACCCGAAGGGCGTGGTCTACACGCACCGGGCGATCTTCCTCCACTGCCTGGCCCAGGCCGGCGCCGACTCGTTCGCGATCTCCGAGGCCGACACGCTCCTGCATATCGTGCCCATGTTCCACGCGAACTCCTGGTGCGTGCCCTTCACGGGCGTGATGGCCGGCGCGACCCAGATCTTCGCCGGGCCGAACCCGCAGCCGCGCGACATCTGCGAGCTCGTCCAGCGGGAGAAGGTCACCTTGACGGGCGCGGTGCCGACGGTCTGGATCGCGGTGAAGGAGCTCTGCGAGCGGGAGGGCTGGGACATCTCCTCGCTGCGGACGATCGTCATCGGCGGCTCCGCCGCGCCCAAGGCCCTCCAGCTCGCGTACCGCAAGCAGTTCGGCGTCACCATGAGCCACGCCTGGGGCATGACCGAGATGACGCCGATCGGCACCGTGGGCCGACTCAAGAGCTACATGAACGACTGGCCCGAGGACGCGCAGTACGACGTGCGGGCACGCGTGGGCTACCCGTCGGTCGGCGTGGACGCGCGGATCGTGGACGAGACGGGCCAGGAGCTCCCGTGGGACGGCGTCGGCATGGGGGAGCTCCAGGTGCGCGGTCCGTGGGTCCTCGCGTCGTACTACGACAACCCGGCGTCGGCGGACCGGTTCACGAGGGACGGCTGGTTCAGGACCGGCGACGTCGCGACGATCGACGCGGAGGGCTACGTGCAGATCACCGACCGGACGAAGGACCTCATCAAGTCCGGTGGCGAGTGGATCTCGAGCGTCGACGTCGAGAACATGATCATGGCGCATCCCAGAGTCCTGGAGGCGGCCGTGATCGCGGTACCGCATCCCAAGTGGGTCGAGCGTCCCCTGGCCTGCGTCGTGGCCAAGCCGGGCCAGCGGCTCGAGGCCGCGGAGATCGTCGAGTTCCTGCGGCCGCAGCTCGCCAAGTGGGCGCTGCCGGACGAGGTCCTGATCATCGATGCCGTGCCGAAAACGAGCGTCGGCAAGTTCGACAAGAAGGTCCTGCGCGAGCGGTACCAGAACTGGACGCCCAGGGATGCGTGACCTCGGCCGCGGCAGTGCCCTGCTCGCCGGCGCGCTGCTGCTCGTTCTCCAGGCGGGCACGCCCACCTCGACCGCGATCGATCGGATCAACAGCATGAGCCGCGCCCCCATCCCGACCGTCACGCCGCGCGAGACAGTCCGACCGGACTCCGTCTGGGTGCCCGACCGCTGGATCCCGCAGCCGGCGGGAGGGCAGGCGCTCGTCCCGGGCCACTGGGAGCGCCGGATCTCCGAGCACGAGTCCTACGCGCCGCCCCTGACCTCCGTCAACCCGGCCGACGGGAGCCGCACCGTCTACCCGGCGGGAGTCAGGCCGCCCGCGGAGGAGCGTCGCGAGCCGTGATTCAGCGCCGGGGTCGGGATGATATGATCTCGCCCTGAATGGGGCTCCTCCGCCGACACCGCGTCTTCTTCGTCCTCCTGCTGCTCGGGGTCGCCGTCACCGTGCTCGTCGCCCAAAGAATCCGGAAACAGCAGGCCGCGGCGGTGCCCCGCCGCCAGGTCGAGATCGTGGTGGGCGTGGCCAAACCCATCCGGAAGGACCTCGACGTGAAGCTCGCCTACACGGCGGACGTGTCGCCGAATCAGCAGGTCGCGATCTTCTCGAAGGTCAGCGGCTACATCAAGCGCCTGGGGGCCGACCTCGGCGACTTCGTCAAGGAGGGCCAGCTCCTCGTGGAGGTGGAGGCGCCCGAGATGGCCGCCGCGGTGGAGCAGGCGCGGGCGGCGGTGTCGACCGCCGAGGCCAACTTGAAGGTGGCGGACTCGAACGTCGAATCGGCGAAGGCGAACATGGCCAACCAGGAGGCCAACCTCGCCCGGGCCCGCGCGGTCGCCGTCAACGACCGGCGCAACACCCAGCGGCTCGACGACCTCCACGGCCGCGGGCTCATCTCGGCCATGGACCGGGACAACGCGCAGACCAACGCGGACTCCTCCCAGGCGTCGCTCGTCGCCGCCGGGGCCCAGGTCGCGGCGGCGCTCAGCCAGATCGAGACCCAGCGGAGCCAGGTCGTCCTCGCCAGGGCGAACGTCGACGGCGCGCGCGCCTTTCTCAAGATCGCCCAGACGAGCCTCGACAACACCCGGATCCTGGCGCCCTTCGCCGGCTACATCTCGGCGCGCAACCTCTACACCGGCGCCGCCGTCAGCTCCCAGCAGGCCGGCACGTCCACGACGTCGGTCGGCATCCTGATGCTTCAGGACATCGCGACGGTCAAGGTGCAGGTCGAGGTCCAGGAGCGCCACATCCAGCTGGTGCGCCTCGGCTCAACCGCGCGCGTCTTCGTTGACGCCTACCCCGACCGCGTGTTCGAGGCGCGCGCCACGCGCACCGTCCACTCGCTCGACCCGCGCACGCGGACGCTCGGCGTCGAGATGGAGATCGCGAACAAGGAGCAGCTCCTCAAGCCCGGCATGTACGCGCGCGTCGAGCTGCTGATCGACCGCCACCCTGGCGCCGTCCTGATCCAGGGCGAGGCGCTCGGGAACGAGGGCGACGTGGCGGTCGTCTTCTTGGTCGGCGCGAACGGCGTGGTGAGCAAGCGCACCATCACCACGGGGGTCGGCGAGGGCACGCTGATCGAGGTGACGCGGGGGCTCCAGGGCGACGAGCTCGTGATCGTCGAGGGCAAGGAGCTCGTGCGCGAGGGCCAGAAGGTCCGTTCGGAGGTGAAGAAATAGCATGTGGATGACGCTCCTCGCCCTGCGGAACGCCATCGCGATTCTGATGGCGTCGCTGGGCGTGGCCATCCTGGGCTTCGTGGCGCTCGGGCGGCTGCCGATCGACCTCTTCCCGAACATCAACCTGCCGATCATCAACATCGGCACCGTCTACACGGGCGCCGGCGTCCTCGACATCGAGAAGACCGTCACCTACCCGATCGAGAAGGCCGTGAGCGCGGTGAGCGACGTGAAGTTCGTCGAGTCCAAGTCGCGCCAGGGCCTCTCGACGGTGCGGCTCTGGATGAACTGGGGCGCGGACGTCAACAACGGCCAGACCGAGGTCATCCAGCGGATCCAGCAGATCCTCAACTCGCTGCCGACCGGCATCAAGCAGCCCTTCATCGTGCGGTTCGACCTCTCGAACATTCCCGTGGCGATCGTCACGGTGTCGGGCGGCGGCCTCGACGAGCGGCAGCTCTACGATTTGGCGTACAACACGGTCGAGCCCCAGCTCGAGCGCCTGGCCGGCGTCGCGTCGGCCTCGGTGGACGGCGGCAAGGTCCGGCAGATCACGGTCAACCTGAACCGCGACCAGCTCTACGCCAAGCGCCTCTCGATCCTCGACGTGGTCCGCGCCGTGAACGACTCGAACTTCCTGCTGCCCGCGGGCGACATCAAGGTCGGCCGGCTCGACTACAACATCTACACGAACAACCAGTTCAAGATCGTGGCGCCGATGGAGGACATCGTCGTCCGCAAGGCCGGCACCAACGACACGCCGATCCACGTGAAGGACATCGGCCGCGTCGAGGACTCGGCCGAGACCCAGACCGCGGTCGTCCGGATCGACGGCACCCGCGGCGTCTTCATGCGCGTCAACAAGCAGCCCGGCGCCAACACGATCGCGGTCGTGGACCAGGTGAAGGCACTCCTGCCCAAGGTCATCGGCGTGCCGCCGGGGGTGCAGGTCGGGATCACGTTCGACCAGTCGATCTACATCCGCCAGGCGATCGAGAGCCTCTGGCACGAGGCGATGCAGGGCTCCGCGCTGGCCTTCCTCGTGATCCTCCTCTTCCTGCGCTCGCTGACCTCCACGCTGATCATCTCGATCGCCATCCCGCTCTCGATCCTGCTCTCGTTCATCTGCATGTACTTCCTCGGCCAGACCCTCAACGTG
>JBGQEL010000036.1:0-37815 GCA_041496385.1 Methylomirabilia bacterium | reverse complement strand
CGCCGCGTTCCGAGCGACCTCGGTGAGGTGCATCGATGTCCCACGATCACTATCTCGCGACGGAATCTCATCCGTCTCTCTCGCCGCAACTTGCTCACCGCGATGACTTCCACCACGGGCTGCTAGGCCGTGGTCGCTGTGGAAGGTGTCGCCGTGGGCAATCTGCGCGTCGATGCCACGGATGGCGAGGTTGATATTGGCGAGCCACCAGGTGGTGTAGGCCGTCCAGAGTTTGGCTTCGAGGCCCAGGGTGGCAGACCGCCCGTGATCTGAACTACGGGTTGCAACAGCACCCTTCCCATTGCCATCGCGCCGACGCGATCCGGGCATGTCCTGTCCATAATAGTAGACAGTTCGCCCGGTGCCCGGTCTATCTTCATGCCGTGCCGACCGAGCAACACTCGTGTGCCCGGCTTCATCGTCCCCGGGTGGCAGGCTAGCCGTGTTTCCGCTGGACGCCGCCCTGTCCGGTCACCTGGTCGCCACGGTCATCGACGTGCTGCTCGTGGACGCCGGCTACCAGGTCATCCTGCTGGGCATCGAGCGGGTCGTGCGCGAGCTCCGCAACGCCGACGCTGAGCGCTTCCGGGCGATCGCTCCGCTGCGGCTACGCTCGATGCCTGACTTCTTCGTGATCGATCCCGACAGCCCGCAGGGGTGGCTCACCGAGGTCAAGTTCCGGACGGCTCAAGAGCACTGGGCGCCGTTCCACCTGGTGCTGGCCGTCGCCGAGCCGCCAAACGAATGGACCGGCGTCGTGAAGCACCTCCGCGCGTTCCGGATCGAGCCGGCCGCGCAACTGAGCAGGGGCTTCTTCACGAGCCGGGGCGAGCGAATCCAGGACGTCTTCACGCGTCTGACCCCGAAGTGGCCGGATGCGACCATCCAGCAGGCCCAGGACGTGATTCTTCGCATCGCAACGGAGAGCTGACCTCGGCGGGAGCGAACCTCTCGGCCGCGACGTATCGATCTGGGCACGCTGCCTCCCGCGATCGGGGATGTTATAGTGCGCATCGTGAGGTTTAAGGACTTCGATCCAAACGATGTCAGGGCGTTACCAAACTATACCGTCGTTGAGGCTTCTCACTACCTCCGCATTCCTCCGTCCACGATCAAGTCATGGGTGACCGGGCGTGACTACCCGGTTCAAGGTGGTCAGCGGCGCTTCCATCGACTGATCAGGCCTGCGCAGGAATCGCCTGTACGCTTGCTGTCCTTCGTCAATCTGGTCGAAGCACACGTGCTTCACTCGATCCGTCACATTCACCAGGTGAAACTCCGCAAGGTCCGATCGGCCCTGGACTATGTCGAGGCGCAGTTCGGTGACAGGCACCCGCTTGCGACACAGCAGTTTCAGACCGACGGCATAGATCTGTTCATCGAAAAGCTCGGGAGCCTCATCATCGCTTCGGCCGGCGGCCAGGTCGCGCTCCGAGAGGCATTTGAAGCGCACCTCAGGCGGGTCGAGCATGACCCACACGGCATCGCGGCGCGGCTGTTTCCGTTCACGCGACCAAGCCACGCCGACCAGCCGAAGATCATCGTCATCGATCCGAGGGTTTCGTTCGGCCGTCCGATCATCGCTGGCAGCGGCATCCCCACGAGCGCCATCGTGGAGCGGTACCACGCCGGCGAGGGCACGGAGCATCTAGCCAAGGACTATCGGCGCTCGCCCGAAGAGATCGAAGAAGCGATTCGCTGCGAGACCAGCCGCGCCTAGCCCGCCTCCCTTTACATTCTTCGTCTCGAGAGAGCTGGGTAGCCACGATGTGCCCAACGCTTTACGTGCTGTCGGAGCGCTGGTGGAGACTCACGACGGTAATTTCGCCCCTGACGCACCAGACAGCCAATGGATTGAAGAAGTGGGGCGGCGCGGTTGGATCGTTCTGTCCAAGGACGAGAAGATCCGCTATCGCCTCCCCGAGAGGCGGGCGATTGCTCAGGCTGCTGTTCGTGCGTTCTTGCTGGTACCCAAGGGGCTGACGGGCCCGGAGAACGGCCGGATACTTGCCTATGCGGTGAGGCGAATGACCAACTTTGCCAGCGGCAACAAGCCGCCCTTCATCGCCAAGGTTTTCAGAAACGCTGCTGTGAAGATGTGGGAGCGACCCAGGCGCTGACTGGGCCGCAGGGCTGCCTACATCAGGCGCTTGGCGATGATCTCGCGCATCATCTCCGATGTCCCCGAGGCGATGGTCCAGAGGCGGACGTCACGGAAGAAGCCCTCCACCGGGAACTCGCGCATGTAGCCGTAGCCCCCGTGCATCTGCACCGCCTGGTACGCGACGCGGTTCGCGACCTCCGTGGCGAAGAGCTTGGCCATGGAGACCTCCCTCACGCAGTCTTTACCGGCAGCATAGAGAGCCGCCGCGCGATAAACGAGCTGGCGTGCGGCCTCGAGCTCCGTCGCCAGGTCCGCCACGCGGTGGCGCAGCACCTGGCGTTCCGACAGCGGCTCGCCGAACGCGGTGCGCTCGCGCAGGTAGGCGATCGTGTCGTCCAGCGCCTGCGCGGCGCCGGACAGCGCCAGCACGGCCGCCATGACGCGCTCGCGCTGGAGGCCCATGGCGAGCTGCTGGAAGCCGCGCCCCTCCGTCCCGAGGAGGTTCTCCACGGGGACGCGGCACTCCACGAAGGCGAGCTCGGCCGTGTCCGAGGCGCGCATGCCCATCTTGTCGAGCTTGCGGCTCACGGTGAAGCCCGGCGACCCGCGCTCGACGAGGAACATCGAGAGCCCGTCGTGGCGGCGTTCCGGCGTGCCGGGGCCCGTACGCGCCGCGACGAAGTAGAGGTCGCCGTACACGCCGTTGGTGATGAACATCTTGTTCCCGGTCAGCGCGTAGTGGTCGCCGCGCACCTCGGCGCGCGTCGTGAGCGCCGCCATGTCGGAGCCGGTGCCGGGCTCGGTGATGGCGAGCGCGCAGACCAGCTCGCCGCTGACGATCCGCGGCAGGTACTTCTCCTTCTGCGCGGCGGTCCCGAAGCGGGTGAGCCACGGGGAGGACATGTCGGTGTGGACGAGCACGCTGAAGGCCACGCCGCCCGAGCGGCAGCGGGCCATCTCCTCGCCCAGGACCACGCTCGAGAGGAAGTCGGCGCCGCCGCCGCCGTACTCCGTGGGGAACTCGAGGCCGAGGAAGCCGAGCTCGCCCAGGCGCCGCCAGAACGTGCGCGGGATCTGGCCGGCCTCTTCCCACGCGCTCGCGTTGGGCGCGACTTCTTTTTCGACGAAGGCGCGGATGGTCTTGCGCAGCAGGGCGTGCTCGTCCGAGAAGATGCCCGTCGCCATGCGCCTCAGCTCGGCCTCGTCTTCGCGCGCTCCATCTGACGGAGCTCCGTGCGCCGGATCTTGCCCGAGATGGTCTTGGGCAGGTCGCTGACGAACTCGATCTCGCGCGGGTACTTGTAGGGCGCGGTCACGGTCTTGACGTGCTCCTGCAGCTCGGCCACGAGGGCCTCGCTCGGCGCGCGCCCCGGCGCCAGGACGACGAACGCCTTCACGATCTCGCCGCGCAGCGGATCGGCCTTGCCGATGACGGCCGCCTCCTGCACCGCCGGGTGCTCGACCAGCGCCGACTCCACCTCGAACGGGCCGATGCGGTAGGAGGCGCTGTTGATGACGTCGTCGGCGCGGCCGACGAACCAGAGGTAGCCGTCCTCGTCCATCGAGGCGCGATCGCCCGTGACGTACCAGTCGCCCCGGTGGCACTTCGCGGTGGCGTCCGGGTTCTTCCAGTACTCCTTGAACATTCCCACGGGGCGCTCGGGCACCACGCGAACGGCAAGATCGCCCTCCGTGCCCCGGGGCACCTCCCGCCCCGCCTCGTCCACGATCGCGAGCGTGTGGCCGGGCGCGGCCGGGCCCATCGAGCCGGGCTTCCACGGGGTCGCGGGGAACGTCGCGGCCAGCAGGACGGTCTCGGTCTGGCCGTAGCCTTCATATATATGGTGGCCGGTGCCCTCCCGCCACGCCTCGATCACCTCGGGATTCACCGCCTCGCCGGCGCCGAGACAGTGGCGGAGCGTCGGGAAGCAATATTTCTTCAGCGGCTCCTGGACCAGCATGCGGTACGCCGTCGGCGGAGCGAAGAACGTCGTGATCGGGAAGCGCTCGAACATGGCGAGCGTCTCCTGGGGCTCGAACTTCTTGCCGCGCGCGTCCCAGACGAAGAGCGCGGCGCCCATGTTCCACGGCGCGAAGCAGCACGTCCACGCGGCCTGGGCCCAGCCGGTGTCGGAGATCGTCCAGTGGAGATCGTCCGGCGTGTTGTCGAGCCAGAACTTCCCGGTGATGACGTGGCCGATCGGGTAGGACGCGTGTGTGTGGAGCACCATCTTCGGGTAGCCGGTGGTGCCGGACGTGAAGTAGATCATCATCGGATCGCCGCTGGCGTTCTGCGGGTGCGCCAGCGACGCGGACGCCCGTCCGAGCAGGTCCTCGTACTCGTGCCAGCCGCCGCCGCGGCCGACGACGATGCGGCGCTTCACGGTGGGACACTGCGCGAGCACGCGCTCGACCTTGTCCTGATTGTCCTCGTCCGTGATGACGACCGACGCCTCCGCGATGTTGAGCCGGTACTCGATGTCCTTGGCGGTGAGCAGCGTGGTGCCCGGCACCGACAGGACGCGCGCCCGGATGCACCCGAGGATGATCTCCCACCACTGATAGACGCGCGGCAGCATGACGAAGACGCGTTCGCCCGGGGCGACGCCGAGCCCGGCGAGGGCGTTGGCGAAACGGCGTGAGCGCTCGCCGAGCTCCGCGTACGTGAAGCGCCGGGGCTGGCCGTCGGCGGACACCCACAGCAGCGCGAGCTTCGCCGGGTCCTGCGCCCAGCGGTCGAACGTGTCGAACGCCCAGTTGAAGCGTGGGGGCACCGCGAGCCGAAAGCTCCGGCACGTCACCGCGTAATCCGTCATATTGTGGGCCATGGGCTTCCCCCGGCGCGCACTATGCGGGTGACGGGCCCGTTCCGCAAGCTCCGACCGCCACCTCCCTTGCCGCCTCCCGACCCTTTGTCTATACTCGGGCCCTCGCGATTCCGCTCTCGTCACGCGCCGGATCGCCATGAGGGAGGCTCCGCCATGACCACACGCTCGATCATTTCCGCCCTGATCGCCCTGGCCCTGCTGCTTCCGGGCGCCGGGCCGGCGAGGGCGGCGGACCCGAAGCCCGACACGTTCGTCTTCGTCCAGGGCACCGAGTACGACAACCTCGACCCGCACGCGATCTTCGACCAGAGCCGCGTCGCCTCGCGCCTGAACCTCTACGACGGCCTCTACCGATGGGAGGACAACCCGCCGAAGCTCAACCCCTGGCTCGCGGAGAGCTACACGGTCTCGCCCGACGGGCTCAAGTACCGCTTCAAGCTGCGCCGGGGTGCGAAGTTCCACGACGGCTCGGAGATCACGGCGGACGACGTCGTCTACAGCGTCGAGCGCCAGCTCGCGATCAAGAAGGGCGCGGCCGCGCTGCTCGGCTCGCTCATCGAGCCGGGCTCCACCAAGGCCATCGATCGCGCCACGGTCGAGTTCACGCTCTCGAAGCCCACCGCGATCTTCATGGCCGCCGTGCCCGTGCTCTACGTCGTCAACAAGAAGCTCCTGCAGAAGAACGAGGACAAGGGCGACTGGGGCGCGAAGTGGCTCAGCAGCAACGACGCGGGCTCGGGCTCGTACGTGCTCGAGCGGTTCGACCCGGCCGTCGGCTTCACCGCGGTCCGCTTCAAGGAACACTTCCTCGGCTGGGGCCAGAACCCGAGCCCCATCGAACGCATCGACTTCCGCTCCGTCCGCGAGGTCACCTCGGTCGTGCTGGGGCTGATCCGCGGCGACTTCCACGGGACGGACGGCTACCTGCCCGCCGACCAGGTCGAGCGCCTGCGCCGCTCCGAGAACGTGGCCGTGCTCGAGCAGGAGACGATGCGCACCTACTCCTTCCAGCTCAACAACCAGCGCGCGCCGCTCAACGACGTGCACGTGCGCCGCGCGATCAGCTACGCGTTCGACTACGACGGCTTCAACAACGGGATCCTGCAGGGCACCGTCGCGCGCAACCCGACGCCACTGCCGAACAACATGTGGGGCGTGCCCAAGGGCGTGAAGGGCTACAGCTACGATCTCGACAAGGCGAAGGCCGAGCTGGCCAAGGCCGCGGTGAAGGTCGACCGGCCGCTCAAGATCCACATCGTCGCCGGCAACGCGCAGTCCGAGCAGGCGGCGACGCTCCTGAAGGCCGGCCTCGAGAAGCTCGGCATCACGACGCAGATCGTGCCGGAGCCCTGGCCGACGCTCACGGGCCGGGCGCAGAAGGCGGAGACGACGCCCGACATCTGGACGCTCTGGGTCAGCACGCTCTACGCCGACCCCAACAACTGGATCGGCGAGGGCTACAGCTCGAAGTACTGGGGCACGTGGAAGTCGTCGAGCTGGTACAAGAACCCGCGCGTGGACGATCTGCTCGAGCGGGCGCTGAAGAGCCGCGACCAGGCCGAGCGCGCGAAGGCCTACGAGGACGCCGCGGCGATCATCGTGGACGAGGCCGCGTCGATCTGGATCTACAACACCAAGGAGTACGGACCGTTCAGCAAGCGCGTCAAGGGCGTCCGCTTCTGCCCGGTGGGCAGCGGCCAGGAGGTACGCTGGATGCGCTTCGAGTGAGGAGCCGTCGCGGGCGCGAATGAGACTGCTCGTCTTCGCCCTGCGACGGGCGGCCTGGTTCCTGCCGACCGTCCTGGGCGTGATCGTCCTCACCTTCGCGATCTCGCACGTGATCCCCGCGGACCCGGCGGCGCTCCTGGCCGGCGAGACGGCGTCGCCGGAGCAGATCGCCCGCGTGCGCGCCGAGCACGGCCTCGACCGGCCGGCGCCCGAGCAGTTCGTGCGCTACCTCGGGCGCGTGCTGCGCGGGGACCTCGGGCGCAGCCTCTACACGAGCCGCGAGATCCGCGACGACCTCGTCCGCCGCCTGCCCGCCACGCTCGAGCTGACGCTCGCCGCCATGGCCGTCACCGTCGTGCTCGGCGTTCCCATCGGCGTCCTCTCGGCGCTCCGGCGCAACACGCTGCTCGATCACCTGGTCCGCGGCGCGACCATCGGCGGCCTCGCGATCGCCGCGTTCTGGATGGGCATCATGCTCCAGCTCCTCTTCTCGATGCAGCTCGGCTGGACACCGCTGGGCGGCCGCATCTCGGGCGCGCCCCCGCGGCCCATCACCACGCTCTACGTGCTCGACGCGCTCCTGACGGCCGACTGGCCCGCGCTCCGCCGAGCGCTCCTGCACCTGGTCCTCCCCGCGCTCACGCTCGGCATCCCCGCGATGGCGACGGTCGTCCGCTTCACGCGCGCGGGCGTGCTCGACGTCGTCAGCTCGGCGCACGTGCTCTATCAGCGCGCGATGGGCCTGCCGCCGGCCGTCGTGGTCTGGAAGTACGTGCTGCGCAGCGCGGCGACCTCCACGATCACGCAGCTCGGCCTCATCTTTGGCGTCCTCCTGGCCGGCTCGGTCGTCGTCGAGACGGTGTTCGACTGGCCCGGGCTCGGGCTCTGGGCCGTCAACTCGATGGTCATGTCGGACTACAACGCGATCATGGCGTTCACGCTCTGGGCGGCCGTGGTCTACATCGCCGTCAACTTCCTGGTCGACGTGCTGCAGGTGCTCGTCGATCCGCGCGAGTCCGCGACGTGACGGAGCTCGCCTACGCGCTCCGGCGCATCGCCGCGGACCGCCTGGCGCTCACGGGCGCGCTCATCATCCTGGCGCTCGCCCTCTGCGCCCTCCTCGCGCCGTACCTGGCGCCCTATCCGGAAGACGTCCGCGAGGTGCATCCGGGCGCGCGGCTGCTCGCGCCGAGCCGGGCCCACCTCCTGGGGACCGACCGCATGGGCGGCGACATCCTGAGCCGGCTCCTTTTTGGCGCGCGGATCACCATCGTCATCGCCGTCATCGCGGTTGGCGCCTCGATCGTGGTCGGGGTGCCCGCCGGCCTCGTCGCCGGCTACCTCCGCGGCTGGCTCGGCGACGCCGTCATGCGCGTGGCCGACGTCTTCCTCGCCGTGCCGCAGATCGTGCTGGCGATCGCGATCGCGCAGACGCTCGGGCCGAGCCTGCCGAACGTCATCCTCGCGCTCTCCGTGACCTACTGGCCCTGGTTCGCGCGCATCGTCTACGCCGAGACGCGCTCGGCGATGAGCGAGACGTTCATCGAGGCCACGCGCGGGCTCGGCGCCAGCCCGCGCCGCACGGTCCTGCTGCATATCCTGCCGAACGTGGCGTCGCCGATCATCGTCCGCGCGTCGCTCGGCATGGGGTTCACGATTCTCACCGCCGCCTCGCTCGGCTTCCTGGGCCTCGGCGCCGAGCCGCACAGCCCGGAGTGGGGCCGGACGATCGCGGAGTCGCGCTCCTACCTGCCCGACGCCTGGTGGTACGCGATGGCGCCCGGGCTCGCGATCTTCCTGGTCGTCATGGGCTTCAACCTGCTCGGCGACGGCCTGCGCGACGTCCTCGACCCGCGCCTGCGCCGCGCGGGCGCGTCCCGATGACCGACCTGCTCTCGGTCCGGGGCCTCCGGCTCCGCTTCGAGTCCGAGCAGGGCCCGGTCGAGGTCCTCGACGGCGTCAACCTCTCGATCGGCCGCGGCCAGGTGGTCGGCCTCGTGGGCGAGAGCGGCTGCGGCAAGACGACGCTCGCGCGCGCGATCCTCGGCATCCTGCCGGGCTCGGCGCGCGTGCTCGCGGGTGAGATCGTCTTCGACGGCACCGACCTGCTCGGCGTGGGCGTCGATCGGCTGAACGACGAGATCCGCGGCCGGCGGATCACCTTCGTGCCCCAGGACCCTTTCGCCTCGCTGCATCCGCTCTTCGCGATCGGCGCCCAGATCGGCGAATTGCTCAAGTGGAAATCACCGCGCGGCCCCGCGCGGCCCCGGCCGCTCGCGCTGCTCCGCGCCTACCCGCGCGCGCGGCGGCGCGCCGATCACCAGGCCGTGCTCGATCTCCTGCGCGTCGTCCAGATCCCGGACCCGGAGGCAATCTTGAGGAAGTACCCGCACCAGGTCAGCGGCGGGCAGCGCCAGCGGCTCATGATCGCGATGGCGCTCCTGCCGCAGCCCGATCTCATCATTGCCGACGAGCCGACGACCGCGCTCGACGCGACGATCCAGGCGCAGATCCTGCTGCTGCTGCGCCGGCTCGTGCGGGAGCACGGCGTCTCTGTGCTCTTCACCACGCACGATCTCGGCACGGCGCACGAGATCTGCGACAAGATCGTCGTCATGTACGCGGGCCAGGAGATGGAAGAAGCGCCGGCGGACCGTTTCTTCCGCGCGCCGCGGCATCCCTACACGCGCAAGCTCCTCGAGAGCCTGCCGACCCCCGGCGGGCCGATCCGCGACATCCCGGGCGAGATCCCGCGCCTCATCGATCCGCCGCCGGGCTGTCGCTTCCACCCGCGGTGCCCGTCGGCCGCCGACGACTGCCGGCGTGCGCGCCCGGAGGTGACGACCGCGGGCGAGGGCCACCGGCTGCGCTGCTACCATCCGGCGGGCGACGCGAGCCCGACGAGGACTCTCGCATGACCGACGCCCTCGAGCTGACCGACGCCGATCTCGACGACCTGGCCACCGGCACCTGGATCCTCGGCTGCGGAGGCGGCGGCGATCCCTACTTCGGCTACCTCTGCATCAAGAAGCTCTATCGCGAGGGCCGGCGCGTCCGCATGATCGACCCGACCTCGCTCGCCGACGACGCGCGCGTCGCGTGCGTCAACCAGATGGGCGCGCCGCTGCCCGCCGAGGAGCGCCTGACGGACCCCCGCATCATGTGCAAGGCCGTCCGCCTCATGGAAGAGTACGTCGGCGCGCGGTTCGACGCGGTGATGCCGTGGGAGATCGGCGGCGGCAACGGCTTCCAGCCGCTCCTGGTCGCCGCGTCCCTCGACCTGCCCCTCGTGGACGCCGACGCGATGGGCCGCGCGTTCCCGGAGGCCAGCATGACGAGCTTCGCCGTCATGAACCTCACCCCCTACCCGCTCGCGATGGCCGACATCCGCGACAACGCCATCATCTACGCGCGCGCGCTCGACTGGCACTGGCTCGAGCGCATGCGCCGCCAGACCTGCACTGTGCTGGGCGCGATCGCCGCGACGTGCAACCCGCCGCGCTCCGGCCGGGAGGTGAAGGAGGGCAGCCACCTCAACACCGTCACGAAGGCGCTCCGGATCGGGCGCGTCATCCGCCAGGCGCGCCAGGCGCACCGCGACCCGATCGAGGCGCTCCTCGGCCGCGAGGGCGGACGCCTCCTCTTCCGCGGGAAGGTCGTGGACATCAACCGCCGGACGACGGGAGCCTTCCTGCGCGGCACGGTACGGATCGCGGGGCTCGACGGCGACCGCGACCACGAGTTCGCGATCGACTTCCAGAACGAGTTCTCGGTGGGGTTCCTCGACGGCCGGGTGCGCGTCACGGTGCCGGAGCTCATCTGCGTGCTCGAC
The DNA here is from genome assembly GCA_041496385.1 of Methylomirabilia bacterium. Taxonomy (GTDB): domain Bacteria; phylum Methylomirabilota; class Methylomirabilia; order Rokubacteriales; family CSP1-6; genus AR19. Next base: position 27,323 of record JBGQEL010000036.1, on the reverse strand, counting down.
AGCATCTCGGGCGACGCGACGGGCACCGAGACGGTCCGCTACGGCCAGCGCGTCAGCGTGATCGCGCTGCCGGCGCCGCCGCTCCTGCTGACGCCGCGCGGGATCGAGCTGACCGGGCCGCGCGCCTTCGGCTACGACCTCGACTTCCAGTCGCTCTTCGCGGGGGCCCGCTGATGCGCATCATCGGGATCGACGTCGGCGGCACGAACACCGACGCCGTGCTCCTCGCCGACCGGCATGTCGCGCACCTCGCCAAGACGCCGACGACGCCGGACGTGACGACCGGCATCACGACCGCGCTCCGGCTGCTGATGGCGCAGGTCCCCGCCGGCGACGCGCCCGTCGACGCGGTCATGGTGGGCACCACGCACTTCACCAACGCCGTGGTCGAGCGGCGCGGGCTCGTGAAGGTCGCGGCCGTCCGCATCGGCCTGCCCGCGACGGCCTTCCTCGAGCCGTTCATCGACTGGCCGCCCGACCTCGCGGCCCTCGTGCGGGCCGAGCACTTCATGCTCGCGGGCGGCCACGAGTTCGACGGGCGGCCGCTGGCGCCGTTCGACGTGGAGGGCATGAAGGCCGCGGCGCGCGCGATCCGCGACTCCGGCGTCCGCTCGGTCGGAATCACGGCGGTCTTCTCGCCGCTGAACCCCGGGTGCGAGGAAGCCGCCGCGGCCATCCTGCGCGACCACTGCCCCGACGTCAGGATCACCCTCTCGCATCACCTCGGCCGCATCGGGCTCCTGCCGCGCGAGAACGCGACGCTGCTCAACGCGAGCCTCGTCGACCTGGCGCACACGACCGTGCGCGCCTTCGCCCGCGCGCTGGCCGGCGCGGGCGTGACGGCGCCGCTCTTCCTCACGCAGAACGACGGCACCGTGATGCTCGCCGAGCAAGCCGAGGCGTTCCCGGTCTTCAGCTTCGCGTCCGGCCCGACGAACAGCATGCGCGGCGCCGCGTTCCTCTCGGGCCTCGACGAGGCGATCATCATCGACGTGGGCGGCACGACCACGGACATCGGCGCGCTCCGGCACGGCTTTCCGCGCGAGGCCAACAACGTGATCGAGGTCGGCGGGGTGCGGACGCTCTTCCGCATGCCCGACGTGCTCTCGATCGCGCTCGGCGGCGGCACGCTCGTCGCGGCCGATCCGCTCCGCGTCGGGCCGCGCAGCGTCGGCTACCAGCTCACGCGGCGCGCCCGCGTCTTCGGCGGCGAGGACCTTACGTGCACCGACGTGGGCGTGGCGCTCGGCCTCGTCGAGATGGGCGACCCCGCGCGGGTCCGCGGGCTCCCGCCGCGGCTCCTGGAGGACGCGCGCGCGCACATCCACCGGCTCATCGAGGAGTCCGTGGATCGGATGAAGACCGACGCGGCCGACGTCCCGCTGGTCGCGGTCGGCGGCGGCGCGTTCCTCGTGCCCGCGCGCCTGCCGGGCATCTCCCGCGTCGTGCAGGTCCCGCACCGCGCGGTGGCCAACGCGGTCGGCGCCGCGATGGCGCAGGTCAGCGGCGAGGCGGACCAGATCTTCCGCGACGTGAGCCGCGAGGACGCGATCGGCGAGGCGCGCCGGATGGCGGAGGCGAAGGCCGTGCGCGCCGGCGCGCGGCCGGAGACGCTGCAGGTCGTCGAGGTGGAGGACCTGCCGCTCGCCTACCTGCCGGGCAACTCCCTGCGCACGCGCGTCAAGGTCGTCGGCAGCATCGGCTGAGCTGCGCCCGCGCCGTCAGGCGGCGTGGCAGGCGACCCGGCGCCCCGCGCCCGTCACGCGGAGCAGAGGCTCCTCCTCGGCGCAGCGGTCCATCACGAGCGGACACCGCGTCCGGAACCGGCAGCCCGACGGCAGGCGCGCCGGATCCGGCGGCTCGCCCTCGAGCCGGAACGCCTCGCCGATCCGGCGCCCGCCGGGCTCGGGCACCGCCGCGATGAGCGCCTGCGTGTACGGGTGCCGCGGCCGCTCGAAGATCTCCGCGGTCGCGCCCAGCTCGACGACCTTGCCGAGGTACATGACGGCGACCTCGTGCGCGACGAGGCGCACCACGCCGAGGTCGTGCGAGATGAAGAGGTAGGTCAGATCGAACCGAGCGTGGAGCGCCAGCAGCAGTTTCAGGATCGTCGCCTGCACCGAGACGTCGAGCCCGGAGGTCGGCTCGTCGAGAATCAGGAGGCTCGGCCGGAGCGTGAGCGCTCGCGCGAGCGCGACGCGGCGCTGCTGGCCGCCGCTCAGCTCGTGCGGATAGGCCTCCAGGTGCTCCGCCTTGAGCCCCACGTCGTCCAGGATCTCCTCGACGAGCGCGGCGCGTTCCCGGCGTGACCGGCCGCCGTGGATGACGAGGGGCTCGTGGAGGCTCCGGCCGATCTTCCAGCGCGGATCGAGCGAGACGCCCGGATCCTGGTAGACGTACTGGATGTGGCGCCGGAGCTTGCGCCACTCCGCCTCGGGCAGGCCGCTGATCTCTCGACCCTCGAAACGGATCGTGCCGCCGCTGATCCCGTAGATGCCGTTGATCGTCCGCGCGAGCGTCGACTTGCCGCAGCCGCTCTCCCCGACGACGCCGAGGATGGCCTTGCGCGGCACGTCGAGCGAGACGCCGTCCACGGCGCGCAGCCAGCCCTTGAGCCGCCCGAAGGGGCTCCGGATCGGGAAGTGCTTCGCGACGTCGCGGAGCTCGAGAATCACGCGCGCGACGCCACCTCGGCGCGGGCCATGCGCGCGCCCTCGCAGAGGGCCCGGAGCTTGCCGAACGCGGTGTCGCGGGGGAGATATTTCATCCCGCAGTCGGGCGCCAGGATGAGCCGCGCCGGCGCCACGTACTTCAACCCCGCGCGGATCCGCGCGGCCACCTGCGCCGCCGCCTCGATCGCGGGATCGGCGAGGTCGATCACGCCGAGGATGATCGTCTTGCCGGCGAGATCGGCCAGGACGCCCAGGTCCAGCCTGGGCTGCGCGGCCTCGATCGAGATCTGCGCCGCGCTGCTCCCGGCGAGCTGCGGGAGAAACGCGTAGCCGGTCGGCTTCTGCCGGCGGACGACCGCCGCGTAGCCGAAGCAGAGGTGCAGCGCCGTGGGCACGCTGAGGCCGGCGAGCGCCCGGTTGATTGCCGGCACCGCGTAGCGCCCGGCCGCCTCCGGGTCGTTCCGGAGCCAGGGCTCGTCGAGCTGGATCACGTCCGCCCCGGCGGCCTGCAGCGCGTGCGCCTCGGCGTTGACCGCCGCGGCGAAGTCCATCGCCATCTCTTCCGTGTCGCGGTAGAACTCGTTCTGCGCCTGCTGGCTGAGCGTGAAGGGACCGGGCAGCGTCATCTTGGCCGGGCGGTCGGTGTGGCGGCGGAGAAACTCCATGTCGCGCACCTCGACGGCGCGCGTGCGCGCGATGCGGCCGACCACGCGCGGCACGACGGTCTCCTGGCCGGCCGCGCTCCGGATGACGCCCGGATGTTTCACGTCGACGCCGTCGAGCGCCGTCGCGAACCGGTTCGAGTAGCTCTCGCGCCGGATCTCGCCGTCGGTGACGATGTCGATCCCGGCCCGCTCCATCTCGCGGATGGCGACCACCGTGGCGTCGTCCTGCGCCTGCTCGAGATAGACGTCCGGTACCCGCCACAGGGCCTCGAGGCGCACGCGCGGGACGCCCTTCGCCAGCATCTGCCGATCGACGAGCCAGTCGGGCTGGGGATAGCTGCCCACCACGGTGGTCGCCAGTGCCTGCGGCATGGCCACGAGGCTACATCAGATCTGGATCACCTGGGGCTTGCCGAAGTCGGCGTGGTCGAGCGTGGTCGTGAGCTTGCTCTTCTGCCGCAGCTCGTCCACGAGCGGCCCGCGCGGCACTTCGGTCGGCGCGCCCTGCTTGCCGCCGTGGACGTCGCGCAGCGTGGACATGAGCGTCCTGAACTGCGCCGTCGGCACCGCGGCGTCGCCCTCCGTCATGATCCGCCAGAGCGCCTTCGGCGTGGCGTTGAGGCTGCCGTGGTGACCCACCTTGTACACGCTGACGCCGTCGAGGAGCTTGCGGTACTGCTTCAGCGCGTAGGTCCAGTTCTCGAGCTGGGCGTCGCCCGGAAACAGCAGCTTCTGGCCCGCCACCTCGAAGAGCAGGATGATGCTCGTGTTGTTCATGACGTCGTCCAGCTCGGTCACGATGCCGAGCAGCTCGTCGCCGTAGGCCAGTCGCAGGCGCGCCACGAACCAGCCGGCGTGCGCGGGGAAGCGCCCCTTGGCCCGCCGCCGGGCACCGGGGAAGAGCGGTCGGTCCGCCCCGCGCGCGCGGCCCGCGCCGCGCCCCCCGAGCGCGATCTGCCGCCGGCGCAGCCAGTACTGATCGCTCTTCTTCGCGTAGGAGCCGATGTCCGGCTCCTCCTCGAGCGTCGGCGGGCCGAGCACGTGGATGGCCACGCCGGGCAGGAACGTCTCGAGGCCCGACGCGGTCCCCGCGTGGACGTACCGGGGCGCGCGCTTGCCCATCGTCATGAGGTTCTTCACGGCCTCGACGTTCTTGACGGCGTCCTCGCCGATGAAGCCGAGCCGCGCCCGCAGGTCGCCCGGAAGGAACGCGGGCAGCCGCGCCAGGCTGGGCGCGAGCGCGGCCGCGTAGCTCTGCATGGCCGCGAGCGACTTGTGGAACTCGACCGCCGCCAGGCGCAGCGCGGGCGCCTTGTGCGCATCCCTCGCCGCGTCCGGGTGCTCCGTCCACGGCTGCACGACCACTTCCGGCTTCAGCGCGCGGATGATGTCGCCGCTCGCCGTGCCCTTGGGGTTCGTCGTGAATCCGCTGATGTGATCGGCGTGCCGGTGGGTGGCCACGACGGCGAGCTTGCCGCCCTGGCAGCGCGCCTTGATGTCGTTGGCGATCGCCTCCATGAAGCCCTTGGGCGCGCCCTTCGGGTTCGGGTGGCTGCCGAAATCGATGAGCAGGTGGCGGTCGCCGCCCGACGCGTAGGGGAAGCTCAGCAGGAAGCAGTCGCCGAACCCGACGTTGTACATGCGAATGGTCGGCGGTCCCGAGGGCTTGGTGGTCGTCGGCATCGTTCGTTCCTCCTCTCAGAGCGCGCGCTGCCGGTGCAGCTCGGCGAAGTATCCGCCGGGCGCGAGCGTGCGCGCCTCGGCCGCGTCCGCCCGGTAGCCGCCGTGGGCCCAGAGGTAGTCGAGCTTCCGCTGCTGGCCGCGGCCCATCAGCCGCTTGTGGACGTTGAACTTGAGCTTGCCGAACTCGTCGAAGACGAGCGTGCCGCCCCCGTGCAGGCGGATGGGCGTCCGGGGCGGCATGCCCTTCGGCGCGCGCAGCCCCAGGCGCCTGAGCTCCGCCGCGCGCACGTCCATCATCTGCTCCCACTCCGCGACCGTCTCGCGCAGCACGAAGCCGTCGGGCGCCACGCGCACGCACGGCCGCACCGACATGACGCGCGTGTAGGTGCCGGGGTAGAGCCCGAGCGTCGCCCGGTTCTCCCAGAGAAACCGGAACACCTCGTCACGGTCCTGGCGCAGCGACTCGAAGTGGACGCGCTCGTAGACCAGCGGCCGCTTGCCCTCGATGTTCGGGTCGGCGTCCGGGGGCTGCCAGAGACCCCCGGCGCCGGCGTCGGAGGTGGGCGGGACGCCGTAGCGGGCGAAGCTCCGGAGCAGCTCCTCGCGGAACTTGAAGCGCGGCTCCTGGGGCGAGATCTCCGAATCGGCAGTGAGCATCGCGCTCAGGTAGTCGCCGAAGAGCACGTCGATGGGCGGCGCGTAGTCGAGCGCCCGGATGACGAGCGTCAGGAGATGCGCGGCGGCCGCCGCGCCTTCCTCGGCGATGCGGTGGATCGCACGCGCGTCGCCGCGGCGCCCCTGGTCCGCGCCCAGGAACCGCAGGTGCTGCGCCCACGTCCGCACGAGCGCGCTCAGCACCGCGGCCACGAGCACCTCGCCGCGCCGGTGCGGCGGCTGGAACTCGTCCCGCTCGAGCAGGTCGCGCGCGGGCTCGATGTCGAGCGAGTTCCGCAGCGCCCTGCCCCGCTGCGTCTGCAGCTCCTGGCCCATCTGCTCCGCCAGCCCGAAGAGCGCCGATTTGCGGAGCCACACCTCGTCCGCGCGATAACGCGCGGTGCGGGCCGCGGACCGGCGGAGCAGCTCCTCGAGCACGCTGGTGATCGAAAACACCGAGAGGAGCGCGACGATGTCGGCGAACCCTTCGTGGAACGCCGCCTGGTCCGCCACCGACGGGTCGGTGTAGCGGTCGCGCAGGCCGTCGAGCAGCGCGTGGCTCGTCTCGTGGACGACGACGTCGTGCGAGAGGCAGCTGAAGATGGTGTGGCTGCGCTTGCCGGGGAAGTAGCCGAAGAGCAGGCCCTGGTTGCGCTCCGAGTAGTAGGCGTTGGCCTCCTGGAACGCGTGCGGCGCCACCTGCAGCTCGTGCCCGTACTCGAACGACCACGAGACGTGCCGGCCCAGCGCCGCCTCGAAGCGGGCCAGCGTGTGCATGACGAGCGCGTAGACGTGCTGGGCGTGGAAGCCCGGATCGCGGAGGAGCCGGTCGTCCCCCAGGCTCGCGTACGGGTCGCGCCCGGCGCCCCCCCGGTCGAGGTCGGCCGGCTGATAGAGCACGTCGTGCGTGCAGTCGTAGTCCACGACGCTGACCCGGTAGCCGCGCGGCCCCGGGTCGAGCCGCTCGGCGGGCACGGCGATCCGGGCCCGCACGATCCGCCCCGCCCGGTCCCGCACGGCCGGGTCCTGGCCGAAGATGGTGAACTCCCGCGCGCGCTCGTCCTGGGCTCGGGCCATGGCCTTACCTCGACCGGAGTAGATCTTCGTTCGGCGCGGGAACTATAGCACCAAGCCCGGGCCCGGGGTGAAGCCCCTCCCGCTACCTGGCGCCGATGGTCGCCTTGATGCTGCCGAGGTGCTCGTTGACGTGGTTGATGAGGACGCGCTCGACGACCTGCTGGGCGGTCATCGCGGGCGCGCCGGTCAGCACCGTGGCGCTCCGCTCCAGCTCGCCGTCCGAGAGCCCGCGGACGATGGCGGCGGCCGCCGCGGCGTTCTTCCTATGCAGCTCGAGCGTCTCGGCCTTGCCGCAATTGGCGTACTCGACGGCGTGCTGCGCGTTCCCCTGGTCGATCATCGCCATGGTCAAGCCCGGCAGGGTCTGCCCGGTCGCGACGGCCTTGACGATGCCGGAGATGCCCGCGTGCCCCTGGGCGACGTGGTGCGCCACGATGCCGACGGTCCACTTCTCGGCAGACGTGGTCTTCTTCCAGTCCGCGTCGCTCAAGCGCCCGAGGGTGTCGGTCATCGCCTTGTTCGCTTCCTCGAACTGCTTCGCCAGCGTCTCCGCTCTCGCTCCCATGGTTCTCCTCCGTCGACGTGTGGTCGAACCCGCTCGATGATAGTACCCAAACGGCGACATTGCCACCGGACGGCGCGCCGTGCACTATGCCAGCCATGGGCCTGTTCTCCGTCTCCGCGCACCTCACCGGCCCCACGGGCCGGAGCGAGACCGTCGACGTCCTCGTGGACACAGGCGCGACATTTCTCGTTGTCCCGCGCGCCCTGGCCCAGCGGCTCGAGCTGCGGCCGAGCCGCACGTGTCCGATCCAGACCGCCGGTGGCCGCAAGGAAGCCTGGCCTCTCGCGGAGGTGCGGCTTCGGTTGGACGGAGACGAGGTGACGACGCCCTGCCTGATCGCGGCGGATGGGCCTGCGCTGCTCGGCGCCGTCGCCCTCGAGAGCCTGCTCCTGGCCGTCGACCCGGTGGCCAAGCGTCTCGTGCCGGTCGAGGGCTTCGTGGGCGTCGCGTAGGGTGGACGCTTGACGCAGCCCCAGTTGACGCTCAGGCGCTGGAAGCGGGTCGAGTACGACCGGCTCGTGGATCTCGGCGTGTTCCAGTACGACGCGGTGGAGCTCGTCGGCGGGCAGGTCGTCGTCGCCGAGCCGCAGGGCAGTCGCCACGCCACTGCCGTCGGCGCCGCCGATGACGCGCTCAGGGCCGTCCTCCCGCCGGGCCTCTTCGTGCGGGCGCAGATGCCGGTGGCGCTCGACGACGAGTCGGCCCCCGAACCCGATCTCGCCCTCGTGCCGGGCGCCCGGGCCGACTACAGCGCGTCCCACCCCGTACGTCCGGCCCTGGTCCTCGAGGTGGCAGAGGCGAGCCTCGAGTTCGACCGCGGACACAAGGGCAGTCTCTACGCTCGGGCCGGAATTCAGGACTACTGGATCGTCAACCTGATCGATCGCGTCCTGGAGGTGTACCGCGATCCCGCCCCGGATCCCGCGGCGTTCTATGGCTGGCGCTACCGTTCAGTGGAGACGCTTGTGCCGCCGGCCACCGCCGTGCCGCTGGCGCTGCCCTTCGCGCGAATCGCCGTCGCCAGCCTGCTCGCGTAGCCAGCTTCGAAGCGGGCCGAGGCGCTATACTCCACGGCCATGGACAATCTGCTGCTCCGCCAGGGCCTGATCGACGGCCGCCGCCAGGACGTGGCGATCCGCGACGGCCGCATCCACCGGATCGGCGCGGCGCTGGACGCGCCGGGCGGCGAGACGCTCGACGTGACGGACAAGCTGATCCTGCCCGGCTTCGTCGAGAGTCACATCCACCCCGACAAGGCCTTCATCGCCGACCGCACGCAAGGACTCTCCGTCGGCGGGCCGACGCCGCAGACGCTGGTCGCCGAGCTGAAGAAGAAGTTCACCGTGGAGGACGTCTACCAGCGCGCGCGGCGCGTGATGGCGCTCGCCGTCCGTCACGGCTGTACGACGATGCGCGCCCACGTCGAGATCGACAGCTTCGTCGAGCTGCGCGGCGTCGAGGCGCTCCGCCGCCTGCAGAAGGAGTTGGCCGGCGTCCTCGACCTGCAGCTCATCGCCTTCGCGCAGGAGGGCATCTTTCACGAGGGCGTGACGCAGGACCTGCTGCGCGAGGCGCTCAAGTCGGGGCTCTCCTGGCTGGGCGGCTGTCCCTATATGGACCGCGACCAGCGGGCGCACATCGACTGGTTCTTCGAGACGGCGCAGGCGTTCGGCGTGCCGCTCGACTTCCATGCAGACTCCGCCGACGATCCCGCGATGCTGACGAGCGACTACATCGCCGAGCAGACGATCGCGCGCGGCATGCAGGGCCGCGTGACGCTCGGCCACCTCTGCATGCTCGACGTGCTCGAGCCCGACCACCGCGCGCGGGTCATGGGCAAGCTGCGCGACGCGCGCATCCACGTCATCAGCCTGCCGGCCACCGAGATGCACGTGAAGGCGCGCGCCGACGTCCGGCGCACCTGGCGCGGTGTCGCGCGCCTGGGCGAGCTGCGCGCCGCGGGCCTCAACGTCTCGCTCTCGACGAACAACATCGTCAACCCCTTCACCCCCTACGGCCACCCCGATCTCCTGCGCCAGGCGCTCGTCGCGGCCATGGCGATGCACCTCGGCAATCTCGACCAGCTCGCCTGGCTCCCGGAGCTGATCACGACGAACCCCGCGCGCGCCATCGGGCTCGAGGGCCACGGGCTGGCCGAGGGCTGCCGCGCCGACCTCGTCGTGCTCGACGCGCGCGACGCCGCGCAGGCGATCACCGAGCAGGCGGAGAAGCTCTTCGTCATCAAGGCGGGCCGCGTCGTCGCGCGAAACACGCGCACGAGCGAGCTCGCGTTCTCCTAGTCTTCCCACGCGCGCCGCGTGGTCGCTGAGACTCCTACGGACGTGCGCGGCACGCGCGCGGGGTCGCGCCGGCCACGCCCGTAGGGGTCTTCGGACCCGTTCCCGGCTCGCGGCGGCGGACGTCCTGCGCCCGGATGGAGCCCAGCCAAGGCCGGGCAGCGCACGCGTGCCGCGTGGTCGCGAAGATCCCTACGGGCGTGGACGGCGCGACCCCGCGCGCCGCCGCGCGGCGTTTCACGGCATCACCCAGCCGCCGTTCGGCTGCAGCACCTGTCCGGTCAGATAACCGCCCTCGTCGGCCGCCAGGAACACGGCGCAGTAGGCGACGTCCTCCACGCTGCCGAATCGATGGACGGGCAATTCCTTCAATCGCCGCGCGCGATATTCCGGGGTCATGACGTCGCGGCTCATGTCGGTGTCGATCCCGCCGGGCGCGATGGCGTTGACGGTGATGCCGTGATCGCCCACCTCGTGCGCCATCGCGCGCGTGAAGGCCTCGATGGCGCCCTTGGTGGCGGCGTAGGCGGCGAACCCGCCCGTGCCGACGCCGGCGCGGGCGAGCTGCGAGCTGAGGTTGATGATGCGCCCGTGGCGCCGCTCGATCATCGCCGGGAGCGCCGCGTGCGTGCAGAGCAGCGTGCCCGTCACGTTGGTCGCGAACATCCCGGCGTAGCTGGAGACGGGCGTCTCGACGAATCGCCCGCGGTCCATCACACCCGCGTTGTTCACGAGCACGTCGAGCCGCCCGAGCTTCGCCAGCACGGCGCCCACCAGGGCGCGGACTTCATCTTCGCGCCCGACGTCGGCCTGGATCGCGAGGGCGCGGCGCCCGAGCTTCTCGAGGCCCTGCACCACCTCCGCCGCCGCCGTCGCGTTCGCTCGGTAGTTAACCGCCACGTCCGCGCCCTCGCGCCCCAGCGCCAGCGCGATCGCCCGGCCGAAGCCGCGGCTCGCCCCGGTCACCAGCGCCACCCGTCCGTCGAGTCGTCCCACGTGTCCTCCCCGCCCCGCCGCGCCCTAAGGCGCCGCCGGGTCAGTTGCGATAGGAGGGATCGAGACGCTCGAGGCGCCGGAGCAGGCCGGGCCACACCAGCGCACCGCGGCTGCCGCGCGGGCGGCCCGCCGACGCGATGATGTCCTTGGGGACCGGGATCAGCTCGCCGCCGCCCGCCTGCGCGCGCACCTGGATCGCGCACGAGGTCTCGAGGTAGTACATCGCCACGAACGCGTCGGCGACGGTCTCGCCCACCGTCAGGAGCCCGTGGTTGCGCAGGATCAGGTGCGTGTGATCGCCGAGGTCCTGCACGAGACGCGGCTTCTCGTCGTCGTTCAGCGCCGGGCCCTCGAAGTCGTGGTAGGCCAGGCTCGCCAGCACGAAGATCGAGTGCTGCGAGATGGGAAGCAGGCCCGCCCGCTGCGTCGAGACGGCCACGCCGTTCAGCGTGTGCGTGTGCAGCACGCACCTGGCGTCGTGCCGGGCGGCGTGGATGGCGCTGTGGATGATGAAGCCGGCCGGGTTCACCGGAAACGGCGACTCCTCGACTTTCTCACCCGCGAGATCGATCTTCACGAGGCTCGAGGCCGTGATCTCGTCGAAGAACACGCCATATGGGTTGATGAGGAACTGGTCCTGGGTGCCCGGCACGCGCGCCGTGATGTGCGTGAACACGAGGTCTTCCCAGCCGTGGTGCGCCACGAGCCGGTAGCTCGCGGCGAGATCCACGCGGACGGCCCACTCCTCGGGCGACACCTTGTCCCGCAGCGACGGGATGCTGAGAGCCTGAGCGTTCATGCGCTGTCTCCTCTCGGTCGGGTCGAGCCTGCCTCGCGGGTTTTGTACCCCGGAACCGGTGGCGGGGCAAGGTGCGCTCACGATCGACCGCCGGCGTGATGGGGGTCGAGCCAATCGCGCAGGCCGTCGGCGAGCATGTTGAAGGCCAGCACGGCGAGCATGATCCCGATGCCCGGGAAGACGACCATCCAGGGCGCCTCCAGCATGAAGCCGCGGCCGTCGGCGAGCATGAGACCGAGCGACGGCGTGGGCGGGCGGACGCCGACGCCGAGGAACGAGAGCGCGGCCTCGACGAGGATGCCGATCGCAATCAGGACCGACGCCTGGACGAGCACCGGCGTCGCCGCGTTGGGCAGGATGTGCGCCAGCACGAGGCGCGGCACGCTGGCGCCGAGCGCCCGGGCGCCGTCGACGTAGACCTCCACCTTCGTCGCGAGCACGGCGGCGCGCACGACGCGGGCCACGACCGGCGTGTAGACGACGGCGAGCGAGACGGCGACGAGGACGGCGCCCGTGCCGAAGACACTCATGAGCGCGATCGCGAGGAGGATCGCGGGAAAGGCCATGAGGACGTCGAGGGGCCGCATGATGAGCTGCTCGGCGAGGCCCTCGGCGTAGCCGGCGACGAGGCCGAGCGACCCGCCGATCAGGAGCGCCAGCAGGACCGCGCCGACCGCCACGCCGAGCGAGACGCGATAGCCGTGGACGACGCGGCTCAGCACGCTGCGGCCGAGGTCGTCCATGCCGAAGGGCTCGGCGGCGGTCGGGCCGCGCAGCGCCAGGTCCTTGGAGATGGCGGTCGGGCTGCCGAGCGGCAGCACGGAGGCGCCGAGCGCCGCGAGGACCAGCGCGGCAGCGAGCAGCAGGCCGGCGGAGGCCAGGCGGCCGTGGCTCACCGCCGTCGCACCCGCGGGTCGATCAGGCCGTAGAGGATGTCCGTCGCGAGGTTCACGAGCATGAACAGGGCGCCGATCACCAGCACCGTGCTCTGCACCACCGGGTAGTTGCGCTCGAGCACGGCGTCGAGCGTCATTCGGCCCACGCCCGGCAGCGTGAAGATCGTCTCGACCACGATCGCGCCGCCGAGCATGTAGCCGATCTGGAGTCCAAGCACGGTCACGATCGGGATGGCGGCGTTGGGGAGCACGTGGCGCACGAGGAGCGCGCGCTCGCCGAGCCCCTTGGCGCGCGCGTACTGCACGAAGCCCCGCTGCATGACGTCCAGCACCGCCGCCCGCGTCAGGCGCGCCAGCACGGCCGCGCGGCTCAGCGCAAGCGTGAACGCGGGCAGCGCCATGCCGAGCAGGTTCTCGAGCGGCGCCTCGGTGAACGGCACGAAGCCGCCGGACGGGAAGAGCCCCGCCCAGAGCGAGAGCGCCAGGATCAGCATGATGCCGAGCCAGAAATCGGGGATCGAGACGCCGACGAGGCCGAGGGCGAGCGCGGCGCGATCGGCGGCGCCGCCGCGCCGGCCGCCGCCGAGGAGCCCGAGCGGCACGCCGAGCAGCGCCGCACCGGCGCTCGCGAGCAGCGTCAGCTCGAGCGTCACCGGCAGGCGGTCGAGGATCATCCGTCCGATGGGCTCGTTCTGCCGGAAGTCGAGTCCGAAGTCGCCGCGCGCGGCGCTCGCGAGCCAGCGCAGGTACTGCTGCGGCAGGGGCTCGTCGAGGTGGAACGCCTCGCGCAGCGCCCGGATGCCCTCGGGCGTCGCCTTGTAGCCGAGGACGGCCACCGCCGGGTCGCCGGGAACGAGCCGCATGAGCCCGAACACGAGCAGGCTCATGCCGAAGAGGAGCGGCACGGCGAGGCCGAGCCGCCGCCCCGCGTAGACCCACGCCGACGACATCAGCGCCGCCCCGCGATCAGCCGCGGGTCAGGCGAGCCAGGTGTCCTCGAAGCGCAGCTCCAGCGACGCCAGCGGCACCGAGCCCATCACGTTCGGCTTCGTCCAGTAGCGCTGGATCTCGTTGCTGAAGACGACGAGCGAGCCCTCCTCCTGGAGGAAGCGGACCAGCTCGGGGTACATCTTCTTGCGCGCCGCCGCGCTCGGCGTGAAGCGGAAGGCGTCGAGGCGCCGGTCCGCCTCGTCGGACTTGAGCCCGGAGAAGTTCCACGCCGACGAGGAGTGCTGGAGCGGGTAGTAGAACATGTCGGGATCGACGGTGACGCTCCACCAGGCCGCGGCGATGTCGAACTTCTTGCCGACGAGCCCCTCGAAGTACTGGCCGGACTCGAGCGGCTGCACCTCGAGCGTGATGCCGACCTTCTTGAGCTGCTCGCGCAGGATCTCGCCCGTCTTGACGAGCACCGGCACCTGCGACTTCACCATGTAGGTCAGCGTGAGCCCGTTGCCCATGCCGGCCTCGGCCAGGAGCTGGCGGGCGCGCGCGAGGTCGGGGCCGCCCTTGTGCGCGTTCACGCCCGTGGCCCACGGGCTCGGCTCCGGCGTCGGCTCCGCGGTGGGCGTGTGGCTGCTGTAGTAGACGAGCTTGACGATCTCGCTGCGGTCGAGCGCCCACGCGATCGCCTGGCGCAGGCGCTTGTCGGCGAGCGGCGGCCGGCTGGCATTGAGCATGAGGAAGAACGGGAAGTACGGCCGCCCGGCGGAGGCCTTCATGTCGCGCGCGCGCTCCAGCTCGGGGATGCGCTGCGGCGGCACCGTCTGGATCCAGTTGAAGCGGCCCGTCTGCAGGCCCGTCAGCCGCACGGTGTCGTCGGCCGGCGCGTAGAACTGGATGCGGTCGACGTACGGGCGGCCCGGACGGAAGTACTTGTCCCAGCGCTCGAGGGTGATGTGGTCGTCCTTCACCCACTCCACGAACTTGTAGGGCCCGGTCCCGACGGGGAAGAGCTTGGGGTCCTTCTCCTTGAGCGCCTTCTCGTTCACGATCTCCGTCGCCTGCGAGAGCATCGCCAGGAACGGGCCGAACGGCCGGCTCATCTGGAAGCGCACCTGGTACGGGCCGCTCGCCTCCACGCTCTCGATCGGCGTGAAGAAGACGCGCATCGGCAGCTTGTTCTGGGGGTCGAGCAGGCGCGTGAACGTGAAGACCACGTCCTTCGCCGTCAGCGGCTCGCCGTTGTGGAAGACGGCGTTGGGCACGAGGTCGAAGGTCCAGGTCTTCTCGCTCTCCTGCTTCCACGCCTTCGCCAGGCCCGGGACGAACTGGCCGGCCTCGTCGACGTAGACGAGCTTGCTGAAGACGTTCTGGTAGACCTGGAGCGACGAGTAGAGCTGCGCGTAGCCCGGGTCCATGTTGACGGGCTTGTCCACGGTGGCCACCTTGAGGACGCCGCCGCGCTTGGGCTGCCCCTGCGCGAGCGCCGCGCGCACCGCCGGGCCGCCGAGCATGCCGAGCCCCGCGCCCGCCGCCAGCGCGGTGGAGCCGGCCATCCATTGCCGTCGCGTGAGACCGTGCCGCGTCCTGTCGTCGCTCATCGCTCGTCCCTCCCCTGGATCACGCCGTCCTTCATGACGAGGCGCACGCGCCCCATCGCCTCGATGTCCTTCAACGGGTCGCCGTCCACCGCGATCAGGTCCGCGCGCTTGCCGGCGGTCAGCGTCCCGACCTCTCCGTCCGCGCGGCAGGCCTCGGCGCCCCAGCGCGTCGCCGCCAGGAGCGCGTCCTTGTTCGAGACGCCGAGCCGCACGAGCGTGGCCATCTCGAACGGCATCCGGCCATGCACGCTGTCGGTGCCGAGCGCGAAGCGGACGCCCGAGGCCAGGTGGCCCGGGAAGGTCTCGTCGACCACCCGCCGCGCCCAGCGCATCTTCTCCATGATCGCGGGGTTCCGGCCGTCGCCACCCTCGATCCCGTCAGGATGCAGGAAGATCGAGAAGGTGCAGACCAGCCAGACGCCGCGCGCCTTCATGAGCGCCACGTCGTCGCCGGTCGCGAGCGCGCCGTGCTCGATCGTGGCCACGCCCTCCTCGACCGCCATCCGGAGCCCGGGCCCGCCGTGCGCGTGGGCCGCCGCGTACTTGCCCACGCGCTCGGCCTCCTCCACGGCGGCGCGGATCTCCTCGCGCGTGTAGACGCAGGCCTTCAGCGTCGTGCCCGTCGAGGCCACGCCGCCCGTGGCGAAGATCTTCACGTGGTCGGCGCCGCGCTGGAAGTTCTCGCGCACGCCGCGCCGGATCTCGTCCACGCCGTCGAAGGCCGACACGGCGCGCCCGTGGCCGTTGCTCGCCGTGATGCCGCGCGTCGCGCAGAGGAGCCGCGGCCCCGGGACGACGCCGGCCTCGATGGCCCCGCGCACCTCGATGTCGAGGAAGTTCTCCTCCGCCATCACGCGCATCGTCGTCGTGCCGGCGAGGAGGTCGCGGCGGAGGTTCGCGGTGGCGCGCAGCGCCTGGGGCACCGGCCCCTGGCGGAGCTGGCCGATCTGGTCGCCGAGTCCGGGCACGATCGAGATGTGGCTGTGCGCGTCCACGAGCCCCGGCATCACGAAGCGATCGCCGAGATCGACGACTTCGGCGCCCGGCGGAATCGCGGTCGTCGCCGCCACGCCGGCCGCCGTGATGCGGCCGTCGTCGACGAGGAGCACCGCGTGGCGCGTGGGATCGGCGCCGGTGCCGTCGAAGAGCGTGCCGCAGCGGATGGCCTGGACGCTCATCAGGTGCCGAGGGCGCGGACCACGCTCTGCCAGAGCGCGCCCGCCTCGCGGGCGGCGGGATCGACCGGGCGCTTGCGGACGGCGGTGTGGACCATGACGAGCCGGCTCTGCGGATCGACGTAGATCGCCTGGCCGCGTATGCCGAGGAACGCGAACATCCGGCGCGGACCCGGGAAGAGCCAGGTTTGATAGCCGTAGCCGTAGAACGGCGTCGCCACCCGCGGCTGCAGATGCGGCTGGTCCGCGCGCACGCTGGTCGCGTCGCTGATCCAGGCCGCGGGAATGATCTGGCGTCCCCGCCAGTTCCCGTCGTGCGCCAGCAGCAGGCCGAGCCGCGCGAAGTCGCGCAGCACCGCGTTGAGGCAGCAGAAGGTCGCTTCCTGGCCCGACCGGTCGACGAGCCACGTCGCGTCGGCCTCGGCGCCGATCGGCTGCCAGATCTTCTCTTGCAAGTACTCGGCGACCGGCCGGCCGACGGCGCCGCGCAGCACGAGCCCGAGCACCTGCGTCTCGACGGACGCGTAGGAGAACTTCGTGCCGGCCGGCACGGCGCGTTCGTTGAACCGCGTCACCGCGTCCGCGCCGCCCGGGCCCGCCTGGAGGAAGGTGTTCGCCGCCAGCTTCGAGACGTCGTCGGATCCCGAGTAGTCCTCGCTGAAGCGCACGCCCGAGGACATCTGGAGCAGGTGGCGCAGGGAGGTGCGTCCGTACTCGCTGCCGGCGAGCGCGGGCGCGTAGACCGCCGCGGCGTCGTCCACGGAACGGATGCGGCCCTCGGCGATCGCGATGCCGACCAGCATCGACGTGACCGTCTTGGCCATCGACCACGAGGTGAAGCGATCGCGATCGGTCCGGCCGTACTGATAGCGCTCGAGGAGAATCGTCTCGCCGCGCGCAAGGAGGAGGCCGGTGGCCGGGTTGCGCGCGAGGTAGTCGTCCACCGTGAGGTTCAGGGCCCCGAAGTCGTAGCGGAGCGCCGGCTCGGAGGCCGCGCGGTCGAGGCGCGAGGGCGTGGCAGCGCGGCGGACGACGCGGCCATCGAAGATCTCGTCGAGGTGGCTATACGAGCCGACGAGCGATGGAATGCGATAGAACGTCGCCCGGTCACCCATCGGATAGCCCGCGCTCGCGCCGTACTCCTCGGCGTCCGGCCCGCCCTGGGCGAAGCGCGGCGCCGACTGCGCGGGAGGAGCCGCGGCGGCGGGCGCGCCAGGCGTCGGCGCGGCGCAGCCGGCGAGGACGGCAGCGAGCGCGAGCGCGCCGATGCGCTTCAGGGCGTCACCTCGACGCCGTAGTCGCGCCGGGCCGCGTCGGCCGAGACACGGCCCTCGCGCACGTCCTGCCGCACGGCCTCCGGGTCGCGCTCGGAGGGCGGGCCCCAGCCGCCACCGCCGCCGCTCATGATGCGCACGCGCTCGCCCGCCGCGATCGGGTGCTGCGTCGCCTTGCGCACCTGGCGCATCGAGCCGTCCGGCGAGGTGATCTCGACCGCGTTGACGGCGCCCTCCTTGCCGCCCCAGAGTCCCCAGGGCGGCGTCGCCTTGCGCTCGAGGCTGAACGTGACGAACGCCGGCGTGAGGAACTCGTAGACGCGCTCGATGCCGAGGCCGCCGCGATACTTGCCGGCGCCGCCCGAGTCCGGGCGCAGGCCGTAGCGGAGGATCCGCATCGAGGGAACGCGCGACTCGACGACCTCCACCGGGTTGTTCCGCGCCGTCGAGCCGCCGAGGATGATCATGGCCGACTCGCCGTCGAACGTCGGCCGCCCGCCCGTGCCGCCGGCGTTGAGGTCGCCCTGGATGAAGAGCTTGCCCGTCTCGGGGTGCGTGCCGAAGGCGATGGTCGGCATCTGGTCGCCGTAGGCGGCGGCCGGGATGCCGTCGCGCATCGCCGGCGCCAGCGCGCGCAGCCCGAGCTCGATGAGCAGGTTGATCGGCACGTAGTAGCGCGCCGTCGGCGCGGGCTCCTCGACGGCGAGCACCGAGCGCGGCGGGATGATGACCTCCAGCGGGCGGAAGCAGCCCTCGTCCACCGGGTCGAGCGGCGTGGTGAGGCACTTGATGAGGAGCCGGCAGGCGCTGATCGTGATCGCGTCGCCGCAGTTGAACGGCCCGACGACCTGCCCGTCGGTGCCCGTGAAGTCGACGCGCAGGCTCCCGTCGCCCACGGTGATCGCCATCTCGACGCGCACGGGCGTGTCGAGCGTGATGCCGTCGTTGTCGAAGGTCCCGACCGCGCGGTACACCCCGGCCGGAAGCGCGGCCAGCGCCGCGCGCGTGCGGCGCTCGGACTGGTCCAGGAAGACGCGCGTGGCCTCGAGCACCGTGTCGCGCCCGTACTTCGCGAGGATCTCGCGGAAGTACGCCTCGCCCGCGCGGCAGACGGCGACCATCGCCTGCACGTCCTTGAGCGTGCCGCTCTCGACGCGGATGTTGCCGCGGATGACGCGCAGCACTTCCTCGTTCAGCTCGCCGCGCCCATAGAGTCGAACCGACTGGAAGCGCAGCCCTTCCTGGCGGAACTCGCGCGAGCCCACCTGCATGCTGCTCGGCACGGGCCCGCCGATGTCGCTCCAGTGGGCCTTCACCGAGACGAAGCCCGTGAGCCGGCCTTCCCAGAACACCGGCGCCGTCATGGCAACGTCGTTCAGGTGGTTGCCGTTGCCCGCGTACGGGTCGTTGTGGATGAAGATGTCGCCCTCGCGGAACGCCTCGATCCCGCGATCGCGAATCGTCGCCTCGATCGGAAATCCCAGGTGGCCCTGGAAGACCGGCAGCCCGATCCCCTGCGCGATCATCTGGACGTCCGGATCGAAGATGGCGCAGCCGAAGTCGAGGCTCTCGCTGATGATGTGGTTGTAGGCGGTCTTGATCATCGTGATCCGCATGCGCTCGGCGGCGGCGTTGAGCGCGGCGCGAATGACCTCGGTGGTGATGGCGTCGATCGGCGTCAGGGGGAGCAATGCTCGCTCCCCCCGACACCCCCCATCGCCTCGGGCGCGCGCACCTGGATGACGAGACAGCCGTGATCTTCGACCGAAAGGGTGTCGCCCGTGTCGACGACTGTGCTTGTCCCCGCTTCCTCGATGAGGACAGGCCCCTTGATGGTGTCGCCGGCTCGGAGCGCGTCGCGCTGGACGACGCGGTACTCCAGCCAGTCCCCGGCGAGCGTGGAGTAGATCTTGCGCGTCTCGAACGGCGCCGCGCCCGACCCGCGGCGCTCGAGCGCCGGCAGGCGTGGGCGCTCCAGCGGGAACACGACGGCCAGGCGCAGGTTGATCAGCTGCACGTCCACGTCCGGCGCGGCGTAGCCGTACGCGCGCTCGTGCGCGACGTCGAACGCCCCGCGCAGGCCCGCCCAGGCCGCGAGGTCTCCCACGGGCACCGTGACCGTGTGCTCCTGGCCGAGGTAGCGAAGATCGGCGGCACGATGCATCACGGGCGTGCCGACACCGGGAAGAATCGCCTCGATCTCGCGCTGCATCTCCTGGTAGCGCGCCTCGGCCCAGCGCGCGTCGGTGCGCTCGAGCGGCTCGAGCGCGGTGCGGACGAGGTCGTGGCGGAGATCCGTCGCCAGCATCCCCCACGCGGAGAACGTGGACGGGGACGGCGGGACGATCACCCGCGGGATCCCCAGCTCGCGCGCGATCGCGACGGCGTGGAGCGGCCCACCGCCGCCGTACGCCACGAGAGCGTAGTCGCGCGGATCGAGCCCGCGCTCGGTGGTGAGGCTGCGCACGGCGAGCGCCATCTTGACGTCGGCCAGACGGACGACGCCCGCCGCGGCCGTGGCGCGCGGCAGGCCGAGCGGCACACCGAGCTTCTCGTCGATCGCACGCGCGGCCGCGGGAGCGTCGAGCGGCATCGTGCCGCCCAGGAAGCGCGCGGCGTCGATGCGCCCGAGCACGACGTTGGCGTCGCTGACGGTCGGCTCGGTGCCGCCCCGCGCGTAGCAGACCGGACCGGGCTCGGCGCCCGCGCTCTGCGGCCCCAGCGCGAGCGCGCCGCCCGCGTCGATCCAGGCGATGGTGCCGCCGCCGGCGCTGACTTCCTTGATGTCGATGACGGGAATCCGCAGCGGCCGGCCGTCCACGTGGTACTCGTCGGTGGTCTGCAAGAGGCCGCGCTCCACGACCGCGCACTTCGCCGTCGTCCCGCCCATGTCGAACGAGATCGCCCGGTCAAGGCCGAGGACGCCGGCGAGGGCGGCGCAGCCCACGGCGCCGGCAGCTGGGCCCGACTCGATCGTGTGCACGGGCTTCGCGCGCGCCGCCTCCAGCGCAAACGCGCCGCCGTTGGACTGCGTGATCAGGAGCCCGCCGCGGAAGCCGCGCGCGCCCAGCTCCCGCCCGAACGCGCCGAGATAGCGGTCGACGATCGGCAGGATGTAGGCGTTCACGACGGTCGTGCTCGTCCGCTCGTACTCGCGCCACTCCTGCGTGAGGCGGTGGGAGACCGACAGGGGGACGTCCGGCAGCTCCTCGGCCAGGATCTCGGCCGCCCGCCGCTCGTGCGCCGCGTTCCGGTAGGAGAAGAGGAACACCAGCGCCACGGACTCGACGCCCTCGGCCGCGAGCCGTCGCGCGGCCGCGCGCACCGCCGCCTCGTCGAGCGGTACCAGCTCCTCGCCCCGCGCGCCCAGGCGCTCGCGCACCTCGAGGCAGCGCCCGCGCGGGACCAGCGGCGTCGGCCGCCGATAGACCACGTCGTACATGCGCAGGTAGTTCCCCCGGCCGATCTCGAGGACGTCGCGGAAGCCTTCGGTGGTGACGAGGCCGGTTCGCACGCCCTTGCCCTCGAGGAGGGCGTTGATCCCGATCGTGCTGCCGTGGATCACGAGGCGGCAGTCGGCGAGCCGCACGCCCGCCTGGTCGACGCAGCGGAAGACGCCCTCGAGGAGCTCCCGAGGCGTGCTGAGGGCCTTGGTGTTGACCACGAGGCCCGTGGCCTCGTCGAGTGCCACGAGATCCGTGAACGTGCCGCCGATGTCGACGCCGATCCTGAGTCCCAGCGGAGAGCTCCTTACTGTTCGGCGCGAGTATATGGTGGGCCCTGCGACGGCGCAACGTCCGCCCTACACCCGCGGCGCCCGCCAGGCCGTTGACACCCCGGGGAGATCGCCGCATCATGCGGCATCTTCCACGGCCGGGCGAGGTGACTCGATGGCGATCACGGTCTACGGGGCGGGCGCGATCGGCGGCGTGACGGGGGCGAGGCTCGCCCAGGCCCACCAGGATGTCCTGCTGGTGGACCGTGCCGAGGATCACGTCGCCGCGATGAACGCCAAGGGCCTCACGATCGAGAGCCGCGACGGTTCGGTCGTGGTCCCGGTGCGCGCGGTCGCGCCCGCGGCCCTCGGCCACGGCCTGCCGCTCGTGCTGCTCGCGGTCAAGTCCCAGGACACGCCGGCCGCCCTCGAGGTGCTGGCGCCGCGGCTCGCGCCCGACGGCGCGATCGTGTCCCTCCAGAACGGCCTGAACGAGGAGCTGATCGCCGCCGCCGTCGGCGCGGAGCGTACCGTCGGGTGTCTCGTGAACTGGGCGGCGGACTGGACCGGGCCGGGCCGCATCCTCCTCGGCGGCCGGGGCGCGCTCGTCCTCGGCGAGCTCGACGGCCGCCCGAGCGACCGGGTCCAGCACCTCGCAAAGCTCCTCGACGTCGTGGCGCCCACGAAGGTCAGCGACAACATCCTCGGCTACACCTGGGCCAAGCACGTCTACGGCGCGCTCCTGGTGGCCACGGCCGTCGTCGACGCGCACGTCTTCGAGGTCGTGGAGCGCTCGCCGGAAGTCCAGCGCATGCTGGCGGCGCTGGTGGTCGAGAACATGAACGTGGCCGAGGCGGTGGGCATCCGGCTGGAGCCGTTCGACGAGTACGAGCCCGCCGACTATCGCGCCGCTGCGCGCGGCGACGCCGTCGCCCTCACGCGCGCGATGGCGAGCGTCGCCCGGCACTATCGCGCGGCCACCAAGACCAAGACCGGCATCTGGCGCGACCTCGCGGTGCGCAAGCGCAAGACCGAGGCCGGCGCGCTGCTCGGCGCCACGGTCGCCAAGGCCAGGAGGCTCGGCGGCGCGATGCCGCTGACCGAGCGGCTCATCGCGATCATCGAGGACCTCGAGGCGGGGCGTCGCACGATGAGCTGGGAGAACGTGGACGAGCTGGTGCGCGCCACGCCATGACGGCGCCCTGGGAATACCGCGATCAGCTCGAGTCGGCGCTCGGCGCCGAGGTCTCGGCCGCGACGCTGATGGACCACGTGCGCACCATCGGCGCCCGGGAGCGCGAGTCGGGGAGCCCGGGCGAGGCGCAGGCCTTCGACTACATCGAGCGCGCGCTCAAGTCCTACGGCCTCGAGGTCGAGCGCCGCGAGATCGAGGCCTACATCAGCCTGCCGCTGGAGGCGGGGCTCCGCCTCGACGACGGCGCCGTGATCGAGGGCTTGACCCACTCGTTCTCGACCTCGGTCGACGCGCTTGAGGCCGAGGTCGTGGACGCCGGCGAGGGGCGGCCGGAGGATCTCGCGCGCGCGGCGGGCAAGATCGCGCTTCTGCGCGGGCTGGCCTCCCCGGCCCGGGCGTGGGCGGCGCAGCAGGCGGGCGCGCTCGGGCAGATCCATGTCCTCGTGGATCACCTTCACAACATGATCGTCACGACGATCTGGGGAACGCCGGCGCCGGAGACGGCGTGGCGGATCCCGGCGACGCCGTGCCTGTCGATCCTCGGCGTCGACGGCGAGCGGCTACGCGCGCGCCTGGCGCGCGGGCCGCTGCGCCTGCGCATGACGACGCGCGTGCGCACCGGCTGGATGCCGATCCCCCACCTCGTCGGCGAGCTGGCCGGCCGCCAGGAGGACCGTTTCCTCCTCCTCTCGGGGCACGTCGATTCCTGGCACTTCGGCGCCATGGACAACGGCACGGCGAACGCCACCATGCTCGAGGTCGCGCGGCTGCTGGCGACCCGCCGCGCGGCGCTGCGGCGCGGACTCCGCGTCGCGTTCTGGTCCGGGCACTCGCACGGGCGCTACGCGGGCTCGGCCTGGTACGCCGATCACGCCTGGCGCGAGCTGCACGCGCGCTGCGTCGCGCACCTCAACGTCGACTCGACCGGCGCGCGCGGCGCCAGCGACTACTCCGTGCTGCACGCCACGGAGGACGCGCAGGCCTTCGCCGAGCGCGTCGTGGCCGACCTGACCGGCCAGCAGAGCCGCGCGCGGCGCTTCTCGCGGGCGGGCGATCAATCGTTCTGGGGCGCGGGCGTGCCGTCGGCGTTCATGTCGCTCTCGGGGCTGCCGAAGCAGGACACCGAGCTGTCGCGCGCGATGGAGCGGCTGGTGGGAAGCGCGGGCTTCCCGTGGTGGTGGCACACCAAGGACGACACCGTCGACAAGATCGACCCGGACGTGCTCGTGCTCGATACCAGGATTTACCTCGCCTCGGCGCTGCGCTGGCTCAACGCGCCGCTGCTGCCGCTCGACCACGGGCGCGCGGCGCAGAGCCTGGTCGCCGAGCTGGAGGCGCTGCAGGCGGCGGCGGGCGCGCGGTTCGACCTGGCGCCCGCGCTCGAGGCCGCGCGGGCGCTCGCCGAACGGCTCCAGCGGGTCGCGACGGCGCTCGGCGGCGTCGACGCCGCGTCGCCGCGCCTGGACGCCGTCAACCGCGCCCTCATGCGCCTCTCGCGCGTGCTCGTGCCGCTCGCCTACACCACGGGCGACCCGTTCACGCACGACCTGGCGCTACCGATCCCGCCGCTCGCCGGCCTGCAGCGCGCGCGCGAGCTGGCGGCGCTCGACCCCGACGGCGACGCGTTCAAGTTCGCGCGCGCGGCGCTCGTGCGCGAGCGCAACCGCGTCCTTCACGCGCTCGACTCGGCCGTCGCGCTCGCCGACGAGCTGCTTTCCCTCGAAGACAGGAGATAGCCCATGCGTTCTCTCGCCTCACGACTGCTGCCCGGAGTGCTGGTGCTGGGGCTCGTCGCCGCGCTCGTCCCCTCGGCCGACGCGCAGAAGCGTGGCGGCACGCTGACGATCGTGCGGCCGACGGATCCCGTCTCGCTCGACCCGAACCTCGATACCACGGCGCCCGGCGCCTGGGTCTACTTCAACATGCTCGAGGGGCTGCTGACGCTTGACGAGAAGATGCAGGTCAAGCCCGCGCTGGCGACCTCCTACGAGGTGATGTCGCCCACCAAGGTGCGCTTCAAGCTGCGCCCCAACGTGAAGTTCCACGACGGCACGCCGTTCAACGCCGAGGCCGTGCGGTTCACGTTCGACCGCGCGCTCAAGGGCACGCCGCCCGCGCGCTGGGCCAGCCTCGCGGGCTCGCTGAGCCACGCCGAGGTGGTCGACAACCTCACCGTGGACGTCGTCACCAAGGAGCCCTACGGCCCCATTCTCCGGACGCTGGCCATGTACTGCATGGGCATCGTATCGCCCACCGCGGTGCAGAAGCTGGGCCCCGACTTCAGCCGGGGCCCCGTCGGCACCGGGCCATTCAAGTTCGTGGAGTGGAAGACCAACACGCACGTGATCATCGAGCGCAACCCCGACTACTGGGGCGACAAGGCCCTCCTCGACCGCGTCATCTTCAAGGTCGTGCCCGAGGAGGGCGCGCGGATGATCGCGCTCCAGACCGGGGACGCGGACATGGTGCTGTTCCCCTCGCCGGCTCAGCTCCCGGCGCTGCGGCGCGATCCGAAGTTCGCCGTGCACGAGACGACGGGCATCCGGGTGGTCTTCGCGGGGATGCACGTGGGCCAGCCGCCGCTGGACGACGTGCGCGTGCGGCAGGCGCTGCTCCACGCGGTCGATCGCAAGGCGATCCTCGACAACATCATGGAAGGCTCGGCGGGGCCGGCGCTCGGCGTGCTGGCGCCGGGCGTCTTCGGCTACAAGGACATGCAGCTCGACCGCCTCTATCCGTTCGATCGCGCCCGGGCCAAGGCCCTGCTGGCCCAGGCCGGCTTCACGCCGAGCCCCGACGGGATCCTCCAGAAGGGCGGCCAGCGGCTCTCGCTCTCCTGGCTGGCCCCGCGCGGCCGCTTTCCCAAGGACGTCGAGATCACCGAGGCCATGCAGGCCATGTTCAAGGAGGTCGGGGTCGAGGCGAAAGTGCAGGTCCTCGAGTTTGCCGCGGTGTTCCAGCAGATCCGCGGCAACCCGTTCAACCATCACATGTTCACCCTGGGCTGGGTGACCTCCAACGCTGACGCCGACTACTCCCTCTACGCGCTCTTCCACAGCCAGCAGGTCCCACCGGCGGGGTGGAACACGTCGCGTTACTCCAATGCCAGGGTGGACGCCCTCGTCGAGCAGGCGCGCCGGAGCCTCAACCAGACCGAGCGCGAACGGCTCTACGGCGAGGTACAGGACATTCTCGCCAAGGAGATGGTGTGGATCCCGGTCTACACGACCAAGGAGATCATTGCCGCGCGCGCCGGCGTGAAGGGCTTCGCGATCCACCCGGTCGAGTACAACCTGGCCCTCTGGAAGACCTGGCTCGACAGGTAGGCGCGGCTGTCGGAGGCGGCGGATGCTGACGTTCGTCGTCCGCCGCCTCCTCCTCGCCGTGCCCGTGCTGCTGGGGGTGGTCTTCGTCGTCATGCTCACGGTCGACCTGCTGCCCGGCGACGCGGTGACTCTCATGCTGGGCGAGCACGCCACGAAGGACGCGGTCGCCGCGCTGCGCGAGCACCTCGGGCTCGACAAGCCCTTTCTTGTCCGCTATCTCGACTACGTGGGCCGCCTGCTGCGCGGCGACCTCGGCCGCTCGATCCAGCAGAACCGCCCGGTCGCCGCCGAGCTGGCCGACGCCTGGCCGGCGACGCTCGAGCTGACGGTGGCCGCGCTCGTCATCGCCGCGCTCGTGGGGATCGTCGCGGGCGTCGCGTCGGCCGTGTGGCCGAACTCGCTCTTCGACGCCGCGGCCCGCCTGGGCTCGCTCTTCGGGCTGTCGATGCCGATCTTCTGGACGGGCTTGGTGCTGATCGTGATCTTCTCGCTCTGGCTCAACTGGCTCCCGGTGGGCGGCGCCGGCTCGCTCAGCCACCTCGTGCTGCCGGCGGTCACGCTGGCGCTGCCGTCGGTGGCGATGGTCTCGCGCATGACCCGCTCCGCCGTGCTCGACGTGCTGCGCGAGGACTACGTCCGGACGGCGCGCGCGAAGGGCGTCGGCGAGCTCTGGGTTCTCGGCAAGCACACGCTCCGCAACGCGTTCATCCCGATCGTCACCCTGCTCGGCCTGCAGTCGGGCCAGCTCATGGGCGGCGCCGTGCTCACGGAGACGGTCTTCGCCTGGCCGGGCCTCGGCCGCCTCATGGTCAAGGCCATCTTCGCGCGCGACTACATCCTGCTGCAGGGCGCCGTGCTGGTCTTCGCGCTGGCGTTCGTCGTCGTCAACCTGCTCGTCGATCTCTCGTACGGGCTGCTCGACCCGCGCATCGCGCGCCAGGGCTGAGCCCGGGCTCGACGCGTGAACGCCTGGGCGCGCTTCAAGAAGAATCGACTCGCCCTCGCCGGGCTGGTGCTCGTCGGCGTGCTCACCCTCTCGGCCGCCCTGGCTCCGTGGCTCGCGCCATACGACCCCGCGCGCCAGAGCCTCGTCGAGAAGCGCGCGCTGCCCGGCGGCAAGTACGTGCTCGGCGCCGACGAGTTCGGGCGCGACATTCTCTCGCGCGTGATCTACGGCTCGCGCGTGGCGCTGCTGGTAGGCGTCCTCTCGATGACGATCGCGGTCGGCTTCGGCCTGCTCCTCGGCACGGCGGCGGGCTTCACCGGCGGCTGGCTCGACGCCCTGATGATGCGCGGCATCGAGATCCTCCTGGCGTTTCCCTATCTGCTGCTGGCCATCGCCATCGTGGCCGCGCTCGGGCCCGGCGCGCTGAACACCACGATCGCCGTGGGGATCTGGGGCGTGCCGGCCGTGACTCGCATCGTCCGCGGCTCGGTGCTGACGCTGCGGGAGACGGAGTACGTCGGTGCCGCCCGCGCCCTCGGCGCGCCCGCCTTCGCCCTGCTCCGGCGTCACATCCTGCCCAATGTCCTGCCCGGCCTCATCGTCTACGCGACGCTCTTCATGGCCAACGCGATTCTCCTGGAGGCGGCGCTGTCCTTCCTGGGCCTCGGCGTCCAGCCTCCGACCGCGTCGTGGGGCCTCATGGTCTCGACCGGCCGCAACGTGCTGCTCGTGGCGCCGCACGTGGCGACCGTCCCCGGCCTGGCGATCATGGTGGCCGTGCTCGCGTTCAACCTCGTCGGCGACGGCCTGCGCGACGCGCTCGACCCGCGCCTGCGCGGCGCCGG
>JBGQEL010000035.1:0-38243 GCA_041496385.1 Methylomirabilia bacterium | reverse complement strand
CCCGCCCCCCGCGGGCCGGGTCGCGCGGCGTTCGCCGACCGCCGCGTACAGCCACGCCGTGCGCGCGGGCGACCTCCTGTTCGTCACCGGCCAGCTCGGCGTGGATCCGCAGACGGGCGCGCTCGTCCCGGGCGGCGTCCTCCCGGAGGCGCGCCAGGTCATGGAGAACCTCCGCACCGTGCTGCGCGGCGCGGGCACGACGCTCGAGCGCGCGGCGATGGCTCGGATCTACCTGGTCAACTTCGCCGACTACCAGGCCGTGAACGGCGTCTACGCCGGCCTCTTCGCGCCGGGGCGCTATCCCGCCCGCACGACCGTCGGCGTCACGGGGCTGGCGCTGGGCGCGCTCGTCGAGATCGACCTGATCGTCCGCCCGTAGCGATTGAAATGGGCGGGGTGTTGCCGTACCTTGTGTGCCGCCATGGGCGACCCCGACCGACGAGCGTAGCTCCGAGGCCATCCGGTGCCGTACGTGAGCGGCTCCTACCACAGCGCGAAGCTCGCGCTCCACAGGGTGAACCACGGCGAGGTCGGCGTCTTCGCCACGCGCGCGATCCGGAGGGGCGAGGTCCTCACGGTCTCGGCGGGCGCCGTCCTCCCCTACCGCAAAATCGAGAAGTTGCCGCGCTGGTTCCGGCGCTTCTGCTTCTACATCGAGCACGGCTACTACCTCGTGCCGTCGAGCCGGCGGCGGATCGGCCTCGGCTTCTACATGAACCACTCCTGCGCGCCGAACGCCGGCGATCGTCGCGGCGGGCTCGCGCTCACGGCGGTCGCGCTCCGGCCGATCCGGAAGGGCGAGGAGATCACGTGTGACTACCGGCCGGTCCTGGACCAGAACGACGCGCAGTACCGGCCGCTCCTGAGGTTCCGCTGCCGCTGCACCGCGCGCCGCTGCGCGGGGCTGATCCGCGCCTGACGGGGCGCTACTGGAACTCGAGCGTCGCGGCGCGCAGGCCGCAGAGCAGCTTGCCCGCGGTCTCGAGGCAGCGGTCGTTGGAGGGCGGCATGACCGGGCCCGCGAGTGCGTCCCGGTGCCAGCGCTCGAGCGGCAGCTCCTTCAGGATGCCGCGCCCGCCCGCCAGCCGGAGCGCCTTCTCGGTCGCCAGCAGGCCGACGTCGGCGCAGTAGGTCTTCGCCTGGTTGACGGCGAGCATCGTGGCCTCCTTGTCGCCGGCCATCCGGATGCGCGCGGCGTCGTGGAGGAGCAGGCGGGCCGCGCGGATCGCCGTGCCCGTCTCGGCGACCGTGCGCTGGACGAGCGGGTGGTGAGCCATGGGCTCGGTCGAGGGGCGCAGCGTCTTCGTCTTCGCGTACTCGACCATGAACTCGAACGCCGCCTCGCCGATGCCGAGGTAGACGGCGGCGTAGCCGAGCGCGAAGCCCGAGAGGTCGATCGAGAGGAGCGAGCCCGGCGTGCCGATGACGCTGTCCGCGCCCACCGTCGAGTCGTAGCGGATCGTGTGGCTGATCGTCCCGCGCATGCCGGTCGCGTTCCAGACGCCCTCGATCTTGATGCCCGCCGCCGTCCGGGGGATCAGCGCCGAGATCACGCCGTCCTTCGCCGTCGTCGCGCCCTCGACGATCCCGGTGACGAAGTAGTAGTCGGCCGCGTCGCCGAGCGAGCAGAACTGCTTGACCCCCGCCACGTGGTAGTCGCCGCCCGCGACCCGACGGAAGACGGTGTTGAGGACGAACTTGTCGCGGAAGCTCTGCTCGGGCTCGCTCGTGATCGAGGCGAAGAGCCGGCCGCGCTCGACGATCTCCGCGAAGTAGCGCCGCTGCTGCGCCTCGGTGCCGAGCGCCGCCACGAACGTCGTGACGGTCGAGTGCATGTTGAAGGTCAGGGCCGTCGCCGCGCACCCCTTGGCGATCTCGCGGAGCGCGTGGGCGTAGGCGATCGGGTCGGCGCCGACGCCGCCGTACGCCTTGGGGACGGCGAGGGCGAGGAGCCCCGCCCGGTGGAGATCGGCGTAGTTCTCGTAGGGAAACGAGGACTCGGCGTCGTGGGTGGCGGCGCGCGGCGCGAAGCGCTCGCGCGCCAGCACGGCCGCGCGCTCGATGATCGAGCGCTGCGCGTCGCTCAGCGGCGGGAGCGGGAACACGGCGCCGACGATAGCACGGCGCCGGCTGCCTTGACACGCCGAAAGCCGGCGTGATACTCAGCCGCTGATGGCCGGGCCCCCCCTGCTCCGCACCGAGGCGCTCTCGCGGAGCTACGGCAGCCTCCTCGCGGTGGATCGCGTGAGCCTCGTGGTCGCCGAGGGCGAGCTGCGCTCGATCATCGGTCCGAACGGCGCGGGGAAGACGACCTTCTTCAAGCTGATCTCCGGCGAGGTGGCGCCGACGGGCGGCCGCATCTGGTTCCGCGGGCGCGACGTGACCGGCCTGCCGCAGCACGCGGTCTCGCGCCTCGGGCTCGCGAAGTCGTACCAGATCACCAACGTGTTTCCGCACCTCAGCGTGTTCGAGAACGTCCGCGTGGCGGCGCAGGGCCACCGCCGCTCGTTCGACTTCTGGTCGCGCGCCGCCGCGCTCGCGGCGCCGCGCGCGCGGGCCCACGAGCTGCTCACCACGGTCGGGCTCGGGCCCAAGGCCGACCTCCTCGCCGCCCACCTCTCGCACGGCGAGAAGCGCCACCTCGAGCTGGCCATCGCGCTCGCCTCGGACCCGGCGCTCCTCCTCCTCGACGAGCCCACCGCGGGCATGAGCCCGGAGGAGACCGACGAGACGATGGTGCTGATCCGCGCGCTCGCCGCGGG
Source organism: Methylomirabilia bacterium (assembly GCA_041496385.1). Taxonomy (GTDB): domain Bacteria; phylum Methylomirabilota; class Methylomirabilia; order Rokubacteriales; family CSP1-6; genus AR19. The sequence continues at coordinate 35,481 of JBGQEL010000035.1, read as the reverse complement.
GCGGACGATCGTGCTCGTCGAGCACAAGATGAAGCTCGTGATGAAGATCTCGGACCGGATCACCGTCCTCCACCAGGGGCAGGTGCTCGCCGACGGCACGCCCGAGGAGATCCGGGCGAACGCGCTCGTGCAGCGGACCTACCTCGGCGCGACGCGCGCCTGATGGCGCTGCTCGAGGTCGCCGACCTCCACGCCTACTACGGCGAGGCGCACGTCCTGCAGGGCGTCTCGCTCGAGGTGGGCGACGGCGAGGTGGTGACGCTCATCGGCCGGAACGGCGCGGGCAAGACGACGACCCTCCTCGCGCTCATGGGCGTCGTCCGCCCGCGGCGCGGGCGCGTCCGCTTCGCCGGCGAGGACGTCGCGGGGCTCGGCCCGCACGAGATCGCCCGGCGCGGCATCGCCTGGGTGCCCGAGGAGCGCCGCGTGCTGCCGAACCTCACGGTGCTCGAGAACTTGCGACTGGGCGTGCTCGGCTCGGGCCGGGGCGCCGGCGGCGCGGGCGTGGACGAGATCCTCGAGTTCTTCCCGCGCCTGCGCGAGCGCATCGACCACAAGGGACGCTTCCTCTCGGGCGGCGAGCAGCAGATGCTCGCGATCGCGCGCGGCCTCGTCGCGCGGCCTCGGCTCATGCTCGTGGACGAGCCGACGGAGGGGCTCGCGCCGCTCCTGGTCGAGCACCTCACGCGGATCCTCGGCGAGATCAATCGGCGCGGGACGACGGTCCTCCTCGTCGAGCAGACCCTGGAGGTGGCGATGACGCTCTCGCACCGCCTCTACGTGATGGACCAGGGGCGTATCCAGTTCGAGGGCACCCCCGACGCCCTCCGGCGCGAGCCCGCGATCCAGCAGCGCTTCCTGGGCGTCTGAGCCCGGCCCGGCGTACTTGCGCGATTCCTTCAAAGAGGATAATATTCCTCTATAGTGGATATGCGCATCCTCGGCGAACGGGTCCGCGCCGAGCGCCGGCGGCGGCGTCTCTCGCTGGAGCAGCTCGCCGCGCGCGCGCGCGTGAGCCGCAGCATGCTCTCCGACGTCGAGCGCGGCGCCAAGGCCCCGACCGTCCTCGTGCTGGACCGCATCGCCACGGGGCTCGACACCAGCATCGCGCGGCTCCTCGGCGAGGAGCGCGCGGCCCGCGTCGTCGTCCTGCCGCGCGCGGCGCAGGACACGGCGCGCGACCCCTCGGGCTGGGAGCGCACCATCCTCTCGCCGGTCCTGCCGGGGGTCGAGTTCGAGCTGATGCGGACGACCATCCCCGGCGGCGTGGACGCCGGCGCCTTCTCGCCGCACGCACCGGGCTCGCGCGAGTACCTCGCCGTGGCGCGCGGGACGCTCCGGCTCACCCTGGACGGCGTGCCGTACACGCTGCGCGCGGGGGACAGCGTCTACTACGCCGGCGACTGCTGGCACGCCTTCGCCAATCCCGGGAGCGAGACCTGCACCTACTATCTCGCGATGGAGCTGGGCCGGCACCCCGCGCGGCCCGCCCGCCAGCCGCGCCGGACGACGCGCGCGAGGAAGGGAACACGTCCATGACCTCGGCACCGCCCGCGATCGAACCCGAGCACTTTCGCCGCCTCGGCCACGAAGTGGTGGACCTCGTCACGGAGTACCTCGCCGGCCTCCGCGAGCGTCCGGTGTTCCGGCCCATGCCGCCGGCCGAGCGCGGGGCGCTCCTGCAGGAGGTCCTCGGCGCGGCGGGCGCTACTCCCGAGGCCATCGTCGAGCGCTTCCGCACCGCCGTCCTGCCGCACGCCATGGGCAACGGCCATCCGCGCTTCTTCGACTGGGTCAACTCTCCGCCGGCGCCCATCGGCGTGCTGGCCGACTTCCTCGCCGCCGCCATGAACCCCAGCTGCGCGGGCGGCGATCATGCCGCGATCTACGTCGAGCGCGCCGCCGTGCGCTGGCTCATGGAGCTGATCGACTTCCCCGCCGAGGGCAGCATGGGGCTCCTCACGAGCGGGGCCTCGACGGCCACCCTCATCGCGCTCGCCGCCGCCCGCCATCGGGCCGCCGCGCGGGACGGCTGGAGCGTGCGCGCCGAGGGCCTGCAGCACGGCCGCCCGCCGCTCGTGCTCTACACGTCCGAGCAGGGTCATAGCTGCATCCAGAAGGCGGCCGAGCTCCTGGGGCTGGGCGCGGAGGCAGTCCACGCCGTGCCGGTGGACGCGGAGTTCCGCATGGACGTGGCCGCGCTGCGCGCGGCGATCGGGGGCGATCGCACCGCGGGCCGGCGGCCGTTCTGCGTGGCGGCGAGCGCCGGCAGCGTGGGAACGGGCGCCGTCGACCCGCTCGCCTCCCTCGCCGACCTCTGCGCGCGGGAGCGGCTCTGGTTCCACGTCGACGGCGCCTACGGGGCGGTGGCCGGGGCCCTCCCGAGCCGTCACGCGCGCTACGCCGGCCTCGAGCGCGCCGACTCCATCGCGCTCGACCCGCACAAGTGGCTCTCCGTTCCCGTCGAGTGCGGCGCCGTCCTGGTGCGCGACGGCCGGCTCCTGCGCGAGGCCTTCAGCCTGGTGCCGGACTATCTGCGCACCGAGTCCGACCGCGGCTTCGGCGGCCTGCCGTGGTTCTCGGAGTACGGCGTGCAGCAGACGCGCGGCTTCCGGGCGCTCAAGCTGTGGATGACGCTGCTGCACCTCGGTCGGGACGGCGTGCGCGACCTCGTCGAGCACCACCTGGCTCTGGCCGAGCGCCTGGCCGCGCTGGTCGACGCGGCGCCCGACCTCGAGCGGCTGGCCCCCACGCAGCTGTCCGTCGTCTGCTTCCGCTACGCGCCCGCGACCCTCGCCGGGGACGAGGCGAGGCTCGACGCGCTCAACAAGCGGGTGATGGAGGAGGTGCAGGCCTCCGGCGCGGCCTTCCTGACCCAGACGACGCTGCGCGGCCGCTTCGCCCTGCGCGCGTGCGTCCTGCACTACGGCACGACGGCGGCCGACGTCGTGGCGCTCGTGGAGGTGGTGCGGGAGACGGGCGCGCGCCTCGCCGCCGGGCGGTGAGCGGGCGGATCCGCCTCGTCCTCTTCGATCTCGGCGGCGTCGCGTGCCGCTTCCGTCCCGCGCGGCGCCTCGCGGCGCTTGCGGCCGCCACGGGTCTCGCCGAGGGGGAGATCCGCGCGCGCGTCTGGGACTCCGGCCTCGACGCCGAGATGGACCGCGGGCGCTACGGCCTCGCCGACGCGTGCCGCGCGGTGGCCGACGCCCTCGGTCGCGCGCTCGCGCCCGACGCCCTCCTCCAGGCGTGGGCCCGCGCCTTCGAGCCGGATCCCGAGGTGCTGGCCCTCGTCGGCGCCGCCCGCCGCGCCCGCCGCGTCGCGCTCCTCACCGACAACGGGCCGATCCTGCTCGCCGCCGTGCCCCGTCACCTTCCGGCGCTCGCGTCCGGCTTCGACTCGCTGCTTTTCTCGTGTGAGCTCGGGGCCGTCAAGCCGTTGCCCGAGTGCTTCGCCGCCGCCCTCCGCCGCGCGGACGTGCGCCCGGAGGAGGCGCTGCTGATCGACGACGCGCCCGCCAACGTCGCCGGCGCGCGCGCGTACGGGCTGAGGGCGTCTCTCTTCAGCGGGGTCGCGCCACTGGGAAGGGAGCTGGCGCAGCTCGACTAGCCGTCGAGGGCCTTCAAGAATGCGAGCAGCTCGGCGTTCACCTCGTCCGGGCGCTCCTGCTGTGTCCAGTGGCCGCAGCCCGGCAGGAGCACGAGCTTCCGGAGATCGGGCACCGTCTGCGGCAGCTGCTCGATCCACGCCTTGCGCGTCGAGAGGACGAGATCGCGGTCGCCCGCGACGAAGAGCGCCGGCCGCGTCACCTTCGCGTGCTGGTAGGGGGCCAGGAGCTCCCACGAGAGATCCATCGCGCGGTACCAGGCGAGGCCGCCGGAGAAGCCCGTGCGCTCGAACTCGGCGACGTAGACGTCGAGATCGGCCGGGGTAAGCCAGGCGGGCAGCTTGTCGGTGTCGGGCAGGCCCTCCAGGAACGTCGCGCGCCCGGCCATGAACGGCTGCCAGGCGCGGTCGCGCGGCGCGTCGCCCGAGGCGGCGTAGAGCGTGCGGCGCAGCGTGAGGCGCACGTCGCGCTCCAGCTCGGCCTCGGCGACGCCCGGCGTCTGGAAGTAGAGCATGTACATGAAGCCGTCGCCGGCGGCCTGCCGGAGGAGCTCGGTCGGCCGGCCCGAGCCGCGCGGCGAGAAGGGGACGCTCAGCGCGGCGACGGCGCGGAAGCGGTCGGGGCGGAGGAGGGCCGCGTGCCAGGCCACGGGCGCGCCCCAGTCGTGGCCGACGATCACCGCCGTCTCGGCGGAGAGCGCGTCGAGCAGCCCGACCATGTCGCCCACGTGGTGGAGCATCGTGTACTTCGCGATCTCGGCGGGGCGGTCGGTCTGGCCGTAGCCGCGCATGTCCGGCGCGACGGCGCGGTAGCCGGCGTCGGCGAGGGCGGAGAGCTGGTGGCGCCAGGAGTACCACGACTCGGGGAAGCCGTGGCAGAGCAACACGAGCGGGCCCACGCCCTGCTCGGCGACGTGCATCCGGATGCCGTTGGTTGGGACGACGCGATGCTGGAGCGGCATGGCGGCGGGGCGGCTCAGGCGCCCTGCGGGCCGCCGCCGAAGCGGAACATCCCCTCCTCGATGCCGAGCGCGCGCTTGCCGATCGCCTCGAGCATCCGGTCCACGGTGGGCGGCATGAGCGTCGCCGTGCGGGCGTCGCGGAACGCGCGCTCGGCGGGATAGTCCTTGTAGGCGCCGCGCCCGCCGACCACCTGGATGACGCGCGAGGTCACCTCGAGGGCGGCCTCCGTCGCGACGAGCTTGGCGCGGTTGCCGAGGAGGCCGCGCTCCACGATGTCGGCCGCGCCCCAGCGGTCCGCCGACTCCTCGAGGACGAGTCGCGCGCCGTGCAGGCGCGCGTCCAGCTCGCCGACCTGGCGCTGCACGGCGGGGTCCTGGGCGACCGCGACGTTCTCGGGCTTGACGACGCGTCGGCGCGCGTAGTCGACGGCGAAGGCGAGCGCGGCCTCGGAGACGCCGATGTAGACCGCCGCGTAGCCGAGGCCGAAGCTCTCGACGACGCCGACCTGGATGGCCGAGCCGGGGTCGCCGAGCGTCGCGTCCTCGGCGACGCGGACCTTCGTGAGCGTCACCGACGGGCTGAAGGTGGCGCGCATGCCGAGCGTGTTCCAGCGCCCGTCGGTGGTGAGGCCGGGCGTTTCCGCCGGCACGAGGGCCAGGACCAGCGCCTTGCCCATGTCGGCCTCGCCGTCGAGCGCGCACCAGACCATGTAGTACGCGGCGCCGAGCGCCATCGTGCAGAAGTGCTTGACGCCGTCGATCTGCCAGCCGTCGCCCGCCGCGCGGCGGATCGCGGTCTCCATGAGGAACGTCCGCGAGAGGCTCACCGCGGGCTCGCTCCCCCAGCTCCCGAAGGGCCGGCCGAAGCGGACGACGTCGTCGAAGTAGCGGCGCTTCTGGGCGTCCGTGCCGAGGGCGTCGATGAAGCGCATGACCGTCGAGTGCATGTGGACGGTCATGGCGGTGTTCGCGCAGCCCTGGGCGATGGTGCGGATCACCGCGACGTAGGTCGGCATGTCGAGGCCGAGGCCGCCGTAGGCGCGCGGGATCGCGGCGGCGAGATAGCCCTCACGCCAGAGGTCGCGCCAGCTCTCGACGGGATTCTGCGCGTCCGCGTCGTACTGCTCGGCGCGCGGCGCGATGCGCTCACGCGTGAGCTGGGCGACCCGCTCGACGACGAGCCGCTGCTCGGGCGCGAGGGCCACCCTCAGCGCATCTTCGCGGGCGCGCTGCCGCGCCTGGCGGTGTCGCAGCGGCAGGTACCGACCTCGTGCAGCTCGATCATGTTCCCGGCGGGGTCGTGCATGAAGATCTGCTGCGACGCTGGACCCACGATGCCCTCCGAGACCCAGTACGCGGTGCCGAGCCGGTCGAGCTCCTTCCGCGCTTCCTGGATGTCGGGCACGGCGAGCGCCACGTGCGGTGAGGCGGGATCCTTGCCCGGCCCCTGCGCGAACTTCGACTGGCCGTTGACGCCCATGAGGTGGATCTGGGCCCGGCCGCCCACGTCCATCCAGTAGCCCGGGATCGTCGGGATGAAGGGGCGGCCCGGATCCGGCGCGAGGCCGAGCACGTCGCGATAGAAAGCCAGCGCACGGTCGGCCTCGGCCTCGGTCGAGCCGACGCGGATTCCGTGATGATGGAGCTCAAGCACTTTGACGGCCATGGCATCCTCCTTGGTGAGGCCGATCATAGCGCAAACATGGTAGAGTCCGCGCCATGAGAGCCGGGGCGGGGAGGTCGACGCGATGGCGGTGAAGGCACTGCTGCACTATGCGCTAGAGGTGCCCGACCAGGGCGCGGGCGAGAAGTTCTACACGAGCTTCGGACTGGTGAACGCCGCCGGCCGTGGCGACGCCGTGCGCCTGCGGCCCGCGACGCTCCAGCGCGAGTCGGTGCTGCTCTACGGCGGGCCGAAGAAGCGCCTGCACCATCTCGCGTTCGGCGCGCCCGGCGACGAGTACGAGGCGACGCGCGAGGCCGTGAAGCGGGCGGGCGTCCGCGAGGTCGACGCGCCGCGCGGCGCGGCCGACGGCGGCTTCTGGCTGCGCGACCCCGAGGGCAACCTCCTCAACGTGCGGAACGAGGGACGCGTGTTGCCGCCGGCCGACCCGCCGCTCGAGCTCAACAGCCCCGGCCACATCGGGCGCGAGGTCCGGCGCGCCTGCCCCGAGGCCGGGCGGAGCGCCGCGCCGCGCCGACTCGGCCACGTGCTGCTCTTCAGCGGCAACCTCGGCGGCCAGATCGACTTCTACACGCGCGTGCTCGGCATGAAGCTCACGGACCGGTGCCAGCAGGTCATCGCGTTCCTGCGCTGCACGACCGACCACCACAACCTCGCGCTGCTCACGTCCGCGGGGCCGGGCTTCCACCACGCCTCGTTCGAGGTCGGCGACGTGGACGAGATCGCGATGGGCGCGCAGCGCATGCTGGAGGCGGGCACGCCGCCGGGCTGGGGGCTCGGCCGGCACGTCATCGGCTCGAACTTCTTCTACTACGTGCGCGACCCGTGGGGGAGCTTCGCCGAGTACTTCCACGACCTCGACTACATCCCCGAGCAGTGCGCCTGGGAGCCGCGCGACTTCCCCGAGGACGACGCGCTGTACCGCTGGGGTCCGCCGGTCCCAGAGGACTTCGGCCTGAACCGGGAGCTGGAGAACTGACATGACATTCCCGCTCGACTCCGCCACGCCCGCCGCGCTCGCCCTCGACGGCCGGCAGCTCGACCGGCTGCGCGAGCTGATCACGCGCCACGTCGCCGAGGGCCGCTACCCGGCGGCCCAGCTCGCGGTGGCGCGTCACGGGAAGCTCGCGCTCGCCTGGACGCTCGGCGACGCGCGGCTCGATCCCGCCCGCGTGGCCGCGACCGACGACACGCTCTGGCTCCTCTACTCGAACACCAAGGTGCTGACGGCCTGCGCCGTCTGGCTCCTCGTCGAGCGCGGCGCGCTCGCGTTCACCGACACGGTCGCCGAGCACCTGCCGGGCTTCGAGGCCAACGCCAAGGGCGAGATCACGCTGGTCCAGCTCCTCACGCACCAGGCCGGCTTCCCCGGCTCGGCCGTGCCCAAGGAGGCGTGGACGGACCACGAGCTGCTGCGCCGGGTTGTCTGCGGCTTCACGCTCGAGTGGACGCCGGGCTCGCGCGTCCACTACCATCCGCTGGCGGCCCACTGGACCGCCGCGGCGCTCATCGAGGCGGTGACGAAGACCGACTACCGCGCCTTCATCCGCGAGCACGTCGTCGAGCCGCTCGGCCTCGGTCGCGAGATCTACGTGGGGCTCCCGGACGCCGAGCAGGGCCGCGCCGTCGACATGCACGAGCCCGCGGCGGACACCGGGCGCCAGGTGAAGCGCGCCGACGAGAACAACGCGGAATTCCGGCGCGCCGGCACGCCGGGCGGCGGCGGCTACGCGACGGCCCGCGCCATGACCGCGTTCTACCAGATGCTGCTCCAGGGCGGGACGCTCAACGGCGTGCGGCTGCTCTCGCCGCGGACGATCGCCTACGTGACGCGCAACTTCACCGCGGACCGCGTGGACGGCTACATGGGGATGCCCATGCACCGGGGCCTCGGCCCGCACTCGCGCGGCACGACCGAGACGATCCGCGGCCTGGGCTCGCTTGCCTCGCCGCGCACCTTCGGCCACGGCGGCGTCGGGTCGTCCTACTGCTGGGCCGATCCCGACTCGGGCGTGTCGTTCGCGTACCTCACGAACAGCCGCGTGCCCGACCCCTGGCACTCGCGGCGCATGGATCTCGTCTCGAATCTGGTCCACACCGCGATCGCCTAGCCCGGACTATTCATGAACGACCACACGCGGGGCGGACGGGTCCTGGCGCTGCGGGCTGTGCCCGCGCACCGCTCCGTCACCCACTCGCCCGATCGCAGCTCTTCGAGCTGCGGAAGGGACTCGGGGGGCCCACTTCGCCGGCCGCGCGGGCACAGCCCGCGGCGCCACCCGTCCGACCTGGGTATCCTCGTTCATGTTCATGAATGATCCGGGCTAGTGGCCCCCCCGACGCGCCCAAGCGACGGTCGCGGACCGCGGGTGACGTGGGGACCGCCCTGGGCGCCGAGCCGGGGGACCCCACACCGGGCGGGGGTGGCTCGGCGCCCAGGGCGGTCCCCACGGCAGGACCCGCGGTCCGCGGCTGCCGCCGGGGCGCGTCGGCGGAGCGTTAGGCCGGTCGCGTGATGGCCAAGCGGGCCGTGCTCGTGACGGGGATGAGTGGGCTCATCGGTGGCGCCGTCTTGCAGCGGCTCGGCGACAAGTACGCGTTTCGCGCGCTCAACCGGAGCGCCGTCGCCGGCGTGCCCTGCCACCGGGCCGACATCGCCGACCTCGCGGCGATCGAGCCCGCGTTCCAGGGCGTCGACGCGGTCGTCCACCTCGCGGCGAACGCCTCCAGCACCGTCCCGTTCGAGGAGACGCTCCGGGCCAACGTCGTCGGCACGTACAACGTGTTCGAGGCCGCCCGCCGCGCGGGCGTGCGGCGCGTGGTCTACGCCTCGAGCGGCGCGACGGTGAGCGGCTACGAGCGCGAGGCGTCGTACGGGGCGCTGGTCGCCGGCCGCGGGCCCGAGGCGGGCCGCTGGCCGATGCTCACTCACGAGACGCCCGTGCGCCCCGCGGGCTTCTACGGCGTCAGCAAGGTCTGGGGCGAGGCCCTCGCCCGCCACTATGCCGACGCGCACGACATGTCGATGCTCTGCGTGCGCATCGGCCGCGTGAACGCCGAGGACCGCCCACTGTCGGCGCGCGACGACTCCGTCTGGTGCAGCCAGCGCGACGTCGTGCGGATGCTCGAGCTGTGCCTCGACGCGCCGGCGACGCTCCGCTACGACGTCTTCTTCGTCGTCTCGGACAACCGCTGGAACTACCGCGACCTCGAGCACGCGCGGGACGTCCTCGGCTTCCGGCCGCTCGACGCGGCCGAGCGGCGCCGCGAGGGACGCTAGCGCGGCGCTCCGTCGAGGCGCGCCAGCAGCGTGCCCCAGATCCCCTTCGGCAGGAAGAGCACGAAGACCATGAAGATGGCGCCGATCACGAGCGGCCAGGACTCCGTGAAGACCGACAGGCGGTCCTCGAGGACGAGGAATGTCGCGGCGCCGACGAAGGGCCCGAAGAAGGTGCCGGCGCCCCCCAGCAGCGTCATGATGACGACCTGCCCCGACGAGGACCAGTAGAGCGACTCGATCGGGACCACGTTGAGCCGGAGCGCGTCGAGCGCGCCGGCGAGCCCCGCGAAGAGCGCCGAGAAGACGAACGAGAGGAGCTTCACGCGGCGGATGTCGTAGCCGCACGACGCCGCGCGGTCGCTGTTCTCGCGGATCGCCTGCAGCACGGCACCGAAGGGCGAGTCGAGGATGCGCTTCAGACCCGCGACGGCGAGGGCGACGAGGGCGAAGGCGAAGTAGTAGAAGGCGAGCGACGTGTCGATCGACAGCGTGAGCCCGGGCAGCGAGAGGGGCGGCCGGGTGATGCCCCGGAGCCCGTCGTCGCCGCCCGTCCAGTCGGCCAGGTGGAAGCCGACGAAGTAGAGGAGCTGGGCGAACGCGAGCGTCAGCATCGCGAAGTAGATCCCGCGGCGCCGGAGGCAGAAGAAGCCGACCGCGGCGCCGCCGAGGACGGCGAGGCCGAGCCCCGCCCCGAGCGCGAGCCAGAGCGAGCCCACCTTGAGCTTGGCGAGCGCGATGCCCGTGCCGTAGGCGCCGAGCCCCCAGTAGGCGGCGTGGCCGAACGAGAGCAGGCCCGTGTAGCCGTACAGGAGGTTGAAGCCGAGGGCGAAGAGGCCGTAGATGAGGACCTGCGTCGCGAGCGCCTTGTAGGGGACCAGGAACGGGAAGACGGCGAAGACGACGAGGAAGGCGACGACGGGGTGGCCGGCGATCCAGTCCCTGACCGCCCTCATTCCATCAGTCCGGCTTCGCCGAAGAGCCCGCTCGGCCGGACGAGGAGCACGAGCGCCATCACCACAAACACCATGATCTCGGCGAACTTCGGCGCGAAGAGCGTCGTGAGACTCACGACCTCGCCGATGAAGATGCCGGCGACGATCGCGCCGACGAGGCTGCCCATGCCGCCCACGACGACGACGACGAACGACTCGATGACGATCGTCACGCCCATCTCGGCGTAGACGCCGCGCATGGGCCCGGCGAGGATGCCCGCGAGGCCCGCCAGCGCGGTGCCGATGCCGAACACGAGCAGCCAGACACGGCCGAGGTCGAAGCCGAGCGCCCGCACCATGAGCGCGTCGCGCGAGCCGGCGCGGATGATGAGCCCGATGTTGGTCTTCTCGAGGAAGAGCCAGAGCGCCACGAGGACCGCGATCGTGACGCCGATGACGAAGAGGCGGTAGAGCGGAAACGCCGTGAAGCCGAGGTTGACGGCGCCGGCGAGCTGGCGCGGCGGATCGAGCGTGAGGCCGATCTTGCCCCAGATCAGCCTCACCGCCTCGACCAGCACGAGCGAGAGCCCGAACGTGAGTAGCAGCGGGTCGTCGATCGAGCGCCCGTAGAGCGGACGCACGAGGAAGCGCTCCATCAGGAGGCCGAAGACGCCGACGAGCAGCGGCGCGACGACCAGCGCGAACCAGAAGTTCTTCGTGTAGCCGATCAGGAAGAATCCGAGATAGGCGCCGAGCATGTAGAGGGAGCCGTGGGCGAAGTTCACCACGGTCATCAGCCCGAAGATCAGGCTGAGGCCGATCGCCAGCAGCACCAGGATCATCCCGAGCACGAGGCCCGTGAAGACCTGGGCTGCCAGCGTCGCCAGCGTCAGATCGGCCACGTGCTAGGCGTGGCCCTTTTCGGCGCAGGTGCGGTCCATCTCCTCGTTGGCCGGCACCTTGGACACGACCTCGAGCAGCCCCCACTCGCCGCGCGTCTTGCCCGGCCCGCGGCCCTTGACGATCCACATGTCCTGGAAGGACTTGTTGTCGCAGGCGCGCCACCACTGCTTGCCCTTGTAGTGGTCGTAGACGGGGTTCTTGCGGAGCGCGTCGGCCACGGCCATCGAGTCCGTGGACTTGGCCAGCTCGCAGCCGCGCGCGACCTCCATGATGCCGCTGTAGCTGTAGCAGGAGTAGTCACCGGCCGGCTGGCCGTGCTTCTTCAAGAACGCGTCGTTGTAGCGCTTGGCCTGCGGGACCGTGTCGCCGAGCTCCCAGTAGTAGTTGATGCCGGCGTAGATGTCCTGGTAGAGCTCGGGGCCGCCCTCCTTGGCCTGCGGCAGCCAGTGGAGCGGCTGGGCGATCTTCATCTCCTTGCGCATGCCGAAGCTCCCGACCTGCTTCAGGAACGCGACGTTGTCGGCGCCCGGCGTGACCGTCACGAGGACCTCGGGCTTCGCCGCCGTGATCTTCGGCAGGTGCGCCGAGAACTCGGCGCTCCCCAGCGGGTACGGCGTCGAGCCGAGCAGCGTCCCGCCCTTCTTCTTGAGGACGTCCTGCAGGACCGCGTTGTTCTGCTTGCCCCAGGCGTAGTCGGCGTAGATGATCCACCAGCGCTTGCCGAGGTTGTCGGCGATCCAGCTGCCGACGACGCGGGAGGTGATCGTCGGATTGAGGGCCTCGTGGAAGGTGAGCGGGCTCGTGTCGGGCTTGGCGCTGATCTCGTCCGACTGGCTGGTCGAGACGAACAGGATCTTCGACTTCTTGGTCTGCTCGTTGATGGCCATCTGGACGTGGGCGGCGAGGCCGCCGACGATGAAGAGGCACTTCTCGTTCTCGATCAGCTCCTGCGTGCGCTGGGCGCCGACCGCGGGCTTGAGCTGGTCGTCGCGGAAGAGCACCTCGACCTTGCGGCCGAGGATGCCGCCCTTGGCGTTCAGCTCATCCACGGCGAGCTGCGCGCCGCGCTGCATGTCCGCGGCGAGCGCGCCGAAGGGTCCGGTCAGCGGCAGCGGGCAGCCGATCCGGATCGGGTCCTTCGACTGCGCGCGCAGGACGGCGGGAAACGCCAGGCCGGCGGCGACGGCGGTGCCGGTCACGAGGAACGATCGTCGATCCATGAGCGCCTCCTTGGTGAGAGTGGCCGAATGATAGGAGGGGGGGTGCCGCCCTGTCAATGAACGCCGTGTCAACCGTGCTAGACTCCCGCGCGTGCCGCACGTCGGATCGCGGATGAAGCGCCCCGACGACCCGCGGATCCTGACGGGGCGCGGGCGCTACGTGGACGACATCGTCCTCCCCCGCATGGTCCACGTCGCCTTCGTCCGGAGCCTCCACGCCCACGCGCGCCTCGTCCGCGTGGACGTCGAGCGCGCGCGCCGGGCGCCCGGCGTCGCCGGCGTCCTCACGGGTGAAGAGGCGCGCCGGCTCTGCAAGCCCTACCGGGGCGTGCTGCTCCACTACACGGGGATGAAGACGGGCGCGATGCTGCCGCTCGCCGTCGAGCGCGTCCGCTGCGTGGGCGAGCCCATCGTCGCAATCGCCGCGGAGTCGCGCGCCGCGGCCGAGGACGCCGCGCAGCGCGCGCGGGTCGAGTACGAGCCGCTGCCCGCCGTCCTCGATCCGGACGCCGCGCTGGCGCCGGGTGCCCCGCTCATCCATCCGGAGCTCGGCGACAACGTGATCTACGAGACGCGGCTCGCCGGCGGCGACGCCGCGCGCGCCTTCGCGGAGGCGCCGCGGACCTGGCGGCGGACCTTCCGGATCGGCCGTCACACGGGCGTGCCGCTGGAGCCGCGGAGCCTGGTCGCCGACTACGAGCCCGCGACGCGGGCCCTGACGCTCTGGATCTCGTCCCAGGTGCCGCACATGATGCAGGCGATCGTCGCGGACCTCTTCGACCTGCCCGAGCAGCGCGTGCGCGTCGTCGCGCCGGACGTCGGCGGGAGCTTCGGGATCAAGATCCACGTCTACCAGGACGACATGGCGGCCTGCGCGCTGGCGCTGACGCTGGGCCGGCCCGTGAAGTGGGTCGCGACGCGGCGCGAGTCGTTTCTCTCCGACATCCACGCGCGCGAGCAGACGGTCAGCGTCGAGGTCGCCGCGGCGGCCGACGGCACGCTCACCGCCATGCGCGCGGCCATCACCGCCGCGGTCGGCCCGTACTCCGCCTATCCGCGCTCGAGCGTGGTGGAGGGTGGGCAGGTGCTGCGCCTCCTGCCGGGGCCCTATCGCCTGCGCCACTACGAGGGGACGCTCCGGGTCGTCGCGCAGAACAAGACGGTCACCTCGCAGTACCGCGCCGTCGGCCACCCGATCGCGGCCGCGGTGACGGAGGGCATGATCGAGCTGATCGCGCGCGATCTCGGCCTCGACCCGGTCGAGATCCGGCGCCGGAACCTCGTGCGCCCCGACGAGTTCCCGTTCACCTCCGCGACGGGCAGCGTGTACGACAGCGGGAGCTACCTCGCCGCCCTCGAGACGCTCGTGCAGACATCGGGCTACGACGAGCTGCGACGCGAGCAGCGCCGCGCGCGCGCGGCGGGGCGCGCCCTCGGCATCGGGCTCTCGTGCTTCGTCGAGCTGACGGGGCCGGGCGCCCAGTTCTACGGCGTCGGCGGCGCGCCCATCTCGGGCCAGGAGGGGACGACGGTGCGCCTGGAGCCCTCGGGCGCCGTCACCGTGCTGACCGGGCTGACCGACCAGGGCCAGGGCACGCGCACCGCGCTCGCCCAGATCGTCGCCGACGAGCTGGGCGTCGCCGTCGAGTCGATCGCCGTGGTCGCGGGCGACACGGCGGTCGTCCCCTACGGCGGCGGCACGTGGGCGAGCCGCGGCATGCCGATCGGCGGGAGCGCGACGCTCCTGGCGGGCCGCGCGCTCCGCGCGCGCGTGCAGACGGTCGCCGCCGCGCTGCTCGAGGCGCACGCGGACGACGTCGAGCTTCGGGACGGGACGGCCGCGGTCCGCGGCACCGACCGCGCGCTGACGCTCGGCGCCCTCGCGCGGACGGTCCACTTCCGCTCGAACGAGCTCCGCGGCGTCGAGCCGAGCCTCGAGGCGACGGTCCACTACACGAACCCCGGGGCCTGGACGTTCACGAACGGCGCCCACCTGGCGATGGTCGAGCTCGACGTCGAGACCGGGCGCGTGCGCGTGGTGAAGTACGTCGCCGTGGACGACTGCGGGAGGCTCGTGAATCCGGCGCTCGTCGACGGCCAGGTGCGCGGCGGGGTGGCGCAGGGGATCGGCGGGGCGCTCGGCGAGCACTGCGTCTACGACGAGACTGGGCAGCTCCTCACGACGACGCTCATGGACTACGCCCTGCCGGCCGCCGCCGATCTCCCGCCGATCGAGGTCCACCATCTCGAGACGCCGGCGCCCGGGATCGCCGGCGGCTTCAAGGGCGCCGGCGAGGGCGGGACGGCGGGCGCGCCGGCCGCGATCCTGAACGCCGTCAACGACGCGCTGGCGCCCTGGGGCGTCATGCTCACCGAGCAGCCGGTGACCGCCGAGCGCGTGCTCGCCGCGCTCCGCGGCGCGGGCGGCGCGGCGGCGCGCTGACGGCCCGATGGGGCTCCGGCGCGTCCCGTACGCGAGCGTGGCGGCGCTGCTCCGGCGCGAGCTGGCCGGCGGCGAGGATCCGGGGACGGCGGCGCTCGTCGCGCGGCTCGTGCACGTCAAGCGGCGTGGCCGGTTCTCCCGCGCCGAGTTCCTGGCCATGTGCCGCTGGAAGAGCCCGCGGGCGATCCACCACTGCGAGCGGAACCCGGCGCCGCGGATCCGCCGCGCGTCGCGCGCGGTCTTCGGGACGCGGAGCGAGCGGCGGCGCATGGAGCTGCTCACCGGGCTCCACGGCGTGAGCGTGCCGACCGCGTCGGCGATCCTCACGCTCGTGGACCCGCGGCGCTACGGCGTCCTCGACATCCGCGCCTGGCAGCTCCTCTTCGGCCTGGGCACCGTGAGGCGCAAGCCCTCGGGGCGCGGCTTCGCGCTCGCCGACTGGCTCGAGTATCTCGGTGAGCTGCGACGCCACGCGCGGCGGCTCGGGGTGCCGGCGCGGGCCGTGGAGCTGACGCTCTTCCTGTGTCACCGGCGCCTGCAGAAAGGACGGCTCTACCCATGATCAGGAACGTCGTGACCACGCGCGACCGCGTCCGCATCCACTACCGGCGGCTCGGTCGGGGCCCCGGCCTGGTGCTCCTCCACGGCTACCCCCAGACCGGCCACATGTGGCGCAAGGTGATGCCCGCGCTGGCCGAGCGCTTCGGCGTCGTCGCGCCCGACCTGCGCGGCTACGGCGACTCCGACCGCCCGCGCAGCGGGTACGACAAGCGCACGATGGCGGCGGACGTGGCCGACCTGATCCGCGCGCTCGACCTGGGCCCCGTGGTCCTGGTCGGCCACGACCGGGGCGCGCGCGTGGCGCACCGCTTCGCGCTCGATCACGGCGCGCTCCTCACGCGCCTGGTGCTGCTCGACATCGCGCCGACCTACGACGTCTTCACATCGGTCGACATGACGAACGCGCTCAACCGCTGGCACTGGTTCTTCCACCAGCTCCCCGACCTGCCCGAGGCGCTCACCGCCGGGCGCGAGGACGTCTACCTGCGCTACATGTACCGGGCGTGGGCGCTGAATCCCGCGGCCATCGAGGAGGAGGCCGTGCAGGAGTACGTGCGCTGCTTCCGCCAGCCCGGCGCGATGCGCGCGGGGTTCGAGGACTACCGCGCCGGCGCGACGCTCGACATGGAGCACGACGGCGCCGACCGCGACCGGAAGATCGCCGTCCCGACCCTCGTGCTCTGGGGCGAGGGGCGCGCCGCGCAGGCGAAGGACATGCTCGCCGTCTGGAAGGCGCGCTGCGCGGGACCGCTCGACGGGTTCTCGGTGCCGGCCTGCGGCCACTTCATTCCCGAGGAGCGGCCGGAGGTCGTGGTCGACGCCATCCTGAAATTCACCGGCGCGGGCGCCTGACGTGGCCCGGCTGACGGTGAAGGCCGCGCGGCTGATCGAGCGGGAGCGGGTCTGCCGCGTCGCGACGGTGGGGCGCCGCGGGACGCCGCACGTGGTTCCGGTCTGCCAGGTGGTCCAGGGCGGCAGGATCTACTTCGCCTCGGGCCGCAAGGGCCGCAAGGCGCTGAACCTCGCCGAGAACCCCGGCGTCGCGCTCACGGTGGACCTCTACTCGGAGGACTGGGCCCACATCACAGGGGTGATGGTGCAGGGGCGCGCCGCGCTGATCGCGCGCGGGCCGAAGTTCCGGCGCATCCGCGCGCTGCTCTACCGGAAGTATCCGCAGTACGCGCGCGAGGCGGCGATCGACGAGTCCGACTCCGTCGTCGTCGAGGTGACGCCGACGCGGGTCTTCACCTGGGGGTTCCGCTGACTCAGGGGTCGAGCTGGACCGATTCGAGGAACGTCCACATCTTCCAGATGGTCGCGGTGTCGATCACGTCGCTCCAGCGGGGCATGCCCTTGTCGGGCCGCCCGTGCGTCACGGCGGCGTGGAACACCTGCGCCATCGTCTCGCCGTAGCGCAACTTCAGCCGGCGGAGATCGCGGCTGGGCTCGGGGCTCATCGCGTTCGGCGAGTGGCAGCGCGAGCAGTGCTGGTTGAACGCGCTCCGGCCGGCCGGGACCGCGGCGGGATCGCCCTGGAAGGGATTGACCGCGACGCCGGGCCCCGCGGCCGGGGGCGTCGCCGCGCGGGCCTCGAGATCGACCGCGGGCCCGCGCGGGAAGCCGTACTTGTCGGCGAGCCGCCGGATCTCGGGCTGGAGGTGGGCGAGCGCGCGCTCGAGCTGGTCCTTCAGGCCGGCGTCCCCCTTGCGGACGCCGACGGCCACCTTCCACTGAAGCCCGTCGCCGGCGACGGGGACGACGTGGTGGTGTCCGCCGAGCTTCTTGAGATTGTAGTAGCCCGCGGTCGGTCCCCAGACGAACGCCGCGTCGACATCCCGGCGGCCCAGCGCGTCCAGCGCCTCCTCGGGCAGGCGAAACGTGACGGTCTGGAAGCCGCCGCGGACGGCGAGCATCAGCTGGGGCGTCGAGCCGAACGCGACGGCGACGCGCCGGCTCTTGAGGTCGTCGAGCCCCGCGAACGGGATCGTGCCGGGCGCGATGATCGCGTACCCGACGTCGAGGAACGGACGGGTGAGCGTGACGCTCGCGTCCATGAAGTCCGTCTCGCCCGGCAGGCCGAAGAACGCGTCGCAGCGGTCCGACAGGAGCGTGCTGCGCACCGAGCGCTTCCCGAAATAGGTGCGCCACCACGTGTACTCGGCGCCGACGCCGAGCCGGGCCGCGACGAGCTCCGCCAGCTCGATGTAGAGACCCCGGTCGCCGGACTCCGAGCTGCTGAACGGCAGGTTGTCGGGGTCGGCGCAGACGCGCAGCGCGCCGGCCGGCTCGCCGGCGCCGGGCGCCAGCAGAGCCAGGGCGACGGCGAGGGCGGCGAGCGGCCGGCGGCCGCCGCTCACGGAGCCGGCAGCTCGAACACGAACAGCGTGCCGCCCTCGGCGCTCGCCGCGACCATCTTCGCGCCGATCGGCCCGAGGAAGAGGGGGATGGTGAACGTGCGTCCCGCCACCACGGCCACGTACTGCTTGCCGTCGATCTCGTACGTGATCGGCGCGGCGCTGATCCCCGATCCCGTGTTGAATTGCCAGAGAAGCTTGCCGGTCCTGGCGTCGAGCGCCTTGAAGGCGCCGCGGATGTCGCCGTGGAAGACGAGGCCGCCCGCGGTGGCCAGGGTGCCGCCGAGCCACGGCAGCTCGTCCTTGTTCCCCCACACTTTCTGCTGCCTGAGCGGATCCCACGCGATCAGCTCGGACAGGTGGCCGCCGGGTCCGCCCTTGCCGAGGTCGAACTCGAACGCGAGGTAGAACGAGCCGCGCTTGTAGGCGGGCTCCGCGCCTTCCATGTCCATGCAGAGGTTCAGCGACGGGATGTAGACGAGACCCGTCTGCGGGTTGTAGCTCATCGGCTGCCAGTTCTTGCCGCCGAGCAGGTTCGGGCAGATGTTCATCGCGCGGAACTTGAATCGCGGACGCTTCTCGGGCACCTCGACGGGCCGCCCGGTGCCCATGTCCACGCCGGTCGCCCAGTTGATGTCGACGAACGGCTTGGCCGAGATGAGCTGGCCGGTCCGCCGGTTGATCACGTAGAAGAAGCCGTTGCGGTCGGCCTTGTACAGCACCGGCGTCATCTGGCCGTTGACGTTCGCGTCCGCGAGGACCAGCTCGTTCACGCCGTCGTAGTCCCAGGCGTCGTGAGGCGTGTGCTGGAAGTGCCAGACGAGCTTGCCGGTGTCGGGGTTGATCGCCAGGGTGCTGGACGAGTAGAGGTTCGTGAACATCCCGTAGTTGCTGCTGTCGGCGCCCCGGATGGAGCCGCCCCAGGGCGAGGGATTGCTGGTGCCGTAGTAGAGCAGGTTCAGCGCCGGGTCGTACGAGCCCACCAGCCAGGCGACGGCGCCGCCCAGCTTCCACGAATCGCCCTTCCAGGTTTCGTTACCAGGCTCCCCGGGCCCCGGAATCGTCCAGAGGCGCCAGACCTCCTTGCCGCTGTCCTGGTCGAAGGCCGAGATGTGGCCGCGGGCGCCGTACTCGCCGCCGCCGAAGCCGGTGATCACCAGGTTCTTCACGATGGTCGGCGGCGACGTGATGACCGAGCCCTGCGTGAAGTCGACGACCTGCGTCTTCCACAGCTCCTTGCCCGTCTTCGCGTCCAGGGCGACGAGATGGCCGTCGAGGCGGCCGACGAAGACCTTGCCGTTGGCGTAGGCGACGCCGCGGTTGTTCACGTCGCAGCAGGCGAACTGGTCGATGCCCGCGGGCACCTCCGGCGAGTACCGCCAGCGAGCGGCGCCGGTCTTCGCGTCGACCGCGAAGACGTGCTTCGGCCCATGCGAGGACGTGACGTAGAGGGTGTCGCCGATCACCAGGGGCGTCGATTCCTGGGAGCGCAGCGAGCCGAGCTGGAGCGCCCAGGCGACCTTCAGCTTGGCGACGTTGGACGTGTCGACCCGGCTCAGCTGGCTGAAGCGGGTGTTGCCGTTGTCTCCGCCGTACACCCCCCAGCCCGTGGACTGGGCGGCCGCCGGCGACACCAGACACCATCCGAGGACGACCGAGACCGTGAGCAGCGCGCCGAGTCGCGTCATGGAGAGCCCCCTTTGCTCCGGGACGGGCCGGCTTCGCTGCCGGATTCCCGCCGTGTGCCCCTTGTAGAAGGTGGCCCCGTGGTTGTCAAGACGCTCAGTCGACGGTTGACAAGCGCGCGCCGCCGTATTGAAGTGGGCGCCGATGCGCCTGCCCCACCTCTGGATCGCGCTGCTCCGCGTCGTCGTCGGCGCGTGGTTCATCAAGGCGGTGTGGACGAAGCTGGTCGTCGAGTGGCTGTGGGGCGCGGTGCCGTACCCGGCCGTCTCGGCGCGGTTCCTCGGCTTCTACCCCAAACGCGTCGCCGAGTTCGCCGCGGGCAACCCGCTGGCCTGGTACCGGGACTTCCTCGAGAGCGTCGTCCTGCCGCAGAGCCGCGTGTTCGCGACGCTGCAGGCCTTCGGCGAAGTGGCAGTCGGTCTCGGCCTCGTGCTCGGGCTGTTGACCGGCCTCACCGCGCTCGTCGGCCTCTTCCTGAGCCTGAACTACGGGCTCGCGAGCCAGTGGATGAGCTTTGGGCAGCAGGGATTCCACGTCCTCCTGGTGACCTCGATGCTCGTCTTCCTCGGGGCCCGCGCGGGGCGCGCGTGGGGTCTGGACGGCTGGATCCTCGCGTGGCTGGGCGGGCGCGCGCCGCGCTGGCTCCGGCTCCTGACCTGAGGCGCGTCGGGCCGCGTCAGGGGACGTTCGCGATCGCGACGCCCCACGGCAGCGTGCCGCACGGGACCCGAGCGACCACGGCGTTCGACTCGGTGTCGATCACCGCGACCTCGTTGGCGCGCCCGACCGTCGCGTAGAGGAACCGGCCGTCCGGCGTCAGCGCCGTCCACCAGGTGCGCGGCCCGACCGCGATCGTCGCGAGCACCTTCAACGAGGCGGTGTCCAGCACCCGCACGTCGCCGGACTGGCCGTGCGAGACGTAGGCGCGCGCGCCGTCGCGCGTCAGCGTGACGTCGACCGGGCGGCCGCCGCCCGTCGGCGCCGACCTGACGACGGCCATCTGCGCCATGTCGATCACGGAGACGACGTGCGCCTGCTCGCTGGCGACGAAGAGCTGGCGCGAGTCGGGGGTGAATCGCATCCCGCGCGGATTCCGCGGCACGGCGATGCGCGCGACGACCGCGTCGCGCGCCGTCTCGATGACGTGCACGTCGTCGGAGGTCTCGTTGGAGACGGCGATCCAGCGGCCGTCCGGGGATGCCACCGCCGTCTCGGGCTCCTTCCCGACCGGGATCTTCTTCATCACCTTCAGCGACTCGGCGTCGAGCACGGTGACCGCGAACTCGTTCTCGTTGACGACGTAGAGGGCGGTGCCCGCGACGTTGAACGTCAGCCCTTCCGGATCGACGCCCGCCGGCACGGTGCGCAGGACCGCCAGCGACCGCGCGTCGATGACGCTCAGGTCGTCCGAGTTGCCGTTGGACACGTAGACGCGGCGGCCGTCGGGACTCACGGCGACGCCGCGCGGGCGCTTGCCGACGGGAATCGTCTTGAGGACGGCGCGGGTCGCCGCGTCGATGACCGTCACGTCGTCCGATTTCTCGTTCGTGACGAACACACGCACCTCGGCGCGCGCGGGCGCGTGCGCCAGCGCGAGCGTGGCGAGGGCGGCGAGGCCAGCGAGCCGCGATCCAGGCATGTGCCTGTCGAGGGTCCACCAACGCCGCCCGCCAGTCAAGCGCCCTGCCCCCCCGCCGCCGCCGCTGCTGCTTTGTAAGTCCGGTTCCGCCCGGCGTGCTTCGCGCGGTAGAGCGCCTGGTCGGCGGCGCGGATCACGTCCTCCGGCGCCGCGGCGTCGCCGCGCGAGCCGGCGACGCCGATCGAGATCGTGACGGCGATGCGGCGCCGACCCGCGGCGGGTGGCGGCTGCGGGGGCTTCGCCGCCGGCCGGTCGCGGCCGCGCAGCGTGAAGGTCGAGCGCTCGATGGCCTTGCGGACCGTCTCGAGGTGCGGCAACGCCTCGTCCGCCGTCCGGCCGGGGAAGAGTAGCGCGAACTCCTCGCCGCCGTAGCGATAGGCGCGCCCGCCGCCGCCGACCCGCTCGAGCGCGACGCCGATCTTCCTGAGGAGCTGGTCGCCCACGTCGTGCCCGTGCTCGTCGTTGAAGCGCTTGAAGTGATCGATATCCGCCATCGCGATCGCGTACGTCCCGGCGAGCCGCGGCAGGGCCTCGTCGAGCGCCCGGCGCCCGGGGAGACCCGTGAGATCGTCCATGTACGCCATCCGGTGCGAGGTCTCGATGAGCGAGACCACCAGGATCAGCCCGCCGATCGAGAAGTAGACGCTGGCCACCGGCCCGCCGCCGCCGGGACCGAAGGCGAGGAGCGCCGCCGCGATGGCCCAGGCGAAGCTCGACTGGATGATCGTCGGGCGCATCAGGAAGCGCGTGACGGTGAGGACGAGCGCCAGCGCGAAGACCAGGAGCGCGGGCTCCGAGAGCGCGGTCGGCATCGCGCCCGTCACGCCGACCAGGGTGTGCTCGAGGGCCCTGGTGACGGGCGCGAGCTCCGGGCTCAGGAAGAGCGCGACCGCGAGCGGCTCCGCCGCGATCACGACCGGCACCCAGAGGCCGATCCCGCGCTCGGTGAGCCAGGCGAGCGCCACCAGGTCGAGCGGGACGAGCACCGCCAGCGCGGTGAAGATCACGCGTGCCTGGCCGCTCGCCGCCGCCCCGACGGGCGCCCAGACCAGCAGCGCGCGCTCCGCGGCCAGCAGGACCAGGAGCGCCAGGACGAGCTGGCCGCGATGGAAGCGCCAGCCGAGGAGCACGCCCGCGCCGAACACGACCCAGGGCGCGGCGGGCGCCAGCGAGGCGACCGAGTCCCGGAGCGCCGAGGCCTGCAGCGCCGCGACGGCACCCGCCAGCAGGAGACCCCCGGGCAGAAGGTGCGGGAGGAGCCTGTTCAGCTTACTGGAGCGGGTACCGGAACGGCGCCCAGCCGGTGGTCTTGACCGGCTTGGGCTCGTACGTCACCGAGGACCTCTTCCTCTTTGCCGGCTTCTTCGCCACGACCCGCTTCTTCGCCACGGACGTCTTCTTCGTCTTCTTCATGCGGCGCACTTTACAACAGCGTCCGAAAGGTGGTCAATAAAGGGCCATGAAGGTCCTGGCGGTCACCTCGCTCGCGCTCCTGCTCTGCGCGACGCCGCTCGCGGCGCAGACGCTCGACCCCGCCAGCCAGGAGGCGCTCGCCGCGACGCTCGGGATGCTGCGCGATCCCGCGCAGCGTGCCGCCGCGCTCGGCGCGAACCCGCAGGCCCCGGGGCTCGACGCGCGGGTCCAGGCCATGGTCGGCGGCTCGCCGCAGCTCACCCAGGAGGTCTACGAGCTCGCGGCCGAGATCTTCGGCGACCTCACGCGCGCCTCGGGGGGCGACCTCGGGAAGATGAACGCGGAGCTCGAGCGCGCCACGGCCGACCCCGCGGGGTTCGCCGCGCTTCTCTCGCCGGCCACGCTCGCTCGCCTGCGCGCGCTCGCCGTCCGGATCTCCGACCGCCCGCGTTGACCGCCGGCACGCTCGAGCGCCTGCGCGACCGCGCATTCCGGCGGCTGCCGGCGCGCCGGGTCCGGAGCGAGCGCGCGGCCGGCGCGTTCGTGGACGAGGTCGGGCTGTGCTCGACCTTCTACCGCTTCCCCGAGGGCGTGGCGTGTCTCTGGGAGGCGGTGGTGGGCCGGGAGAACCCGCGCTGGCCGAGGCGCTCGCACCACGACGCCGGCATCGGGCTCACGTGGGAGCTGAAGGACATGCTTCCCGCGAAGCGGCGCGTCTACTACGGCAAGCTCCTGAAGGGCCGGCCCGTGCTGGTGGCGCTCGACCTCTTCCCGGCGTTCTACGCGCTGGCCCGCGGGCGCCAGCGCGCGCGCGACTACCGCGAGGAGTACGCGGCGGGACGCCTGTCGCAGACGGCGCGGCGGCTCATGGACGCGCTGGCGCGCGAGCACCCCCAGTACACGCGCGGGCTGCGCGCCAACACGTTCATGCTCGAGCCCTCGCGGACCCGCGAGTTCGAGCGCGCGATGGCCGAGCTCCAGCAGGGGCTGTGGGTGGTGAAGACCGAAGAGCGGTACGAACCGACCTTCTCGTACCGCTGGGACCTGGTCGAGGCCTGGCTGCCCGAGGCGGTCGCCGAGGGGCGCCGGATGCGCCGGGAGGCGGCGGTGCAGCAGGTGGTCGAGCGCTACGTTCGGGGCGCCGTCTACACTAACGAGCGGTTGCTGGCGCGCCTGTTCGGGCTCCGGACGGCCGAGGTCGTCGGCGCCGTGGGCGGACTCGTCCGGGCCGGGGCGCTCGACGCGGATCGCGCGGTGAAGGGATGGCCCGGCCGCTGGATCGTGCATGCCTGAAGCGTCGAAAAGGAGGTCGCGATGCCGACGACGGTGAGGCTCAGGGACGCGTGGGAGTACCCCGAGGCCGCGCAGAAGCTCTTCGAGCTCTCGAAGGCGTGGTTCAACCACGACTTCGCGGCGCCGCCGGCGATGAGCCGCGTGATGGCGTGGGACCCGGAGTTCGGCGGGCCGCACGGCCGCGCGATGAAGCGCGCGATGGCGCCGGGCGAGTTCACCCGCGCCGAGAAGGAGATGGTCGCGGCGGCCGTCAGCGGCGTGAACGCCTGCGGCTACTGAGTGCACGGCCATACTGCAGCCGGGAAGCTGCAGGGGATGACGGACGACGCGCTCTGGTACGAGGCCGCGCTCCTGGTGGGAATCACCAACGCGCTGAACGTCGTCGCCGACTCGCCGCTCGCCTCGCTCGAGCCCCCCGAGACGAGCCCGGAGGCCGAGGCGACCTATGCCGACATCCGCGCGTTCTACAATCGCGCCGTGCCGGCGCCGTTTCGCCGGCTCGCCGCCGATCCCGCGTATCTCGCCGACGTCTGGGCGGCCACCCGCCACGCCTTCGACGACCACCGCCTCGCGCGGCGGTTCAAGGAGGCGCTCGCCTTCGCCGTCTCGGTCACCACGCGGTCGGCCTTCGGCACCGAGTTCCACCTCGGCGAGATGCGGCGCCGCGGCGTCGGCGAGGGCGGCGTGATGGAGATCCTCGGCGTCACCCAGATGTTCTCGAGCTACACTAAGATCGCGGACACCCTCCAGCTCGAGCCGGACATGCACGGCATCGCGCCCGTGGACCCCCGCCCGGCCCCGGGCGGGCCCCCCGGGAAGACGCCGTGACCGGGACGTCAGCCGCGGCAGTCCTCGCGCAGCGTGGTCCGCGCCGCGTCGAGGAAGCGCGCCACGTCCGCCTCCGTGTGGGCGAGCGAGAGGTAGAGGTTGGTGGACATGGGATTCAGGAAGACGCCGCGACGGAAGAGGCCGAGCAGGAACGCGCGCGCGCGCGTGCGGTCGGCGGCGAAGGCGCTCCGGTAGTCCACCACCTCGCGATCGGTGAACACGACCGCGGCCAGGGGCCCGTCGCCCTGCACCTGCGCCCGCACGCCTTCGTCGTGCAGGACGGCGCGTAGCCCGGCGCGGAGCGCGTCACCGAGCTCGAAGAGCCGCGCGTACGCCACCGGCTTCCGGAGCTCCTCGAGCGTCGCCAGCGCCGCGGCGGCGGAGACGGGGTTCCCGCCCAGGCTCGAGGCGAACCAGACGTAGCGCGGTTCGCCGAGCCGGCTCTCGGCGACGAGGTCGAGCACGTCGGCGCGGCCGGCCACGGCGCCGATCGGGTAGCCGCCCCCGTGCCGACCTCGTTGGCGCCGTGATAGGCGCCCTCGAACTTCAGGACGCGGGGCCGCCCCGTGAAGGCGCGCGCGAGGCGCACCGCGTAGGCCGTGGCCTCGGTGCCGGAGGCGCAGAAGCGCACGCGCTCGCAGCAGGGGACGGCGCGCGCCAGCTCCTCGGCCAGCTCGAGCGCCGGCGCGCTCACGTACGCGAAGTTGGCGCCGCGCTCGGCCTGGCGCCCCACCGCGGCGAGGATGGCGGGATGCGCGTGACCCAGCAGCACCGAGCCCCAGCCCATGGTGAAGTCGGTGAACGCGCGTCCCTCGGTGTCCCAGACCGTGGCGCCCTCGCCGCGCGCCAGCACGACGGAGAGCTCGGCCGGGAGGTTATACTCGCCGAGCGATCCCGCGGGGAAGACGGCCCAGGCGCGTTCGGACGGCGATCGCATGGGGCCGGATTCTAGCCCGCGGGCGCGGAGGGAGAGGCGATGGCGAAGATCGAGAAGATCGCGGCGAAGAGCGTGTTCGACCCGACCACCTACAGCCAGGCGATACGGGTGACCGGCGCCCAGTCGATCGTGTTCGTCGCGGGCCAGGTCGCCTACGACAAGAAGGGCGGCGCCGCGCACCCGGGCGATTTCAAGGCGCAGGCGCGCGAGGTGTTCCGCGCGCTCGTGGCCCAGGTGAAGGCCGCGGGTGGCACGGCGCAGAGCATCGTGAAGATCAACACCTACCTGACCGACATCCGGTACCGCGCCGACCTCGCGGCGATCCGGGGCGAGGTCTTCGGCGAGCGGCCGCCGGCCTCGACGCTCGTGCAGGTGTGCGCGCTCGCGCAGCCGGACTGGATGATCGAGGTCGAGGCGATCGCGGTGATCTAGCGGGGGCGCCGGGCGCGCGGCCGGCTCATGGATCGCTGCAGTCCCGGAAGAGGCCGCAGTTGGGGCAGGTGATCTTGCAGTGGTTCTCTTCCATGCGCTCGCCGCAGCGCTCGCACCGGTGGACCCACTCCTTGACGCCGGGACGCGGCGCGCTCGAGACGGGTCGCGGGCGTTGATCCATGCCGCTGGTACACTACCTCGCATGGCCGAGGAGTGGCAAGACATGGAGTTCCTCCGGCACGTCTTCGACGAGACGCGCGTGGTGCGCAAGCCGCTGACGGGCATCATCAGCGGCTACCACGTCCTGCCCTACATCCTCGTCGGCTGCGAGCGCGAGCAGCCGAGCCGCGCCGTGGAGGTGCGGGGACGCATCAAGGTCTCGCCGCGCCTCGTGGTCGGGCCCGGCGGGAGCGACGGGCCGACCTACGGCGAGATCTTCGGCGAGACCGAGCTGATGGACCGGCGGCTCGTCGCCCGCGTGTTCAGCTTCCGGTACGCCTCCCGCGTGGCCCTCGAGAGCGAGGATCTGAAGATCCGGCGGCAGGAGCGCGATCCCGAAGGGCACCTCCAGCGCGTCCTGGAGGAGCTGGCGCAGCGCGAGGTCATCAACACCGGCGTGATCGTCTCGCCGGACGTGCGCTTCTACCCCGTCTCGATCGACCGCTTCATCCGCGAGATCCTGGACCAGGAATTCCGCGACGACCGCCGCTGACCACCGGCCCGCGCCTTGACACGTCAAAGCCGCGGATGGTATCCGTGGTGGGCTTCGATCTCCACATCCGGAGGACTCCCATAATGAAAGCACTCGGCGCTCTCGTCGCCGCGGTCGCCGTGCTCGGCGGCGGTATCCCCGCCGGCGCGCAGGCGCCGATCCGCATCGGCGCCTCGCTCTCGCTCACCGGGACCTACGCTCAGCCCGGCCGCTACCAGCACGAGGGCTACAAGCTGTGCATGAAGGACCTGGGCGCCAAGGGCGGCCTCCTCGGCCGCAAGGTCGAGATGGTCGTCTACGACGACCAGTCGCAGCCCGCCACCGGCGTCCGGCTCTACGAGAAGCTCATCACCGAGGACAAGGTGGACGCGGTGATGGGGCCGTACTCGTCGGCGGTCAGCGAGGCCGTCGCCAACGTCACCGAGAAGTACAAGAAGGTCATGGTGGCGCCGCTCGCCGCGACGACCGAGATCTTCAAGAAGGGGCGGAAGTACGCCTTCATGATCCTCTCGCCCGCCGAGATCTACCTCGAGGGGATGGTGGACATCGCGGCCAAGCGGGGTCTCAAGACCATCGCCGTGGTCAACGAGGACACGCTCTTCCCGAAGGCCTCCACCGCGGGAACGGTCGAGCTCGCGAAGAAGGCCGGCCTCCAGGTCGTCTTCCAGGAGGCGTACCCGAAGGGGAACCAGGACTTCTCGGCCATCCTCACCAAGATCAAGGCCTCGAACGCCGACGTGCTCGCGGCCGCGACCTACTTCGACGACGCCGTCGCCATTGCGCGCCAGATGAAGGAGCTGAACGTGAACCCGAAGATGTTCGGCGTCACGGTCGGCGGCGATATCCCGAAGTTCCACGAGCTGCTGAAGCAGACGGCGGACTACATCTACGGCTCGACGCAGTGGGAGGGCGTGCTTCCGTACCCCGGCGCCATGGAGTTCTACGAGGCGTACAAGAAGGAGTTCTCGCAGGAGCCGAGCTATCACTCCGCCGCGGGCTATGCGGGCTGCATGCTCTACGCCGAGGGCGTCAAGAAGGCGGGCACGCTCGACGCCGACCGTGTCCGCGAGGCGCTGCTCGGCATGAAGCTGCGGACGATGTTCGGCGATTACCAAGTGGACAAGGACGGCTTCCAGGTCGCCCACAAGATGGTCCTGCTCCAGTGGCAGGACGGCAAGCGCGTCGTCGTCTGGCCCGACGACCTGGCGAACGGCAAGCCGCGGTTCCCGACGCCGCCCTGGAACCAGCGCTGACCCGCGGCATGACGCCCGGAAGCGGCGGAGCGACCCCGCCCCCCGCCGGGCGTCACGCGAGGCGCGAGCGGCCATAGCGTCGTGAACGTCGCCATCACCCCGGAGATGGTGGGGCAGGTGGTGATCTCCGGCATCCTCTCCGGGGCGCTCTACGCGATGGTGGCGCTCGGCCTCGCCCTGATCTTCGGGGTGATGCGGGTGATCAACATCGCGCACGGCCCCTTCCTCATGCTCGGGGCCTACACGACCGTCATCCTCCACCAATCCCTCGGGCTGAACCCGTACCTGACGCTGCCGGCCTCGATGCTCCTGCTCTTCGCCCTCGGCGTGTTCCTGCAGCGGACGCTCGTCTTCCGGGTCGTCGACGCGCCCGAGCTCTCGTCGCTCCTGCTCACGTTCGGCGTGTCGATCGCGCTCGTCAATCTTGCCCAGCTCGGCTTCACCTCCGACCTGCGCTCGGTGGAGTACATCACGGGCTCCTGGCCGCTCGGCCCGTTCGCGCTGTCGAAGTCGCGCGCGATCGCGTTCGGGGTGGCCGCCATCGTCAGCGGCGGCGCGTTCCTCTTCCTCGGCCGGACGCGGCTCGGCAAGGCCATCCGCGCGACCTCGCAGAACCGCGACGTGGCGCTCGTGTGCGGCATCAACGTCCCGCGCATCCACCTGGTGACCTTCGGGCTCGCCGCGGCGCTCGCCGCCGCGGGCGGCACGCTCCTCTCGGTGATCGTCGCGATCCAGCCCGAGATGGGCCAGATCTGGACCTTCAAGTCGTTTCTCGTGATCGTGCTCGGCGGCGCCGGCAACTACCCGGGGGCGCTCCTGGGCGGGGTCCTGCTGGGTCTCGTCGAGCAGCTCGCCTCGCTCTTCCTCACCGCCCAGCTCTCGGAGGCGGTGGCCTACGTGCTGCTCGTCCTCGTGCTGCTCGTCCGGCCCACGGGCCTCCTGGGCGGGCGCCAGACGTGAGCGCGCGGGGCGGCTTCCTCGCCGCGCTCGCCGCGGCGGCCGTCCTGCTCGCGCTCTACCCGGTCGTCGCGACCGGCTACGGCGTGCGCGCCGCGCTCCAGCTCTTCATGTGGGTCGCGCTCGCGGGCTCCTGGAACATCATCTCGGGGCTCACGGGCTACGTCTCGTTCGGCCACGTCGCGTTCTTCGGCGCGGGCTCCTACGCGGCGGGGATCCTCGTGGTGAAGGCGGGATGGCCGTGGCCCGTGGCCTCGCTCGCGGGGGGCGGCGCGGCGGCCCTGCTGGCGCTCGTCATCGGGTATCCCTGCCTCCGGCTCAAGGGGCCGTACTTCGCGATCGCGATGCTCGGCCTCAACGAGGTGCTGCGCGCCCTCGTGTCGTACTTCGAGGGGCTCACGGGCGGCGGCAGCGGGCTCTCCCTGCCGACGCTCGAAGCGTCGGTGCCGATCTACTACGCGATGGCGCTCACCGCCGCCGCCGTCACCGGCCTGACGTACGCGGTGATCACCTCGCGATTCGGGCTCCGGCTCATGACGATCCGCGAGGACGAGGTGGCGGCGGAGGCGATGGGCATCGACACCGCCCGGCACAAGCTCTACGCCTTCCTCCTCTCCGCGGTGGGGCCGGGCATCGCGGGCGGGCTCGCGGCCCGCGACCAGGGCTACATCGAGCCCGTCAGCGTGTTCCCGCTCGCGATGACGATCACGATGATCGTGATGGTCCTCTTTGGCGGCAAGGGAACCGTCTGGGGGCCGGTGCTCGGCGCCGTCGTCCTCTTCGTGTTCCAGGAGGTCGTCTGGGCGCGCTTCATCTACCTGCACCAGCTCCTCTTCGGCGCGATCATCGTCGCGGTCGTGCTGCTGATGCCCCGGGGCGTGCTGGGGCTGCTCCAGATCCGCTACCGGCTGCCGAGGACGATCTAGGTGACGGCGGCGCTCGAGGTCGAGGGGCTCCGGAAGCACTTCGGCGGCGTCACCGCGGTGGACGGCGTGTCGCTCGCGCTCGAGACGGGCCGGATCCACGGCCTCATCGGCCCGAACGGCTCGGGCAAGACCACGCTCTTCAACTGCATCACGGGCCTCGAGCGGCGCGACGCGGGGCACGTCCGCTTCAACGGCGAGCGCATCGACGGGCTCCGCCCCTGGCAGATCGCGCAGAAGGGGATCGGGCGGACGTTCCAGGTGATCCGGGTGTTTCCCGAGCTCTCGGCGCTCGAGAACCTGCTCGTCGTCACGCGCGGAAGCCTCGCCGCCGCGCGCGAGCGCGCGCTCGAGCTCCTCGCCTTCGTGAAGCTCGAGCGGCTCCGCGACGAGTACGCGGGCAACCTCTCCTACGGCCAGCAGAAGCTCGTGGAGTTCGTCCGCGTGCTGATGCGCGACCCCGCGCTGGTCCTCCTCGACGAGCCCGCGGCCGGGGTGAACCGCACGCTGCTGAACGACCTGCTCGACGCGGTCCGCCGGCTTCGCGACCAGGGGAAGACGATCCTCCTGGTCGAGCACGACATGAAGGTCATCATGGGGCTCTGCGAGACGGTGTTCGTCCTCGACCACGGCGAGAAGATCGCGGAGGGCCCCCCGGGCCGGATCCAGACCGACGAGCGCGTCATTGAAGCGTACTTCGGCCGCTGAGCTCCTCCTGCTGCCGCCGCTGGCCCTGCTCGTCGCGGCGCTCGCCTGGCGCTCGCGCGGCTGGCCGCTCGTCCACGACGCGCCGATCATGCACTACATCGCGTGGCGGATCGGGGAGGGCGCGGCGCCCTACCGCGACCTCTTCGACATGAACATGCCCGGCGTCTACCTCGTGCACGTCCTGGCGCTCCGGCTGTTCGGCGCCGGGGACGCGGGCTGGCGGGCGTTCGACCTCCTCTGGCTCGCCGGCACCGCCGGCTGCGCCGCGGCCCTCGCCGCGGGGTGGGGGCGGCTCGCGGCGTGGGGCGCCGGGCTCTTCTTCGCGGCCTATCACCTGGCCGGCGGCGCCTGGCAGGCGGGCCAGCGCGACTTCCTGCTGTGCCCGTTCCTGCTCCTCTCGGTTCTCGGCGTCGCGCGCTGGGCCGAGCGGCGGCGGCCGCTGAGCCTCGCGTGGAGCGGGGTGGCGCTCGGCGCCGGCGTCACGATCAAGCCGCATGCCGCCGCGCTCGCCGCCGGCCTCCTCGTCGCCGTGCTCCTGCTGGCGCGCCGCGGCGGGATCGCGCCGTGGGCGCCGATGGCGCGCTTCGCCGCCGGCCTGGCGTTGATTCCCGTGCTGGTCGTCGCCTGGGTGGGCGCGCGCGGCGCGCTGGGCGCGTGGTCACGGCTCGTGTTCGACTATCTCCTGCCGCTCTACTCGCGCCTCGGGCGGCCGGCCGAATGGACGTTCTACCGCTGGCACGTCTGGCTCGCGCTCGGCGCCGGCGCGCTCCTCTCGCTCGGCACCGCGCTCGCGCGCGGCCGGCTCGGCACGCGGCACGCGCTCGGCGCCCTCGGCCTCCTCTACGGCCTCATCCATTTCTTCGGCCAGGGCAAGGGCTGGGAATACCACCTCTACCCGCTGGCCGCCTTCGCCGCCGTTCTCCTCTTCGCCGAGGTCGGGCGTCTCGCCGGCGAGCGGCGGACGCTCGCCGCGGCGCCGCTCGCGGCGTGCGCCGTGACCGCCGTCGCGCTGCTGGCGGTGAAGGGTGTGGAGGCGAGCGACGCCGCGTGGGTCGCGGCCAAGGAGCGGCGCGTCGCCGCCGTCGCGCGCGCGCTCGACGGCCGGCTGGCGCCCGGCGACACCGTGCAGGCGCTCGACACGACGGAGGGCGGCACCCACGCGCTCCTGCGCCTGCGCGCGCGCCAGCCGAGCCGCTTCGTCTACGATTTTCCGTTCTACCACGACGCCGAGACGCCGACGATCCGCGGGCTGCGTGCGGAGCTCATCCGGGACCTCGACGCGTCGCCGCCGCGCTTCGTCGTGCTCTTCGAGCACGGGTGGCCCGCGGGCGGCTATGAGCGCGTCGAGCGGTTCCCCGAGCTCGCCGCGCGGCTCGCGCGCTACCGGATCGAGGCGCGGGGCGACGGCTACCGGATCTATGCACGGTGAGACGATCCGCCGCATCATCGCCGCGTACGACGATCCGGTCGTGCGGGCCTACTGCTGGGCGCGCTTCTGGATCCTGCGCCAGCGCTTTCTCGACGAGATCGGCCAGTACCTGCCGGACGCGGGCGACGTGCTCGACATCGGCTGCGGCTTCGGGCTGTTCTCGCTCTACTACGCCGCGACGGGGCCGAGACGCTTCGTCCGGGGCATCGACCTGAACGGCCGCCGCGTCGCCATGGCCCGCCGCGCCGCCGCGCGCCTGGGCATCGAGAACGTCGCCTACGAGGAGCGCGACGCGCGCGACTTCAAGGGCGACGGTGAGGTCGCCGCGGCGTACATGCTCGACATCGTCCACCACGTGCCGCGCGAGACCGTGGCGCCGCTCCTGGCGCAGCTCCGCCGCTGCCTGCCGCCGGGGGGCACGCTGCTCGTGAAGGACGTGGACACGCGCCCCGCGCCCAAGCGCTGGTTCACCTGGACGCTCGACAAGCTTCTGCAGCCGTCCGCCCGCGTGAGCTACTGGAGCGCCGAGGAGCTGTCGGCGGCGCTCGTCGCGGCGGGGTTCACGGTGCGGCGCCACGCGATGCTCGACTTCCTGCCGTACCCGCACGTTCTCTACGTGGGCACCGCGAGGGCCCGGGCGTGAGCACCCCGCTTCTCAGCGCCTACCGCATCACCGCGGGCTACGGCAACCTGGACATCCTGCACGAGGTCTCGCTGGCCGTGAGCGTGGGCGAGATCGTGAGCGTGATCGGGCCGAACGGCGCCGGCAAGTCCACCGCCTTCAAGGCGATCGTCGGGTTCCTCCAGCCGAAGAGCGGGCGCGTCGTCTTCAACGGCGAGGAGATCACGGGTCTCCGGCCCGACCTCGTGCTGCGTCGGGGGCTCGCCTACGTCCCGCAGGGGCGCCTGGTCTTCCCCCAGATGACGGTGCTCGAGAACCTCGAGATGGGCGCGTACATCGTTCCGGAGTCCCGGAAGGTGGCCGCGGCCCTCGAGACCGTGTACGCGCTGTTCCCCGTGCTGTTCGAACGGCGGCGGCAGAAGGCGGGGACCATGTCCGGCGGGGAGCAGCAGATGGTCGCGATCGGCCGCGCGCTGATGACGTCTCCGCGGCTCGTGCTCCTCGACGAGCCCTCGCTCGGCCTCTCACCGAAGTTCGTCACGCTGATCTTCGGCACGCTCGTCGAGATGAAGCGCGCGGGCTACACGCTGATGCTCGTCGAGCAGAACGCGGTGCGCGCGCTGACGATCGCCGACCGCGGCTACGTGCTGGAGCTCGGACGGAACCGCTTCGAGGGGGCGGGGACCGCGCTCCTGGCCGACCCCGAGGTCAAGCGCCTCTACCTCGGCGGCTAGGCTTCTTGCGGGCGCGCACCGGCTTCGCAGCCGCCGCGCGCTCCTGCGCGAGCTTCTCGCGGAGCGCGCGAGAGACGAGGGCCACGCCCAGGGTCACCAGGAGATGCGCGTGCTCGGCCTTGCGACGGTCCGCGCGGCGGCGCTCCTCCGGCGTGTTGCCGCGCGTGGCGCGCCGCTCGCGCCTGCGGCGGTCGAGGATGACCTCCACGTGCGGGTCGGTGGCGAACTGGCGCCGGAAGAGGTCGTAGAGCACGCGCCGGTCGGTCGCCACGATATAGAGGTCGCGCGGCCTGGCCATGTCGTCCCGGATAATTTATGCAATTTGAGTCCCGGACGCCAGCGGCGTTACGCTCTCGATGTGGCCCGCGCGATCCTCGCCCTGGCGCTGGCGTTCCTGGCCGTCGGCCGGCCCGCCGCGCCGCGCGCCCAGGGGGCCAGGCAGGTGAAGGTGAGCCTGGACGTCCGGCAGTCGGGCACGCAGAGCCGGGACGCCGTCCAGGGCCGCGGGCGCGTGATCATCACGGAACGGGGCGGCGCGCGCCCGTCGGGCCGCGCCGGCGTCGAGTCGAGCGAGCGGCGCGTGACCCAGACGAGCGGGATCTTCACGATCGTTCAGGACGGCGGCGAATCCACCCTGCTCGTCGCCGGCTCGGTGCCCTACGCGCAGGTGACCTTCTACCGCGACTACCTGACGGGCGCCGGACTCCTGGCGCCCTCCGTGGAGTTCAGGGACGTCGGCACCGCGCTCAAGGTGGGGGCGACGATCCTGCCGGGCAACCAGGTGCGGGTCCGGGTGACGCCGTCCATCAGCTGGTTCTCGGCGGAACGCGCCGGCGTCATCGAGGTCAACGAGGCCGCGGCCGAGCTGATCGTGCCCAGCGGCCGGCCGGTCCAGCTCGGCGGCGCGACGACCAGCATGCACGAGGTGACCCGCCGGATCCTGGGCGTCGCCCGGAGCCAGAGCGCGAGCGAGACGCTCATGACCCTCACGGCCACCGTCCTCGACTAATCGCCGAGCGCCTCGCGGTAGAGCTCTTCCGTGTAGCCCCGCACGAGCACGTCGCCCAGCACGAGGACCGGGACCCGCAGGAACCCGTCCGCGTGCACCAGGTGGCGGACCAGGTCCGCCTCCGCGAGGGGCGCGTCGAGCCGCAGGACGCCGTCGGCCGACTTGACGAGCAGTCGGCGGGCGCCGCGCGCGAGCGCGAGCGTCGCGGCGCGATCCAGCGGCGCCGTCTCGACCAGCCGGTCCTCGAACAGGACGCCGCGGCGCGAGAGAGCCTCCCTCGCGTTGGTGCAGGTGGGTCAGCCGCTCTTGTTGTAGAGGACCGCGCGGGACATCAGCCGCTCGCCGCGGTGCCGCCGGGGGCGCGGTTCGGGCGCGCCAGGGCGAGGGCGACGAGGTGCTCGAGCTCCATGAAGTCGAAGGGCTTTGGCA
Organism: Methylomirabilia bacterium; assembly: GCA_041496385.1. GTDB lineage: Bacteria > Methylomirabilota > Methylomirabilia > Rokubacteriales > CSP1-6 > AR19. The sequence continues at coordinate 534 of JBGQEL010000035.1, read as the reverse complement.
CGTACGCGACGACGCCGGCGCCGATGGCCTCGGCCGCCGCCTTGGAGTCCTGGTTGGCCGTGAGCATGAGCACCGGCACCTTGAGCCCCAGCCCGCGCAGTTCCTTGAGCAGCGCCAAGCCGCCGAGCCGGGGCATGTTCATGTCGAGCAGCACGAGGTCGAACTCCTGGCGGAGGAGAAGCATCAGGGCGTCGGCGCCGTCGCGCGCGGTGGTGGTCTCGTACTGGTGCCCGTGCTCGAAGCGAGCGAAGAATTCGCGCAGGATGTCCGTGACGGAGGGCTCGTCGTCGACGATCAGGATCCTCTTCTTCACCGCGCCTCTCGTCTGCGGGCCGCCGGGTGCGGCCAGATCCTGCCTCCACTCAACCGGGGAGGTCGGGGTGAATCAGGAGCGCGCCGCGCGTGTCGCGAAGGATTGGTGGAGCTGAGGGGAGTCGAACCCCTGACCCCAAGACTGCCAGCCTTGTGCTCTCCCAACTGAGCTACAGCCCCACGCAGCCCTTCGCCCACGCGAACGATCACGTTACAGGGGGG